>NZ_QSUN01000040.1 GCF_003438995.1 Bacteroides sp. OM05-12
GATTGGGATAAAATAGACTCTGTTGTAGTAAAAGGCACTATCAATAAGGTGGATTTCCAGACTTTATATAGTTGTTCACATCTAGGAAAACTGACTGTCCTTAATTTAGAGGGTGCGACAATAGAAGGTAACAGGATTCCTGATTATGCCCTTTTTTATCCTAATATTACGGATGACTATCTTAATATTCAACGTATTATTTTACCTGATAATATCGCGGAGATAGGAGAATGGGCTTTTTCAAATATGCGTCTCAAGAAAATAAATTTTCCTGCCTCTTTAAAAAAGTTCTCAGCGGGTTCGTTCTGCGGATGCCATTGGATGGAAGTAGATCCTCTTGTCATTCCTGAAGGTATTACGGAAATTCCATGGGAGTGTTTTGCCCATTGCCAGAGTTTTCGGAAACTGGTGCTACCCCAATCATTAAAAATATTAGATGGTTTTTCATTTTATAACACCCGAATGGATGAAATGAATCTTCCGGAAGGACTGGATTCTATCGGGAATTCAGCGTTTTGGAGTTCTTTCTTATTAAGGAGAGTTGTGCTTCCTGAAAGTGTAATTCATTTGGGAATAGGTGCTTTTGCAATGACAGATAGTTTGAGGAGTATAAATATTCCACTTGGCGTCACTGAAATTCCCGACTTGTTTTTAGCTTACAGCAATGAAATAGATACCATTATTATACCTGATGGAGTAACTAGGATTGGAAACTGTGCCTTTCAATTGGATTATGATTTAAATTATATCAAGCTGCCTAAAAAATTAAAAAGTATTGGTTTTTATGCTTTTGAAGCAACAAATGTTGTGGAATTTGTGTTTCCTGAAACCCTTGAATTGATAGAAGAAGGTGCATTTAATGGATTAAAATATCTTCAAAAAGTATATTGTATGGCTAAAACTCCTCCGATAGCTGAATTAGATCCTATTAATGATTATGATGGACCTTTCTATTGGTCTGGTAAAAATTGTACTCTTTATGTTCCTAAAGGTTCAGGCGATTTATATCGTAATGCTTCCGGTTGGCAGGATTTTCAGCAAGTAGTAGAAACCGATAATTTCCCTTCTTCCTGTGGAATAACCTTCGCGCCAAGCTGTACGGTCAGTATCTCCGATGGAGAGATTATAATAAACAATCCTACGGATATACCGACAAGAGTCAGTGTTTATGCGGTTAATGGAAATCTGGTTCGGCAAGAAAAAGTGGTCGGTACATTTGCTCTTACGGTTTCACCGGGGATTTATTTGGTGAAGGCAGGTCGGGAAACTGAAAAAGTGGTAGTGAAGTAAGCACTGAATGTCTTTTGCTAAAATAATATTTTAAAGAATGTAAGTTCTTTATTTTGAGGTGATTATTATTAAATGTATATTTGTATTAAATAAAAATATTAAACCATGCAACTTATGAAAGGGGGGATAAAATTTGTATGGTAGGTTCTTCTCATCTACTCGAATAAAAATATGAAATTACTATGACAAAACGTTCTTAATGATACAAAGCGTATGAAATTAAATAAATACATCTTTAGCTTACTATGCTTGTTGCTAATGACTTCACTGAGTGTTGCTCAATCTTATAAAGTTATCACTGTTCCCGCTCCGGGAGAATTGGATAATAATTTGGATGACGATTGGGATGAAATGGATTCGATTGTAGTAAAAGGTACTATAAATAAGGCGGATTTCAGAACATTATATAATTGTGCCCGTTTTGGAAAATTGACAGTGATCAATTTGGAATATGCGACTATTGAGAATAATACGATTCCGGAATATGCTCTTTATTATCCGGATGTGACATTTGATTTTCTTAATATACGACGGGTAATCTTGCCTGATAACGTAGTTGAAATTGGTCGATTTGCTTTTACTAATTCTCGTATTCAGGAGATTAATCTTCCAGCTTCTTTAAAGAAATTATCGGATGGTTTGTTTTGGCGTTGCGAGTGGTTTTCTGCAAATCCGCTTGTTATTCCGGAAGGTATCACAGAGATTCCAAACAATTGTTTTAGTGGTTGTAAGGCGTTTAAAAAACTTGTACTGCCACAGTCGTTGAAAAAGATAGGAGCTTGGGCTTTTTATGATACCCGAATGGAAGAAATGAATCTTCCGGAAGGTTTGGAAAACATAAGGGAATATGCATTCTTTGCGTTAAGAAGGTATGAAATTTTATGGAAGTAATTGAAAACTAAGAGTATTAAATCGTTTTTTTGCTATTGTAACCCTTGATAGGTTACGAATTAGCGCAATACAGAATGTTTAGGACTTCTGTGATTTGCATATTTCAAATAACTCTTCAATTACAAAGGTACGACTTATTTTGAAATCGCAAGCGATGTTCGGAGATAATTTTACTTACTTTTTCATCTATACCGATTCACTCATTTAAAGCGGCATAAAAGCCCGTATTTTCGTCTGAAAACCGTTACCCTCACAAGTTCAGGCAACCATTTTCAGACTACGGCACAGCCTAAAGAAATATCCCGTCTGCAAGCAGGTGCAAGCACCACATTGACAGACGGGACACTTCTTTCATACGGCTGTGCAAGCGGTAGCTTTTATGATTGTCACCCGCTTTCTCTTCAACGAGTGAAACACGATTCTTCCAGAACAGCTTCCTTTTACGTTTCTATTGTCCTTGCCATGAATACCCCTATGACCGACTTTGCGCCCAGCTCCAGCATTTTCCGCTTCATCTGAATCAGGCTTTGTCCGGTCGTAGTCACATCATCGCAAAGAATCACATCCTTTCCTTTGATATACTTTGCATTGAACTCTATATTTTCCAGTTTATCAGTACCTACCGTTCCTTTCAACTGCTCCCGGCTTTGGGCTATCCATATTGCCCTGAACCCGTCCTCAATCTTTAGGATATTCGACAATATCCGGCAGAATCTCGCATAACGCTGCACATTTCTTTCCCTCGTAGATGCAGGAATAGGAATCAGCACGGCGTTCTCTCGTATCTCTTGAAAGACCGGGAGCTGCTCAATACACAGCGAAAAAATCTTTGCCCACAGATACGGCTTCTCGCCATCTTTAAACGCATATACCGAATGCCTTGCCCGTTCCCGGTCTATATGAACCCGTCCGCAATGTGAAGGGAAATAGTCATGTATATAATAACAATCTGTTCCGTCAAGTTCCGTTTGCCCTTTGAATTTGCTGTTGTACAGAAAATACGACGGGACAGAAAAACTCTTGAAAAACACGAAATTCAGAATATCTTTCCACATCTGCCGCGTGTCATGGTCTTTCACCCGGTAGAAACATGATTCAAACGTATCTATGTCAGCCAGTCCGATACCGATCATCAAGTCCTTGTTAAACCGGCTTTCATGGATGATACACCAATTATGCTTTCCGCATACGTGTACCAGATCGCAATCATTCCTACGAAGGTAATAGAACTTATCCTCCTCGTCCTGCATAATCAGGAACTCGCCTTTTATCTCTTTCAACAGACATCGGCACATTTCTTCTCCCGGCGGCTCGTCCAGTTCTTCTTTATATTCTCGTGCTAAGGGAAGTTCGTAACTTTCTATCATAGGCTTATAAACATAGGGTTTTCCAAATATAGACTAAAACCGCCCGTTTGGAGAACAAAGGCAGCAGGAATATTTCTTTTTTAGTGTTTTTTCTCACTTCACTTTGGAAAGAGCTGCTTTTCGGACAGAGCGCAACTCATCTTTCTTATTTTCCTTTTCGTTTTTTGGGAAAATAGCAAGCTATCTCAATTTCACGGGAATAGCTTGCAACAATCTTGTTTTCAGATTTCTCCCCTTGCTTTCACTTACCATCACTCCATTTTATTCTTGAAGTTAACAAGTTGTTTGCAAGCAACTAACTTGTTGCGCGGGCAAAGATAAGTCAGGGTTTTACGGGCGTACCAAATTTTTTGTGTCACAATCTCCACACCTGCGCAAGCTCCGGGTAGTATTCTGCCAAAAAAATTTGGTTCTGTAAAACGCTCTGCCTTAAAGAAGCCCACGAAACAAGTCAGTTGCAACAACTCATTAACGCATAAAAAAAAAGTCGTGATTATGAAAGCAAGAAAAGAAAATACATTTAGAAACAATATCGTTGCTGCGAATCTATTCCCGCATAAATTATTGGGAATGGCGGCTCGGTTAGGGATGGCAGTTGTGAAAATGGTGGTGGTCGTTATCCTTTGGGCAGGTTATTTCATCCTCTCGCTGGTGGCAAATATCGCAGGTGGCATCATTCAGTTTGCAGTCGGCTGTATCATTGCTTTGGCTTCGGTGGCTGCTTTCTTCGGTCTTATCCTTTGGTTACTTACCCTTTAATACGATACGTTTATGGCAGCAGACAACACTCATGCAGTAGCGTTCACAGGACACAGGAAAGAGCGCATCTTACAAGTAAGCGGAAGTAATCCGTGTATTCTCGGACAGATACAACTTGCCGTCATTGAGCAGGTGGAAACATTGTATAAACAGGGATGCAGGACTTTTTATAACGGCATGGCGGAAGGCTTCGATTTATTGGCAGCGTCCGCAGTAACCGTTTGCAAGTGGAAGTACAACGACATCCGTTTGATAGCCGTTGTCCCGTTCCGTAACCAATCCGCACGTTACGAACCGTTGGATAAGATACAATATCAAATCCTGTTGAATGAAGCGGACGAAGTGATAATACTTTCCGAAAGCTATTACAGGGGGTGTTTCCACCGCAGGAACGATTATCTGACGGAACACGCCAGTGTAGTAATCGCCTATTGGGACGGCATATTCAAGGGAGGAACTTTCTACACCATCAAGAAAGCGCAGCAGGACAATAAACAGATTATCAACCTATTCAAATAATACAGCCTTATGAAACGATACAGCAAGACAGTAGCGCAGCAATGCAGATATTACGAAGTGGAGAACATCTACGAATACATGGTAGAAACCTATCTGAACGGCAATATCAGCACGTTACGGGAACTTTACAGGGAATTGTGTGCAGAAGCACGGAAAGAGTTTATCTCATACTGTTTCAGCGAGGTAAACCCGCAATACCTCATGGAGATTATTCAAGCAACCGTTTAACAACCTTTTAAAATGACAATCACAATGGAAATGAATACAAGCATAGAAAAGATACCTACATGGAGTCTGTGTTACCTCATAAACGATGATGCAACGGGACTGACGGATGAAGAAATCCGAATGATAGATAATTGGCTGAATAATTGGAAAGTGCAAACCGTTTCGCCCATGACGGACGAAGAAGGAAATGCACAGCCTTATTTCTCACATTGTCCCCTTTTCGGTTTACCTGCCGAAGTAGAGGACTGCAATATAATTTTCACGAATGACAACCCATCTAAAATTTAACATCATGGATACAACACCCCATTTCAAGAGAACGATACAAGCCTATTTGTCACAGCGTGCAGCGGAAGATATACTCTTCGCTGCCACCTATAAAAAGGCAGGGAAGAACATAAACGATTGCTGCACCTATATTCTGAACGAAGTACAGAAAAGCGGTTGTAATGGCTTCACGGACGGAGAAATCTATTCGATGGCAGTACACTACTATGACGAGGACAATATCGAAGTAGGCAAGCCGATAAACGCAAGAGTAACGGTCAATCATGTGGTGGAACTCACTTGCGAAGAAAAAGAGGAAGCACGCAAGCAAGCTATTGAAAGAGTGCAGAGGGAAGCCTATCAGAGAATGACGCAGCGCAAGCCCACAACCAAGAAAGAGAACAATAACACCAACGTACAAATGACATTATTCTAAAATTCCAAGATTATGAAACCGAGAACAGCACAGCAAAAACAGATAGCAGTATTAAGCAAAAGACTTAAACCTATCACCGGGAAACAAGTGGAATGGGCATACAACCATTGTTTTGAACATATTGCTTACCGTACAGCAAAGGACACCCTCACGTGTGGCGATTGCGGTCACACATGGAAAAGCGAAACCACGTTAGTAGATACCGTTTGCGGATGTACTTGTCCCTGTTGCGGAAAGGAACTAAAGGTAAATGACACACGCAAACGCACGTTTAAACAGTGCCTTTACTTCTGTGTCGTAACCACCTGCAAAGGCTTCCAAGTGGTGCGTATCGTGATGATTAAGGCAGAAAGCAAGAAAGGCAGGGCAACCGACTATTTTTATAGCGAAGTGGCGCAGCGGTGGATAATGCCTAATGGCAAGATTATCACGATGGCTAAGTTAAGAGGAATGGGGTTATATAAAGACTTATGGTGTTTCAACAGCGACATAGAGATACGACCGCACCATGAAATATACGACATTATTTCAAACTACGATTGCTATCCACGTGTGCGTGTCCTGCCGATATTCAAGCGCAACGGATTTAAGGGTAGTTTCCACAATGCCAGTCCCGTCAAATTCTTACAATCGCTTCTGAACGACAGCAAAGTCGAAACTTTGCTGAAAGCAGGACAACACGCCATATTACCTCATTTCGTACACTTTCCCCGTAAGATGGGAAGTCTTTGGAACTCCGTAAAAATCTGCGTCCGTAACGGATATATAATCAAAGATGCAACGATGTGGTGCGATTATATCGAACTGTTGAACCACTTCCACAAGGACACGCAGAACGCTAAATACGTATGCCCAACTGATTTGAAAACAGAGCACGACAATTTAGTGGCAATGCGTAACAGACAGCGGGAACGGCAGGAAAGGGAATGGGAACGCAGACGGGAAATTGAAAAGCAGGAAGCGATACGCAGGAAATTGGAACAGATGCAGGAGAATGAACGCATCTATGCCGAAATGAAAGCCAAGTATCTCGACATTGTTTTTTCGGATGGTGTACTCTGTATCCAAGTCCTTCAAAGCGTACAGGAATTTTACGAGGAAGGAAAGGCAATGCACCATTGCGTTTTTACGAACGATTATTTCAAGAAAACTGATTCTCTTATCCTTTCCGCACGTATCGGTGACAAACGGATAGAAACAATAGAAATCTCGTTGGAAACCCTGCAAATCGTTCAATCTCGTGGTATTAGAAATGAAGATACCCAATACCACAAACGGATAATAAACCTTGTAAATCGAAATATCCGTCTCATACAGCAACGGATGATGAACGCAGCATAATACAAACCTTTAAAATAGCAACATTATGGAAGTCAGATTTGAAACAATGCTTTGTATGTGGGATGATAAAATTCCCGAAATGCTCCTTACCCTTATCAATGTCATTACATTGACAAGGAACGAAGAAGAATTGAGAAATAGTATCAGAAAGTTTGCCGAAACAAACGAACTGGACAAATTCTTTGCTTACGGCTACGGCTCGCACCATTTTTGGTTACACCAACGCTATACGAGCAACCCCGACATGATTTTAGCCAACAGACTTTTGTCTGTACATTTTTAATTTTTTATTAATCGGACTGGCATAATAGCCAGTCCATAAAAACAGATAACATGGAAAAGTATTATTTCATTTTACACAGCGAAGAAAAGGGTACATGGCTATTGCAAATCTCATTCCCAACGGGTGATTATATTTCATCTTTCGTGAGCGAACTGAAGCAGGACGGTATCCGTATCTATGATTACGATGTGTATTCGGAAGAAACACGTGCAATAGCGGAAAGGTCATTGCAACACGCTAAAGATTTTTACGACAGAACATATCAATTCACCATAGAAGGAGAACCGATAGAAGTCACTCCGACAGAAATTCTTCAATATTATAAAGACAGCTATACTTTCAAAAATGAATACCGTTATGCCAAAGTGGTAGCGGGACGAAAGTTTGCCGATATGGATTGTACGGTAATGGTTGGCAAAGATGAATTTAACTCTTTTCTCGAAGGTGGAGATTTTAAGGAGGGCGAAAGTATGCGGTTCAAGTTTATGTTTCACGACCTTTGGAATGTTTATATTATCCGTAAAAGAGGCAAATACCAAGTTAAAGCCTATCAATCAGAAAGTCCGACAAAGTATATATACAATGCCAAGACAAAAGAAGAAGCCGTTCTTTATTGTCTGAATGGTTTCAAGCAGGAACAAATTATAAAATAAACGATTATGGCAACAGAAATGACTATTAACGGAGTAAGCACCTGCCAAACGGCAGGTACTGAAAAATACGAAAAATTCAGTTTCTCGCACAAACCGAGAAAGACCTATATCCAATACGATTACAGAGACGTGGACGGCACACTGTTTTCGACCGTCAAACCGACATTGGAAGAGTGCAGGAATAAGCGTGACGAATGGTTACGGACAAAAGCTAAGGAGGTGCAGAAATGACTGTTTTACAAGATTATATGCAAGGCGATAAGTTACAGCGGATAATAAATGATTGGTCTAAAGTAGCGGGAGAAACCATCACAGTGGAAGTCATGGAAGAAGATATTTATGCTTTCGGTTCAGAACTTGCCTGTTTGAGATTGGAGCACCATTTCAAGAAAGGTGTTTGTGAAACGGATGCAGCATACAGCGTAAATCTGCATACATGGTATTTCCTGCTAAGAAAGGTATATTCCAGGCAATAAAGCAAGCAGTCGGACGGTAAAAGCCGTCCGGCGGCTACTTTTGACAGTGAGCTAAGGCGGCACAAAAGTAGCAAAAAGCCCTTGTTCAAACCTCCGAAGGTTCGGAGGTTATTTTTTATGCCGTAAATATTAGATACGGCATTTGAACTTTATGCTAAAACGGTTCCTCCTTTTCTTTTGTTTCCACCAGCTCCACTTCACACCCCGCCCAATCATCTGCCCATCGCTGTAAAATCTCCAAATTGGTACACCACATTATATTAGTGGAGAAATCCTGACCGTTACAGTCCCGTTTCTCTGCCCAATCCGAATTTTCCACCTTGATATATTCGGTTGGTACACCTGCCTGTACATTTTGCAAAACTTTTTCTCCCCCGCCTATAATTTTATAAATTGTTGCCATGACTTTATGGTTTGTATTACTACCTACAAATATAAATATTTTACATAGTAACTGCCTGCTATATGCAAAAAAAACGGAGCGACTACCCGGTCGGGTAATCGCTCCGTTTCAATGGACATAGGAGTATTTTACAGTAACTTTTTCAGTTCCAGTTGGCAAAGAGTTTCCGTTTCCTGCTTCCATCTGCGACCCGTAACCAGATACACATATCCGATACAATGTTTTGGTACAGCAGTATCGGTCAGCATCCCCGCCGTCAGTTCCACTTCGTCGCCTACTTGCGGCACGCTCTCCAATCTCGTTTCAAGTACATATCCCGCTACTTCTATCGTCACTCTCACCATAACGCCTACCTTCTGAATCCTTTCCGCTTTTCCTGCTTCAACGGCTTGAAAGAGAACTCTTTCTTTTCCTTATCAAAGTACACTTTCTGATTTCTCAGCGTTCCGCCCGGTGTGATGAAGCGGTCTGCACGGAGTGTTCCTCCGTTATAGAGCCTTTTCACCTCTTCCACGTCGTACTTTTTGCCCGTTGCACCTTCCAGAGTTTTACTCAACGTATAAATGTTACAGCCCTTTTTTACGTGTTCGGGTATCACCTCCGGTCTTTTCTCAAAAAGCTGTGGATACAGCTTTTCCGCAACAAGGCAAATTTCCGGTGTCCGTTTCTGTTCCGGTATGTGCAGATATGACTGAAAGCTGTCTTTTCCCATGCCTGCCAGATATACTTTTTCCGTTTTCAAGTCCTCACGTACCGTTGTGTAGCTCAATGCCTGATTACCCGATACACTTACGGCTTGCATCGCCAGTTCTTCCGTCTGCAAATGTACCGGGATGCACGAAAGGCAGCACCCGTCATGTCCGACAAGAAACCCGGCAATCTCTTTATTGATAACTTCGGGACGCAACGTATGGGCAAGGTCAATCGCGTCAAGACTGTTAATGCTATCTTTCAGACCTTCCAGACAAACTTCCGGGTAAGGGATATAATTCAGGATGGCGCAATGGTCAAAACCCAAATCTTGTGTGGAAAAGAATGCCGTCCGGCACAATTCCGGCGTCTTCATTCCTTCCGGTACATGTTGCAGGTTATGCCCGTTCTCCTTTACAATGGCGTGGTATAAATCCGCTGTCAGTACATCCTTCGGAAGCGTTGCCAGCATTTCATCGTTATCGTTAAGAATATAAGGTAACAGATTCTTTAAAGCCTCGTGCGGTATTTCACGCAGCACTTCGGGTTTGCTCGACAACGCAATGCCGACAATCTCATAAGTAAGTGTCCCCTCATCCACATGCCGGATATTCTCCGCATCGGCATTAACCGCTTCCCAGCACACGTTTTCCGTCTTCCTTTCCGGTGGAAGGCTTAGGAAATACGACGGATTCTCCCGTATTGTCTCTCTGTCTTTTTTTTCTTGTGTCATATTATTCCTTCTCTGTTTTAATTGATAGTCCTATTTGCTCCACGTCCCCGTACATCCGGCTCAGTCTTTTGTCCGCCGTAAGGCTTTCAAAAACAATCTGTTTGGGCAAAACCTTATGGCACACATAACTTGAACCGAAAGGAACGCCACCCATATTGTTATACTGCATTTCATCGCTCTTATCACCATGCGAAAACTTTGCATAGTCAATCACTCGACACCCCCTTCCTCATCCTTCTTATCATTATTATTGAAATCGAACTCCATCTCAAAGGCTTGCCCGTTGTTATCTTCTATGACTACGATAAAATTCTGTGCTTCCGTACTTCCCGAAGTGTAGTACAACCGGAACTTTTCATTTTCCAACAGATAACGGTCATTAGGTTTAAACACAATACCGTTTTCTGTTTTCAGCGTTCCCGTCCCTTCAAATTGGAAAAAACGGATGGTATAAAGCGTATTCTTGTAGTCACCTTCCTTTTTCAGTTCGCAACGTATCTCTACTGTCTCCCCTTTGGCGACCTTATTCGGGACAGGCATCATTTCCACCGTAAACGCATAAGCCTGTTGCACGTCCAAATCATTATCACAAGCCACAAGGCAAAAAAGCGCGGCAAGCATACAGCCGCATACAAATAGGTTTGAAAATATCTTCTTCATTGCTTTTCTATTTTTTCAGATTGATAATTAGTTGATTATAAATTTCACGCCCGCACCGAACTGGAAACGGAAATGCCCTGACGAGCCACCCCACAGACAACGCTCCCGCACGTTTGCCAGCAAAGCCACCCGGTCTGCAACATAAATTTCCAAATCCAGCGTAACGGCTCCGCCATACACAAAAGCATCCTTTCCCGTCAGCCTTGCCCCGTCCGGTAAACTCTTGTCACCCCAATTCATGGTTTCATATCCCGCCAGTGCTGACCCGCCAATATAGAGGAAGAATATTTTCCGGGCATCCGAAAGGAAGTTATAAGAATAACCGCCTTCCATTGTAAACTGCGCTGTCGGAATGTAATCACTTTTATAGGGACTGTTACGCAAAAGGTATTCACCGCCGAACACCCATTTGTTACCCCCTTTGGTATAGGTAGAGAGTGCCGCACCGAAATAATATCCCGTTTCCGCCCGGTTAGTACCGGCATAGAAACCATCCGTCATTCCCGTTCTCAATTCAACGCCCTTCATCTTCGGAAGGCAGCGCTGGGCGTATGCCTGCCCTGCAAAGAGGGCAAGCATCGCTGTTAAAACCAATAGACACCGCTTCATGGTTACTGTACTTTTAGTTCATCAATCACTTTCGCACGCACGAGGTCCTCGTTCTCAATCACGAACGATTGATGCCTGCCCCCGTTTTTCTCATTCAGTTCCACTACAAGCTGTTTGTCATTGGGAATAGTGAATTTATCCATCGTGAACACCGTGCAGGCATTCTTTTTTCCTGCGATGCGGGTAACGTAGTTATAGGCACGTAGTGGGAAAATCACCTGCTCTTGAATGGCAGTACGCTTCATTACTTTTTTATCCACGATTTTAAACGTGATAAAATCCACGTCGAACGGCACATTGGAACTGTTCTTTATCTGCGTATGGAAATACAGCAACCCGTTATGCGTGTAGATACCTTTCAAAAGGTACTGGATACCGAACCTTTTGCTGCCGATATGTTTCACCTCTCTTTTGTCCTGCTTGTGGATGGACTTCATAATCAGGTGTACGAGCATCGGACTTTCGCTGCCGAGTTCTTTCAGGTAGATTTCCTGGGCATTGTTCGGACGGTTCACGCTACTGCCGTCATGGATAAAGTCGCACATTTCCACATTCAGAAGCAGCGGCTCTTGGGCATACTTCACGTTAAATGTGTAGAACGAACCGTCTTCGGTAATCACCGACATATTCGTTTCACTTTTGAAATTCTTCACCGTTGCTTTCACCCGGATCACGTTTTCCGCCCCGTCCGCTTTGCCTGCAATCAGGTCAGGCGATCCCAAATCTACATAACGCACCGCTGCCGGAAAAAGAATATGCACTGTCTTACCATACGTCACCTCCAGTCCGTGCGGTGGTATCATCTGACTAAAGGTCAGCTTGCGGGAGAGTCCGTGATACAAGTCCCCGTCTTCCCCTTGCAGGGAATACACATCTTTCTGTAAGGTCAGTTTCCCGCTTTCATCCGGCACGTCCGTTTCCGGCTGTTCCGTTGCTTCCTGAACACCCTCTTTGGAAACCTTCACTTCCGACACCTTCCGTACTTTTACCGTGCCGTTTCCTTCTGTTTTCACTTCCTGCGCTTTTACCGCACATACGCCCATAATCAGGGCGAACATCATTACAAAATACTTCTTCATTCTAATTGTGGATTTAGTGGTAAATAAAAAATGTTTAGATAATTCCGGTTTGTTTTCCAAACCGTTTTCTTTCTGTTCCTCTATCAATTTCAATACAGTTAAATTTGATTTATGTTACTTTTCCGGTTGGTACAGCATTACCTTGTACCCGGATTTCAGATGCACTTTCACCGCCCGCATCTTTTTGGCGATATACTGGCTTGCCCCCTGAATCACGCCCTTACCCAAATCCGAAGCGAGTTGCGCCCCGGCATCGGTAGAGATATTGATACTGCTCCCTAACGAACTTCCCATGTTGGCAGCCACTTCTTTGGCTGCACTCACTTCCATTGAGTTCGGAATAAAAATACCTTCCTGCCCGTCACTGTCGAAAACCGCCAATTCTACGGGTACAATCGTGCCGTTGTATTCCAGCGAACTGATTGCCACTTCCAGCCGTTCGCCCTGCACCTTCGCCGCACCTACGATAATGGCGTTGCGGGGAATCAACATATCCGCTACTTCCACCTGTTCCAGCAGGCGCATCCGTACCGATTGCCCGTCCATGACGGTCTGGTTCCCATGCACGCACGCCGAAATGGTATTCTTTTCCGATACCGCCGCCGTACCGACGGCAGTGTGAAAGTCATAGTTCCGTTCACCGGAACAAGCCGCCAGAAATTCCGCATGGCTCATCGGCTGCGGGAGTGCCGTTACAACGTCACGTTCCACCTGCGACACGGCTGCGACACCGGCTTTCCCGTTCACAAGGCTACCGTTCCGCTTCTTTTCTGCGCGTGCCCGTTCTTCGTCCTTTCCTTTCTTGTCGTCCTGATTGTTCTCCGGCATATACTTCGCCGCAAGCTGGTACGACTTCTCCATCAACGCCATCTGGTCGTCAACGGTCGGCGCTCCGTTTTCCCGTGCTGCTTGTTGTGTTTCCAGTTCCTCTATCCGGCGGAGCAACTCTTCTTTTTCGTTATCCTCTTGCGGTTGCTCGTAGAAATTTCCCAATGTGCGGTTAATGTCCCGGTATGCCGTAGCGGAAGATTGCACACTTGATGTCCCGCCTGCATAGCTGCCTGCCTTGCTGTGTGGCTCGGAGGAAAGCAGGTCATATTCCTCGTTTTCTTCCGTCGGTGTACTGCTTTCATCTGCCGCAAAGAGTGAAGCCAAATCTTGCATCTGACGGTTGCGGGATTTTTGCTTGTCTTCCAGTTGCGCCAGTTCATAAGCCTTCTGCTTATCACCGATAATGCCTCCGTTTTCGGGTGAAGGCATTTCGATATTAAAGCCTTGTCCCAGCTTCTCTTTCTCCTTATCCTTCTCGGACGGTGCAAAAATCAGCCACATCGAGCCGAGAAAGAGAAGTCCCATAGCCGGAAACACAATCATCTTGTTTCGCCGGATGCGCTGCGCTTCGGTCAGTGGCTTTTTACCTTCCGGCTTTTCATCGGGCTTACTGCCTGCATCCTTTTTCTTTAATAGTTCTTTCAAATTCATATTCATTTCGTATTACGGTTAAAAAGTTGGTTTTCTTTGCTTGGACGGCTGTCCCCGTTGGGAAAGTCCTTCCTGTTGTCTATTACTCATCCCTTCATCCTGCTTCGGAGCATCCTTGTTTCTTCTGTATTCCAGATAAGAGAGCTTGTCACCAATCCGTTCACCTTCGTGGGAGGCTTCAAACCGGAGTACGTTTTCCTGCTGTGACGTGAGGAAATCGAAATGCTCCTTCAAATCCGGTTCACCCTGCCGCCTCTGTTCAATCTTTCCGATTGCATCGAAAAAAACGTCCAGTCCGTACCTCAACTGGAAATTCCTGTCCGGTACGGCATACTCGCCCCAATGTCGGTTAGTGATAATATCCAGCATTTCCTTATCGTTGCGAAGTGCATCCAAAGGATTGTCCGGCACTTTTCCCTCCGAAATACCTTGTGCATGAGAGCTTGCCATCTGCCGGATATTCTCTTCCACCTTATCCGCTTTCTCTTTCAGTGAAGCCATCGAATAAAAGTTGTCCGCCAGTGCCTCTTCCGCACGCAGGTGGAGCAGACTACTCACCTTCTGATACGAATCCGACAACCCGTAACGGATTTTTACATAGTCCGAAGGCTCGCCCTTTCCCGCAGCCGTACGGCGTAATTCATCCCGGTCATATCCCCGCCTTACCCGGTCGAGCACCCCGGTAGCGGTCCGTAACTCTTCCGGCGTGGGGATGGGCAGGTTCGCTCCCGTAAAGCGGACCGAATGTTCATGCCGCATCACCGTGTAATAGGCATTTATAAGGTGCAACGGAGATACCTCTTTGTTTTTTCCCCCCGGAATAATCCCCGTTTCTTGTCCGTGACGGGTGATGTTCAGTTGTGTAATCAGACTGCCCAGTAGCGGATTTACCGTTTCCCCGACATTGCAAAGAAGTGGAGCTTTGGCAATCTGTTCCGTCCATTCTCTTATCAACTGCACGTTGTCACGGTTCAAACGTACCAGGTCACACAAGGGAAGGTAATCTTTCCGCCTGAAAGCATCCGTAAACAACGGTTCGTTCAGGAACCGTTCGTAGGGAAGCATCGGTTTTCCACCCGTCATCCGGGAGATACGCATATCCAGATGTGCGTATGCCTTTGCTATACGCACCAGCCGTTCTTCCTTTGTCTCTCTCGGCAGCACATCGAAAGCATTGCAGGGTGCGGAAATACGGAGATAGCTGTCCGAATCCGGCTGGGCGGAAAACAGCCGCAATATCTCCCGGTCGTGCTTCATCCCCATGACGAAAGTCAACGGCAGCTTGTTTGCAAACTCCTTTTCCAGAATGTCCGCAGCCTTGCCTGACAGTACCCGTTTAAAGTTCCCCTCCGGATTCAACCGTTTATGGGGCGAATACTCTTCTTTCAGGTTATACCGCAGTTTCACATACTCCGATGGCTCTATGCCGATGATCGCCAGCATTGCCAGTTCCTCTGCGTCTTGTTCCTTCCGGCATTCGTTCAGTATCCGTTTGGCGGAATACACCTCATTGCGTTCCGGTAGGGGCACTTTACAGTCCCGGTGGGTGTTGCCGTACTCATTCAGCATAAACGTGTGCATAGCAATCATCCGGTGAAGGGTTCCGGTATTTTCCGTAGGCGTATAAACAAGCCGTACGCCTGTCTTCAACGCATAGTCTGTATTCTTCAGGCTCTCCATCATCGCCAGCACGTCCCGGTTCGCCGCATCTTCAGGCGTACGTATCAGGTTTTGTGCCGCCAGATGTTCCGTCATACGTTGGACAATGGACGGAGCATAGCGGTACTTATCGAACAACCCTTTCATACTCTCGAAATCCCGCATCTTTGCCGGTAGCACAATCTGCTCCGCCAGCCTCTCCATCCGGTCGTTTGCCTTCCGTTCACGCCTTGCATCCTGCCACTGCCGTATCGTTTGGAATAATCCCATAATCATAGAATTTATAAAGATCCTGTATGCTATCCCCACGCTCCGGGCGCAGGTCTAAATCCCGGATATGCTCTATTTCCAAAAAATCCTTTTCCGCATCCCGCCTGCCCATGTTATAAATGGAACTGATGGTCATGTAAACGGAAAGAAAACTGAAAGAAAGAAGCATCGTAAGTATCACCGCCAGTCTTTTGCCCGGTGTCAGCCGTCCGCACATGCGACGCAGCCATTGGTCGAACAGATCTGATAATTTCCGTATCATAAGCCTATCGTTTTAAGGTTTGTAAATCTTTGTTTTCCAATATGGTGAACCCCTCTATCGTAAATCCGTTCGGGTTGTCGTCCGAACGACTTGCGTTCAGCAGGCGGCACGTTGTCACAAGGCTTCGTTCGGTGACATTGCTCTGCCGGATAATCATCTGTCGGGCATAGGTACTGACCTCATAGGGGTAACGGTCGAAATTGCACAGCACGCTGTCCACTTGCAGCACTTGGTTAATATTTCCGGCTATCAGTCGGTTATAATACCCTTTCTCGGCAAAATCGGCATAATAGTTATACGCACTCTTGTCCGCCAGCAACAGCGCACGTTTCACGTTGTGCTCTATTGCGCTCTTCTCCGGTGAAAGGGTAAAGAACAGCTCGTGAAAACGGCGTACATGTTCCCTTGCTTCGGCAGGACGGTTTTGGGAAAGGTCCTGCGACAAGGCGAGCATTAGGCTCTTGCCGCCGTCCAATACATAAATTTTTTCCCGTTGCTTCTCCGCGAAGGCGAAAGAACTCCATACGGAATAAATCACGATTGCGGCGCACATCGTTACGAACACGATACCGAACAGGCGTATCTGCCTGAACGACGTCTCTATATTTTTCAAACTTTTAAATTCCATCTCTTCATTGTTTTAATGTTTTAGGAGGTCGCCCGACCCGTTGTGGAAAGCAAGGCAACTCGTACTTCCGAGCCGGACGACTTTTTTCTCCGCTTTATTTCTTGCCGAAAATCTTGCCGATACCCTTTTTGGCGAAGCGTCCGGCAGCCATCGCGCCGCGTCCCACGCGTCCGCCTACGTTTCCGGCTACTGCTCCCGCAATGCCACCGGCTAATGCCCCGGCAGTGTTCACGTGACGGTTGTAATTACCCGTACCACCACCGGCTTGTATAATCCAGCCTGCCACTGTCGGTATGGTGAAATAACCGAGGATACCGATAATCATAAACACGATATACACCCCGTCGCTCGAATCCAGCGAGAAATTCGGATCGTTCTGCATCCTTTCGATGTCGCCCTGCAACATCAGCACTTGGATGCGTGCAAGTATCGAACTGAACAGGTCCGACACCGGAAGCCACAAATAAATCTGTATATATCGGCTGAACCATTGCGTAAGTGTACTTTGAAACCCGTCCCACACTGCTATCCCGAAAGCTATCGGTCCGAGTATGGACAGCACCACGAGGAAGAAGGTGCGTAAAGTATCGATCAGCAGGGCGGAAGCGGCGAACATCAGTTCCAACGCCTCACGCATCAAGTCACGTACCCACTTTTTCATCTGGTACATTTTCCGGTCGAGATACATCTTCGTCATGGTCCACACATCTCCCGGTGACCAGCCGAGGTCTTCCAGTTGCTTGTCGTATTCTTCCTGCGACACCAGATAAGCCGTTTCAGGATTACGCATATTGATTTCATATTCCAGCTTGTCCTTTTGCTCCTGATATTTCTGCATATCCATCGTCTGACCGTCCAGCAACTTGTTCGTACCTTGTACGACAGGACTTAATACCGCATTAAGCGTCCCCAGTACGACAGTGGGAAAGAACAGGATGCAAAAGCCTATCACGAACGGGCGTAACATCGGATAAACGTCAATCGGTTCGGCACGTGCCAACGACTGCCACACACGCATCGCCACATAAAACAGCGCTCCCAAACCGGCAATACCCTTTGCCACACCTGTCATATCCGTACACAGGGGCATCATCTCCGTGTAGAGATTACGCAGAAGTACATGGAGATTATCAAATTCTATTGTAAGCAACATCATGGGCTACCAGTATTTTTCGTTGGCATTTCCATAAAGCGCAAGCACCCTTTGGGTATCTTGTTTCTTTTTCGCACGCAGGTACGACACCGAAATATTTTTATTGGTGTAGTACGTCACCAGATTACGGTAATTCTTCATGGATTGGTAACAGCGGTCCACCACGTCCATACGGTCTTTGTCCGTCATGGAAAGAGTGGTGATGTTCACCACATTCTTCATATCCGTCAGCACGTTGTTGCTCTCTTCCAATAGTTTGGTATATCCGTAGGCGATAGCCGACAACTCTTCCGGCGTGAAATTCTCGTCATGCAGCATCTTCTGGAAGCTGTTCACATAGATGTCCGTAATATCGCCTACCATCAGGATTACTTGCTGCACCTTTCTCGCATCCTTTACCAGATTGTTTACTGATTTCAGTGCGTCGTAGTACTTTTTTCCCTGCTCGTAAATCTTTACGGTTTCCTGAAAGTTCGACACCATATTGGTTGCCGTTTTGGAAGTATGCATAATGTTGTTGGAAGCATTGATAATGCTTTGGGCGAAGTTTCCCGGATCGGTCACAACCCATTGTGCGTTTGCCTTATTGCAAAAGCACAATACACAGGTCAATAGCATAAATAATAGTCTTTTCATAATCTTTCTTTTACATTCATTTAATGGTTTCTGAACTCTTGTTGAAAAAATCCGTTTGGTTCCCGTACTGATACCATCCTTCCCGGTACTCCCGTGAAAACACATCCATCTTACGGCAACCGGGATACAAGGTGTCGATCATCCGGTAGCAGAAATCGGGCTTGCGGCTGTGCTGCCTGCTCCTTTCCTCGAATACCGTAGTGAACTTTCCTCGCTGCTCTGTCGCAATGGGCGGTAGCCTGCCTTTATAATACCAGATAAGGTATTCATGAGAGAAGCGGACCGTAAAGGCGGGAGCGATACCGTTCATCTTGTTCCATATCATCCGGCAGTGCCGTTTATAGCCTCGTTGCTGCATCTCATGCTCGCAGGAAATAAGAAACTGCTCGATAGTCCACATGAACACGCAATGTTCCTCTTCTGCCTGCGGAAAGATGTCCTTATCCAGAAGGACAAAAATATCATCCACGCTCATGGTCGGATAGTCAAGCTCCCGCCCCTGATTCTTCCTCGTTTTCCGCAAACCGCCTTTTCTTAGTTGCCATGCCGGATCAATCACAAACACGCCGATTCTATTCATCCTTTTCTTTTATCCTTACATAATCCCCGTTAGGCGAGAAGGTAATTACGTCCGTCGCCGCATTATATGACACGTCAACGCGGAACCCCGTATGGATAAACAGGTTACCGTTCTCTTCCTGCAACAGATAGGTTTGCGGCTTCATCTTCCGGCGCATCCTCGTCCGGCTGAATACCGTAATCTTGTAGGCATCTCCTTCGCGGTAAATCAGCACGTCGGGTTTCCCTTCCACGCTTTCCCAATTTCCACAAAGTTTGTCCCGGTCTGTGCTTTTCACATCGGTGCAGGCTTGTAGCATGATAGTCGCAACGCCTATCAGGTAGCTGCTCATAAGCAGTAATTGTTTTCTATTGAAATTCATTGTCTCATTTTTTAGGATTTAATTTGAATGGATTTGATTTTCAGCCAAGCAGTTTACAATCCGCCGGATGGCTATTGCCCGTTCCTGCGTTCTTCCGCCAGCCTCTTGATAGCCGCTTCGATATTACCGCCCAGCTTATCGGCAAGGGCATATACCTCTACCTTTTCCGTTTCTTCGGTCGTGTACGCGTAGGCTAAGTACCCAACGCCTTGTCATATTTCTATGATAGGTTTCCGAGTACTCGCCT
>NZ_QSUN01000041.1 GCF_003438995.1 Bacteroides sp. OM05-12
TAGAATCAATTATAGAAACAAATAATTAACTGTCCAACTTTTGGGGTGCAGTTCATTTTTGAACTGCACTCCAAAAGTTGAACGGATTTTGGAGATTATTATTCGTAGAAAATCAAACGGGCTCTGATATTATTCCATAATTAACTTTATCTTTGTACCCAAAAGGTAAAATTATGCTGTTATATAATACAACTTATCATGTAGAAGAGGAAGTGGAGAAGAATTTCCTCATTTGGTTGAATGAAGCCTATATCGCAGAGGTAGAGAAAAATGGGGTATTGCATAATCCTCGTTTATGCCGCATACTCAGTCATCTTGAAGAGGGTAGTGCATCGTTTTCTTTGCAATGGGAAGTTGAAGACAGTACGGAACTGCATCATTGGCACATGCAGCAGGGAGCAAAGTTAAATGAGCAACTTTTGGCGGTATTTAAAGATAAAGTGATTGGTATTCCTACATTAATGGAGGTAATTCGATGAACGCTCCGGTTCGTGAGAAGATTATTTTAGGAATAGATCCCGGAACTACGATTATGGGATATGGAGTATTACGTGTTGTCGGTAATAAGCCGGAGTTGGTGACGATGGGGATTATTGATTTGAGAAAATATTCGAATCACTATTTAAAACTCCGCCGGATATTTGAACGGGTAACAGGGGTGATTGAAGCCTACTTGCCGGACGAGTTAGCTATTGAAGCCCCTTTCTTCGGTAAGAATGTACAATCAATGTTGAAGTTGGGGCGTGCACAAGGTGTGGCGATGGCTGCCGCTTTGAGTAGGGATATTCCTATTACCGAATACGCACCTTTAAAGATAAAAATGGCTATTACTGGTAATGGACAAGCTTCGAAGGAACAAGTATCGGATATGTTGCAGCGTATGCTGCATATTCCCAAAGAAAGTTTATTGCCTCAGTTGGATGCTACGGACGGATTGGCAGCGGCTTATTGCCATTTTCTGCAAGCCGGTAAACCGGAAAAGGAGAAGATTTATAACAGTTGGAAGGATTTTATAGCAAAGAATCCGAACAAGGTCAATCGTTGATTCGAAGTATATTGTTGAAATGAAGCGTTTTCAAGGTATTTTATATGCGATGTTATCATCCGCTACGTTTGGAATGATTCCACTTTTTGCAGTCCCCGTGTTGCGCAGCGGAATGAATACGGCATCTGTATTGTTTTATCGTATGCTCTTTTCTGCCCTATTGATGGGATTACTCTTGTTAATCAGAAGGTCAAGCATAAAGGTAACAATTAAGCAGTTTTTTACTATTCTGGGGTTAAGTCTCTTCTATACAGCAAGTTCATTGTTCTTGTTAGAATCATATTTATATATTCCTTCGGGAATAGCCACTACTATACATTTTCTTTATCCGGTATTTGTCACAATGTTGATGGTCGGATTTTTTAAGGAACATTTATCTCGTATAATGACTATTGCCGTAATGATGGCTGTTGGAGGAGTGTGGCTATTGAGTATGGGTGGTGGCGGTGGCTCGATAAGTCTGCCCGGAGTAGGGATGGTACTGATTACAGTTGTTGCTTATGGCTCTTATATAGTAGGTGTAAACCGTTCCTGTGCCAATAAGGTAGATGGATTGGTGATGACTTTTTATGTACTTGCTTTTACAGCAGTGTTTTGTGGCATGAATGTATTTTGGGGGACGGATGGTTTGGAACGGATACCCAATATGTCCGTAGCTATCAACCTGGTGTTATTGGGTTTAATACCGACGCTTGTTTCCAATCTGTTTCTAATCTTGGCTATTCATCGGGTCGGTTCTACTATTACCGCAGTATTGGGGTGCATGGAACCGCTTACAGCTGTCGGTATCGGTATCCTTTTTCTTGGAGAACATATCGGGACTATTCAATATATTGGTATTTTGATTATTTTACTTGCGGTGGCGTTGGTTATTCTTGGTAAAAAGAAATAGGATTATGGAACGAAAGACTATATCGATAGAAGGAGGAATTGTTCGTAATCCTCAGGTAAGATTAAGAGAACCTATTAATTTGTCGTTTATTCCCGGTGAACATATTGCTGTGGTAGGACCAAACGGGGCAGGAAAAAGTTTGCTTATAGATACTTTGTTGGGTAAATATCCTTTAAAAGAAGGTCGTGTGGAGTATGACTTTTCACCTTCGCCTACCAACATGATATATGATAATGTGAAATATATTGCGTTTAGAGATACGTATGGCTCGGCCGATGCTACCTATTATTATCAGCAACGATGGAATGCCCATGATCAGGATGACGTTCCGACTGTTCGTGAAATGTTTGGAGAAATTCGCGATAAAAGTTTGCAGGACGAATTGTTTGACTTTTTTCGTATAAGTCCGATGCTGGATAAAAAAATCATTTTATTGTCCAGTGGAGAACTACGTAAGTTTCAGCTGACAAAGACTTTACTTACCGCTCCTCGTGTGCTTATTATGGATAATCCTTTTATCGGACTTGATGCACCGACTCGTGAGCTCTTAAATCAGTTATTGCTGCGAATATCTCAACGAGAATCTTTACAGATTGTACTTGTACTCTCTATGCTGGATGATATACCTTCGTTTGTAACTCATGTGGTTCCGGTCAGTGATTTGGTTTGCGGACAGAAAATAACCCGTGAAGAATATTTGGATTCTTATATCTCTAAAGGAAAAGAGGGATTGACGGACGAAAAGCGTCAACGTATCATTGATTTACCTTATAATGAATCTCTTTTTACATCGGAAGAAATAGTAAAACTGAATAAAGTGAGCATTCGCTATGGTGACCGCACTATTTTGAAAGAATTGGATTGGACTGTAAAATGTGGAGAGAAATGGGCTCTTAGCGGTGAAAACGGTTCGGGGAAATCTACCCTGCTTAGTCTTATTTGTGCGGATAATCCACAATCGTATGCTTGTGATATAACTTTATTTGGACGTAGGAGAGGTACGGGCGAAAGTATTTGGGAAATTAAAAAACATATTGGTTATGTATCCCCTGAGATGCATAGGGCTTACTTGAAAAATATTCCTGCGATTGAGATTATGGCAAGCGGACTGCATGATTCTATAGGCTTATGTAAACGTCCGCAACCGGGGCAAATGTCTGTTTGCGAGTGGTGGATGGATATTTTCGGTGTTTTAGCTTTGAAAGATAAGCCCTTCTTGCAATTATCCAGTGGTGAACAGCGGCTTGTATTGCTTGCTCGTGCTTTTGTGAAAGATCCGGAACTGCTGATTCTTGACGAACCTTTACATGGTCTTGATACGGGAAATCGTAAATTGGTAAAGGACATCATAGAAATGTTTTGCCTGAGAAAAAATAAAACGATGATTATGGTTACCCACTATCAAAATGAATTACCCGTTTCGATAACAAATAGATTAATATTAAAACCTAATGGTACGGAAATATAAAAACAGGGATTCTAATTTGGAATTGCTTCGTATTTTTTCAATGTTATTTGTTTTGGTGCTTCATTTTAACGGGCTTGCATTGCCATTCCCGACTCATGAAGATTTGTGCCAAGGCATTTCTTTCTCTGAGATATCTCAGATGGCAATTGAGAGCTTTGCTTTAGTGGCTGTGAATTGTTTTATTCTAATTTCCGGATATTTTGGTATCAAGTTTAAGTTGCATAATTTGGTGTCCTTATTTATACAATGTTTCTTTTATTCGGTTATCATCTATTTGATTTTTTGTTTTATGGGGTGGGAGAGCTTCCGCTTAAAAGATTTGTTCTACTCTTTTCTTGCTTTTTCTAATTCTCCCTTGTGGTTTATTCGTGCTTATGTAGGTTTATATTTATTTGCACCTTTATTGAACCGGGCTGTTGATGGGCTATCGCATAAAGAATATATTAGAGTCTTAATTATATTTGCAATTATAAATATTTATTTTGGCTGGTTATGGAAATGGGATATTAATCAGTTTGGATATGGAATATCACAGATGTTATATATGTATGTTATCGGCCGATATTTGAAACATTATGGCATTGAGAGGATTAAAAATGTACATATAAAATCTTTTTGGGGATATATCTTTGGTTCTTTATTATTCCTGATCTGGTCCATTTTACTTCTTTTATATGGAGGTAACTACTTTGATAAATACGTGTACGATTATAATCATCCTATTGTTGTTATTTCGTCTATTTGTTTGTTTTTATGGTTTGCTACTATGAAAATCGGAAAGGAATGGTGGATTAATTGGATTGCTTCATCCGTACTTTCTGTTTACATTATTCATATGAATCCCTATGTTTGGCCTGAATTGAGAGGCTGGATTCTTCAAAGTGTTGAAAATAAAGGGGCTTTTGAACTTTTTATATGGGTATCAATCGTCATACTGGCAGTCTTTATAGCGTGCATAGCAATAGATAAATTGCGTATGTTACTGACGAATCCAGTAGAATGTAAGATAGAACGACTTCTTAAAAAGGTGGGATTAGAATAAAAAATACCTCGTAGCGAGTGATAAATGCTACGAGGTAATAGAGTTAATTATTATATTTCGTTTTATTTCTTCGGTTTAATATTCAACTTGACCGGTTTAATCATATTTTCCGGTTTAAGTATTGTATCCAAATCCTCTTTTGATAAGATTTCGTGTTCTAAAACCAATTCATATACTCCGCGTCCTGTTTCAAGTGCCTCTTTCGCTATTTTAGTAGAATTCTTGTAGCCGATAATCGGGTTCAGAGCTGTTACTACTCCAATACTATCGTGTACATAACGGCGGCAACGTTCTTCGTTGGCTATAATGCCATCTACACAACGGGTACGGAGCGTGTCAAAGCCATTCATTAATAATTCTGCACTCTCAAAACAGCATTGAGCCATAACAGGTTCCATTGCATTTAGTTCCATTTGTGCAGCTTCATTGCACATTGTGACACATAAATCATTACCAATAACTTTATAAGCGACCTGACTCATCACTTCAGGAATAACCGGATTGACTTTGCCCGGCATAATGGAAGAACCCGGTTGCATTGCAGGGAGATTAATTTCACCTAATCCGCAACGAGGGCCGGAAGCTAATAAACGGAGATCATTGCATATTTTATTCATTTTAGTAGCGATACGACGCATAGCAGATGAATACCCAACCATACTAGACGTATCAGAGGTTGCACCTACTAAGTCTTCGGATAGCTTAATTTTTAATCCGGTGATTTTGCATAGTGCTGCAACGCATTTCTCTGCGTATCCGGGTTGTGCGGTAATACCTGTGCCAATGGCAGTTGCTCCCATGTTTACAGTCAGGAAGTCCTCTGCTGCAAAATCCAGATTTCTGATTTCATCGCGTAAGATGCTGGCAAATCCATTGAACGTCTGACCTAACGTCATAGGCACGGCATCTTCCAGTTGGGTACGTCCCATCTTGATGATATGTTCAAATTCTTTAGCTTTCTTCTGGAAAGAGTCAATAAGCTCTTCATAATGTTTTTTCAGTTTCAGGTGTGTATAATACATTCCGATATGGATACCTGTCGGATAAGCATCATTGGTAGATTGCGCACAATTAACGTGATCGTTTGGAGAGCAGTATTGGTATTCTCCGCGTTTGTGTCCCATGAGTTCAAGAGCACGGTTGGCTATTACTTCGTTGGCGTTCATGTTTACTGTCGTGCCTGCGCCTCCTTGAATCATGTCAACAGGAAATTGCTCATGATGCTGACCTTCAATGATTTCATTACAGGCCTTCAGGATCGCTTCAGTCATTTCATCCGAAAGCAAGCCCAATTCATGGTTTGCTATTGCTGCTCCGGCTTTAGTGATAGCCATACCTTTGATAAACAAGGGGTATTCATTCAAGTGAAATTTACTGATGACAAAATTTTCAATGCCACGCATGGTTTGTACCCCGTAAAGTGCTTCTTCCGGCACTTCTTTACTTCCTAATAGATCGCTTTCTGTACGCGTCTTTTTTGTTGATTCGATATCCATGATAGAATATATTTAATGGTTAATTTATTTAATAATACACCTATAACCAGAAGACGAAATTAATTGTTTTGAAAGTAATAACCTTTATTATATAGTTAATAAACTTTAACCAGAATCGATTATCTCCAATATATTTATGATTTTAGTAACAAAATGAAACTTAAATAAATTTAGGGAATAAATAAACCAATTAGATTTTCTTTTGTTACATATTAAAAACAAACCGACATGATATTACAATTAGCTTTTGTATTAACTGCAATTATTGTGGGTGCCCGTTTAGGAGGCATCGGGCTCGGAGTTATGGGAGGTATCGGGCTTGCCATATTGACATTTGTATTCGGACTCCAACCAACGGCACCTCCGATCGATGTTATGTTAATGATTGTAGCTGTGATTTCGGCTGCTTCATGTATGCAAGCTGCCGGTGGATTGGACTATATGGTGAAGTTGGCGGAGAAACTTTTGCGTAAGAATCCTTCTCATGTTACTATTCTTAGTCCGTTGGTCACTTATTTGTTTACGTTTGTTGCCGGTACAGGGCACGTTGCTTATTCTGTACTTCCGGTGATTGCAGAAGTTGCTACGGAAACAAAGATTCGTCCGGAACGTCCGTTAGGTATTGCGGTAATCGCTTCCCAGCAGGCAATAACCGCTAGTCCTATATCTGCTGCAACTGTGGCTTTACTAGGGTTACTGACCGGATTTAATATAACTTTGTTTGATATACTGAAAGTTACTATTCCGGCTACATTGATTGGAGTGTTAGTGGGTGCACTCTTTTCTATGAGGGTAGGCAAGGAATTGGTTGATGATCCTGAATACCAACGTCGTGTAACAGAGGGTATTTTAGAAGATAAGAGACATACTATTAAGGATGTGAAGAATATAAAGCAGGCGAAACTTTCTGTCTTTATCTTTATTCTCGCCACAGTACTGATTGTTCTGTTCGGGTCTTTTAGCGGTATGAGACCTTCATTTGTGGTGGGTGGAGAAACGGTTATGCTGGATATGCCTTCCATTATTGAAATAATAATGCTGTCGGCTGCGGCGATTATTTTAATTTTTTCCAAAACAGATGGAATAAAAGCAACGCAGGGTTCGGTCTTTCCGGCAGGTATGCAGGCGGTGATTGCCATTTTCGGTATAGCATGGATGGGGGATACTTTCTTGCAGGGGAATATGGCGGAGCTGACTGCTTCCATAGAAACGGTGGTACGACAAATGCCCTGGCTTTTCGGATTGGCCTTATTTGTAATGTCTATCCTTTTATATAGTCAGGCTGCAACCGTGCGTGCCATTGTTCCGCTAGGTATTGCGCTTGGGATTTCTCCTTATATGCTTATTGCTTTATTCCCGGCAGTGAATGGTTATTTCTTTATACCTAATTATCCAACGGTAATAGCTGCCATAAATTTTGACCGCACCGGTACGACGAAGATTGGTAAGTACGTGCTGAATCATTCTTTCATGATGCCGGGACTGGTAGCCACTTTTGTTTCTATTGCCTTGGGGCTGCTGCTTATTCAAGTTTACTAATATATATTTAACCAAAACTTTGTAATTATGGAAAGATTAAGAAAACTGACTCTGTTGCTCGCGGTGGTGGTATTATCCTCTTTCACCGCGCTGGCGCAAAAGCCGAATATTGTGATTCTTGCTACCGGTGGTACAATTGCCGGTACGGGTGCATCTGCTACGGGAACTAACTATACAGCCGGACAAGTTGCTATCAGTACTTTGTTGGATGCTGTTCCTCAAATAAAGGATATTGCTAATGTGACCGGAGAACAGATTGTAAAGATTGGCTCTCAGGATATGAATGATGATGTGTGGCTGACATTGGCAAAAAGAATTAATGAGTTATTAAAGCGTCCGGATGTAGATGGCATAGTCATTACACATGGAACCGATACGATGGAAGAGACCGCCTTTTTCCTGAATTTGACCGTAAAGAGTGATAAGCCGGTGGTGTTGGTTGGAGCAATGCGTCCGTCAACGGCTCTTAGTGCTGATGGTCCTTTGAACCTATATGATGCTGTGGTAGTAGCCGGAGCAAAAGAGTCCAAAGATAAAGGTGTTTTGGTTGCCATGAACGGACTGATTCTCGGTGCTCATGCCGTGACAAAAATGAATACGGTGGATGTACAGACTTTCCAAGCTCCTAACTCCGGTGCTTTGGGATACATATTGAATGGAAAAGTATATTATAATCAGATAACATTGAAGAAACATACAACTCAATCTGTGTTTGATGTAAATGATATGAAGTCGTTGCCTAAAGTGGGAATTGTATATAGCTATTCCAACATTGAAGCAGATATGGTGACTCCGTTGCTTAACAATGGCTATCGTGGTATAATCCATGCAGGAGTAGGAAACGGTAATATTCATAAGAATATCTTCCCTGTGTTGGAAAAAGCCCGTAGGCAAGGTATTCTTGTCGTTCGCTCTTCACGCGTGCCGACGGGCCCTACTACGCTTGATGCCGAAGTAGATGATAATAAGTATCAGTTTATCGCTTCCCAGGAATTAAATCCACAAAAGGCAAGAGTACTGTTGATGCTGGCACTGACCAAAACGAATGATTGGAAGAAGATCCAAGAATATTTCAATGAATATTAATATCTGAAACTCTGTTGCAGAGATATTGATGATTCTGTAAAAGCCTGTAACGACAGGTAGAAAAAAATAAACCTAAACCAATTTTGACTAGTATGAGAAAACTAATGTTTCTTTTACTTCTAGTTGGACTATTGCCTTATGCGAACGCCCAACAGAAAGTAGAGAAGAAGGGATTTATGGAAGATAAAACCCTTTTTGAGGAACTTACCAATATGAAAAAGAAAACGGATAAGTTCAACTTGTTTCTTAATATGCAAGGAAGCTTTGATTTGAATTTCCGTGACGGACTTGATAACGGTAGTTTTAAAATGCGTCAGTTGAGGATTGAAGCGAAAGGGCAGATCACTCCTTGGTTATCTTATCGTTATCGTCAGCGTTTGAACCGTTCTAATGACGGTAGTGGCATGATGGATAATGTGCCAACCTCTATCGATTATGCAATGATAGGTGTGAAGCCGATAGAAGACTTGACTTTTAATATAGGAAAGCAGTGTGCTGCGTATGGTGGCATCGAATTCGATTTAAATCCGATTGAGATTTATGAGTATAGTGATATGATTGACAATATGAGTAATTTTATGACCGGACTGAATACGATATATGATCTTACCCCGACACAGCAACTTCAACTCCAGATATTGAATAGTCGCAACGGTTCCATGGAAAGTACCTATGGCGTATCCCCGGATATACGTCCGTCGAAATTGCCGTTGGTATATACCTTGAATTGGAATGGAAGCTTTAGCGATGTATTTAAAACCCGTTGGTCTGCTTCTGCCATGAGTGAGGCGAAAGATAAATGGCTGTATTATCTGGCTTTCGGTAATGAGTTGACTTTAGATAAGTTCAATATGTTTGTAGATGTGATGTACTCCAGTGAGGATATAGATAGGGAAGGCGTTATAACATCAATAGTACCTAAAGATATGCTGGGTAATGAAGAGACCGGTTACCATCATGCTTTTGATACCCGTTATCTTTCTTTGGTGGCAAAGCTGAATTATCGTTTTCTTCCGAAATGGAATGTATTTGTAAAAGGAATGTATGAAACTGCGTCCGTTGCAAAAGCAAACGAGGGAATTGAGAAAGGGAAATACCGTACATCATGGGGCTATCTTGCCGGAATAGAGTATTATCCGATGAAGACAAATCTTCATTTTTTCCTCACTTATGTGGGCAGGTCCTATGATTTTACGAATAAAGCTGAGGCTTTTGGCTCATCAAACTATAATACGAACAGACTGTCGTTGGGATTCATCTATCAATTGCCTGTATTCTAGTAATATACGTGCCATATCCAATAACGTCCTTACGAATTAAAAAAACGTAAGGACGTTTGTTTTTAATCGACCGTATGTTTAAATGCAAAGGACCGTATGTTTGAAGACAACGGACCGTATGTTTATAAAATGCCATCAGTGCGTCTCTTTTATAATGTGGAATATTCTTGTCATTCCCGTTTCTTTTGAAAAACTTTCTTCGTTTTTATCGTTATTTACGGAGTAATCTCTATCTTTGTGGGTATAGTAGAACTTAAAGAAGGCATAAATGCAAGAAACGGGAAATATATCAGATCAACGAAAGGAGCGTTTCATCCAGCTTCCCAAGATAATAGACGATAGGGGAAATCTTTCGTTTATAGAAGAGAATTTCCATATTCCTTTTAAAATAGCCCGTACTTATTGGATATATGATGTTCCGGGTGGAGAAATTCGTGGGAGCCATGCTTTTCGTGAGCAAGAGGAATTTATTGTTGCACTCTCCGGTAGTTTTGATTTGGTATTGAATGATGGCAAGGAGACACGTCGTTATTCTCTGAACCGCTCCTATATGGGAGTATATGTTCCTCGAATGACTTGGCGCACGATGGAAAACTTTTCAACCAATTCACTTTGCCTGGTTCTTTCCTCCATGCCGTATGATCCGAGTGATTACATTTGGGATTACGACTCATTTATAAAGGAATTAAAAAGCAAAACGATACTTTCAGTTCGGCAGCAGACTGATATCAGTCCGTTATTATCGGCTTACAATTCTCCGGTTACTACGGTATACAACTGCAATGTATTTGAGTTGCCGAAAGAACATAACCGTGCGGGAAACTTGACGGCACTGAATAACGGGGTGGAAGTCCCGTTTGATGTGAAAAGGATATATTATACTTATGATATCCCCTCCGGTGCTACACGTGGAGGACATGCACATCGCGGCCTTTGTCAATATCTGATTGCTGCAAGTAGTAGTTTTGATGTACTTTTGGATGATGGATGCAACAAAAAACTGATCCATCTGGATCGTCCGAATTTTGCTTTGCAGATCGTACCCGGTATTTGGCGTGAGTTATTAAACTTTTCGTCTGGGGCCATCTGTATGGTTCTTGCCTCAGAGAAATATGATGAATCGGATTATATCCGTGATTACCAAGACTTTTTATCTTTTAAATCATGCAAATTGTAAGATATACGAAAGAATATAAGGATGCGTGGGATACTTTTGTAGATAAATCAAAGAATGGTACTTTTCTATTGAAAAGAAATTTTATGGAATACCATTCGGATAGATTTAGGGATTGCTCTTTTTTATTCTTTGAAGGGAATAAATTGCTGGCGCTTCTTCCGGCAAACATCAATGAAGATACTTATACGCTCTATTCCCATCAGGGGTTGACGTATGGGGGGCTGTTACTGTCACGGGAAATAATGGCGTGTCAGGTTTTGCAGCTGTTTGATGAATTGTTGGCCTATTTGCACGAAAACCTTCAAGTGGAGAAACTGATTTATAAACCGATTCCCCATATTTACCATAACTATCCTTCGGAAGAGGACTTGTATGCATTGTTCCGTCATAAAGCTGTTTTGCAGCAAAGGTTACTTTCGTCTGTAATAGATAAAAAGGATGTTATACCTTTTAGCCGTATTCGTAAACGGCACATTCGTAAAGCACAGGAGGCAGGAATGACGGTTTGCGGCTCGACGGACTTTACAGCTTTCTGGAAGATCTTGAATAATAGATTGTCCAGTAAGTATCATGTTAACTCGGTTCATACACAAAAAGAAATAGAATATCTGTACTCCCTGTTTCCGGAACAAATTCAATTATTTGAAGTTCGTATTGGAGAGGTGGTAGTGGGAGGTTGTGTCATTTTTATAATGAATGACCTGATACATATACAATATAGTTCGGCTACAGAAGAAGGTATGGAGCTTGGTGCCTTGGATTTACTTTTTTATCATGTTACATACGAAGTATGTCCGGAGAAACGTTATATCGATATAGGGAACTCTAATGAACAAGGGGGATGGGTATTAAATGAAAACTTAATATTCAGGAAAGAAACTTGTGGGGCACGGGCGATTGTTTTTGATACTTATGAATTGAACTTATAATGATTAAATTTCTGGATATAAAGCGGATTACGGATTCTTTTGAACCGGAGTTGTCACAGGAAGTACAGCGTGTGATAAGCTCCGGATGGTATCTCTTGGGAGAAGAAGTGAAGAAATTCGAGGATAATTTTGCTTCCTATTGTGGTACATCATATTGTATCGGTGTAGCCAACGGACTGGATGCTTTGACCCTTATCCTGAGAGCTTATATAGAATTGGGTGTTATGAGTGAAAGAGATGAAGTGATTGTTCCTGCCAATACATTTATCGCATCAATTTTAGCTATAAGCAATAACAATTTGACTCCGGTCCTTTGTGAGCCTTCATTAGATGATTATTTGATAGACACTGCTAAAATAGAGTCTCTTGTAACAAAGCGTACAAAGGCTATTATGGTGGTACACCTTTATGGACAGACAGTGGATATGGATGAGGTGAATCGGATAGCGAACAAATATGGTTTGAAAGTTATTGAAGATTCAGCCCAAGCCCATGGTGCTGTTTATAAAGGCAGGAGAACCGGTAATTTAGGAGATGCATCCGGGTTTAGTTTTTATCCGGGAAAGAATATTGGCGCTTTAAGCAATGGTGGGGCAGTGACCACTAACGATAAAGCTTTGGCAGATACGATCAGGGTTATAGCAAATTATGGAGCTTCTGAGAAATATATTAATTTATATAAAGGTACCAATAGCCGTTTAGATGAAATTCAATCGGCTATATTAAGTGTGAAGTTGAAACGTTTGGATATTGATAATGATAGAAGGAGGGCTATTGCAAAGAGTTATTTAAAAAACATATCTAATCCTGAAATCATATTACCGATAGTCAGAGATTGGGAGAGTAATGTCTTTTATGTTTTCCCTATCCGTTGTAAGTATCGTGATGAACTGCAAAAATATCTGAGAGCACAGAACATCGAGACATTGATACATTATCCGATTCCTCCACACAAACAGGGAGCTTACAAAGAATGGAATAATAAATCTTATCCCATTACAGAACAAATACATGATGAAATATTAAGTTTGCCTGTTAGCCCGGTTATGACGGATGAAGAAGTTGAGGTTGTGATGAATGCGGTAAATAAATTTAGTATGTAAGCAATGAAAATATGTTATATTGTAGATAGTTCTGAGGAAAAAAAAATGGGACTTTTTTACGCTGTTCATAATAGGATAAAAAAGTTTCAAGAACATAATCACAATATAGAAGTATATTCTATAAGGAAATATCATTCTTCTTTGCTTCGATTTATAAGAACCTTGTTTAAAGTTGAGGTAAAGAAAAGAGGGAAAAAGGAATTTGTGTATGATAGTATTGTTTATCATAATATCTGGTACTGTGAAACTCTTATTTCCTATATATTAGAAAAACTTTCATATCCGGATTTGTTTTATTTGTTATATGTAAAAGGCTTTGTAAAGAACAGGAAAAAGGATTCTCCTGATTTAATAATTGCTCATTGGGGATTAGAATGTGGACTATTTGCAATGCAATTATCCAAACTTTTAAATAAACCATTTGCCGTTTGTTATCATGGCTCTGATATCCATTCATCACCTTTGTGCTGGAAGAAAACCCTGAAACGGGTAATGAAACAGGCTTCTGCTAATATTTTTGTTAGTCGATATTTATTAGGAATAGCACGGACTTTCTATCAAATTAATAATTCATATATTGTATGTAATGGCTTTGATCCTACTATTTTTTATCAGCGAACATTAGAAGAAAAGAAGCAGATTCGTGAAAACTTGAAAATATCAGGAAAAATAGTTGCTTTTTATGGAAATTTAGAAATAGTTAAGCGAGCAGATCTTTTGCCTTTTATATTCAGTGAGATAATAAAAAAAGTAGAAAACGTTTCTTTTTGGATAGTAGGTGATGGCTCTTTGAGAAAACAAATAGAGATTGAGTGTAATGATAACTTGTTGAATGTAACCTTTTGGGGTAGGGTTTCAGCGATGAAAGTTGCTGAACTAATGAATGTATCAGATGTTTTAATTCTTCCAAGCAAAAAAGAGGGTTATCCGCTTGTTCTATTAGAAGCCTTAGCCTGTGGAACTGTTTGTGTATCGAATTCTGTGGGAGGAATTCCTGAAATATTATCTGATTCTTATTTAGTAGATGATCAAAAACTTAATTGGAAGGAGCTTTTTGTGCAAAAAGTTTGTGATGTCCTTTATGGTAGAGTAAATGTTGTAGAAAGTAAGACATTTAATACATGGGAAGATGTTTATCAACAAGAATATGTGTTATTCAATAAGATTATAAGAAATGAGGATCTCAATTGTTATTCCTGTTTATAATAGAAGTAATTTATTATTGCGTACTCTTGATACTATCTGGAGGCAGACTTATAGACCTTTGGAGTTGATTTTGGTTGATAATGGTTCTACTGACTTAACACTTCAAATTTGTAAAGATTATCAGGCAAAATATAACTCGGACGATTTTGTCATTACAGTTTGTCAGGAATTGAAAGCCGGTGCTAATGCAGCTCGTAATAAAGGGCTTAGTCTCGTGAAAAGTGATTATGTATCTTTTTATGATTCAGATGATGAAATGATGGAAAATCGTATGGAATTAATTGCAAATAAAATAAAAGAGACAAATGCTGATATTATAGCTACTATTAGCACGATTAGAAGAAATAAGGGTAGCTTTATTCGTAATAAATTATATTCTTGTACGGTAGAGGACCAAATATTGGTTGGTATGTTAAGTACGCAGGATATGGTTGTTCGTACTACTCTTGTTAAAAATGTTGGAGCTTGGGATGAAACAATTTTTCGTTGGCAAGATTGGGAATTGGGTATTCGTTTATTATTGCATTCACAAAAGCTCGTATGGGTTAAAGATATTTCACTGGATTATATAAATCAACATGAAAAGAGTATAACAGGCTTGAGCTTTTCTAATAGTTATGACTATTTGATACATGCAATAGACAGGGCGACAATAGTCATTAAGAAAAGTAATTATGTAAAGAAGATTTCTTGTTTGGCATTGTTATATTATCGTAGGCTTTGGCTGGCAGGGTTGCTTTATCAGGAAAAACAATTTGCATTAAATCAGAAGTGCTTAAAGAGTGCTGAATATGAAAAACCTGCCTCTTTATGTCTGCGCATATTATTCCAACTACTTTATTTTTATATAAAGTGTGGTGGAAGAGGAGCATGGAAGCTTGTTAGGATTTTAGTGAAGTAAATGTGTTTTTATATATCTGAATAGTTTAGACAATAATTTATTAGATGCTATTAATAAGTGAAATCTGACTTGTAATGTTGGACGGTAATTTGTTTTTTTGTATATGTCAATGATTTTGTTTTGTTCTTCTTTCAAATTTAATATAGTTGTCAAAGATAATAGTGGAATATAATATATTGTCATAAACTCTTTGCATTTAGATACTTTAAATTTAAATTGATTCATAAGATTCATTCGTAGTAAGAATGCTCCATATGTATATGAAAATTGTTTGGTTAAATCTTTTTGTCTACTAATTGTATTTGGTATTATCCGATATGCTGTTGTTTCTATATCCTCATAATAAAAATCACCTTCTTTAAGAAGAAAGAAAGTTAACTGGAAATCCTCACAAGTATATATTGGATTTCTGAAATATTCAGTATGTTTATTATAACTATTTAAGAACGCACTCATTCTGAAACAAGATGTGCCGACAAAGATAAATGGATGCTCATGCTGATTTAATAACTCATAAACATCATCTTGATAGGTTCTTATATGCTTTTGGGGCTTATTATTTAAAAATGTCTGTCTATTATGAATGAAAGTATTTGAATCTTGAAGATAATGAGAGTAATCAGTATAAGTGAGTGAAGCGTTAGGGTTATTTTCTAAGATTTCAACCTGCCGATGTAGTTTATATTCATCAGTCCAAAAATCGTCACCAGCACAGTCTGCAATATATTTGCCCTGACAGAGTAGCAATGTGTCAAAATAATTATTTAATAGTCCTTTGTTCGTTTTATTAGCAATAACTCTAATATTATTAGGATATATTTTCTGATAGTGGTTACATATTTCCAATGTTTTATCAGATGAACAGTCTTCTCCTATTACGATTTCGAAAGGGAAATTGCACTTTTGATTGATTGCTCCTAAAATAGCTTGTTCGATATATTTTTCTTGATTATAAGTAATAATGAGAACGGATACTACTGGTTTCATTTTATAGTGAAATGTTTTTGCAAAAATATAAAATAGGAATGATATCTTTTTAATATTCTGATAATAATTATCTTTGCATATTAATAATTTTAATGGTGGAGAAACAGCAAAAAAAAGAGGAATATGCCCAAATAGTGAAGTCTACAGGGCTTTTGGGTGGAGTACAGGGTATAACTTTATTTGTTTCTTTAGTGAAAAATAAAGTAATAGCCGTATTATTAGGAACTTCTGGAATAGGTTTGATTTCGGTTTTGAATTCGATTATAACAATGGTTGGTAGCTTTACGAATATTGGTATTTCCTCAAGTGCAGTACGCGAAGTTGCAGAAGTAATAGATCAAAAGGATAATCTACAATTAGTAATAAAGAAAGTTCGTAATTGGTCTGCATTGACAGCTATTATTGGTACATTGATAGGTTTAATTTCTGCACCACTACTAAGTGTTTTGACCTTTAATAATTATGATTATACTTTTTCTTTGATGATGTTGTCTCCTGTTATTGGATTAACTTCCTTCTCAGGAGGTGAATTGGCTCTTTTAAAAGGCATTAGGAGGTTAAATCAAATAGCTTTAATCTCAATCTATGGTTCTATTTTAGTTATTTGCATATCTATTCCTTTATATTGTTGGTTAGGAATGGAGGGTATTGTATCTTCACTTTTATTCAGTGCTATTGCCATGGCTTGTCTTACAGCTCATTATAGTTTTAAATATATGCCATTGAAAATATCTGATTATTCCTTTGTTTATCTTAGAAAAGGATCAAATCTTATAAAATTAGGTATTTCTATGGTTTTTGCTGCTATTTTAGGTTCTTTGGTTGAGTATATAATCCGTTTAATAATGCTTAAATCCGGTGATACTTCAATGGTTGGTTTATATAATGCAGGTTATGCCATTGTAGTTACATATGCTGGTTTAATTTTTGTAGCGATGAGTACAGATTATTTTCCTCGTTTATCAGCTGTGAATCGGGATACAAAACAAATGATGATTTTAATTAATCGGCAAATTGAGATAACACTTTTATTAATTACTCCTGTTGTTGTGATATTGGTATTATTTTCTCCTTTGATAATCCCACTTTTATATGCGGACAGTTTTTTGCCTGTAGTTGGAATGATTCAATTTGCTTCTCTAAATCTTTTATTGAGAGCATTTATTTGGCCAATAGAATATGCAGCGTTAGCTAAAGGTGACTCATTATTATATTTATTTCAAGAGTTCTCTTATAATGTATTCTTTGTGTTAGTATTTTTATTAGGGTATGATTTCTTTGAAATAAAAGGAGCAGGTTTAGCTTTATCTGTTTCTGCTATATTCAATCTAATTGTTGTTTCTTTAGTTGGATATTTTAGATATGGTTATATAATCTCTAAAGAAGTGTTCAATATTGTATTATTAATTATTCCTTTTTATGTTTCGGCAATTATTATAATTCTATTGAATATTTCAGGAATACTATATTGGGGTATAAGTTCTATATGTGTTATATCTTGTTTATCGTTATCTCTTTATTTATTAAATAAAAGTACAGATATTATTCCTGTTTTATTTAATAAGATATTGAAGAAAAAATAAGTTTTATGAATTATAAGATTTCAATATTAGTAGCTGCGTACAATGCGGAAAAATATATAGGGAAATGTCTTGATTCATTAATTAATCAGACATTGCGTGAAATTCAAATTATTTGTATTGATGATGCTTCAACAGATGGTACTCTTTCAATTCTTCGTCAATATAAGGAAATGGATTCCAGAATCTATATTTTGGAGCAAAAAAATAATCAAGGACAAGCCAAAGCAAGGAATAGAGGTTTATCAATTGCTTCTGGAGAGTTTATTGCCATGGTAGATAGTGATGATTGGATTGAGTTGGACGCTTTTAGTAAAATGTATGGATTAGCTATGGAATATCCTCGTACAGATGCTGTATTATTTAATGTATTATATTATATACAAAATACAAGTGAAATAATTCCTTATAAAATGCGTGTAATGAAAGACCATTTTTCAGGAGAAGATGCTTTGTCTCTGAGTCTGGATTGGAGTATTCATGGCTTATATATGATAAGAAATGATATTCACCAGAAATACCCATATGACGATACGAGTAAACTGCACAGTGATGATAATACTTCTCGTATTCACTTTTTGCATTGTCGGGAGGTTCGTCTTTCTGATGCAATTTATTATTATCGGCAACATATAGATTCAATGACAAAGAAATGTAGTATTTTTCATTTTGATTTAATGGATGCTGGCTTAAATTTGAAAAAAACATTGATAGCAGAAAGAGTAAACGAAATAATTATATCAAAACAAGAAGACATACGTTGGAAAAATATTATTGGAGAATATTCATATTTTTTAAAATATAGAACTGTATTTTCTAAAAAAGAACAAGAATATATATTGGATAAGTTCCGTTTTCATCTAAGTCAGATTGAAATAAATAGGTTAGATTTCTGTTTGCGACATAAATTAGGTTATATACCTTTTCGTAATCATTTTAAATTATTTTGTATGGAGGTTACTTTGTATCTGAAATTGCAGAAAATTATTCATTTATTAAGAGGTATAAAATGACGTAATTATATACTTTATTGTACCAAGTGTTGTATATAGTTGCGAGTTCTTTTACCTCAAACGAGAGGGTGACACGGAGAGGACAGAAGCAAATCCCGATGCTGTTTTTCCGATTCTCAGAAAAATTATCATTGGTAATACCATTGTACAATTCGGCTCAAAGCTAAAGATTGAGGAATGGCTTTGGGGGGTAAAATCAGGTTGGGCAATCGGCAAAAGTCGTGTGCCGTTGAACTTAACAGAGAGATTAATTTTATTAATCTCTCCATACACATGGTCCCGAATTTTGGATCAACGTAAAACCCTGATGGATTTCCTATTATGCATATAACTTAGTTAATCTGTAC
>NZ_QSUN01000042.1 GCF_003438995.1 Bacteroides sp. OM05-12
TCATCAAACAATCACGTATGGTGATGTATGGCCAATCGATCAATCGATAAATATTATAAGAATCAATAAGCCGTTTCTGCTTGGAGTGGCTTCATCAAACAATCGCGTATAGTGATGTATGGCCAATCGATCAATCGATAAATATTATAAAAATCAATAAGCTGTTTCTGCTTGAAGTGGCTTCATCAAACAATCACGTATGGTGATGTATGACCAATCGATCAATCGATAAATATTATAAAAATCAATGAGCTGTTTCTGCTTGAAGTGGCTTCATCAAACAATTACGTATGGTGATGTATGGATAATCAATCGATCAATAGATATAATAAGAATTAATGAGCCGTTTCTGCTTGAAGTGACTTCATCAAAGAGTTACGCATAGTGATTTATAGATAACAAAGTATTGCTTTTCTTATTATGTCTACTTGAAGTTATACTTCTTGAATCGCTTTTGTTTGGTAGCGGTACAAAGGCTACCTGTTTTCAAAATAATTATGAATTGTAGTATCTCTATAACTGGAGAAATAAAGATAGAATCTTGGCTTATTGGAAAATATTGTGAAGAAAAGAGATGACTACTGGTGTGTAGCTTATCTTTTTATATATTTATTTGTGCAATATTTTGTGTTAAAGACTCATCATAAGCATGAATCGGAGCGAACTCTTGCCAATAGAAGAAACCAAAAGAAAAAGAGTATCGCTTACTGGTGTGTCACGTTTATCATTGATTATCATCCCTTTCCAGAGGTTGTGTGCAAATTGTGTGCAAGGAGTTTCCGGTAGCATGAAAAAAGCCGCTACAATGTAACTTGTAACGGCTTGATTTTCTTTCTTTTAATAGATGTGGGCCATCTAGGGCTTGAACCTAGGACCTCCAGATTATGAGTCTGTTGCTCTAACCAACTGAGCTAAAAGCCCATGCTTCCTATCTCGGATGCGGGTACAAAAGTAGTATATTCAAATGAATAATGCAAATTTTCATATCAAAAAAAGTGCAAAAGCCTGTAGTAAGTCACTATAATCTTATAAAAAGCCTTAATTCTATTTAGTTAAATGATTTATATTGTATTTTTGTGTCACTAATTTAATTAACAAATTATGCCGTATGGCTACGACTGAAAATGGTTCTATTCACAGCGGACTTACAGATAAGCAAGTCCGTGAAAACAGGGAGAAATATGGAGTAAATCTACTCACTCCTCCCAAGCGTCCCTCTTTATGGAAATTATACCTGGAGAAGTTTGAAGATCCTGTAGTAAAAGTGTTGTTGGTAGCTGCACTTTTTTCCTTGATTATTTCTATTGTAGAAAATGAATATGCAGAAACTCTGGGTATTTTCTTTGCTATTTTCTTAGCTACTGGTATTGGCTTCTTTTTTGAATATGACGCAAACAAAAAATTCGATTTGCTCAATGCTGTTAATGAGGAAACTCTCGTGAAAGTTATCCGCAATGGAAAAATATACGAGATACCCCGTAAAGATGTAGTTGTGAATGATATCATCATATTAGAAACAGGAGAAGAGGTTCCGGCGGACGGGGAACTTATTGAAGCAATTTCTCTGCAAATCAATGAGTCTAATTTAACAGGAGAACCGGTTGTAGATAAAACGACAGTGGAAAAAGACTTTGATGAGGAAGCCACCTACCCGTCCAATATGGTTATGAGAGGTACTACTGTTGTTGACGGACACGGTACTATGCGTGTTTTGCGTGTTGGAGATAACACAGAAATCGGAAAAGTTGCACGTCAATCTACTGAGCAAAGCGGTGAGCCTACTCCTTTGAATATTCAGTTAACGAAGTTGGCGAACCTAATTGGCAAGATTGGTTTCTCGGTTGCAGGAGCTACTTTCTTAATTTTCTTTCTGAAAGATGTTGTTTTCTATTATGATTTCAGCACTTTACGCGATTGGAATGCATGGATCCCCGTATTGGAACGTACCTTAAAGTATTTTATGATGGCAGTTACCTTAATTGTAGTTGCAGTTCCGGAAGGATTACCTATGAGTGTCACATTAAGTCTTGCATTAAATATGAGGCGAATGCTTTCTACCAACAATTTAGTGCGAAAAATGCATGCTTGTGAAACAATGGGAGCAATTACTGTTGTCTGTACTGATAAAACCGGCACATTAACCCAAAACTTAATGCAGGTTTATGAGACAAACTTTGGTGAAAATAAAGGTGATTTATTAACCATGGACGCAGCCAAAGCGAAACTTATAAAAGAAAATATATGCGCCAATTCCACTGCTTTTCTCGAAGAAACGGAAAATGAAGACAAGCCTAAAGGTGTAGGTAATCCAACAGAAATCGCCTTATTGCTTTGGCTAAACGCACAAGGAATAAATTATCTGGAAGTACGAGAAAGTGCAAAAGTTCTAGATCAATTGACCTTTTCCACCGAACGTAAATTTATGGCTACGTTAGTTCAATCTCCTTCACTAGGGAGAAAGGTACTATATATAAAAGGTGCACCAGAGATTGTTTTTGGAAAATGTAATGAAATAATTCTTGAAGGAACAACGAGTACACCGGAAACATATAAACCGACTATCGATGCACAATTATTAGCTTACCAGAACATGGCGATGCGCACATTGGGGTTTGCCTATAAAATCGTGGACGATAACGCACCGGAAGATGCGAAGGAGTTGGCTGCAATGAATGATTTGAGGTTTCTCGGCGTTGCCGCAATTTCCGATCCTATCCGTCCGGATGTCCCTGCTGCCATAGCTAAATGCCAGTCTGCCGGCATTGATGTAAAGATTGTAACCGGAGATACGCCGGGCACTGCAACCGAGATAGCTCGTCAAATAGGACTATGGAAGCCGGAAGATACAGATCACAATCGTATTACCGGCGCAGAATTTGCAGAGTTGAGTGATGAGGTCTTGCTTGATAGAGTAATGGATTTAAAAATCATGTCTCGTGCACGCCCTACAGATAAACAGCGACTGGTACAGTTACTACAACAGAAAGGTGCAGTAGTAGCAGTAACCGGTGACGGAACCAATGATGCTCCGGCTCTGAACCATGCACAAGTAGGTTTGTCTATGGGGACGGGAACTTCTGTTGCCAAAGAAGCAAGTGATATTACTCTACTTGATGATTCATTCAACAGTATCAGTACGGCAGTCATGTGGGGACGTTCTTTATACAAAAACATACAAAGATTTATTGTTTTCCAGTTGACTATCAACTTTGTAGCATTACTTATTGTATTACTTGGTTCATTATTAGGGACGGAACTACCGCTTACAGTTACTCAGATGCTTTGGGTAAACCTCATTATGGATACTTTTGCCGCACTCGCACTTGCATCCATCCCTCCTAGTGAGAACGTAATGAGAGAAAAACCACGTAAAAGCACCGATTTTATCATCACTCATCCCATGTGGTATAATATAATAGGTGTAGGATTGTGCTTCCTTATCGTATTAATGGGTATGTTATTCTATTATTACCATACTCCGCAGGGGATGACACCATACGACTTAACCGTATTTTTCACCTTCTTCGTTATGCTGCAGTTTTGGAATTTATTTAATGCCAGAGTATTCGGGACAAATGATTCTGCATTCAAGAATATATCTAAGTCTTATGGAATGGAATTCGTAATGGCGGCTATCCTTATCGGGCAATTCTTGATTGTCCAATTTGGAGGAAAAGTATTCCGTACCGTACCATTGGATTTAATCACTTGGTTAGAAATAATCGGAATCAGTTCTATTGTATTGTGGATAGGTGAAGCCATCCGTTGGATAAAACGCCTGAAGCGGAAATAACGAATTATGAAACATAATATAAAGAATTTAATTATAGACTTAGGGGTTGTATTGCTGAACCTTAGCCCGGAGCGTTGTTATCAAAAGTTCAGAGAATACGGCGTCACAAACATCGAACAATTAGCCGGCACAAGTTATAAATCCGGATTATTTTATGAATTGGAAAAGGGAATGATTTCCCCCGAAGAATTTAGAAACAAATTAAGAGAACTTATCGGAAAGGACCTAACCGACGAACAAATCGACGCTGCATGGAATAGTTTCCTGATGGATATTCCTGCCTATAAGCTGGATTTATTACTCCATTTGCGCGAAAAGTATATGGTATATCTGTTAAGTAATACAAATATCATTCACTGGGAATGGATAAAGAAACATTGTTTCGAATACAAAGGATTCAGTTCTGAAGATTTCTTTGAGAAGATTTACCTATCTTTTGAGATGCATCAGGTAAAACCGGATGAAGGAATTTTTCAAAGTGTGCTTACTAATGCCAATCTTGATCCTTATGAAACATTTCTTATTGATGACGCAAAAGAGAATTGTCTCATAGCAGAATCTTTCGGTATTCAAACCTATGCACCAAAAGCAGCAGAGGACTGGAGGCATTTATTCGACAAACTAGAAATAGAAAATGGAGATTATCAGAGATATAGATAAGATAAATATTGAACCTTGCGTCGCAACAATTGGTTTTTTTGATGGCGTACACCAAGGACACCGCTTTTTAATAAACCAAATAAAAGCTGTAGCAAGAGCCAAAGGGCTTCGCTCTGCATTGGTTACCTTTTCCGCCCATCCCCGAAAAGTAATGCAAAAAGACTATCAGCCACAACTTTTATCTACTCCCAAAGAAAAAGCGGAATTACTTGCAACCACCGGAGTGGATTATTGCATTGTACTTGATTTTACTCCCGAAATAGCCCGACTCACTGCCTGTGAGTTTATGGAGGATATATTAAAAAAGAAGCTGAATGTGGCGTCGCTCGTTATCGGTTATGATCATCGCTTCGGGCATAATCGTGCAGAAGGATTCGATGATTATTATCAATATGGTACTAAAATTGGTATGGAAGTATTACGCGCAAAGGCGTGCATCATCAATGATGTCAATGTGAGCTCATCCGTTATCCGCCTTCTCCTTCAGGAAGGAGAAATAGATATGGCGACCAAATGCTTGGGTTACAATTATTATTTGGACGGAACAGTCGTAGATGGTTATAAAGTGGGACGAACCATAGGCTTCCCTACCGCCAACCTTAAAGTAGAAGACCAGGATAAGCTGGTTCCCGCCGATGGTGTTTATGCCGTCAAAGTAACAGTTACCGGACAAGAATATATGGGCATGTTGGATATCGGACATCGTCCTACGTTCAATAACGGTACAAATAAGAGTATTGAAGTTAACATCCTTGATTTTAATTCGGACATCTATGAACAGTTCATCCGTATTACATTTATACGGAGAATCCGTTCCGATATAAAATTCAAGAAAGTAGAAGATCTTATTGCGCAACTACACCGTGACGAAGCAGAGGTTCGCCGTATCTTGCAACATTCATAAGAACAGTTTTCTCCTTAATCCGTATATATCTCCCGATATATACAGGGTATTTATTGAATAAAACGTATAAATTAATGTAATTTGATATTTTTTTATCGAAAAACGATAAAATAATTTGGTAGATTAAAAAATACTTCTTTTATTTGCATATCGAAAAACGATAAATGATTATTGAATAACAAGATTAAATTATACGATTATGAAAAATTCACTTTTAAACATTACCGGATTAGTTGTATTAATTGCTACACTAGCCACTTTCATTTGCAGTGCTACCGTCTGTGCAGAAACTCAGAAGAAGTTTGCTTATAACCGTACCGATAATTCGGAGGTTGTTTATTCTTGGGATGAATCACAGCAATATTTGACTCCTGAATTAAAATACGAATTCAAGCGCGACAAGGAAGGAACTCTTATCGAGAAAAAAGCCTATCGTTGGGACATCTTCGAAAAGAACTGGAAACCATATTACTTAATGACATTCCACCATAAAGGTTATGAACATTCTATCGAACTGGCAAGATGGAACAATATCACCAAAGATTTCACACTCAATCCTCTCAAAACGACTTACTATGTAGACATTACAAATGAAGTACTCTCATACACAACTTATAATTGGAATACTTCAAATGCCACATGGGAGCAAAACCAACATTTACTTTTACAGGAATATCTGGCAGACACAGCCACAGATAATAAATAATTAAATATATTTGTATCCATAAAAACGAGAGATAACAATGAAAAGAGCAATACACTTAATAGCCATCTACATTGGATTGCAGATTTTATTTCTATTACCTGTTACAATTATAATAGAAAGCAGAAATATTGCACAATCTTCATCGTTTGCAACAATGCTTCTCGGGATGAGCATGATACTTTCTTCCGTAGCTATGGGATGGTACCTCCTGAAAAAGAAATATGTAACGGTGGAAGACGGGAATTTTGATTTTCCATCACTCAGATTGCTTCCCCTCCTTACGGTATTTACTATCGCTCTTGCCATTGTGCTCGATTGGGTTGGTAATGTAATTCAACTGCCCGACTTGATGCAAGACACATTTCAGTCAATGGGAAAAGATTTTTTCGGTATCGTAAGTATCTGTATTATCGGTCCTATACTGGAAGAATTGCTTTTTAGAGGAGCTATCATGGGACATATGCTGAAAAAATATAAGAATCCTAAAACGGCAATTCTGTTATCGGCTCTGATATTCGGTATTATACACGGTAATCCGGCGCAAATACCATTTGCCATACTTATGGGAATTGCGCTTGGAACAGTATACTACCGCACAGGAAGTCTGGTTCCCTGCATTTTCATGCATGTATTGAATAACAGTCTTTCCACTGTACTTTCAAATCTATATCCGGATGTATCCAGCTCGTTTGATTTAATGAATCCGACAATCGGCACAGTAGTGCTTATTGTATCAGTGATTATTGTTTTGACCTGTGCATATATACTTAAAAGAATGTACCCCAAACCAATGAATGTTACAGAAGAATAATCTTATCAAAAGAAATACTACGATGAAAAAGAAATTAAATTTCCTATGCGCCCTTGTTATCCTGGTTGTTTTTCTTGTCATATTTAAAACAGGATATGATTTCGGGGCAGGTATCTACGCTGGAATAAAAACCGTACAAGATAATAAGAATCTTGTAAAAGAACAGAAGAAAAAAGGCACACCTATCTTAGCACTTCAAAAAGGTGATTTTCGCTTAATAAACCTTGTTCCCACCAAAGCGATGATTCAACCGGATTCTATTTTGAATGAGAAAACAGGGCAGAAAATACCTGTTGCCTACTCACAGATGATAGTACAGGTAAATGAGAAAAGCAATACTTTAAACATGGTAATTACAGGCCTTCTCAGTTTTATTGGCTCAATATGTGTAATTGTAGCATTAGTCTATTTTATTAAATTGATTATATCCATCAATAAATCCACCATTTTTGATTGGAAAAATGTAAAACGTCTCAGAATCATGGGATATGCACTTTTAATCAGTTTCTTCTGTATCACAATTCCTCCACTGATGGATTTATACACCGTAAAGCAATCCGTTGCATTGGAGAATTATATGATAAATCCTACCTTTTTGGATAATATCAAAGACTTGTTCCTTGCATTGGGCTGCTTCATTGTAGCCGAAACATTTGCTATCGGATTAAAGTTAAAAGAAGAACAAGACCTAACCATTTAACGAAGAAAGGAGAATAATGTCTATAATTGTGAATCTTGATATAATGATGGCAAAGAGAAAAATCTCTCTCAACGAATTGTCCGAGCGGGTAGATATAACCCCTGCCAATCTATCCATATTAAAAACCGGAAAGGCAAAAGCCATACGATTCTCTACATTGGAAGCTATTTGCAAGGAACTTGACTGTCAACCGGGAGATATATTGGAATTTAAAGATGATGGTAAGCCATCGGAATAAAATTATATCATCAGCAAGGCTATGTAAAATTGTCGCTTTATCATTCAGAAAATCAGAAATGATTGATCTGTAAAATCATACATTTATCCATAGCTTTTCAGCATACGGTCGATTGTCTACAAACTCCTATCGTTTGCGAACAATCGACCGTATGTTTGTCTACAATCGACCTGATGTTTTTTTAAACATCAAGGTGTTTGTAAAAAACATCGAGGTCATTTTTCGCCTAAGGGAGCGTTGGCTATCACTCAAGGGAGCAACGGATAACACTCAAGGGAGCGATTGCTTACATCTACCGGAGCGTAAGGCATCACTCCCTTAGGCGTTTTTAGCTTGCTTATTTTGCCTGTTTAGCTGTTTTCAACTTTTACTTCAACTTGCCTTCACCTTATCACTTTTTGATTATTCATTGTTGATTGACAAATAGTTACAGTGAAAGTAACTTTTTAAAGAACTTGCACTACTGTGAAAGACAGAATTAATACGGACAAAACAGCTAATCATCCCGGCTGTTTAAGATAAATCATCCGGCTGTGCAGCATAGTTTTCCATAACCGATATTAGCACGAATATGTCTTAAAAAAAGAATAAAGTTATATAATATCCTTGTCGTTTTTATAAAAAAGCTGTAATATTGAGGATGAATTACATAAAAGTATTTTTTTGAAAAGAACAGTCTTAATATTTATCCTCATTTTTATCTCCATTACGACTCACGTAATGGCTAAAAATCGCTATGACCAAGCCTATGAATCATTTAAATCGCTTTCAAACAGTAAGCTGATAGATATAGGCGATAGATATTATGACAAAGAAGTCATGGACAGCGCACTCATTTGCTACACGATAGTATCTCGTAGATATGACACTCATATGCCACATGAAGACAAGAAACTTTCCGCTTATGCCTATATGCGTTTGGGTAATATACACTACATCATGTACAACTATGTACAGGCACAAGATATGTATTTACAAAGCCTCGAAGTGTGTAAAGAGTGTGATCTCGACTCAATAATACCGAGAGTTTACAATAACCTGGGAAATATTTATTCTTCTTTCAACGACTTTAAGAAAGCCGAGAATTACTACAAACAAGCGTATAAAAATAGTCAAACAATTGCAGACAGCAGCCTGAGCAAGATAATTCTTAATAACTTAATAGGGGTATATTGTAATCTGAATGATAATAAAACACTGAAATACTATCTCAACCTGTCCGACCAAACTTTAAAAGACAGTAACAACGATTATTTCAACATATCCGCCAAAGGCGTATGGAATCTCAATGAAGGCAATTATCCTACCTCCATCCGGTATCAAAAAAGAGCACTCCATCTTGCTGACTCGCTTCATCTGGATCCTTTATACGAATGTTCTGCACTGACCAATATTTCCGACGCTTTTATGAATATGCAAAGATATGATTCGGCAGAATGCTATTTGCTGAAATGTGCGGACATAGCTGTGGAGAACAGACTGCTGGATATGCAAATCAATATCTATCGCGAACTGTCTTATGTCTATAACATACAGAACAAGGCGGATAAGTTCCTGCATTACACTAAGCTTTATCAAAATATCAACGATTCCATCAAAGGAATGCGGGGCTACCGCAGCATCAAAAACGTGGAGTTTCTATTTGAAATGAATCAAATTGATAAACAGATAACCGCTATGCGCATGGAGCAGCTTCTAAAGGATGCACGCTACGCCAACCAACAACTTATCTTGCTTATCGTATGCATTACATTAGCCATGATTACCTTGTTCCTCATATTGACTTACCGGCAAAAACATCAACTGCAACGAAGCTACAAAGATATATTCAAAAGAAACCAGGAGATAGTAGAATCCGATAAACAAGCTAAACAACGAGATTTGAAATACAAAGAGGAAATCAAGAAAAAGGATGAATCTATCGCACAATTGCAACAACAGATTGCAGAGTTATCCATAGACAATGTTGATGATCCTGAACTACCAGCCAACGTAGAGCCGAAGCCTAACGGAGATCCACCTCAGAAATATCAGGGAAGTTCATTAAGCAAAGAGCAGAAGGAACAACTTCTTCAGGCTATCAATGAAGTTATGGATAATACATTGGAGTTCTGCAATGTGGACTTCACACTCGAAAAGATGGCTTATCTAACAAACTCTAAAACAAAATATGTATCACAAATAATCAATGAAGTCTACGGAAAGAACTTCAACCGTTTTGTTAACGAGTACCGAATCAAAGAAGCCCGCTCGCGCTTAATGAATACAGAAACTTACGGAAACTATACAGTCAAAGCTATTGCCCAAAGCGTTGGATTCAAATCAAACACCAACTTCAACCAACTATTCAAAGAGTTAACAGGCATTACCCCTTCCATGTATCAGGACATGGCGCAAGGGTAAAGATTGTTTTCATATCCATAATCGTGATTTTGTTTTCATTTAATGCCTTTAAAGTTGTTTTTCCAGAATCTATAGTATTAATTTGCCAATAGTGGTAAAAATGTATTATTTATCTAAATTCATTAAGGTTATGAGAAAAATCTACTTTTATTTAATTGCGACAGCTTTATTGGCCGTAAGTACAGGATTAAAGGCAGAAGACGTCAAGACGTTTTATGCAGCAGTTTGCTCGGATATTATGGGGAATATTGAGCCAAATGGTATTATTTCATTAAAGTCTTCCGATCTTTATAATTATCAAGAAGAGGTAAATAAGGTTGTATCTATGGATGACCTTGTTGATGCAGCAGCTATGGCGGAAGGTAAATATTATGCGATGTGCAAGGATGATATGATGGAGACATCTACTAAATTCCGTACAATCGACTTTGAAACGGGTCAGACAGCAGATTTAGGAGACGCAACCGCCCTCTATGATATGACTTATGACACTTCATCCAAAACAATGTATGGGATCAATAATAACGATGATGGTAGTCAATTGTACTCCATAAACCTGGCAAACGGAAAAGTAACCGAGATAGCCAAATGGGATGGAATATGGTTTATAGGTATAGCAGCAGATGGAAAAGGAAACCTGTATGTAATGGCCGATGATAATAAATTGTATTCCATTAATCTTGGAAATAAGCAATATACAGAAACTATAGCCTTACAGGGTGATCTCATGCCCTATGGATATGGTCACCAATCGGTTGAGTTTGAAGGCAATACGCTTTATTGGTTAGGAAACAATGCTGATGGGGATGCTTTTCTTGCAACAATCAATATGAGCGATGGAACCGTAACCAATAAGGGAGAAGGTTTTCTTAAAACGAAATATGGTTATGTAACATTAACCGGTCTTTGTTTCTCCATGGCCACAGGTGGTGGCGGTACAGATCCCGAACCGGAACCGGATTACACGAAAGTATCAATCGTCGAAACTTGGGGAGACATAATGGGCACCACCGATACAATCACGAAAAGAGAAATCTATTTCTACGATACCGATAACAATATATTACGCCGCATTCAAGAGGGAACTGCAACTCTTACCGAAGGAGGAAAAGAATTCACATGGATTCCTATGTCTTACTGGACTTATACCTATAACGATCAAAAGCAATTGACAGAGATGTTTTATCGTCAATACGGAAAATATGACGGCGATGATATGGCTTGGAGCGATGATATCAAAGGCAAAGAAACTTATAAATATAATGAGAATGGAAAGCTCATCGAAAAGACAGATGAATCAAGACATTATGTTTATGAATGGGAAGGTAATAACATCGTCAAAGATACCATGTTTTCTGCTTTTTCAGGTGATATGATTTCTTGCGCTGAATACTCCGACTTCTTAGAAGGAGTTGCTAATTGCCCTCAAAAAGTAGTTAGCAACGGAGCATATGAAAGCAACATATTTACAGCAACCTACACTTATGATAACAATCATAACAAGCTTACTTATATCGTTTTGAACTCAAAAGGCGAGAACAAATCAAAAGAAGAATGGAAATATAATGATGCAGGACAACTGATTGAAAATACAACCTATAAAGTTAAAAACAAGGAATACGTTCCCGTATCGAAGACTGTATATACCATCGACGGCAATAAGACGAAAGCGCAAACATTGGAATATTCCGAATATATCAATGCAGATGGAGAAGAGATAAAAGAATGGTCAACCAAGCCGACCTATACCGTAACAATTACTTCTGAATTTTACGGAACGACAGCACCGGGTAATCTGGAAGTAACGAAAGTCGACGGAAAAACAAATACGGTTCAATTAGCCTTCGATGCTCCCGACAGACTATCCATAGAAGATCCTGCGTACGACATATACCGTCAAGGTACAAAGATAGGACGCGCGACACTCGATCAGGCAAAGGGTAAATATGTATATACAGACGAACTGGTGTGGAATGGGACGTACGACTATTTCGTGCAAACAGTAAATAACGAGGAAGAAACGGAAAGATATAATATCTCCAATGTAGTAACATATGATATTTATACAGAACTTCCGCCTGTAACCAATGTTCACTATGTTTCCCATGAAATTGTGGACAAAAACTATCAAGTGACAATCGGTTGGGATGCCCCTGTGACCGATCTTTATATTGTAAGTTATAATATATTCCGTGGTAAAGACCATAAGTCACCGGATGTAAAAGTAACCGAAGGAACTCCGCTGCCGACTAGTGCCATAGTAGATTTCGGAGGCGCGGAATATACTACATCCGAGAAATATGATATCATCGTAGAAACAGTCTACAATATCGGAAAAATCAAAGCCGATCCGGTAGAAATAGATTTGGCTAATTATGTCTCCATCAATAATAACAACTTGAAAGACCTTATCCAAGTAGAAGGTAATATGATCTTCGTCAACGGAGAGGTTTCAGTAGAGATTATCGGAACAAACGGTATGATTATTAATCGCTATGCAAATGTACCAATGATTGATACCACAGCATTACCGCAAGGTATTTATATTCTGAAAGTAGATTGCAACAGAGAGGTATATACTATGAAAATGGTTAAAAGGTGATCTATTAATTAAGTAATAACAGGAGGTTGTGTCAAAATGCTGGCACAACCCCCTTTGTCTAATCCTCATTTATGCAGAAATACATTATATTCTTTACTTTATTGCTTCTCTGTTTAGCAACCAAAAGCCAGGATATCTACTACCAGAATGATTTCAATAAAGGTATTTCCTATGACTTTACACTAATAGATGGAGACGAGAATCCCGTTATAATGGGAGATTTCAATAATATTATTACCCCCAGCGGTAGTTGGTTTTCAGCACCGGTGGATACTCGGGAAAATCTGTGTGCAATGAGTACTTCCCACTGCCAATATGATTTTTTCTCGGACAATTGGTTGATTACGCCTTCCATCCATATCGAATCCGGTGAAGCATGGTTGAAATGGGATGCCCGTTCTATTCATAATAACTTACGTGACGGATATAAAGTAATGATATCTGTGACGGATAAAAGCACGGACAGTTTCACTGAGATATTCTCCCTAACCGAAGAAAATTATTCATGGAATACCCATCTGGTTTCTTTGAAAGAATATGTGGGAAAAGACATCTATATTGCCTTTGTTCTCAACAGTAAAAATAAATTCCTATTGGCTATTGACAATTTAGTCGTAGGCATGCTTTCCTCCATTGCATTAACAGGTATCGATGAGACGCGTCGGTTTGCAGGCGATACCGGGAATGCAGCTATTAAAGGTCGTTTACGGAATGATGGAAAAACATTCGTTTTAAAGGAAATCATTTGCAAAGACCATGAAAATGTAACTGCCACTCAAACTTTCGAGAACATCACCTTACAGCCAGGTGAAGAACAAGCATTCGAGCTTACCGTTCCTATTCAAGCAGGCAAAATAGCCCGTTATGCATTGGAAGCCGTAACTGATGAAACAAGCGTTGTTTTTTTAGAGGATAGCATCGTTTGCTCCTATTTCCCACGTAAATTAGTAGCCGAAGAATACACCGGTATGTGGTGTAATAATTGCCCGGATGGGGCTGTGTGGTTAAACCAATTGAAGGCAAGATATAAAGATGAAGTTATCACGATAGCGGCTCATTACGGAGATCCTCTTGCTTATAACGTTTATGTAAAAGGACTTGATCGTTATTTGTTTAGTTTCCCTTCTTTTATCTATAACCGAGACATAAGTGATATTCAAAACTCCATGCACGATAATTCTCCATTACGTGGCACTCTAATGGAACCTACTTTAGCAAAAGTAGACTTGACAGCAGATTACAATGAAAAAAATATTTCCCTAGCGACAGAAGCCAAAGTCGTTTTTGCCGAAGATTACGACAATTCGGATGATACTTATAGATTAGGATTTGCCCTTATCGAAAAAGAAGTGATCAATTACGACGACAAACAAAAAAACTCGTCATCTATTCCTCAAAAAGGTGAATATTATTATATGCCGAACAGTATACCGTATGATTTAATGGTGTACCATGATGTAGCCAAAGGAACCTCGAGTGCATTCAGCGGCGTGGAGAACAGTCTTCCCGAGCAGATTGAGGCATACAAAGAATATACATTCGAATACCGGATTGATGTACCGGAAACGGTTATCGACAAAGACAACATTGAGGTCATCGTATTTGTCTTGAATACGATGACAGGAGGTATTATGAATGCAGACAAAGTGCATCCGGTCACTTCAACTGTAAACATTCACAACGCAGCGGCAATAGGAGATGAGGTAAAACTTTATCAAGATCATGTCACAAGGAATTTGATCGTAGAGCTCGGCAGTTCCGATGAAGCAGCACCTTATACCATCAATCTAATCAATCCAGAAGGAAAGTTACTTTATAAGATCGAAGAAAAAGAAAATAGTTGCAGTATTCCTGCAAACCACTTGCCCTCTGCATCCGGCTGTTATCTTGTTCAAATCATCCAAACTAACCGAAGTTTGACTAAAAAAATTGTTTTATATTAATTTTATTATACGCTAAGATTATGAGAAAGTTTATTTACGTTTTATGTACAATCGCATTATTGACTTCCAATTTATGCGCCCAAACAGGACCACTAATATTGACGGGACCTGAATATTATCAACTCACAGCTATCTCTCCAAACGGGAAATGGGCGTGCGGAGCTTACTCTGACGCAAGTTCCACAATATATGCTTTCCGTTGGGATCTAACGACAAATGAATTCACTCCCCTGACTTCTTCTAGCGTGATGTCCACTGCCTATGCCGTGTCTGACAACGGTGTAGTAGTAGGAACATTCCCCGATACGGAATCCACAGAAAATCATGCACCTGTACAAACTGCCGGCTATTGGAAAGACGGTAAATGGTACCATCTGGAAACAATAGACGGGGAATTTATTAACAATCCCGACTATGGAGGGCAAGCATTTTGTATCAGTGCCGACGGACACCGGATAGGAGGTGCGTTATACAATAAAAATAATAAATACATGCCTGTCACATGGACGGATGGTAAACTTGACCGGGTTTACGGTGATAAAGTAGGTATTGTATATGATATTTCCAATGACGGAAAAATGGTTTGCGGCTGGGCAGAATACCCAGAAGCCAGTGATCGCAGTTGCTGTATATGGGACCCGGAACCTCACTATATAACCAAAATTCAACCAAGCCCATGGAGTATTGCAAGAAGTTTTTCACCCGATGGAAAATCAGTTTTGTGCAAAAACTTCATCTATAACTTAGAAACGGGGGACAGGATAAAAGTTCCTTATACCTCAGATTCTCCTAAAAACTTTGAATTATTTTCATTAATTGACAATAATGTAACAATCGGTTATGAACAACCTGATGAACAAAATCCCTATGGCATCATCTATAAAGACGGAAGTACACAAATATTGCAAACTTACCTTGAAAGCAAAGGAGTGAAATTCCAAGACAACCTGGTTGCTTTGACCCAAGGTGTCGGAATTTCGGATGACGGAAATACCATTATCTTCATGGTTTATAACCAAGGCGAAGAATATTTGGAGTTCAGACCAATGGTTGTCAAACTGAACGAAAACATTACAACTCGCGAGCCGGTCGCCGCAAAAAGTATTCAATTGGACGGAATTCATTCCGTACATTTGACATGGAATGCACCATTGGCAAATGCAGAAGGTGTAACAGCTTATAATATTTATAGAAATGGCACTAAAATAAGCTCAGTATCTTCTACTACTTTATCTTATCTTGACACCTCTTTGAGTTTAGGTAAATATAACTATGAAATAACAGCATCTTACAATCAAACTGAATCTGTAAAGTCTGCCGCAACTGAAGTAGAAGTAAAAGAAGGTACGATTTCTGCTCCTCGCAATTTGTATGCAGCGCAATCGGGATTGAACGATGTCCGTTTAGGATGGGATGCTCCTGTAAGCAATCGCGTTGCCAAGAGCTATTTCGAACAAGATGATTTAATCGAAGGATTCGGTGGTGGTAACATCTCTTTCGAATCAGCCATCCGTTTCCCGAAGGAAAAAATAACAGTCTATGCTAACGATTTCAAGATCACGAACTTTGTTTTCTATCCTCTCACCCAGCAAGAAAAGTGGACAATCAGCATCTATAAGGGAAAAGAAATCCTTTATACGGAAGATATTGACAATTCAAAGCTTACCTATGGAAAGGAAAACAATATCAAACTAAAGAATCCCGTATCCATCCCAACGGACAATGAAGTGACTTTGAGACTATTTGTCAAAGTAAATAATCCAAGCTCATACATTTTGGGCATGGTATACGGCAAAAAAGTAATCGGTTATAGTGACTTGGTACGTCAAGAATCTGAATCGGAACTTTATTCTCTATATGAAGAGGCACAAAATAACCCCGACGGAGCCTACGATTTCTCTATCAGCTGGGCTATGGGAATGTTGTTAACCAAGAACGGACAAACGGACGACGCCGATAAAATCAATTATTATAATATATATGCAAATGATAAAAAAATAGGTCAAACAGAAAATACGTCTTATATCCAGCAAAACGTAAGTGATGGTACATATATTTATGGAATTGAAGCCGTATATGCCAACAATACGACTTCATCGAAAACTTCCACAGAAATAGCAATTAAAAAGAATGAAAACTCATATAAGGCTATAACCAATGTCAAAACTAATGTTAGTGGCAACCAACTGACAGCAACTTGGGAAACACCTGTCAATGACGATGAGACATTTATGACTTATGCCGGTAATATTCCTACAAAAGGTATGGTTGGTCTTGAAGCCAATAATTACAATTACATGTTAGGAGCTGTTTATAGGACAGAAAAATTAAATAAATACATAGGTTACCAAATAAAAGGATTCCGTTTCTATCCTCTGTCTGATGCAGATTTCACTTTCATACTTAAAGTTAACAATGAAATGGTCTGCGAACAGGGAGTAAATGAATACACTAAAAACGCATGGAACACGGTTATGCTAAGCACTCCTATTACAATAGAAGAAGGTAAAGAATATTTCCTGATTGTAGATTGTTATGACGTAACTCCTAAAACAGGACCGGTAGCCCTTGATTCTTATGTACCATTCGATGGTGAATCCAACCTGTACTCAACAAACCAAGGCGAAAGCTTCCTATCTGTATATAATGAAGCATCAGCAAATGGTAACTGGATGATCGGTATGGTTATCACATCTCCTGAAGCAACCTCTTTACCGATAAAAGGATATAATGTGGAGATAGACGGAGTAAAGAAGAACAATGACCTATTGACTGAAACCAAATACGAGCAGACATTTGAATCTGAGAAACTTGATGATACGCATAAAATTAATGTCAATGTAGTATATGATGTAGTAGGTGAAAAGAAAGGTAGTGCTGTGTTTTTTACAATCAATCCGACAAGCATTGACAACAAACTGATTCCTTTGATATCGGTATATCCGAATCCGGCAACTTCTTATGTAAAAGTTGATGGTAATGTTGAATCAATTGTTGCATACAATACCAACGGTACGGAAATTGCCCGTTCCAATGAAAATGCATTGGATGTATCAAATTTCCAACCGGGTCTTTACATCTTAAAAATAATTGTTGAAGGAAAAGTAATCTCTGCCAAAGTTAACATCACAAGATAAGGACTTAGCGGAATAATTAAGAAGATGTCAAAAGTCAAAGTTTCCTCATTCAAGTGAGAAGGCTAAAGACTTTTGGCATTTTCTTATTTTATAATATTCTGAAAATAATAATTTAAGGAGTTAATCGACCGTAACTTCATCGAATTGGAACAAATAAATACAGTGGAAAAGACCTAAACTTGTCCTTGCTTTAAGATGTCCCAATATTGAGAGGAAGGGGTCATCTCAATTTCTTTCTTAAACAGACTGTGAAAGGTACTCATATTAGAAAAACCGGAAGCTATCGCTATTGCCTGAAGTGTATAGTTATCAAACTGTTTTATCAAATAAATAGCATGTTCTATATGAAGTCCGTTAAGATATTCATTTAGTCCATTTTCCGTACTCTCCTAAATAATTTCGGCGAAACGATTTTTATTAACATGAATCAATTGTGCTGAGTCGTCTCTGGAAAGAGTTGAATTCAAATACAACTTATCATCTAATGAACTGCACCCCAAAAGTTGGACAAAAAAGAGTCTTACACATGAAATTAAGTTATT
>NZ_QSUN01000043.1 GCF_003438995.1 Bacteroides sp. OM05-12
CAACCTTATGTTTTTTAAAAACATCAAGGTCATTGCAAACAAACATCAAGGTGTTTTTTAAAAACATCGGGTTGATTGAAATCAAAAGCGTGACAGTGTGACGGCGTGACACGTACTTTCGGACTATTATATATACTATATATAGTATTGTATATATACTACTATACTATTACATATAATACTAATAAAACCATTGTCACAGTGTCACACTGTCACACAATAGAGAACTATAAAAGAAGTTCCGGCTCCTCGGGAGATATACGGATCAGCCCTACAGACCGGTAAGAGGCGATTTCATCGGATGTGAGCAGCACGACACGAAAACCGCGATAGCTCCGGTTGTGTATCGGCTCATAACCGAGCTCGCGCATGGAACGGTTAATTTTTGTTTTAGAAAGATTATATTTGATAACGCCCCCGATGCGTTCCATGATTTCCGCATTGGAGATGAAAATACCTGTCTCTCCCGGTTTGGGAAGGCGGAAATGGGAGCAAATCAGCTCTTTTTCGATGTTCGGCTCTTCAAACCTTTGGTTGTGCCGGTTCAGTTCTTTCATCTCATACTCGGAAAACCAATAACGGAAACCGTTGCGGTAGAGCGACAATGCCTGTGCGTAAAGTCCCTCATAAGGGATCTCATTATGGTAGAGGTCATCTATGAAGTTTACAAGAGAAGGAAGCCAACGGCGGTTGCCGGTATCATCGGTCAGGAACAGGCGGTTATTGCCCGTGGCGCAGAACGAAGCGATATGGGGACGGAAATTCTTGTTGCGGTCATAAGCGGCGCGTTCGTTGACGGCGGACATGGTCACCATCGCCTTGAGGCGGTTCAGCTCGTTCGGACGCAGGTTGTCGATCTCCTCGATGCAGATAAGGGCAAACTCGGAAAGGGCGAGGTTATCATCTTTGGTCATCTGCCCGCTATTGGTTTTCGTATAGAAATAACGTTGCAGCTCGGGAGGAAGCAGTTTATTGAAAAATGTGGTCTTATAGATACCCTGTTCACCGATAAGCACCAGAATAGTATGGTTCACCACCTCCTTATCCAGGATGCAGGCCATGAACGCCACGAACCATTTACGGAAATGGAGGGCGAAAGCGGTATCATCCGAAGTATGCACCATCGACGCCACCCGGGAGATATAATCGGTCTGCCCATCCCAGACGGGAAGGTTCTCCACGTAGGCCGCCAAGGGATTGTACCCGGTTATGAATTCAGACTTCAGGATGCTCAGAAAAGTATTCTGACCGGAATACAGATTCGCTTTCTGCGCACGGAGCCAAAGCGTATTTTCTTCCCTGTCGGTGATGTCATGGAAGTCGGTTTCATCCAGCCAGCATATCTCCCTACGGGCGAGCACGACGTTATAACGAAGGCTGCATTGCGCACGGATAAACGCTTCCAGCTCCCCGATAGAGGCGTAGGACAACTTACCGGAGTTATCTTTGGGCAGTGCCTTTGTACCGTGTTCATCGGTATGCAGGTACACCGAGCCGGCGATGCTTGCGAGAGCATCACGATTATAGTCGGGAAATTCCTCGAAAGCCCACTCGAGCGCCATTTCCCGTGCCACTCCGAAATCATTCATCAGGTAGAGCGCGGAAGAGACGTAATCATTGTAATTGCCTTCGGTGTAGCGTTTACCCTGCTGTTCGAGCAATGCGCGCACGGCAACCGCCGCTTTGTCTACGGTGGCATGAAAGGTCTTCCGGGGTCTGACGGCAGCCGGGAGGTCCTCTTCCTCCGGAATCCCAATATGCATCGGCACGGCAGCCGGGTTATAGTACGCGTCGGGATCATAACAAAGATTGCTCGTACGGGTGGCATTCTTGCAATGCTCGTCAAAGGAATGACTCAACAGTTGTTCGTAGTACGCTTTGCCTTGCCGGTACACCGCATTATGATACCGGACATCGGTGATATCCGTCAGGAAGAAAAGCCGGACGCCGAGTCCGGAATGGGTAATGTACGCCAACAACACATAGGGATCGAGCCTCAACCGCTCGATAATCAGCCGGGGCATTCCCGGAGCGAGATCATCCAAATCGCCCATGCCAATGCCCGTGTAACCGCAGATATGTTTTACACTGCGACCGCCTTGGCAGATGACGGAAGGGGTGATAAATTCCGCGCCCCGCTTGATGCGTCCCGCCTCCGACTCCTGACCATGGTCAAGATAATAACGATGCTTCTCGGTGGAGTCACGGTAGCGCTCGGAGGTAATAAGTCCGTACACTTGCCGCAGCGTGACAGCAGAGGGGGACGTGTCTTTCAGACTCTTGAAAAAACTCACTTGCAATGATGAACCGGGTTCTTCATTTTCCATAATTAATATTTTTAAATAAACAGATAACGGATATTTACAATACCGTTGCCCTGAATCTTTCAGAACGGGCGCAAAAGTACAGGAATAGAAATAGACATTGTTACATAAACCAATAACACAAAATCAAAAAAATGAGTAAAGAAAAATATAATAATGTGGAAGAAATCATGCAAGTCCTGAAAAAACAAAGCAATTGTTCCATACGGGAATTGAGCGATAATTTGCATCGTTCTCCAAATACCATATGCGGCATAATACATGGTGAAAATCATACTCTGACGCACTACGCTCTCCTGACTAACTACCTTTTTGAAGAAATGGGATGGAAGTTTGACATATCGGAAGTTTCTGAAATAATGGATCATGCTTTCAAAAGTGATATGCCATTGATGATAGGTACTTATGACTATAAGGAAAAATCGGTAAAGGAAAAGAGATTTATCATGATGAAAAAAGAAAAATAAACGATTTTTATATCTACACAAAATGAATTTAGCACCGGTAGTCGTATTTGCATTTAACCGTTCTGATTTGCTAAAAAACACATTAGACTCTTTAAAAACGAATCCTTTAGCAAATGAAACAAACTTATATATATTCATCGATGGTCCAAGGAATGATGCCGATACAGACAAAATAAATCAAGTAAAACAAATTGCTATAGATTTTACAGGTTTTAAGGAGAAAATAATCTTCACATCAACTTTCAACCAAGGACTGGCTAAGTCTATCATATCAGGGGTCACAAAAATTATTAATAAATACGGCAAAGTCATAGTAGTAGAAGATGATTTATATGTTTCAAAAAGTTTTCTTACATATATGAATGCACTTCTTACGACTTATGAAAATGATGAAAGAATTTTTCAAGTATCAGGATTCGGAGTAAAAATCAATGTTCCTTCTGGTTATAAGTATGATGTATATCTGAATAACCGAGCACATTCATGGACGTGGGGAACTTGGAAAGACAGATGGGATACTGTGGATTGGGAAGTCAAGGATTATAATAATTTAATGCATGATAAGACTAAGCAGAAAGCATTCAACAAAGGAGGAAGTGACCTATATGGAATGCTTAAAGGATTCATGCAGGGAAAGAATAATTCATGGTATATCAGATTCACTTATTCCATGTTTCTCCAAAACAGATATGGAGTCTCTCCCATTAAATCCCTCGTCATCAATGACGGATTTAGACCGGAATCCACACATTGCAATGTATATAACAGATATAAAATTGATTTTCTAAATGAGTATAAACAGGAATTTTCTATACCCCCTAAAATAGAATGGGATTCCAGAATCAATAAACAAGCAAAAAAATATTGGAGTATTCCATATCGGATACATGGGAAAATAATGACGCTTTTAATAAAAATGAAACGCATCATATAATAACATCTCAGAACTAATACAAATACATTATGCAAATTAAAGAATTACTTGTTAATTTCATCAATAAAAAGAAATTCAACAAATCTATTTCTTTTCTATCTTTTTGGGATAACTCTAGTATAATTCCATCTAATATCTATTTAGGGTTAGGAACAAGAATTTTGAACTCTAAAATAGGGAAATATACTAGAATCAAACCTTTTTGTGTTATTAAAAATGCTAATATAGGTAATTATTGCAGTATTGCCAACGATGTAAGAATCGGATTAGGGAAACATCCTACAGGATTAATATCTACCAATTCAATATTTTATAAAACAGGAATCAGAAAAGATTGGGCTGTCCATATTGATTATAATGAAGAAGAAACAATAAATATTGGTAATGACGTATGGATAGGTAATGGAGCCATAATAATGGATGGCATTACTGTTGGGAATGGCGCTATCATAGGAGCGAGAGCATTAGTTACAAAAGATATTCCTCCATACGCTATAGTTGGAGGAATTCCAGCCAAAATAATTAAATACAGATTTGATGAAGAAACGATAAACTTGTTACAAAAAAGTCAATGGTGGGATTTACCCGATAAAACCATAGAAAATATCCTACCTATTTTTACTAATTCTGAGAGAATAAAAGATAATTTAAAGAAATATTTAAATAATCAATAATCTAATTTTCGGTTATGTCTGAAAACAAACATGATTGCAAAAAAAATTACATGCAATTATATTTTTGTCAAACTATTCATCAAATAAAATAGAAATAAAAAAGACTTGACTATCATTCTCATTAAAAAAATATTTTATTTCACATTCCTTTTTTATTATGACAGAAAATAATCCGGTCTTCCACTTCTCCGGCTATGCCTTAGTGAAAGACTCTTTAGACTGCGTCCCTTTGGATGGTAGAAACGTAGTCAATACCATCAGCCCGAACTCTTACGGAATATCAGTGCATGACAAGGCGATGGACGAAGCCCTGAAAGGTTCGGAATTCCTTATTCTGGATGGTGTCTATTTCGGTTGGCTTCCCCGCTTCAGGTACGGACAAAAAATAAAACGTATTACCGGATGGGACAGTTTCCAATACTTTTCCCACAAAATGCAGGAACGGAAAGGACGTGTTTTCTTCCTCGGCTCCGGCGAAGAGACTTTGCAGATGATAAAAGAACGTTATGCCAAAGATTTTCCGGATGTGACGGTCGGCACTTATTCGCCGCCTTTCAAACCGGAATTCACGGAAGAAGACAACGAAGCCATGCATAAGGCGGTTAATGACTTCCATCCGGATGTGCTCTTTGTCGGCATGACCGCACCCAAACAGGAAAAATGGTCTTACCGGAACAAGCCTTACCTCGACGTTCATGTGATAACCGCTATCGGAAACGTGTTCGACTGGTATGCGGGAAACAGTAAACGTCCCGGCGTATTCTGGCAGAAGATCGGGATGGAGTGGTTGGTAAGGATATTCCTGCGTCCGGAGGTATTCCGCAGGAACATAACTAATCAAATGCTCTTTTTCCGCCATTTACTTTTAATACTCCTGAGAATCAAGAAACTATAAATCAAATAAATTATATTCAGTATGATAAAGACTGCAATCATAGGATTGGGGAAGATGGGTATGTCCCATTGTGCCCTGCTGGGTGCCCATCCGGAAGTAGACTTGGTAGCCATTTGTGACCCCGACGGTTTACTGCAAAGTGCATTTAAGAAGCTGACCGGGTTTCAAGTCTATGACGATTACAAGAAAATGATTGAAACGGAAAAGCCGGAGGCTATTTTCGTTGCTACGCCCACCCGCTTCCATTCGGAAATGGTACTTTATGCGCTTGAACGCGGTATCCACGTCTTTTGCGAGAAACCGTTCAGTCTGACCTCCGAAGAGGGTGAAAAGATGGTTGCCGTAGCCAAAGCCAAAGGCTGTGTCAATCAGGCAGGGTATCACAACCGTTTTATCGGGACTTTCAACGAAATGAAACGTCTGTTCGCAGCGGGAGTTATCGGCACCCCTTTCCATTTTATGGGAGAGGCCTACGGTCCTGTCGTTTTGAAGCCTAAAGGCGGTACATGGCGTGCAGACAAGAAATCAGGCGGCGGATGCCTCATGGATTATGCCTCACACGTGTTAAACCTGATCAATTACATTACCGGCAGCCATTTGACGGAAGCCCGGGGGACGTTCATGCCCCGGATATTCTCGAAAGAAGTGGATGATGCCATCTACGCCACATTGAAGGTCGAAAATGGTTTGCAGGGACAATTATCTGTCTGCTGGAGTGACGACACACACCGCAAAATGACAACTTCCCTGAAAATCGAAGGGGATAAGGGTAAACTGGAAGCCGATGCCACCACCCTGAAAATATACCTGAAAGAAGACAATGAAAAGGAAGCGCTGAAAAAGGGCTGGAATACCAGATACATCACGGAACTGACTCCACAGGTGTATTTCAATCTTCGGGGCGAAGAATACAGCGCGCAGATAGACCATTTTGTCCGGTGCATCCAAAACGGAACAATGAACCACAGGAATACTTTTGAAGAGGCCTTGCAGACAGACTATATTGTAGATAAATTAATAGAAGACGCTAAATAAACTTCCCGCTATGGATAGAATATTATTCGGTGATAACCAGTTTTTTGCGGTAAATCACCTTTCAGATGAACGCTCCCGTGCACAAGCCGTACGTTTTAAAGACAACAGTGCCATCATCGACGTATTGGATACAGCCATGGATTTGGGCATAAACACATTTATGTGTACCACCCATGACCGAATCGCAGCCGTTTGCGAACATATGCGACAAAATCCGGAGAAATACAAGGACTTCAAATTCCATCCGTGCATGCCGTATGCCCATAAGTATGCAAATGCGGTCACGGAACTGGGTATATTGGGGACTTTGAAAGCCTATATTCCGGGAAATATCCTGGCAGTGGCCTCAAAAGCCGGTATCGCCTATATGAAAAAGGATTACCCTTCATTAATGGAATTGCTGGTGGATGCGGAGATGAAGATGTTCAAAGGGATGAATACACCGGTTATTTTTCTCCAAAATGTCATTGTCGACTTGCTTTTGGGGTTGGGCATGGATGAAATCATCAAACATTACGCCGACTATATCAAAAAAGAATACAATGCAGAACCGGGATTTATCACGATGAATTTACCGGGAATGGTAGACCTTTGCGAACGGCTGGATATAAAGAATCCCATCATCTGTTCTTCAATCAACAAAATCGGTTTCCGTATGTCGAACAGCATTGAGGAATACGAAGAATACCTGAACAGCGACAGGGAGTTCCGTCCCATCGCGATGCAGGTTCTGGCTGCGGGAGCTTTAAAACCGGAAGAAGCCATCGAGTACGTATGCAGATTTGCCAAAATAGAATCGATCCTGTTCGGAGCGTCTTCCAGAGGACATATACAACAGACCAAAGAATTGATAGAAAAATATTCGGGCAACAGATGAACGATTTAAACACTATTTATCAAGAATACCACCGACTGTCTTCTTCCCAAAAGAAATCCATCCTGAAAAGATTGCAGGGAAAAGGGTATCCGGTGGAGAGTATTCAGGCAAAACAATATACTCCCGATAACTCCGTAGGCACTCACTTTTTCTTCTATATGACAGGGGAAGAGGAACCTAAACGGTATTGGGAAATCCCTGAGGATATGTGGAATGAATTTGTGGGGATGATTCCTTTATCCAGGAAAACATAGCAGATTTCTTTCCATATCCATACCTATTGACTTTCTTCACCAATTTATATAAAATCCGAAGACCTCCCCGGGTGCGCTATTCAAGTGGGAAGTGCGATATTGTACTATAGTTCTTTGTCTAATGGAAATTTAATACGGAATATCCTCCGTGTTGCTCTATCAGAAGTTTCAATTTATCATCCATATTATTCTTGTCTTATGTGTACAAAACTACGGCATTTATTTCTAAGTGCCGTATATTTGTACATATTTTCTTTTAAGAAGCTAATAGACAAGAACATGAGCAGGCAGAACAATATACTCCCGATAACTCCGTAGGCACTCACTTTTTCTTCTATATGGCAGGGGAAGAGGAACCTAAACGGTATTGGGAAATCCCTAAGGATATGTGGGATGAGAAAGTATCCAAATAACCAGCAATCCAAGAGGCTCTTGATCTTTAAAGAACCAAAAATTGGAGGATTCACTTCACACTCGACACCCCCTCTTCATTTCATTCAAATATCATACTTATGTCATATTGTTACCAGACACGCATATTGGGTTATATTAATGATAGGAAGTTTGCTCCCAGCCTTATTTACTGCTTGTATAAATTCTGCACATTCCAATTCCGTCATTTTCTTTCTGCAATAAGCATAATATAAAAAGTCAAGCGTTGTCAGATAGGTGATGTTATTCTCTGAACAATATTCTTTTATATCTCTTAGATTACTACTCCCTAAAACATCCTTATTATCCCTACAATAAATCATACAGGCACTTTCGCCCTTTCCTAATGTACGTTGTAACAAAAAGTACTCTTTCATAGATTCTCCTATAGGAACAAAGGCTTCTTTCTTCAATTTTGGAAAGAAACGGAGATAATTATCTATGAAATCTTTCGTTTTAGAATTTTTCGATACTTCATCATAAACCACATCCAATATCAAATACTCATATTCCGGAAATATATCAGGCAGTAATGAAAAACAGTCAGCTTCCATAAAATGAATAATCACATCAGCATCGAGTACTATCTTCGTTTTCTTGCATTCCATTGATATTAATTTTATGGAGTAATTCCAAATAGTGTCCTTCTGAAATCTTTTCCTGTTCAAACAAGAAACGAGCTTTCTCACCAAAATCACCGATAACCAACCCTTCATTTGCCGATTCATATAAAGCAGTATTATATCCGAAACATATTGCGGAATACTTCACTCGTATTTCGGCTAAACGGGAACGGGTATTTTCAGAAATCAATCCCATATTCAATAATCTATATAATAGAGCGGAACGAGAAACTGAAAAATAATGTTCCAGTTTCAGAATAGTAGCAATCGATATATCTTTTGTTTTTAGTTCAGTTTCCGGTATTAATTGACATATACCGGTTTCCGGCATTAATAAAAAGGAAGCGAACATATCGGCACACTGTTCTACCGGATTCTTACTACCACATCCTGGGTTGCATTTGTGTGGAGTTGGTTTTTCCTCTATGAAAAGGTGGTATAATTCATGGGCAATCGTGAAATGCTGTCTTCCTTGTGGTTGATTGGAATTAATAAGCATGAATCGATGCTCTGATTTATCTTTCAAACACATACCAGAAAAATTCTCCGATAAAGGTCTAAAAACAGTAAGTATATTTAATCTCAAAAGCAAACTTTTCAAAGTGATAGGTTCAGATAAACTAAATCCATTATCCCTACGAAATTCAGAAACTTGCTTTTCAATGATAAATTTATTTGGTTTCATTTTGAGAGATACGTTCCATTTTGAGGTAAGACTTTACAATATCCTTGAAATTGGCTATTTCTTTTAAATCATTTTCTTCTATATCTGAAATCCTAAAAGCGGTAGCCATAATTTCATTATCCACATGGATATTATCTTCAAACAATATAAAAGGCTCACATCCGAATAAATTTGAAATGCTTTCCAAAATATTATATGGAGCTTCCCTGACTCCTCCTTCATAATTACTATATGCAGAACGTTCTATACCAATCAATTTGGCAACTTGCTCTTGCGTAAAACCAGATAACTCTCTGATTTTCTTCATATTTTCTCCAACAATTTGATTAACTGTTTTCATAATAACCTCTCCTTGCTCTGTGGCAAAATTACTATTATTTTATTACATATACAAATATTGACACAACTAAGTTTATTCATTTATAGTTATTTAGGCATAAAAAGATTCGATTATGATATTTACCCTTCTTTAATGTAACGTGGAAGTACTCCATTATCCAGTATAAACACCTCACAAGGAAGTGTTATCGATTGGAAGTCATTCCAAACAGCATCCCTAAGGATATGTGGGATGAATTTGTAGGGATGATACCTCTATTCAAGAAATAACTCACATCTTTATCACGGAAAGTATCTAAATAGCCCGCAATCTAATTTGCAAATTCACTTTTTTATTGTAGATTTGCAAAAAGAGATCAGGTATGATAGAAAGAGCATTAAAAACCAGACTATTAGAGTTTACAAAAAAGTATCCGATTGTTACCCTTACAGGGCCACGACAATCGGGTAAATCGACGTTACTCAAAACTTCATTTCCAGAATACAAATATGTATCATTAGAAGACCCGGATATGAGATTGTTTGCAACAGAAGACCCCAGAGGTTTTCTTGCTACGTATTCGGATAAAACGATTATTGATGAGGTACAAAGAGTACCATCTCTGTTTTCTTACATACAAACTTACACAGATAAAGAAAACAAAGAGGGAATGTATCTGCTTGCAGGATCTCACAATTTCCTTTTAATGGAGAACATCAATCAATCACTTGCAGGAAGAACAGCTATTCTTCGGTTATTACCCTTTTCTCATCTTGAAATGAAAGAAGGCAACATACTTCCTCCTACTGTAGACGAAGAAATTTTCAAGGGTGCATATCCTCGCCTTTATGATAAAGATATTTTTCCTACCGATTACTATCCGTTCTACATTCAGACATATGTAGAACGTGATGTACGTTTGATGCGGAATATCGGAGACTTGAGTAAATTTATTCGTTTTCTGAAATTGTGTGCAGGACGTATCGGACAACTTCTCAATATCTCATCACTGGCCAATGAATGCGGAGTATCCGTAACTACAGCAACCTCATGGATCTCTATTTTAGAAGCAAGTTATATATGCTATTTATTAAAGCCCGACCATAACAACTATGCGAAACGATTAGTAAAAACACCTAAACTCTATTTTTACGACACAGGATTAGCGTGTTCACTACTCGATATAAGAAATGCAGATCAAATAGCCACTCACTTTCTTCGCGGAGGCTTATTTGAGAACCTTGTAATTAATGAATTCATCAAAGAGGAATATAATAAAGGGAAAGAGCCCAACCTTTCTTTTTGGAGAGACAGCATAGGTAATGAAGTTGATTTACTGCGTACTGTAGAAGGTAAACAATACGCCTATGAAATTAAATCGGGAGCAACCTATTCTTCTGACTTTTTCAAAGGCATCTCTAAATGGGCAAAACTTTCAGGGACAGCACCGGAAGATTGTTTTGCAATCTACAATGGAGATAGAAGTATGAAAACTTCACAAGGAAGTGTTATCGATTGGAAGTCATTCTAAACAGCATCCCTGAGGATATGTGGAATGAATTTGTGGGGATGGTGGATGAAAATAAAAAATACCCTTGCTACAAATAATTGCAACAAGGGTAAACTCAACGTCACTTCCCCAATCCTCAAGAGTTATGTATAAATGAATTAACTGATTTACGTTTTACTATTCTCGAACGCAACGTATGGACTTCGCCTCCGAAGACTCACTGCTATTTACACCTATATCTGTATAAAAGAACAAGCCATAAGCTTTTAGTCCGTTATCTGTTGTACTTGACCAATAAGAACCGACACTACCATCAGATCTCACTGCCCCATTATAATAGTATCTACCACCTCCGGGCACAAAATACAAGTCACTAAAATCCGTACAAGGAAACACACAAGTATTATCTTTCATTTTACCTTTAACTATTGCTGAGTCATATAGCTTCTTGGTCGGCAATGTCCATCCTTTAGGACATGGATTGTATTTAAGCATTGCAGCATCAGTTGAAGTATCACTCCAGAATGTTTTATAATTAGAGTCACTACACCAGGGAGATGATGGAGTGCAGGAATAAAACGTACCCGGCTTCTTAGTTGCATCAGATATTGTTACCGGTCCCGATGTATACTCATTTTCCCTTCTTAGCGGGTCCTTACGTCCCCACTGATAGAATAAGCCATAAGAAGTTGGTCCGACGACATCTGCCGCACCGAGGTTACGATCCATAAATCCAGTACCAAGATATACTCCACTTATACTTTTCGGTTTTAACAGGAAGCTATTATCACTCACAACCCAAATGTGCCAACTCCAAAGAATTGTACCTGATATAGATGTTACCGCAATTATGGCATTACCGGTTTGTCCACTCCCTACCGTAAACCTCACTTGATTATTAGAAGATGAAGACGAATAGGTTACCCCTTTGATCAGATTATTACAATTATTGCCGTTATCATCTATTTGCCATACTATCTCTGCTTTCTTAGGGGCATCGCCAATAGTCGTTCCTACCGGATCATTGCTTCTTCCTTCTAAAGCAGTAAAAATATATGTTATATCTCTAGTCTTATTTTTAGGAACCACCCAGCAATTTCCGCCACCATAAGGATATTCGTTGGTCTCATCTCCTTCTTTATCCATATAAACACTTAACGCCCTGAACTTAATAGTGCAAGTATAAGCGGTATTAGGTCTTAATTGATTACCCGGAATTGCAAAGGTAATACCATCGCTGGAACCGTTAATCGCTATTCCTGTTGAAAATTCTGCTCCTATCGAAAACTGTAAAGGAGTGGAAATCGTATTGCTTACAGGCAGCAATCTCCTTGCTTCGCTCGTTATAACCTGACCACTTATGGAAGGAAAACTAAAAGAGCCGTTTTGCGTGGAAAGAGCATTGATGCTGACGTATTCATCCCCAAAACTCCAAGTACCGCTCGTATAAGGTGCCTTTCCACCGATGGTTAAGTCCGTAGCTGCTGACGTAAATTTACAACCAACACCGAACTCGGTTATATCAAATACCACTTGCAGTTGTGAAAACAAATGCCGAAAATTGATTGTCAACAACATATCCCGACTTACCTCGACTAATCCTGATTGCCAATAAAGAAAGTCATCGTTTGTGCTTACCGTTAAAAATTTCATACCGATGCCGGTATTGCCATCGGGAACTTCCGTGATAGTATTACTATTGTTATAGGAGTAAGCGATGAACTTATACCGACCGCCTGCCAACAATCCCAAACCGGAATTTATCAACACCGACTTTCCATTTTCAATTTTATAATCGGCATATCCTTCATAAGTCGAACCACCATCTTTATAAGCCAATACACGATAGCGGGTATTTTCAGCCAAAATACTTCCACTGGCACGGGTTTGTTCCGTTTTGCGGGGAGCGAATGTAGCTTCTATCTCATAACTGTCATCTACAGGAACAGATACCGTGAAAGGTTCTGCCGGACTGCGCGTTTCAGCAGATGTATCACCCTCATAGTCTGAAACACCGCCTACGGTAAACCGTATTTCTACGGGATCACCCGTTGCAAGACTATCATTGTCATCATTCTGACTGCAACCACCGAATATCAGAATACCAACAACAATCAGAAGTAAATTAAAGAAAAACTTTCTTTTCATATTATATATCTCTTATTAATGACCCAACCAAATAATTAAATAAATCGCATATAGTTTGTTTACTCTCGGATACAACGTATGGGTAAAGCACTTTGTACAGCTAAAGAAGACATCGCTATTATTGATGTAAAGTAAAACACACCAGCAAGGTCATTGGCAGAAGGAGACGTACTCGACCAATAATAGCCGTCATTGGGTGATGTAATAGACCCATCTCCTTTTGTACTAGAATTTTTCATGCCCCCAGCCGGGAAATAGAGAGTACCATTCACCCCGGAAATTGAGTAAATATGCTTATTTGACACAGCTCCTCCCTGTTGGTTGACTAACGAGTTATAGACAGTACGACTTGGAATTGTCCACCCTTTAGGAGACGGATCATATTTAAGCATTGAGCGATTAGTTGGAGTAGGACTCCAGATTGCAGAATTATCATTACACCAATACTTACTACTGGAATCAACTCTATAAATATATTCAGGATTTTGAGTAGCAACAGATATCGATACCGGTCCTGCTTTCATTTCCTGATTATTGTACATAAGCGGGTCTTTACGTCCCCACTGATAATAGAGGAAATTTTCCTTGTTTGAACCATCTCTATTTGCACCGAGATTACGATCCATAAATTCTCCTACCCCATTGATTTTTATCGGATTGGTCATAAAACTATTATCACTCACTACCCAGATATGCCAGCTCCAAAGAATGGCACCTGTGCTTGATTTTACCGCAAGCAGAGCATTGCCGACTTTCCCGCCTCCTACAGTGAAACGCATTTGATTGGAAGACGGATAATAACCCATACTTATGATTAAATCCGTACAATAATTACCATCAGCATCCATCTGCCATAACAACGAGGCTCCATTAGGTACACCTTTATCGTTGACAGTAGTTCCTACCGGATCATTGCTTCTCCCTTCTACAGCAGTAAATGAATATGTTGCATCACCCGGTTTTTTAGGAATAACCCAGCAATTACCCCCTCCATAAGGATATCCGTTTATCTCATCCCCCTCAAGAAATCCTAAATCTTTGAACTTAACCGTACAAACATAAGAGGTATTGGATTTTAATGCATTATTGGCAACAGCAAGAGAAAGTTTCTTACCGGATACCTTTTCCCCATTTGCAAATGTTGCTCCTACAGTGAGGTCTAAAGGAGTCTGTATTGTATTGCTTATGGGCAACAATCTCTTCAAATCACTCGCTATACGCTGACTACCCGTAGTAGAAAACTTAAAAGCGCCATCCTCCTGTGTAGTGGTAACGATATCGACATAGCTATTCGCAACAGTCCAAACTCCATTTATATAAGGTGACGCATTATCAACGTTTAAGACAGCACTTGCCGACGTAAGGTCATAGTAGAATCCGGTCGAATCAAATATTACTTGCAATTGCGGAAACAAATGACGAAACTCAATTGATAACGATGTATTTCCACTAATCGTTATCAGGTCGGATTGCCAATAAATGATATCATCTTCCGTACTTACTGCCAGCTCGTTCAGATTCGTATTTTCGTCGGGAATTCCCGGAATGATTTCACTGTTATAATAAGAATAAGCGACAAATTTATATTGACCCGCCGATAATCTAAAGCCACCGTTTTCCAACACCGACTTTCCATTTTTAATCTTATAATCGGCATATCCGCTATAAGTAGCGCCACCGCTATAAGCCAAAACGCGATAACGGATATTTTCACCAAGAGGACCTATCGCACGGGTTCGTTCCGCTTGGAGGGGAACAAATGTAGCCTCTATCTCATAATTCTCGTTCATGGGAACAGATACCCTGAAAGGTTCTGCCGGAGCGCGTGTATCAGCAGACGTATCGCCTGCATAATCTGAAACGCCATCTACCGTAAACCGTACTTCTATCATCTCACCCTTCGCAGGGTTACCGGAGTCATCGTCCTGATTGCAACCACCGAATACCAAAGCACCGACAGCTATCAGGAGCGAATGAAAGAACAACTGTCTTTTCATACTATATATTTTATTTATTATCTGCATTTATTATATCCACCATTTCTCATTATTCAGAGTAACTTCATTCCATCCTGAAACGACAGGAAACCCACCGTCATCATCCGGTTCGACAACAAAACCATCGCTACCCAACAAAACTTTCAGCTTATAATGACAACCTGCCTGAAAAGCATAACCGGTACTTGCAAACAGGCTTCGGGGAATTGTCCCCTCATAAAAATTCTCAGGTTCCGTACCGTCCGCATAAAACGCAAACGCCTGTCCGCCGGATGAAACTCCTACAGGAATCAACAACAAATCAATCGTTGAATTATCCGTATTCGCCGTTATATTCGTCAGATTGTTCAGATTATAATTATCAGAAATGGTCTTGATTAAGAAGTTGGAATAAAGCATATATTCCGCTGTCACAAGCATATCTTTAAGCATAAAAGAACGTATCACACCTGAGCCCTTATAAGTAAGCCGTTTAACAAAGCGGAAACTTACCCGGGCGTAAATATGCGATAGTATCGGTGTCGGGGCATAATCGGTAGCTGATGCCGTAAAGAGTCCTACACAAAGATCTTTGGAGGCTTCATAAGGACCAATGGCCATATTCAAAGTAGCATTACTACCTCCACTGCTATAGACACCGCTTTCCGAATAAGGATAATAAGCAGCCATAGTCCAAGTGGTTTCCGACAAAAGAAAACCTCCTCCAAGAGCGGTCCATGAAGAAGCTCCGTAAGTATAGGGAACGTTATCTTTCACCCCACTACTGGAAGCACAGGAGATACCGACCGTACCCTCTTTCAGAACCGTTACGCTTCCGGTAGCACGGGTATCGGATTCAGAAGGATTAGCTTTCACGGACACACTGCCGATAGTGAGTGGTGTTATCCGTTCAACTGCAACGGCATTATCATCAGCAGAACATCCCGACAGAAAGCATAAGGAAATCCCGACCGACATTGCATAAAACAAATATCTTAACTTCATATTCATTGTTATTGTTTTTCTGGTTCTATTTTTTAATTACTGGCTCTATAGTTTACAACTATTCACCCACTCGCACCGGCTCCGTAGTCACAGTACCAGACTCACCTTCATCCCGGGAAGTAATCAAAACACTACCCGGTTCGGTATTCACATCACTCTGTTGTTCGCCCGATACACCCGTCTCGTCTCCGTTATTCGTCTGTTCCCAACCATAAAGAATCACTCCGTCGGGAGAAAGATAGGCACCGTCACTCTGCGTTACGTTGAACGTGATGCTCAGGTTGTTGATCTTTATGCGAACCTGTACGGCAATCGGACCGTGACCTTTCGCGGTAAAAGTGATATAACCGATATCCGTCGTCGCATCAGTGGGAAGTTCCACATCCAGCACGTCCTGCCAGTCACCCTTATTCTCGAACTCCCATTCCGAAACCGCCACATTACTCTTGACCGCCACTTTACGGTAGCTGTCTTTGGCATAACCCAACGGGACGTCTTTGGTGGAGCATTGGAAATTGTCCTGTCCATTATAGTCGGTGATATTCAATCCATGATCCCAATGTTCCACGTTCACACTCAGGTTAACGGGACGGTTCGCCAAGGCTTCTTCCGGATTTTCATATCCCGGGCCGTATACACTCGTGATATTGAACACGTAACGGTGGTTGCGGAAGATATCCAGCAGCGTGTCGTC
>NZ_QSUN01000044.1 GCF_003438995.1 Bacteroides sp. OM05-12
ATAGCTTTGACACGCCTTGCCAGATGGTATGATGAAGTGGACAAATCCGGCTTTCTTACGTTTGGAAGAGTGGCGCGCTCGATACAGGTACACTACTTGAATATTATCAATTTCTTTGAGAGACGTTCTACCAATGCTGCTTCAGAAGCTTTTAATGCTAGAATTAAAGCTTTTAGAGCACAGTTCAGGGGCGTAAAGGATAAAGCATTCTTCTTGTACAGATTAACTAAGTTATATGCATAATAGGAAATCCATCAGGGTTTTACGTTGATCCGCGATAACCATGGGATCATTGGGGGATATACAAAAAAACCACTAAAATTGGCGTTTTAGTGGTTTTTTATCCGTAATAGGCTGAATGTTTGTGGGCCATCTAGGGCTTGAACCTAGGACCTCCAGATTATGAGTCGCAAACGTCTGATTTTTAGCGATTTACATTCTATTTCTTTTCATGTCCATACCTCTTGATTTCCAAGCTCAAAGATAATATTTCCTTTTCAAATAATATCTCTTGTTTTCTTCTATTTTCCTGAGATGTGTGCAAATTGTGTGCAACGGTTCAATCTTATTCATTCATGATTCTATCCATTACGGGTTTTATTGATTCGAGATTATTAGGGGATATTTCAATGCACTCTATGCCTAATTCATCTGCAATTGTCTTAGCATATTTGATTTCTCTTTTTTGAAATTTGTCTAATAGTTCAATGTCATATATTTTATTATCTCTTTTATCTAATCTTTCTTTTATTTGCAATAGTTCGTCAGTGATTAGGATTATAAAAATAGGATTTATCTCACGGAAAGTATTAAATGGAATATCTTGAATTGTATTATCTATGTTGAGTAAACAAAAATGTCCATCTAAAAGATACTTTTCATCTGGGGATATTATTTTCTTTAGATTTTCAAGTAATATATTCTGTGTAAGATCAACATCTTTAACTCTTTTTTCATTACCTTTATCCCACTGAAGAACTTCACTAGAAACCAAATGTCTTATATTGTATGATTTTGTTAGTTCGGAGCATATGTATCCTTTGCCTACACCATGAATACCTCCAACAAAAATGATGTTGCTCTTTATGTCCATATAACTTTTAAATTTTGTGTTTCTATAAAATAACTCTTGATGACTTTTGGTTGTAAAATCATTGTCTTTTAGATTTTCAAGAAAAGAATATTTGTCCATTAATGGCAACATTTTTTTTCTACCATATATACTAATTCCATTATAGAATGATATATATAATTCGTTATTGCTCATTTGTGCTTGTACCAAATCAACATATTTTTTCTTATTGGAAATCTCGCTTGTATCTATATATTTTAATATATGATATAAATGCCTAAAATAATGACCTAACTGAGTGGTATGTTTGGTAAACACTTCTGAGTAATGATCATTAATTATTATTCGAATTAGATTAATATTTTCTTGTTTTAATAAAGAGTGATCATATTCAAAATCTAACATCTGAATTTTTAACTCTTCTGCAACTTTATCAATGAATTGATAATCACATAAAATAATACCTTTTGTAGATATGTCTTTTCTATCATAGAAAGTACCTTTGCTTGTTGTGAGAATCGTTCTTTGGTTACTTAATAGCTCAAAAAGAGTATTCTCAAATTGTTGAATGTATGATCTTTCTTCTTGAACCTTGGTTATATCTAATTGTGTTTTATAAGTTCTATATAATAATGAAATACTAATTAATGATATTAATGAACCTAATACTCCTCCAATGTAATCACCAAAAGTCCCAAAATCACTAGGATCTTTTGACAACTTGCTCTCATGCATTTGTATAGCATATATTATTAAAGAGCCGATAGATATCAAGACTATTAATATAAGCAGAAATATCTCAAGTCCAGAAAAACGCCGTTCATTATTCATCAATCTGAAAATTTGAGAGTTAGTTCGTTAATTTCATCATCAAGATATCGAAAAGACTGTGGAGCAACAAATTTTTCATCATTTATTGTAGGGTCAATGGGTGTCTCATATAATCTAGGTGACTTTATTTGCAAAGCAAATCCCGTATCTTTTCCTTCAAAATATTCATCAAAAAAATGCTTAGATATACCAGCATTTTTATGAGTTTTCTCCCATAATAATTGGGGACTCTCTTCTATTATTTGCTCTATACAAAATTCTCCGACTATTTTGCCAATAGGTTTGGTTGCATAGACTACAACTTTTTTAATATCTTTTCTCTTAAAGATAGTGCGTCTAAATTCGAATTTTTTATCTCCTTTAAATATTTCTTCGACGAAAGTCGGCTTAATCGATAATAATATTTTCATTTATTTCTCCTTTTTCTAAAATTCCTTGAAACTGGTCATCACTTAATCTGAAGAATCCCCAATAAATATTCGGACTTATTCCTAGACTATCTAATAAATATCCTCTTGTCACTCTTTTTGTTAAGGCAATATTATATGTCATTTTTATAGTAATAATATTATCTTTTTGATACCAGCCCTTTAAATCGCTTTCGTCGAAAATGCTATAGGCGTTAGTGTACTCAATGAAATCATTGATATTTGTGAAATCAGATTTAATCTTAATTTCTTCGACTTCGCATATAGAGGTTACTACACTCCTATATCTCGCAGGACCTTGATAATCATTTGTCCTATAAATTGCAATAAGGTCGCCTTTTCTTAAAGATGCAACATCTGGCATAAAACAAATATATATTTTGTGAATACTATTTGTGTATGAGACATCCTTTACCAAATTGTATTTATAACTTTCTTCATTATTTAATATTGAATCAGGAAATAGTTTTGTATGATATTTAGGGTATATGGATAATAAAAACTTCCTTTTATCTTTTAAACTAATTAAAGGATAATCTTTTAATTGATCATTGCTGAGTTCTTTCATGCTTTTTACTAGAACATCTTCATCTAACTTTTTCCCAACATAATCAAAACCATATTTTTTTAGAAGATTTACTAAGCCTATATGCTTGCTAAAAATCGTCACATATATTTCGTCTACATTTTTAACAATTGCAATGTCGGTAATTTTTTTTATAAATCGTTCTCCCAACTTGGTGTTATGAGCATCAATTTTAAAAGTTCCAACCTTCAACCTTTTTGCTTGTGGCCTGATTGGATTTATGTCATCTAATTCTCCATCTTCTATTTTTAGAAATAGAAAAGCTTGTAATTGATTTGATTGATTATATTGTACGAAAGCAAACTTATTCTCTTCGCTTTTTTTTTCAAACCATTCAGAGAAGCCTGGATAATCTTCTTTTAGTGAATCAAAAAAAGGGTCGGATAAATCTATGTCTTTAAAATATCTAATTAATATCTGTTCTACCATATTTACAATAAATTATATGTGAAACTTTCTAAGAACAAAGATAGATAATTTTAGAGATATTTGGAGTCATTTCGGATGATTTTATTTCTTAAATCGTGAAAGATCTGGACCTCTTATCATTCTTATTGTAACAATATGCATTTTACACCATTGTTTAGTAGCTTATATCCTCAAATACCGTTTGAAATTCAGTTCAACACCCTTGAAATAAGGTCATCGACTACATGGCCTTTAATTATTTAACTTTTATTATGTATTTGTTTTCTGGCGTATTTTCAGTGTTTTTAGGCGTTGTTTTATATATAGTTTTGGTTCTTCTTTGAATTTATATACCTTATTTATAGGAAATTAACTATTCGAAGCCCTTTTGCTTTTCGTTTTTAACCCGTTTAAATCAATGTCTAAACAACTTGAAATCAATATTCAAAAGTGGGTTGAATGTTTATATTTCCATTCAAATGAGGATATATAGACTATCGTAAGCAATTCCGCTTGCGGGTAATCACTAAAACCATGTATAATTTTTCAAAAGACGGTATCGTAGTCTCTACGGTACTTGATGCACGTACTGCCAACAAAGAAGGCAAATATCCTGTTAAAATCAAGGTTTATTATCAAAGAAAGCCCAAGTATTATTCTATTGGTATCTGCATGACAAAAGAAGAATGGAACAAGCTCCCGGATAGCAAATCTTCTGAAAGCAGGAAAATCAGACAAGCCATTGAAAGTAGTTTTTCTTTAGTCCGTATGAATGTTGAAGCTCTGGCAGAGAAAGGAACATTCTCTTTCAATACGCTCAATTTACGTTTGGGAAAAGCTACCGGTGATACTCTGAACAGTGCCATACGAGCTAAGATTGAGGAACTGAAAAACGAAGAAAGAATCGGGACAATGCAGTTCTATCAAACTACATTGGTAATGGTTGAGGAAGTCGGCGGCAAAGATATTCCATTTAGTACTGTTACGGTTGAATGGTTACAAAAATGCGAAAGACTTTGGTCGAAAACGAGAAGTATTTCTACAATCGGTATGCACATGAGAAATATCCGTACTTTGATGAATGAAGCCAAGAGAGCCGGCGTTATCAAAGAATCGCAATACCCATTCGGAAAAGGTCTGTTCGAGATAAAGACCGGTATCGGAAGAAAGAAAGGATTGACAAAGAAACAGTTGAAGGCCATTTTCGATTATAAGAGTGAAAATGAAACCACTAACAGGTATAAAGACCTCTGGATATTCATTTACTTGTGCAACGGTATCAATCCGACAGACATGCTGAAATTGAAGTTCTCGGATATTGTGGACGGTGAAATATGTTTTGTGAGACAGAAAACAGAACGCACAACAAAGAATAGGAAAGAGATACGTGCAGTTGTTTCTCCCCAATTACAGGCAATAATTGACAAGTGGGGCAACAAACCGTTACCCGATAATTACATATTTCCTTATATGAAAGGGCATGAAACGGCCATAGAGCGTAAAGCGATTGTACGCGATGTTGTCAAGCGAATCAACAAGCGTATGAAGTTGATAGGTGAAGAATTGGGTATAGGCAATATCACCACATACACCGCAAGACACTCATACGCTACCGTATTGAAACGAAGCGGAGCCAATATCTCTTATATAAGTGAATCCTTAGGACATACCGACCTGAGGACTACGGAAGCATATCTGGCGAGTTTCGAGAAAGAGGAGCGTGCTAAGAACACTAACCTTTTGACCTCGTTTTTGTAGCCTATATAGCCTATATGGGGCTCTTTTTACTTTCCTGCCCGGTAATTCTATTCATTAGGGAATCGGGTTTTCTTTATGCAAAATTACCGGTGCGATAACTTAATTCAGGTTAAGAATATAGTTAAAATACCTTTTTCTTTTATATTCCGACAAAAAAGAGGATATATGTAATGTCCGATGATTCATGTATTCGGAGTATTACTAAATTCAAAAATAAATAAAGTTATGGCACGAAAGAAAAAAGTAGAAGAAGAACAACCGGTGGCTGCCGAAGTTGTAGAGACTAAAAAGAAATCTTCAAAGAAAGCACCAAAGACCAAAATGTCTGTTCAAAAAGAAAGCATACAGGAAACCACTGTTCAAGAGCCGATTGTCAAAGAAGAAAATACGAAAGATTCTTTTAAAGACAAAGACTATACAATCGATGAGCTTATAGATATGTTAGGACCGGATATTGATTGTGAGGATGATACAGAGTTTTCATTAACGGAAGATACTTCTTCACAAGAACAGGAATACACAATAGAGGATATGCTTTCCGCATTGGACGAGTCAATCGATAATGACGATGAAGAATGTGTTTCAGATGAAATACTTGATAAATTCGACAAGACACTCGAAGAAAAAGGTTTGGGCGATGATTATTTTCAGAAGAAAGAAGAACGGCTTAAAGAAATGGAGCTGGAGCATGAACTTCACGAATTCGCCATTGATGAAATGCTGAATGAATAAGAATATCTAATTTTGCAACCTGCAACAGTCTCTTTATGAGATGTAACTTTGTGGTGTGCCTTATTTTTTCTAATTTTGCATTGTCATGGTAACATGTCGGACATATTAGAAATTTTAAGGTACACGAAAGTGTTTAACTGATTCTCTACGACGAAGTCTGGTAAACTATCTGTAGAACGGGAATAAGTTGACATCTCTCGCGTCATATCCGTATATGGCGTGGGGACTGTTGCTTGTTTTAGTTCAAGGTCTTTACCAGAGCCCGTCGTATAAAATAAGTTAATGGCCTCACGCTTTCTGCATTTATGAACTCTTCTGATTTGGGGCTAAGGAAGAAATGACATTCTGGTAATTATGAAGAAAATTTTATTAATGTTAGGTGCGGTAGCTTTATTTACTGCATGTAGTGACGACAGTGGTTCCGGTAGTGGTAATATCAATTATGAAGAAGGTTATAAATACCTTACGAATTTGAATGTAAGTGACGCTAAAATGATTTATCAAAAATCATCTTCAACAAGAGCGTTAGGTGATGATTCTTATTACAAACTTGATTTATCAGGCAATGAAGTAAAGTTGTCAATCAAGGGAGAGGACGGGCAAGACCATAATATTGGCATTAGCAAGGTAGTCAAATTGAGTGATAAAATTATTCTGGTAAATCCTGTTGAACAAGATATTGTTGATTTGTTTTATAAACCCGGTCCTGATGATGAAAATATATCTGTTAGCAATCAAAGTATTAGGTATCTCTCAATAGTAGATGTTCAAACAGAAAAGTTATACAGATGGCCGAAAGATGTGTATATTGATTTGTACTACGGTTCATTGAAAACAATATTGGATAATCAAGGAAATATTTATATTGCTTCTTCTTCTAATTCAAATTATCCAGAATTTAGTCAAATATATAAACTGGATGTTTCAGATTTCACAATGCAGAAAATGTTACCTGATGAAGTTAGATGTAATAATTTCACTGTAACAGATAATGGCTTTGTTGTGTATTGGAGTAGTCAAGAACAACAACGGAATTGCCGTGTGAAATGTCCGGGTGGCAGAATTTATCCGATTTCAGATACTTATACATTCATCTTTAACGGTTATTTATATTCCATTCGCAATAATGCGATTATTCAATATAAGACTGTCGGTAATAATGACCTAGAAGAAAAAACAATATGTACCATATCTGATGAACAATTCACTGGGTATGGGGAATTTGCTGTTCCTAATCATGTACGCAAAACAATAGTGTTAAATGAACATTATGAGTTCGACGGAGAAAAATGTACAAAACTTGATAAGCAGATTAATATTGGAGATATTCGTACGAGCAAGGCATGGTACAACCGCAGCAATACAACTTTCTCAAAAATAGCAATGAAAGATTATCAAGAATCTCAATTTCAAATCTTGGATTATGAAATACAAAGTCTTTCGGCGAGCTCGGAAAGTCCAAATATCACATTTACTGGTTTCAGGTATTTAGACGGTGCAAATGTTGTGGGAACTATCACAGAATCAGATGAAGTAGTTATCGATAATGTTGCAGAAAACGGAAACAAAATCATCAATCTTATTTCGTTGAACTAATTTCAATTCAAAAGAATATCCTCTTGTTGTGACTATGCAGCAAGAGGATTTTTTTATGCCTTAAAATCTGAATTACCGGAAAAACGAGAGTTCTGTATATGCTATGCTTCTCTAAATCAAGCAATATTTACGTTCCTTATTTAGCTCCATAGAATCCGAGATTACTATATGCCCATACCTAAAATAAGGCTGTTTTCATCTCCTGTATCGAGATTTTCTCTTGCCTCTAATACTCGGTATAAAGAAGCAAGAACATATCTCGAATATGAAAGAATAAATTTGAAGTAGAAAATTGTTACAAGAAATAATTAAGGTAATTAATTGAATTAATGACTTTAAAAAGGTTTATTGATATTGTTATATATTCTATTTCCTCTTTTATAAAGAGATTAATTTAACTAACTATATTAATTTTATAAATAATATTTTTTAGGGATTGTTGTAAGATCGCTCAATGTCCAATGTTCGTCTTCAAGGTCATCATAAAAAGGTTCAAATATGATATCTGGAAAAGAAAATTCTTTTTTTTCCGGTGATAAATGAAATCCGGTAGTAAGAAAAGTAAACCCATTCTTATTACACATATTTTTCTCTTCGATTATTGTAAATTCATATTCTCCTATACATTTCAAGATAGCATATTTATAAGGAGACCAACCAATGTGTACCTCCTCATCTTTTTTTATACGCGGAACATCGATAAGTTCAGGATTGAAAAAAGCAGAAACTGTTTCGATAAGTTCAGGGGTGAAAGATTCCGGTATTTCGTTAGATTTGAGTTTGTATTTCTCAATGAAATCTCCCCAGCTAAGATAATCAATACTACGTGCCAAAATTCCTAAAGTCTTAGGAGAAACAACTGCTTCATTATTCTTTCTATATTCCCATACTTTATAAATGGTTTCTTCACTGATAGACTCTGCTTTATTATATTCTCCTCTTCCTCCCAAAGTTTTAAGCTTTCCGTTAATCTTTTGTGCCAAAGTTATATAATCCTGTTTTGTTTCAGGATGAACTTTGAATTCATCTTCTATCGCTTTTCTAAGTTTACAGAGTTCTGCTGGTGGGTTCTTCATGCTGTTTTTCTATTATTTTGGGGTGTAAAAATACTGTTTTTTTTTCAAAACACCAGAAAACACCAGAAAACACACAACTAACACCAACTAACACCAACTAACACCAACTAACATTTTTAGACATTATAGTACACCAAATAAAGGCCTTTCTTTGCAACATGAAACAGAAAGATATAATTATGGAAGCTAAAAGTACCACTTATGACACATTACCGGAACGAATAGATTATTTGATTTCGGAGATTGGCGAAGTAAAAGAATTATTAATGCAAAGGATTGAGAAACCGGAAGAGATTCCCAAATATCTGTCTTTAGAACAAGCATTGCTCTACTTGGAAAAGAAAGGATTTTTGGTGAGCAAGTCGAAACTATATAAGATGACTTCTGGAGATATCATACCTTGCCATAAAAATGGTAACAGAATTTATTTTCTCCCGGAAGAACTGAATGACTGGTTAGAAAAACAATTTGGAACGATAGGTGAAACGAGCCGATACCTTTCAGACCAGAAAGCAATAAATAACATTATAAAATCAGCTCAAGCTAAAAAATATTATTATGGAAAATAACTATCAAATTGATGATGAGAGAGCTAATTTAAATTTTTCTATTCATTATGACTGTGGTACTTTAATTGCTGAAAAAGACCGAATTGAATTTGAATCATTGGTAGGCGCACAAGGTAAAATTGTTATAGATTTCACCCCACCGAGAGTCTGTCCGTTTATAACGGAATGCTATGAGAAAAAATATGAAAAACTTTCTTTGCCTTCTGACTCTGAAGGTTTCGATTTTTTTATTTCTAACAGTGGTTATGTTTCTTCTGATACGAAGTTTAAGACATTTGCTCAGCTTTGGGTGGAATATCGATCTTCGTGTATAGAGTATAATAGTCTTTTTTATCATTGGCGAGATTTTTTCAAAAAGTTGATTGAGATTGGTTTTAAGATGGGACGCCATCCGGAAAATAACAAATTGATAGTTTTTTGCAGAAAAAATATTTCTGCAAAATGTAATTGGGATTAGTAAATTGAATAGAAAAAGGAGAACTGCCAATTGCAGCTTATTCTTTTTCAAAATTAAAAAATAAAATCATGAATGAAATAATGAAAACGAATCCTCCTTCAAAACTGGCAAAGAAACTAATTAGCCTTAGCGAGGCAGATAACTGGGAGGAGGCGAAAAATGAATGGAAAATGGAACGGTATTATCATATTTCTGAGCATTGCTCATGCCTTTGTTGTTCCAAAGGAGTACATGATATGACTGTAATTGAGAATATATTCAATACTAATCAGATGCATATTTGTAATTCTTGTGCAAGCTTGTATTTCGGAATACAGGAAAGTCTTAAGATTGAATCTGTAGTGCGAAGATTAAAAAAGAACAAGAATTCGCATATGGATAATACATGCTTGACGTATTTGCATGGAAATGGAATTCTTGGTCTTCTTGAATTTAAAAACTATGAGCTTGTCAGGTCATCCCGAAAAGATGCGTTTAGTGTTTTTTACAGACAAAGAATCAACGAGAGAATTATACATTTTACAAATTTCGCAAATAAATCTATTTTTGAAAAGATTGAAATTCTCATTGCGTGGAGTAAGAAGATGGAAAACCCACATTGTATTTCTGTATTTGTTGAAAAATGGAAGAAGTTAGCGGACACAGGACAAGTTGATATCGCTTGGTTGGATGATTTTATTGAGAAGAACGAAATAGCGCTGTCTCCATTTACAAAACAGGACAAAGAACTGGCTTTGGAAGCTATCCAAGGACAAGTTTTTGCTACTTTAGATTTAGAAGAATATTTCTGGTCTACAAAATGTAAGTTGACAAAGGATTCGGCGAAACGTATATTGTTTCCATTCTGTATTGAAGGTTTGGAAGACGGCGAAGTCAGTCAGGAAGAAGCTGAAAAAGAGGCGATGGAAAATATGAGGGAGAGAGAAAGAGAGCTTTGGGCATTTTATCTTGCGCAACAGCAAGATTCACAAAGCGATTCCTGGAATGAAGATAATGCTCGTATGAATAAAATTATTAAGGAAGGGATTGCTGTACAGGAATCCGGTGGAGAGAAAAAAGTGAATGGAAAAGAAAATTCTGTAGCAATAGAAATGTAATTATTAAATCTAACAGAAAAAGGAAAGCTGCCAATTAATTGCGGCTTATCCTTTTCCAAAATAGAAAAATAAGATTATGGCTGAAATAATGAAAACGAAAGCTAATCCTCCTTCAAGGCTGGCAAAGAAACTGATTAGCCTTAGTGAAGCTGATGACTGGGAAGAAGCATCCAAAGAATGGGTAATGAAAGGGTATTATTGTGTTTTGGGATATTGTTCGTGTCTTTGCAGTCCTAGAGGAGTACATAATATAACAGTGATTGAGAATATACATAATTTCAATCAGATGTATATTTGTAACCCTTGCGCAGACTTATATTTTGGTATTCAGGAAAGTCTTAAGATTGAATCTACGGTAAGACGATTAAAAAAGAACAAGGACTTGAATATGGATGATATATGTTTGGCATACTTGTTCAGGAATAAATTTATTGATAGACTTGAACTTAAAAATTACCGACTTGTCAGGCTGTCCCGTAAAGATGAATACAGCCGTTTTTACAGGCAAAGAATCAACAAGAGAATTATAAATTTTACGGATTATGCCAATAAACCAATTTTTGAAAAGATTGAAATTCTCATTGCGTGGAGCAAGAAGATGGAAAACCCACATTATATATCCGTATTTGTAAAACAAAGGAAAGAGTTAGCGGAGACAGGACAAATCGATGTTGCTTACTTGGATGCTTTCATTGAGAAAAACGAAATTGAGTTATCTTCATTTACAAAACAGGACAGGGATTTAGCTTTGGAAGCTATTGGAGAACGAAGACAAAGTACTTTAGACTTGGAAGAATATGTCAGGACTACTAAACTCCGGTTGACAAATGAATTAGGCCAATATGTACTGTCTGGATTCTGTTTTGAAGGTCTGGAAGACGATGATACTTTTGATGTGGGCAGGCAGGAAGAAACTGAAGAATGTAGGGCTATAAGAAAATCGATAAAAGTGGCAAGGGATATTTCGTTGGATTATTCCATAGAACTACAAGATTCTCAAGAGGATTTTCAGGATCAGCAACAAGAACAGATATACGAACTCATCAGGATCGGGCGCGCCCAACAGGAAATCGAAGAAAAGAGAAAAGCAGATGAAAAGGAAAGAAAGGAGCAGCGCCTAAAGGACAAAAAGACAATGCAAGAAGAGCGAAAAGTAAGTAAACTGAATCAAGGAAATTTTGACTTTATATATCCTCATGGTTGCGACACCTTAAAATGGACTCACTTTCATGAAAGTGTTATTTCACCCATAGATAAAGATGTCTTAGATGACCTTTCGTATTTGATTTATACTTGGTTTTTGGATATAAAGAAATCTCGTTCATTGAAAAGTTTCATTTACTTTTTTACAAACAGAGAGATTGCTCATAAATTTAAACTTATACCGTATAGTAGAGAGTTTGTGGAAATCATGTATGTAGGCGCTTTGTTGCAACTGATTGACATGGGTGAATTGGGCGGTATCTTGAATGATTTATATAAGAGTACAGACGATAATATTAAAAGCGATAAAGTCGAATTGTTAAATGAAACATTATCAAAGACGTCTTATGTAGCTGCCCTTAAAGATAATGTAGAAATATTGATTACAAAAAAATAAATTATGAAAAAAGAAAATGGCAATATCGGGCGACAAGGCTTACTCGTTAATTCTATGATGTCCGGAAAAAAAGGTTACAGGCATGAACTTTTTGGAGATACTTATCTGGAATTTGCTAAAAACAAGAAACTTAATTGGAAGTTTCGAGATTTAGATTCTGCATACAAAAACAGCACTTTTCCTATTACGGCAAAAGCATTGGCGAAGCTTACTTGTTTCATGTGCAACTGGATAAAGGATATTGGTGCTTCCTCTATAATATCTCCTTATTATATCGGTGAGTATTTTGATGATGATTCATTTTCTATGATGCGTTCAGATTCACATGGTTTATTTTTCCCTTTTAAGGAAGATAAACAATGGGCTAATGTGTTTTGGGTTTTGTCGCGGCTTAATAAATCATGTATTGAATCATTATTGGGTCGGATATATTCTGATACCAAGGAGGAGGACCAGGGCTCGAAGATTGCGGAGCTCATTGGTTTATTGAGTGTTGATGGGTATACAGTACAGCCTCGAATAGGAGATCGTGTATATGTAGAAATAATACAATCACAGGGAGATAATGAATCCGTTAGAAAGGTTGTAAATAAGGTAAGAGCAAAGAGGATTCCAAGTGGAATAAAGCAAAAAACGCTACAAGAATTGGCTTGTTTTATAGATGGTTGGGTTGAAGAGTTGAAAACAACAAGGGAACCACTTGTTGTTTGGAAATACAAGAATCCTTATTGGTTTATTCCCCAAAGGAGAAAGCGTAAAGACTTATATGATTATCTATTATCATGTAAACTTGAGCAGATTGCAGCGGTAATTAAAATTGTATATGGTAGTACGGAAGAATCGCAAAAGAGTGATAAACTGGATAAACTGAATGAAATTTTTAACAAGGATTTTTATGAGATAGCATTTACTTCCAATATCCTGGAAATAAGAAAGATAACAATTGTTTATTTATAAAATAATGAGAGTCTGTATTTGATAATGATTAAATACAGACTTTCTTCTTGTTATTCATTAAATAAAATAGTTTAATTCAATAATAAAATATTGTTTCGAGAGTAAAAGCTATTTCTGCTTGAAATGACTTCATCAAACAATCACGCATGGTGATGTATGGATAACCAATCGATCGATAAATATTATAAGAATCAATAAGCCGTTTCTGCTTGAAGTGGCTTCATCAAACAATCGCGTATGGTGATGTATGGATAACCAATCGATTGATAAATATTGTAAGGATCAATAAGCTATTTTTGCTCGAAGTGGTTTCATCAAACAATCACGCATGGTGATGTATGGATAACCAATTGATCGATAAATATTATAAGAATCAATAAGCCGTTTCTGCTTAAAGTGGCTTCATCAAACAATCACGCATGGTGATGTATGGATAACCAATCACTCAATAGATATTATGAAAATTGAAAAGCCGTTTCTGCTTGAAGTGGCTTCACCAAACAATCACGCATGGTGATGTATGGATAACCAATCGATTGATAAATATTGTAAGAATCAATGAGCTGTTTCTGCTTGAAGTGGCTTCATCAAACAATCACGTATGGTGACGTATGACCAATCGATCAATCGATAAATATTATAAAAATCAATGAGCTGTTTCTGCTTGA
>NZ_QSUN01000045.1 GCF_003438995.1 Bacteroides sp. OM05-12
ATATAGAATCAATTATAGAAACAAATAATTAACTGTCCAACTTTTGGGGTGCAGTTCATCTAAAATAGTGCCTTCACTTTTTCTAGTTATATATCAACAACTTACTTCCGAATAGTGATAAGTGAAGACAATAAAAACTTTATTTTGAATACAGTGTTTGACTGATAAAACCAGTCATTATTCACATCATATAAAAATGCCCTTACGTTTTCTCTTCCGTAAGGGCATTTCAAAGAATATATATCTGTTTACTTTAATCTACATAAGAAATAATGTCACCATATTCTTGCGTAATCCCTTCAATGACACTTGGTTCAAGTTGTTTTTTATGTCCGCTCCATAATGTGAGTTCAATCAGTTGATTCTCACTTACTCCTAATTTTGAAAGTTGACGGTTATTGCTCAAATCCAATGAAGTCAAATTGTTATCATCACAACGCAGATTGGCTAATGCTTCACACTTACTTAAGTCAAGAACGAATAACCCGCAACCCGAACAAAGCAAATCTGTTATTTTAGTATTCTTCTGCAAATTAAGCTCCTGAAGATTGGGATTTAAATCACAAGATAAAGCTATCAGTTCCGGACAAGTACTAACATTAATCTCTTCCAGTTGATTAGACATACACAATAACGCACGCATATCCGGATTATGGCTCAGGTCCAGTTTTGTAATGGCAGTATAGGCACAGTCTAATTCTCGCAATTTAGGATTATGAGATAAATCTATAACCGAAACATTAGGATTAAATTGAAATTGAAAAGTTTCCAATTCCGGAAAGAAACGCAAATCTTCCGTACTTTGAACATTACTCTCATTAATAGTGAGACTACCTACCAATGCCGCTTCTTTCTCAGAAATCTTACCATCACCATTCCGGTCTGCATGCTCTGCTATAGCAGCTTCAAGAAATGCCGCTTCACGAAATTCAAGAATAGGTGTATTATCTACCCATACTTTATCATCATCGTCATTATCGCCATTATCATCCTCATTTTTATCGCAAGCGTTTAATGTCAATGTTATACTTCCTAAAAAGAACAGCAAAGCACAAGAGTACAACAAACGCATCGGATTCAAATAAAAACTTCTTTTCATAACCGTATTGTTTATAGATTAATCTGTCTTTTTTTTCAACGGATTGATCTCCGCCAAATATAATTCAAAGATAAGATCCGAATATTTCGGAATGCTCCCTGATGCAGAAGAACCATAAGCCAGATTCCATGGAATATAAACTTCCCAAAGATCACCAACATGCATATCCTGTAAGGCTGTTGTCATACCTACTACAGATTTATTCAGATATAAAGTAGTGCGTCCGGCAGTCTCAGGTTTCAATTCATTAGAAATAAACGTTTCTTCAAAAATATCGCCATTAATCAGCTTTCCTCTATAACTGACACTTACTGAATCAGTATAAAACGGAGATACGGTACCGGCTCCTTTCTTTTTCACATGTACATAAACATAATTTTGAACATTAAAAGATGCTCCTAAATCCGTACTTCCATCCGGTGGCAAGTTCCATGCTTTTAAAACTTTCCAATTCGTATCCGCATTCAATGCCGCTGTATCAGCTATGGATTTAATATAGGTATCATTTCTTTCTTTCCAGTCATAATATTCACCTTCGTCTTTCGTCTCTTCGCAAGCAACAAACGAAAAGGCAAAGACAAACATTAACAAACTACCAATCAACCAATTATTCTTCTTCATATTAAGTTTCTTATGTTTCGCTTACATCAATGTCTTCAATAAGCTGGTAATGCTTACTTTATCGGCAATAATCTTATTCAAATCAGCGATGGCGACACGTTCCTGCTCCATCGTGTCACGATGACGAATCGTGACACAATTATCTTCCAAAGTCTGATGGTCAATAGTGATACAGAACGGAGTACCGATGGCATCCTGACGACGATAACGCTTTCCGATACTATCTTTCTCATCATAATTACAATGGAAGTGGAACTTCAAATCATCGATAATCTCTCGCGCTTTTTCTGGAAGCCCGTCTTTCTTTACCAACGGAAGAACTGCCAACTTCACCGGAGCCAAAGCTGCTGGAAGTTTCAAAACGACACGACTTTCGCCATTTTCCAACTGTTCTTCACAATAGGCAGCACTCATGATACTCAGGAACATACGGTCTACACCGATGGACGTTTCAATAACGTACGGAGTATAAGATTCGTTCAGTTCCGGATCAAAATATTTAATGCTCTTACCTGAATATTTCTCGTGTTGACTCAAGTCAAAGTTAGTACGTGAGTGGATGCCTTCAACTTCTTTAAATCCAAACGGCATTAAGAATTCAATATCTGTTGCGGCATTCGCATAATGAGCAAGTTTGTCATGGTCATGGAAACGATAATGGTCATCACCGAAGCCAAGAGCCTTATGCCACTTCAAGCGTGTTTCTTTCCATTTCTTAAACCACTCCAGTTCTGCACCGGGACGAACAAAAAATTGCATCTCCATCTGTTCGAATTCACGCATACGGAAAATGAATTGGCGTGCTACAATCTCGTTACGGAAAGCTTTACCAATCTGTGCAATACCGAAAGGAATCTTCATACGTCCAGTTTTCTGCACATTCAGGTAGTTTACAAAGATACCCTGAGCGGTTTCAGGACGGAGATAAATCTTCATCGCTCCATCAGCTGTAGAACCCATTTCCGTTGAAAACATTAAATTGAACTGACGAACTTCCGTCCAGTTCTTTGTACCGGAAATAGGACAAACAATCTCTTCATCAATAATAATCTGACGAAGTTCTTCCAGATTATTATCGTTCAAAGCTTTGGCGAAGCGTTCGTGCAAAGCGTCGCGTTTAGCCTGATGTTCCAACACACGTCCATTCGTAGAACGGAACTGAGCCTCATCAAAAGCATCACCGAATTTCTTAGCAGCCTTGGCTACTTCTTTATTTATCTTGTCGTCATACTTAGCCAGCTGATCTTCTATAAGAACATCGGCACGATAACGTTTCTTAGAATCTTTGTTGTCAATCAAGGGATCATTGAAGGCATCTACGTGTCCGGATGCTTTCCAAATAGTAGGGTGCATAAAGATGGCGGAATCAATACCGACGATATTCTCGTGAAGCAGCACCATGCTGTCCCACCAATATTTCTTTATGTTGTTTTTGAGTTCAACCCCCATCTGACCATAGTCATACACTGCTCCAAGCCCGTCATAAATATCACTCGAAGGGAATACAAAACCATACTCTTTGCAGTGTGATACTAATTTCTTAAAAACATCTTCTTGTGCCATTTTATTCTATATTTATTTCTTTCTATTTATATAAATAATGTGCAAAGTAAATGATTTTTTTCAATAAAAATCGTATTTTTGCCTGCATATGATACTACATTAAGGAATTTAAATATATATGAGCGACGATTTTATAGATAAAGAAGAGCAAAACGACGGAAATACATCTACGCCGGAAACGGAGCACTCCGATTACAAACCGGCAAGCACAATGGACGAAAATGTGAAGCATCAGCTTACTGGCATGTACCAAAGCTGGTTCTTGGATTATGCTTCTTACGTAATTCTGGAACGGGCCGTACCCCACATTAACGATGGATTGAAACCTGTGCAGCGCCGTATCTTACACTCCATGAAACGTTTGGACGACGGGCGCTATAATAAGGTTGCCAATATCGTAGGTCATACGATGCAATTTCACCCTCACGGAGATGCCTCTATCGGAGATGCCTTGGTACAATTGGGGCAGAAAGATTTGCTAATCGACTGTCAGGGTAACTGGGGGAATATACTGACCGGAGACGGGGCAGCCGCTCCACGTTATATAGAAGCACGCCTGTCTAAATTTGCTTTGGACATTGTTTTCAATCCGAAAACGACAGAATGGAAATCATCTTATGACGGAAGAAACAAAGAACCGATAACACTGCCGGTAAAATTCCCACTTCTCCTCGCTCAGGGAGTGGAAGGTATCGCTGTCGGGCTTTCTTCTAAAATACTGCCACACAACTTTAATGAATTGTGTGACGCTTCCATATCCTATCTGCATGGGCAACCGTTCAAACTTTACCCCGATTTCCAGACCGGAGGTTCGATAGATGTTTCAAAATACAATGACGGCGAACGTGGAGGCTCGGTAAAAATTCGTGCCAAAATCAATAAAATAGATAATAAGACATTGGCCATTACCGAAATTCCTTATGGGAAAACAACCTCCAGTGTTATTGAATCCATTCTGAAGGCCGTAGACAAAGGAAAAATTAAGATTCGTAAAGTAGATGATAACACATCTGCACAAGTTGAAATATTAGTTCATCTTGCACCTGGTGTTTCATCAGACAAAACGATAGATGCCCTTTATGCCTTTACGGACTGTGAAGTCAGCATCTCACCGAACTGTTGCGTTATCGACGATCAGAAACCGCACTTCTTGACTGTAAGTGACGTATTGAAAAAGTCGGCGGACAATACACTTGATTTGCTTCGCAAAGAGCTCCAAATTCGTAAAGACGAATTGCTTGATACGCTTCACTTTGCATCTCTTGAGAAAATATTCATTGAGGAACGTATTTATAAGGATAAAGAATTTGAACAAGCCAAGTCTATGGACGAAGCCTGTGAACACATTGATGAGAGGTTAACTCCATTCTATCCTATCCTTATCAGGGAGGTGACGAAAGAGGATATCCTCAAATTGATGGAGATCAAAATGGGACGAATCCTCAAATTCAACAAGGATAAAGCAGATGAATTCATCGCCAGGATGAAAGCAGAGATAGAAGAAATAGACAAGCACCTGGCCAATATTGTGGAATATACTACTGAATGGTTCAAGATGCTGAAAGAAAAATACGGAAAGAAATATCCACGACTAACCGAGCTTCGCAATTTCGACACCATCGAAGCTGCTAAAGTAGTAGAAGCCAACGAAAAACTATATATTAACCGTGAGGAAGGCTTTATCGGAACAGGATTGAAAAAAGATGAATATATTACGAACTGTTCGGATATTGACGATGTTATCATCTTCTACCGTGATGGAAAATATAAAGTAGTACGTGTGCAGGAAAAGATGTTTGTAGGTAAAAATATTCTCTATGTAAATGTCTTCAAGAAGAACGATAAACGCACGATCTACAATGTAGTCTATCGCGACGGGAAAGATGGGTTCCATTATATCAAACGATTTAATGTAACCGCTATGACTCGCGACAGAGAGTATGATCTTACACAAGGTACGGTAGGGTCTAAGGTTGTCTACTTTAGTGCAAATCCTAATGGAGAAGCCGAAGTTATTAAAATCACACTAAAGCCGAATCCTCGCATTAAGAAAATTATATTCGAAAAAGACTTTGGAGAGGTCCTTATCAAAGGACGTCAGTCTATGGGTAACATCTTAACTAAGAATGACGTACATAAGATTGGTTTAAAACAGCGTGGAGGTTCTACGCTTGGCGGACGGGAAGTCTGGTTTGACCGTGATGTTCTTCGTTTGAATTATGACGGACGAGGCGAATATCTGGGAGAATTCCAAAGTACCGACAGTATCCTTGTCATACTGAATAATGGTGAATTCTATACAACAAATTTCGATTTGAGCAACCATTATGAGGATAATGTAAGCATAGTCGAGAAATTCGACCCGCATAAAATTTGGTCTGCCGCTCTCTATGATGCCGATCAGCAAGGTTATCCATATTTAAAACGTTTTGCTTTGGAACCATCTTCACGCAAACAGAATTATTTGGGAGAGAACAAAGAAAACAAACTCATCCTGTTAACCGATGAATATTATCCTCGTCTGGAAGTAATTTTCGGAGGCCATGATAGTTTCCGTGAACCATTGACCATTGATGTTGACGAATTTATCGGAGTAAAGAGTTTTAAGGCTAAAGGAAAACGTATCACAACTTTTACCATTGAAACGATTAACGAACTGGAACCGACCCGTTTCCCGGAACCGAAAACCGAAACTTCCGATAACGTAGATATAGAACCGGAAATCTTAGACCCGGATGATGGAAAAAGCGATGGAGATATAATCGACGAGATCACCGGACAAATGAAACTGTTTTAATATGCAAAAGGGTAAGATACGATTGTTTATACTATTCTTATTCTTTAGCATTGCAGCAAATGCACAAGTGCTTGATAGCTTGCAGCGGCAGAGATATGTAACCCGTGCAACCATGTATGGAGCAGGTTATACAAATGTATATGATACCTATCTTTCGCCACAGGAGTATAAAGGCATTGAGTTTCGTTTGTCAAGAGAGTCCATCCGGATGACTAAACTTTTCGATGGAAATGTTTCCACGCAAAGTTTTTTCCAAGCTAATTTATCATATACAAAAAACAGGGCCGAAACAAGCAATGCTTTTGCCGGACTCGTAAATTGGAACTACGGACTTCATTATCAATTCCGGATTAATGAACATTTGAAATTTCTTGCCGGCGGAATGGGTGAGTTAAATGGTGGTTTTATCTACAATCTACGTAACTCGAACAATCCAGCTTCTGCCAAAGCTTACATTAACCTGGCAGCATCGGGCATGATTATTTATAACTTCAAGATAAAGCGTTATCCGATGACGTTGCGTTACCAACTGAACCTTCCACTGCTTGGAGTTATGTTTTCACCTGATCACCAGCAAACTTACTACGAGATTTTTACATTGGGTAATACCGATAATATCATCCGTTTTACATCTTTACACAATCAACCTTCGGCCAGACAAATGTTGAGTGTAGATTTTCCCGTACGTTACAGCAAGATGCGTTTCAGTTATCTTTGCGATATACAGCAATCTCACTTGAATGGATTACGTACACATACCTATTCTCATATATTTATGGTGGGATTTGTGAAAACACTTTATCGGATACGGAGCAAAGATCCGCAACCGATGCCGGCATATTGATAAATATAAGAATGAAAACAAATATATTATATTACTTATCTTTCATTATGATCATTACTTTCTCTTCCTGCATCCGGGAAGATCGTTTTGATGATAACCCCGAAGGTAACTTCGAGGCATTATGGAAGATCATAGATGAGCAATATTGTTTTCTTGATTACAAAAAACAAGAATATGGACTGGACTGGGATGATATATATGTACGATACAAACAACGAATTACGTTAAGCATGCCTTCTAACGGACTTTTTGAAGTATTGGGAGAGATGCTTGCCGAACTTAAAGACGGACATGTAAATCTATACTCCAGCAGTGATATTGCAAGATATTGGAAATGGTATGAAGACTATCCTGCCAATTTTAACGACAGTATCCACAAGTTATATTTAGGAACGGATTACAAAATAGCAAGCGGACTTAAATACAAAATATTAGATGATAACATTGGATACATATACTATGAGAGTTTCAGCTCCGCAATAGGCAACGGCAATATTGATCAGGTATTAAATGATATGGCTATTTGTGATGGAATCATTATTGATGTTCGAAATAACGGAGGAGGTACGATTACCAACGCATCAAAATTAGCCTCCCGATTTACCAATAAAAAGGTATTGACCGGCTATATTTTACATAAAAATGGTAAAGGGCATAATGATTTCAGTAAACCTGAGCCGATATATTTAGAACCATCCAATCGTATTCGCTGGCAAAAGAAAGTCGCAATTCTTACTAACAGACATTCTTACAGTGCCACAAATGATTTTGTAAATACGATGCGAATTCTTCCTAATGTTACCATTATCGGAGACCGGACCGGTGGCGGATCAGGCTTGCCTATATCCTCAGAATTACCAAATGGATGGAGTGTACGTTTCTCTTCCAGTCCGCACCTTGATGCCAAAATGAAGCATATTGAATTTGGAATTGATCCGGATCTTGAAGTTAATATGCAAAGAGAAGACATATTAAGAAACAGAGACACTATAATAGAAACAGCACGTACTTTTTTAAAGAAATAGAGAAAAATATTTGGCAATCCGGAAATTTTCTCTACCTTTGCACTCGCTAAAAACAAAAAACGCTGCGGCTGTGGCGTAATTGGTAGCCGCGCCAGACTTAGGATCTGGTGACGTGAGTCGTGGGGGTTCGAGTCCCTTCAGCCGCACAACACATCGAACATTTACGAACAAAAAACCTCTAAAACGTCTGTTTTAGAGGTTTTTTGTATACATAAATTAAGTTTCAAAAACCAATTCTGGACCAACGTAAAAACCTGAGGGATTAAGTCTAAATTCTTATCTTTGCCTCCCAATTA
>NZ_QSUN01000046.1:0-1044 GCF_003438995.1 Bacteroides sp. OM05-12
TACGGTTCACCCAGATACCTGACAATCAATCCCACCTCTTTGGGTGTGAAATCGAAGCGTATCGTTTTCGTGGGCTCTTTTATCCCGTTCAGTTCCTCGGACAGAGGCCCGCATCGGTCTATCCAGCGCTTTAACTTCCCCACCGCCGTTTTTCTTTCCAGATTGGGGAAATACATCATTGCCAGCTCGGATTTACCGTAGCAGCGTATCTTGAATATCTCTTCTTTTTCTTCCATCTATCTTTACTTGTTTGTATACGTAAAGATACTGATTAATAACGATATACGGAAAATATACGGGCGGTATTTAAATTAATTTTCCCGGTGTCGGCATCCGTCCGTACCCGTCCGCACCGCCTTTTGGGGATACCTTATCTTTGCAAAGTAATCCGGTTACAGAAGGAAGCCGATGGTACACGGACGACGCGGGTCGGGCGGATGAAAGACGGATTCTTTATTTTTTTAAATCCGTATTAATCAGCTGAATCAGCGTTATCAGTGAACCTGGTTTTTTAATTATTCATTTTCAATTATTAACTTTCAATTATCAATTAAAAAAATGCAACAGTACGTTATCGTTCCCCGTAAGAACCCTATCAAGCCGGACGAAAGTCCGAGGTATTATGCCCTTGCCCGCAGCATGCGCAAAGTGGATGTGGATGAAATCTGCAGCCGTATCAGCGAACGTTCCAGTTACTCGCTTGGCGAGCTGGAAGGCGCCATCGGAGAGTTTCTCCTGGAAATCAAGAATGTCCTTACCGAAGGCAGCATCGCCCAGGTAGGCAAGCTGGGCAATTTCCGCCTGTCCCTTAAAACGGGCACTCCGACAGATAAGCCCGAAGATTTCAAGTCCGCCAACGTGAAAAGCTGCAAGGTGCTTTTCCATCCCAGCCTTAGCCTGCTGAACCTCTGTAAAACGATGAGATATACCGTCTACAGAAAGGACGAAGCCGACAAGACCGAAGAAGTGAAACCTTCTTAAGTTATTCAATGATTTTCAATTAGGAAAAGAAGAAAGCCGATGGTACGCTGATGACGCGGATCA
>NZ_QSUN01000046.1:1054-8029 GCF_003438995.1 Bacteroides sp. OM05-12
TTTCAATTAGGAAAAGAAGAAAGCCGATGGTACGCTGATGACGCGGATCAGGCGGATGCGGACGGATTTTTATCCGTATTAATCAGCAGAATCAGCGTTATCCGCGAACCCGGTTTTCTCAATTATTTATTTATCAATTTAAAAAAGAATGTCAACAAACAAAAAGAACCTGTGGGGTACTATCCTCAAAATCATTATCGCAGTGGCCACCTCCATTGCCGGTGCTATCGGCCTAAGCTCTTGTATGGGATGAGCAAGCCGGAAACTAGTGGAATGTTATTGGAACGGGTCGTTAAATACCTCGTCATCCATTGCAGTGCGGCGCACTATGGCGATGCGGCGACTCCCGTTTATCATTTCTACATTGCGCGTGACGGACATGTCCGTCAGCGCTTGCCGCTGAGCGTTCAAGGCTGCCATGCCAAAGGTTTCGACCGTTGCAGCGTCGGCATCTGCTATGAAGGCGGTGCCGATTCAGACGGTAACCCTTCGGACACCCGTACGCTCTATCAGCGTTATGCGCTGCATGACCTTGTGAATTCCTTACTACAAGTATTTCCCGAAGCCAAAGTAGTGGGTCATAACCGTTTGCAGTCATACGACCGCATCAACCGCTGTCCCTGCTTTGACGTAAACACCCTGTTCCAATGAAAGAAACAATCCTTTATCTGTTGCAGGAGGACCATCGTTTCTCCCGCCATTACACCGATATGTATGCCTACCTTTCCATCTATGGAGGTTTGTCGCCCCATCAGATGAGCATCCTTCAGTGGCGTATGCGTGTCCATGATATGATTATCACCGACCCCGCCCTTTTCCGTGTCTGTATCTCCACCCGTCAGGAACAGGATGAAATCCGTTTCATGAAAGGCTGGCAGTTTCGTGAACTGGAAAAGGTCCTTTCTCCCTGGCAGATCAGACAATGCCGGGAGATTAAGAATGAATGCTGGGGGTAAGGTTACCTTGCCGTACATTTATTAATGTCTCTTTTTATATGCTTCATAAAGCTGTTTCAGAAAACCTGAAACAGCTTTTTTGATACCTACTGTTTTTACCGTAAAGATAAATGGGCTTTGGACTTTCTTTGCATAGTGTTCTAAATCGTTTTTCTCAAGGTTTAGAACTTTATGTAAAGCAACCTTTAGAAAAGGTATGCCGTGATGCGCGGTCGAGAAAGATATCCGGCGAATTTCTTTTAATTTCTCGGAATGACGGCATTGTTCCATATCCCAAGACGACTGATTGGAATAGAAATAAAAAATATCCACCGAATCATTTACAAAGGGTACTATATCGTAATATTTTCGTGTATTTGTTTCCTTCAACCTGAATACTAAAGGATTTATGGCCTCTTGGCTTCGTTCCAATAAAGAATTAATCTCAAATTGCGGATTAAAAGCAATGACTCTTTCCGCACCTAACAAAGAGCCGTGGAGAATTGCTGCGTATGCACCTGCGGAACTTCCCACTGCAATGATTTTATATCCTTCTGTTTCCTGTCTTAAAAAATCATTCAATAATTCGGGAGTATTGATTTTTTCATTAATACCCGCCAGATACCATTGTTTAAAGATGTCCCTTACAAAAATATGTTTATGGGCTTTCTGTATGCGTGTCCCATACCATTCATAAAAGTCTTTTTCTACGATACGTTTTTGAAAGACTGTTTCTGTATTGGGAAAGTAAATATCGTTGCTGCTAAAGTAAATTGCGCAATATTCTTTACCGGGACAATCGTCACTGTATCGGATTAAATAATTATCCTGTTTTCTTATTTGTTTTACAATGTCCGCATCACATTGAAAAACAGTTATTGTGTGATCTGTTATTTCCATAGTTTCGGGAAACAAACTCTTACGTGAATTGATACAAAGTGCTTTAATGCGGTGAGGATTCCCAAGTTTCTTAATTCAAACCGGAAGAAAGGAATCGGTTCGGCATATCCAAGCGGGGAATATAAGTTCTTTATTCTTTTTATAAAGGGAACTTCGGGTCTGCACCATACCGGTAATTGCGGATTCTTCTCGCAATATCCCAAATATGTTTGTGAACAATAGATTTTAAATCCGGCTTTTCTAACCCGGTATCCGTAATCTATATCTCCTATGGCATGCCGGAAATGCCAATCAAGATTGCCCACCGTCTGATAAACAATTCCGGGAATAAGAACGCAATTACCATTGAATGTATCACATTCCTGAAGATTTCCATTCGGAACTAATAATTTGCCTTGATAGTATCCGCTATAGGTTACTATTTCTGCTTTCTGTGATCGTATACCTGCTACAATGATTGAATCTTTTTTATTGACTGCCGAGCTTAATAGGCTGGAAATAGCATCGGGCAATAAAAAAGTATCATCATTCAGCCACATATAGAAATCATAATCTTTCGTTTCAGCAGCTTTGCTCCAAGCCCTATACATTCCCCTGTTCCAAAACAGATTTCCATCCGCATGGATAATATTGACATCAGGGAATTGTTCTTTGACAGTTTCGGGAGTCCCGTCGGTGCAACCGTCATCCGTCAGGTAGACGTCTACGGTGTATCCCTCTATCGGGAATTGAGCATATAGGTTTTGCAGGCATTGCAGGGTTTTTGCCTTGCGATTGAAGACGGTTAGGAGAACGGCAACTAATGACATTCTAATATTTTTTTATATTGCAATAGATACATTTCTGCAATTTCGTGCCATGTCTGTATTTTGAAAGGTGGATGGTTCAATTTGTGTGCTTTGGTGTAAAAATCACCCAATTGCTGAATAGCTTTATCTTCATTGTTGTAATCACAAAAATAAATATCTGTAGGAGAGTCATATCCCCATGCCCATGGAAGATTTGACAGAAGAAGTGGCATATTATATGCAGCTGCCTCATATACTGCTATACAACCGCTTTCTCCTTGTGAGAGTAATACATAACCTGATGCATGACTTTCTATGCAGTCTTTCCATTCCCGGCTTACATAACCGGGATAGAATACAAATTGATTATCTATTTCTTTTTGAAATCTTATAAAATATAGGTCTGTTAGGGTTGAACTTCCGAGAAAAACAATTGGTACTTGGGCTTTTTTAGCATATTTTGCTAATAGCAATGATTGTTTTCTTTCTGATATATTTGCGCATGATATCAGGTATTTCTTTGGAAAATTCAGTTCGGTTATATTTAAACCATTAGAAATATTCATATCAGACGGATCAAAAGCATGAGGAATAATAAGAACCTTGTCTTCATCAATGTATTTTGGAAAATATTTTAATGCGGTATTTTTGTCATATTCGTGCATGAACTGAATTTTATCCATAAATGGAAACGATTTCCAATATGCATTTGACGATAGTACTCCCGGCAGTTTATCGATTATTCTATTTTTAAAGATGGTTTTCTTTTGTTCTTTTAGGGGTTTGTTACTTTCATAGTCGAAAATTAGACTTAAGAATGTTTTCATTCCTTTGCCTTTAGCTAATTTAGCAATATGAGGTACAGGAGCTAAAAAATGGATAATATCACAATCATCTTGTGATTTATCCCACCAACGTGCAAATTCGATATTAACTCCTAATTTTTCTAATTCTTGTTGGAGTTTCAAAGCATGTGTAGTTTTGCCTCCGGGTGTTAAGAAGGCATTTGTTGTGTCGAATAAAAGTACTTTCATTATGAAGTTATTGACGTTTATTGATCTATAGTGATATGGTTTTATTGAATTCTTTTTTTTATTCTTAATTCTTCACATCGACGATATCGATCATACCATGGCTGCTCGTAATACCATGGCTCTGTATCTTTAAGATAAATGGCCGGCGTTCCACCGTATAAGGTATTTTCTTTTTCTATACTTTTATTGACTAAACTATTTGCCGATATTTTCACTCCGTTTGCTATATTTGTTTCTTTGGCTATGACTACATTGGTTGCGAAGTAAATTCCATTACCTATTTTTTTAGGATGTGCGTCAGCGATACACACATTATTCATAATGGCACAATAGTTTCCAATTGAATTTGCCCCATTTATTACACAAGATCCGTGATGTGCCAAATTAGTTCCATATCCAAGTACATTATAAGGGATATTGTAACCACAGATATAACTTAATTTCTCATATTTTCTGGAATAGAATAAATAGGGAATCCACATCCAAGGATGTTTCCATTTGCAGTTACTAAGCCATTCGGTTATTCTCAGAACCCGAAGAAATTCTTTCCGTTTGTTTGGATGAAATATTCTTTTCTTGAAGGGTATATTATCAAACCCGCACATGATTGCGTCTGCTTTTATGTAAAAACGCATTTCTTTATAAGAGCTAATCATTTTTCTGTTGATTGATGGCGTAAGGAGATAATTTTTTTGTATGTGTCTATATATTGTTTGACTGTGTTTTCTTTATTGTGTCTTTTTAGGGCAATTTGGTGTGCATTATTACTTAATGTTGCAGCTAAATTTTCGTCATCGAAAATTCTTTTTATTTGATAAGCCATCATATAAGGGTCTCCTGCAGGTGCAAAAAGAGTAGATGATTCATCTTCTAAAAAAGAGGTTACCCCTCCTACCGGAGTTGAAACGATTGGAGTACCAATCAGCATGGCTTCTCCTATGGCATTCGGACTATTGTCTATGGATGAAGGGGACAGAAAAACGTTTGCTTTTTTCATTTCTTCGGCCATTTCTATAGCATCTAAGCGGGGCAAGAATCTTATATTATCTTCAATGTTGTATTCATGTATTTTGTGTTGTATATAAGTGATAAATTCTTCTCCCGTGATAAGTCTTGAAAGACGATTCATTTGTAAGATATGGATTGGTATCCCCGGTATTACCAATAGTACATTCGGATAATATTGTTTTAAAAGATATATTGTTTCTATTGCCAGATGCATGCCTTTAATCGGATTAAATCCGGAAGGCATAAAAATAGAATGTTTAGTACATTGGTTTATTTTCCAAGTTCCGGCATTATCATAAAAGGACTCTCTCAATAATTCTTCTCCTGTAAAATAATGGGCTTTAGGGTTATGAAACATGATATATGCTCTATCCCAATTGGTTCTTCCAAAAAAATATTTACCGTTATTCAATATGTCTGTTTCATATGGAGTTCCTCTTTGAACAACTTTATACATAAGCTTTAATCCACCTTTTCCAAACAGGTTTTTAATGCTTCTAAACTTGTGGACTATTTTTTTTTCAACGAAATTATAAGTATATGGCTTACATCCTATTAATAAACCTTGAATGGAAATGACAATCGGAATATCTTTTATGAAATTCTGAATTTGTGCTAGATTTTTCTCTGTGCCGTGAATATGGATTATATCCGGCTTAAAGGTATCTATTATTTTTTTATATTTATAATAAGTTTCTATATCCATATTAGTATAACATTCCTTGGAGGATAGAGCTAATGAATAGAAACAAATACCATCTTTCTCTTGTAGTAAGTTTTCTTTTCCGTCAATAATGGGAATAATAATTCCTACATGATTTGTTTGTTTTATTGTTTTTAGCAATGGTAGAGTCCACGAACCTAAAAAGGAAATCCAAAGAATATTCATAATTTTATTATTTTATCGGAAGACAATTTAATAGCCATTTTTTAAAATCTTGATTATTCATTTTTCTGAATGACTCAGACAACCCCATTGCGATTGAAATCCATATGGTTATAGATGTAATGTCAAAGTTATTGACATCTTCTATCCAACCTAGAAACCAGTGGAATGCTGTAAATATTCCTATATATTTTATATATATATTATTTGATTTATAAATGGCTAAGTATGAACCTTTTAAATAGATTAGACACCAAGGTATTAAACCTAATAAACCAAGCCAAGTGAACACATTTGGGTGGCAAACTTCATTCATAAATCGTTCATATTTTCCTGTACCTAAATCTTCTGCAAGTAAACTTCCAAAACTCATAGAATCGTTACCGCGTGCAGGTGTACGTCCCCATATTATATAATTATGGCGTATTGCAGATGTAATAACTTCTTGGTAAATGAAAGTCCGTGTATCACTGGTTGCATCTTCTTCTATAATTTCTCCATTTATAATTTTCTTTTGTACATATTTTCCTTCACGATTTTTTCCTGCTTCAAAAATGTTATAGCTACCGCTTATTCCGAGAAAAAGTAATATGATAGGGAGTAAATAAAATGTCCAATATACTAATCTAAGTATCTTTAATGATATATATCTTCTAAATAGGAAACTAAATGCTAAGAGTAAGGTTGCTATAGCTTTTATTATTTGTGCTCGGTCACCAATACTTGTAAGCATAATAATCAATAAAAACAGAAATAATAATTTCCATTTTTTAGTAAAAACAGATGTAAAACAAGCTAATAAAAAAATCGGAGCTAAATAAAAATGAAAACTTCCAACAGGTAATATCCAAATAAAAATAAAAAATACAGGTATAATATATTTGAGCCATGTTTTTATTGTATCTTGTAATATATCTGGATTGATGAATATATAGACAAATAATGGCAGGGATAATGAAAGTACTCCTGATGAAAGTTGTTTCCATTCCCAATAATTCTCTGCAGTAAAAATGCCTCGGATAATTCCCAGTATAGCCCAAATAAAATAAATTGTTATTACATAATAGTCTTTCTTGTTGTTAGGATGGAAATATTTCTTTTTTTTCAATAATATAGAAAATATCAATATGTAAGAACAAGTCCATATAAAAAAGGTACTTAAAATATCTATTCCAGACCATGAAATAATACTTATTAGAGTCTGTATGACAATCAAAAATGGAATTATTTTGAAATGTTTAGACATTTGTTTTGTATTTATAGTGTTTTTAAGCAAGAACTTAAACTAACATAAACTTTGTGTTAACTATATTTTTGATTTATATCTTAATAGTATCATATAAATCAATGTTCTTTAGATTGAAAGTTAGCGTCCAAAAATGACATATCCGATAATGAAAGCCGTCAAAAGAGGGTTCCACTAT
>NZ_QSUN01000047.1 GCF_003438995.1 Bacteroides sp. OM05-12
AAAGGCGATCAGGGTATTCAAGGCATCCAGGGTGTTGATGGTCGAACTCCTCTTGTATCTTTAAGCAGTGATTATTTCTTGACCGTAGATGGATCTAAGGTCGGTAGTTCCCTCAAAGGTGCAACGGGAGCTACGGGTGCAAAGGGTGATGCATTTAAGTACAGTGACTTTACTTCTTCCCAGCTTGCTTCTCTCAAGGGTGATAAAGGTGACAAGGGTGACCAGGGCATTCAAGGCATACAGGGTACTGATGGTCGAACTCCTCTTGTATCTTTGAGCAGTGATTACTTCCTTACCGTAGATGGAACTAAGGTCGGTAGTTCCCTCAAAGGTGCAACGGGAGCTACGGGTGCAAAGGGTGATGCGTTTAAATACAGTGACTTTACTTCTTCCCAGCTCGCTTCTCTCAAGGGTGATAAAGGTGACAAGGGCGACCAGGGTATTCAGGGAATTGCCGGTAAGACTCCGTCTGTGGCATTAAGCAGTGATTACTTCCTTACCGTAGATGGAACTAAGGTCGGTAGTTCCCTCAAAGGTGCTACTGGAGCCACTGGTGCGAAAGGTGATAAAGGCGATCAGGGTATTCAAGGCATCCAGGGTGTTGATGGTCGAACTCCTCTTGTATCCTTGAGCAGTGATTACTTCCTTACCGTAGATGGTACTAAGGTCGGTAGTTCCCTCAAAGGCGCAACGGGAGCTACGGGTGCAAAGGGTGATGCGTTTAAGTACAGTGACTTTACTTCCTCCCAGCTCGCTTCTCTCAAGGGTGATAAAGGTGACAAGGGTGACCAGGGTATTCAGGGAATTGCCGGTAAGACTCCGTCTGTGGCATTAAGCAGTGATTACTTCCTTACCGTAGATGGAACTAAGGTCGGTAGTTCCCTCAAAGGTGCTACTGGAGCCACTGGTGCGAAAGGTGATAAAGGAGACCAAGGCATTCAAGGTATACAGGGAATTGCCGGAAAAAGTCCTGTTGTTTCCCTGAGTAGTGACTACTTCCTTACCGTGGACGGAACTAAGGTTGGTGCTTCTCTCAAGGGTGCTGCCGGAGCAAATGGAATTGATGGAAAAACACCTGTCGTTTCCCTGAGCAGCGATCATTTCCTTATGGTCGATGGTACTAAAGTTGGTACCTCCCTCAAAGGTGCTACCGGAGCCACTGGTGCGAAAGGCGATAAAGGAGAACAAGGCATTCAAGGTATACAGGGAATTGCTGGAAAAAGTCCTGTTGTTTCCCTGAGTAGCGACTACTTCCTTACCGTGGACGGAACTAAGGTTGGTGCTTCTCTCAAGGGTGCTGCCGGAGCAAATGGAATTGATGGAAAAACACCTGTCGTTTCCCTGAGCAGCGATTATTTCCTTACAGTCGATGGTACTAAAGTGGGTTCATCTCTTAAAGGTGCAACCGGAGCCACTGGCGCAAAAGGTGATACTCCTTCACTTTCACTTAGTAGCGATTACCGCCTCATGGTAAACGGTGTTGCGGTTGGAAGTTCTCTGCGTGGTCCTCAAGGTAATCCTGGTAGTGATGCTACGGTAACGGCTGATGCGGTTAGGGTAGCAATTGCAAGTCTTGGAGCTGATTTGCACGCTACTGAAACGTCAAGCAAAACCGGTATTAATCTAAGCCAATCTTTTTGTTCAAACATCTGTTATTCATCAAGTTCAGTTCTCATACCTGTGGCGTCAGCTTCAAAAATGGGACTGATGACATCTACTGACAAGACTAGATTGGATACAGTATATGGTTGGGGAAATCATGCATCGGCTAACTATGTCCAGAATAATGGTTATGCGGTACTTAAAGATATTATGCCTGAATTGAATAATACGTATGTACTCGGTACACCAAGCTATAGATGGGATGATTTTTATTGCAATATGATACACATGAATCATAATGTACCACTACACATGGGGACTAGTGCTTCTTACAGGGGAAGTATAGGCTATGATTATTCATCTGATATACTCTGTTTTTCTACTACGAAAACGAGTATGCGATTTTATGTGAACAGGCCAAGTAAAGATAGTTTTTCTTCATTTTCAACGGAAACACCTGCTGTAGATATCAGTGCTACGGGTGTATCCATATATGCAGGTACGGGAAATTATGCTACCAGTCAATGGGGAGGATTTAATGTTTTTCATACTTTAAATGGAACAACGGGGCGTTGTTCTGTGTATTCAGATGGTAATAATCATAGTATGGTATTTAAAGCTTATTATACTGGTGCTGGTATGATATGGATTGCTGGGGGAGAAAATAATAGAATGGAATTTAAGAGCGGTAATCTTTCCATTACTGGTTCTTTTTCTGGTAGCAATATTTCAGATCCTCGTCTAAAAAAGAACATAACCAAAGTAACCGGTGCTATAAAAAAACTGAAATCGCTCGGTGGCATATATGAATTTGATTATGTTGACTATGCAATGAATAAGGATCATGAGCTTTCCCGGCATAGCATGGGATTGATGGCTGATCAGGTACAAGAATCATTTCTTGCAAGTACAGTTAAAAAGGGGGTAGATGGTTACTTAGGTATCAATTATCTCTCTCCTCAATATATTTCTTTGGCATTGGCTGTGGGGCTTGAGTTAGATGACAAAATGGGTAAATACGACCATAAGTTTCGTTCTATTGAGACCAAACAATCAAAAATGGAGAAAAAGATAAAAATCTTGGAAAAGGAAGTCAAATATTTAAAATCAATTATTAACAATTAATTTATTATCATTATGGCAACAGTTACTGTAAACGAAGAAAAAAGAGTAAGTAATGTGACTATTGAAGGTACTAATATTTCTTTAGTAGGTGATGTTACTCGTGACTTGGATGAGAAAGTAGAACGTATATCTGCAAGAATACAAAGCCATGCGGATGTAAATGCTTTTATCGGAGATGTTTCTTATGTCAAAAATCACGATGAGCGCAATACCGTGACTTATTTTATTAATTGCCTGCCGGAATATTTAGAAGAAGCAACGGAACTTGGCAATGAAGCTATTAAACAAATTATTAACCAGTAAAATGAAAAAAGTATGAAAAGACAAGAATTAATTGAATTCAATAATGCATTCTCAAAAGTAAAAGTAAGTGGGCTTGGAAAAGAAGCTAGTTTGAAATATTTTAAGTTGAAAATAACTGTAAGTGAGGAAATTAACAAGATAAAGGAATATGAAAAAGTAGCGAAAGAAGAAACCAAACCGGATGACGTCGAAGATGAACATAAACTTACAACTCAACAATTTACAACGTGGCGTAATGCGTTTGATGGTATTCTAGAAGAATATTATAATGAGGAATTGGAGAAATCACCCGATACCAAAATTCTTTCTGAAGATGAACTACTTAATAACATCATTTCGAACGAATTAAATCAAGATATGACCACAGAGGAAAAGTCGGTATTGGTAAAATATTTATTGAAGAGTTCCTTCTAATTTTGTAGGAGTGTAGGATCGTAGAATTCAAAAATGAACATCTACATATAAAAAACAATGCTTCTGAAAAGTGAGGCATTGTTTTTTATATATTTAAAATGCTCCATTAAAATGCTTCGTTTCTTCATGTACTGTCATGTTTTGGCCTTTCAGATATTTATTTGTCGTTGATATATCGGAGTGCCGTGCTTGATCACGCGCAATCACTATTCCTTCAGCATTGGCTAAGTCACGAATACCCGAATCTTTTAAAGAGTAAAATTGATAATTCTTTGGAAATTTAAGCGCAGCGCGTACTTTAATAAAATTTTCTCTGAAGATCCGCGAATCAGCTTTTTTTGTAGATGGCTTAAAGTCTCGTCCAAAAAGGTAACATTCGGAATGATAGCTGAATATTTGTAATTCAATCATTAACTTTATTAATTCATCGTTCAATCCTACCATACCATCACGTCTATTCTTCGATATTGTTGATGCAATAAACACTTTTTGCTCCTTGATATTGATGTCACGTAGCCGAATATTTGATAACTCATCCGGACGAATAAAGGTATAATATTCCATCCTACAAGCTAGAAGATAATACCTATCCACTTTATACAGGTAATCTTTCAGCCGTATCAAATCCTCTCTTTCCAAAGCCGACCTGAATTTCTCAGTTTCCTCCAAGCTCTTTATTCCTTCTACCGGGTTCTTTTCCAAATATTGTTTTTCTATCAGCCATGCAGAAAATGCAGATAGCCATACTCGGTAATTATTACGTGTTCTCGCTGAAGTATCTCGGTCTAGAAATATATGGTCCAAAAAATCGCTGACATACGCACGTGTAAATTGGTATATATATATTATGGGTATAGGAAGGTTTTGGTTATAGTCGATAAGGATGCTCAATCTTGATAAATAATCCGTTTGCGTTTTTTGCTTTAAAGCGGCAGTAGAAGTCATCTTTATGAGGTACTTCCTGTACAATTCACAGATATCATCAAATTTAGTGAACTGTCTTGAGTTTGAAATATCAGCCCACGGATTCCAACCGGATCTCAAACGATTGGTGCAATTGCTTATAATATCTGCAGCTTGTTTTTTTCGATCGGATAATTTCTTAATCGAATCTAACATATATTTTTTTCTACGCATCTTCCCATCGACCGGGTCGAAGCATAAAAAATCAACATACCAATTCTTTCCCGTATGTAATTTAGGTAACGTGTAGGAAATTACTTCATGTAGAGAAGATCCTTTTTTGGTTTTGGAGTACATTTTTTTTACATTCTTTCAAGTATGAAGAATGTAAACGATGATTTTATATCTATTTTTTTGGATCAACGTAAAAACCTGAGGGATTAAGTCTAAATTCTTATCTTTGCCTCCCAATTA
>NZ_QSUN01000048.1 GCF_003438995.1 Bacteroides sp. OM05-12
CCCAAAACCGCTTTCACTAACGGTTACCATTACCGGCTGACCTTGCCCGGCGGCGATTATACCGTCCTTTCCTGGTGCAACGGCGGTACGGCATGGCTTTCCGATGCATTTATCCCCGGTGTAACCACACTGGAAGAGGCGCGTATGAAACTGACTGTCGCCCCTACGTCGAATGAGAGCGCCTATAAAGTGCCGGATATGCCCGAGAGCCTGTTCTTCGGTAGGACACGGGAGGAGAAAGTGCATGTGAAGAACGGTAAGACGGTACACGACTCCATCGACCTGCTGCGGGTGACGAACGACGTACGTGTCCGTATTCGCTGGAAAGACCATGACGGTATTTACTGTACCTATAAGGGACATGAGGATAACACGCTGCCTTATCTGGAAATCAAGAACGGTGAGTACGACTTCACCTGCCGTCCCCTTCGTGAACGCTTCCTGACGTATATGCCCCAACTGCTTCCCTCGGAAGAGGAGAGCCCTGTGGACTATGCTTCCGTCCGCGCCGATTTCCGCGTGGGAAGACTGATGTCGGAAGGCAGTACGGCTAAGCTCTCTGTGGGCGAGGTATCGCCCGACGGCAGTGTGACGCGGCGCTATACCCGCAGCCTTGTGGAGCTGATCCGCTTGACGGGCCATTACGACACACAGGAACAGCTGGACCGTGAGGACCATTTCAATGTGGACATCGATTTCTGCTGCTTGGATAGCGACCATACGCATGGCGATTCCTGGTCGGTTTTGGGAATCGTCATCAATGGCTGGGTGATCAGCGACCTGCAGAGCGAATTATAACGGTAAAGAGCAATATAGAAAAAGACTAGGTGAATATATAAAAGAGAATTGAATTGAGTTATTAACAAATTAATTTTTTAAGAACATGAAGTTAAGTAAATTTTTTGGTATGTTGTTCGTGGCTTCTTTGGCTATGGCATCTTGTAGTAATGATGACATCACCGGAGACGGTCCGGATATAAACGGCGGGGTTTCCGGTGAAAAGACCTGGGCCATGCTGAATTTCTCGATCGGTGAAGCTGTAGGCACCCGTGCTAACGGTATCGGTGAGAATGGTAGCGAGTCTACCTCAGTTGGATCTGAAACGGCAGTGGAATCATTGGATTTGTATATCTTTAACCAGGCCGGCAAATTGGAACTGAAGAAAACTTATTCATCCACGGATTTGGTAAATAATACGGATGCCGACTATGACGCTTCCAAATTGGCTTCCAGTACACCGATGGAAGTCACTTCCGGAACTAAGACATTCTGTGTTATCCTGAACCAGCAGGGTGCTCCTTCTGCAACTGTCGGATCAACAACACTGTCCGAATTCTTGCAGGCACAACGTACGGCTGACGATTATACTTCGTTGACTACCGGCGGTTTGCTTTCCACAACTTCCATGATGATGACTGGAACAGCTGAAGTTACGCTTCATTCCGGTATCAGCAAGGAGAAAGTAACAAATGCTTTAAGCTCCAATACGAATTTGGAAGCTAACAATGTGGTTACCCTGTATGTTAACAGAAACGCTGCCAAATTGGATTTGAAGCTGGGTTCAAGTGATGCCACTACTTCTTTGCCTGTAGGTGAGGTATCGGCTCCGTTGGCTACCTTCTCAAACGTACAGTACAAGGTGAACAATTTGAGTAAGAACACTTACTATTTCCTGCAATCCGAAGATGCGAACGGAGTATATCCTACTCCCGGTTATTCTTTACCTGACGGAACTTCCAACTGGGGTAATAACTGGTTTGAGATGGAAAATTCGGATTATAAGTCACCGGGTGAAACAATCTATTTGTCTGAGAATACTCACGAACAGGGTAAGGCTGTAGTTGGAAATACCACTTATGTATTGGTAAACGGCGTATATGTTCCGACAGACAGCAAATACATTGTCGACGGATACGATCATACAACGCGTGACTTTACTTATACCGCCAATACTTTGGAGGCAGGTAAACGCGCTATCTTCTCTTATGAATACAGTGTGGCGTTCCCTTCATTTGCAGGTACCAACCTTGGTTTGACTGCTTCTGATAACACGGCTATCAGCGACTATATCAAAGCCTTGGTAGCCCGCAGAGTTGCAGAAAAATATTCGATAGAAAGCGATATCAAAGCTGCCGATGTTGTATTCTGTGGAGATGAAGCCGGATATACTACTGCTATTGCCACTCCTCAATCTGCCGTATACGCTTACCTTGAGCAGGTTAAGATAAACGGTGAAACGAAAGAAGGCAACTATGCCGTTGTCATGAAGAGATGGAACGTGAAAATGGGTGATACCGATGCTACTGAGGATGCTAACTTTAATTTGGCTCCTCTTACCATCGGTGTATATAACACTGCTTCGGACGGCGCTTCTTCCGTAGGTTTGAATTGTTACTACCGTATCAATGTCTTTACATATGGCTATGCTAAGGCGCATCCTATGTATTACTCTGTAATGCGTAACGTATCTTACCATGTAGACATCCAGAGCGTAGCCAAGATCGGCGAGAATGACGGTGGCAACGTAGACCTTCCGGGTGAAGAGAACCAGGAACAACCGGTAGGTGAAGCTACTACCTTCATGCAGTGTAAGATCAATGTTTACAAATGGGTAGGCAAGAATATGGATATTGAGGATTTAGGCAAATAATCCCTTTGCCCATCCTTATGAAAGGCGGAAAAAGATATCCTGTTTAACCGCCTTTCATCCAAAAAGATTCCGCTCCGGACTCGCAAGAAGGCCGGCACCGTACCCTCGGGGGACGGGCGGAACAATAAATATATATAAATGATAAGAGAATGAAGCTGAAACGAATTTTAAGAACCTCCTTTGCTGTCTTTCGGCAGACGTTGTGTCTGGGAGCCTGCCTGTTTGCCGTTCTTTCCTGCGAATCGGATGAATGCCCGAACCGGTCTTCTGCGGAGGACGATGTATATATCAGTTTGCGTATCAACGTTCCCGGTGATGCGGGTACCCGTACACGCGCCCTCTCCGTCGCCGACGAATCGGCCATCGATAATCTCCAGGTGCTGGTATTCAACGCTGTGGACCAGTTCCAGTACAAGGCGGAGCTCGGTACGCCGGATGCTGTCTCGGACGGTAAAGTCTATGTACGGTTGAAAAAGAGTGTTCGGGGAGAGTCCTATTATCTTGTGCTGCTGGCGAATGCGGATGAGGTGAACCCTTCCGGCAATCCTACCCAAACGGAGGTGTTGGAGCAATGCACATTTGCCGCTACTACCGGTGGTAATCCCGGTTTTCCACATAGCGAAGGTACTACACTCCCGATGTGGGGTGAAAGCATCCCGCAAGTCATCGACAGTGATACCAACTTCGGAACAATCTCCTTTTACCGTGCCGTAGCCCGTGTGGATATCGGTGTCAATTTCCAGAAGGACAGCGGTGACGGAACCGTGCCCGACGATAATCCTGTGGCGGACGGCTCGAAGCGTTTCAGACTGACGAGTGCGAGAGTCTATAACAGCCTGGATAAGGGATATGTCGCTCCGCTGTTGGGGTATGGCACTATCAGCATTCCCGGTACGGCTTCGGTATATACTCCCGACAACTATGTGGATTACTCGGTAAATGGCTGGAAACAGACCGACCATGAGATTTATCTGCCCGAGGTGAAGAATCATACGTTTGACGGTAGCAAGAAATCGTTGCAGGAACGTTGCTGTATCATCGTGGGAGGGCTCTATACGGATACGGATGATAACTTTGATAATGTGTCGGAAACCTACTACCGCATCGACTTTCTGGGAGACGGGAAGACGGACGACACGCTGCTGGATATCTTCCGCAACCACCGTTACGTGTTCAATATCACGAGTGT
>NZ_QSUN01000049.1 GCF_003438995.1 Bacteroides sp. OM05-12
GTAGGCTAAGTACCCAACGCCTTGTCATATTTCTATGATAGGTTTCCGAGTACTCGCCTCCGAACCGGACTTACAAGTCTCCCTGTATCCGGCTCTCCACTAATTAATTCAGTCTGATTCTTCGGTCAGGGTCTATCTTTGCATGACACTTTGAGCAGACAGCCAAAGTTTTTCGTCTTCGGGCTATCATTTTCTTTTCCCAATCGGATTTCCCTTTCAGGTCTTTAAGTTTGCGAACGTGATGCATTTCGAGTTTATTGGTAGCACCGCATAGTTCGCAGACTTGGAGTTTCAACCTTTCCATAAGGCTGTTACGTCCACCTGTTATGGAAATTGTCCGTGGAATAGCGTCACAGTAAATATTGCCTGCAACCTTTTTGCGTTTGAAACCATCATGATAGAATGCTTGGTAAAGTGTCTTACCCTTGCTATTTTCATATGCCACTTGGAAAACCTTGTTCTTTTTGTATTTCAGAAGTATTTTCTTTACAGATGATTTGTATTTGCTCGCAAATACCTTGTACATACTGTATGACATAATGTGATAGAAAGAATTGATGACGTAGCTATTATTGGCTATTGAGTAGTAATTGTAGAACCCTCGGATTTCGGCATTGAACTGACTGACTATTTCCAAGTCATCCAAGTTCAGCATGTACGTTCTGACGATAGATTTCCAAACCTCTTTGCCATTGACGACCGCAATTCTTGCGGCTTTATAATCAAAGAGTTTCTTCCGCATCGTTTCAAAATTCAGGTACAATACAGGCTTGTGTCCGAATGCCCGAACCGTTTTACCGAACTTATCCTTACGTAAATCATTACACCTGCGTATAAATACGTCATATCCGAGAAATTTCGCTGGTTTTTGCGCATTGGTTATCAGTGTCTTTTCGTCTGACAGTTCCAGTTTAAGAGCTTCATTTAAATAATTCTTAATATCCTCTTTTACTGTTTTGCAGTCTTCAAGACTACCGGTAATTCCAATCAGAAAATCATCTGCGTATCTCACGTATTTTAACCGTTTGATACTGCTGTCCATTTCATTACGTGCCGGATAGTTGTTCCGTTCTTCTCGTAGCCGCTTAATTTCAGCGGTCATCTGTTCTCTTACCTTTACATCTTTCTCATTCTTTAGTTTCTTTGCCAGTCGGTATCTTCGCTGTTCGTAGAGCTTGTATCGAGCGTCGCCTTTTCTTGTTACCCCTTTATTAAACCGATTGATGTATTCCTTGATGTACTTGTCGAACTTGTCAAGGTAGATGTTAGCCAGTATTGGGCTGATAATCCCACCTTGCGGAGTTCCACTGTACGTTCTATGAAATACCCAGTCTTCAACATATCCGGCATTCAGGAATTTTCTGATAAGCCGCAAAAATCTCTCGTCAGCGATACGTTCCCGAAGAATATTAATCAGTACGTCATGATTGATATTGTCGAAGAATCCTTTAATATCGCCTTCAATAAACCATTTCACGGCAGTGAATGTCTTTTGTATGTCTATAAGAGCAGTATGACAACTTCGTTTGGGACGGAACCCATGTGAAGTATGTTCAAAACTGCCTTCATAGATTGCTTCAAGTATCATTCTGACTACTTCCTGTACCAGCTTATCATCAAAAGAGGGTATGCCAAGCGGACGTTTTTTTCCGTTTTTCTTAGGTATGTACGTCCTTTTGGACGGGTTAGGCTGATAAGTCTCATTTTTAAGACTACCAATCAGTTGTTCAACTCGGTCAATGCTCATTCCGTCAATGGTTTTACCATCAACTCCTGCCGTCATGTTGCCTGTCTTGCTATAAATATTCTGATAGGCTACATAAAACATTTCCTCGTTAAACAGCACTCTATACAGCCGCTCAAACTTATAGTTCAAGTTACCGCTGTGTTTACTCAGACTGTTCAACACATTTTCTGGATTTCTCATGTCTCTCACATTTTCCTTTAAATTGTTAAACTTAATTAGCTGCTTCCCTTCGCCATGTACAGGGCGTTACCCTGCTCAGACTACTATGGAAGCTCCGTTGCCATGCCGGATATTCAGGGGCAGACCCCATAGCCCTACAACTGGCTTTCCGGTTTAGGCAATCCCCGTTTAGAAATTTGACAACTATTTGGCTTGATAGATTGTCGGATACGACTTTCGTCCTTTACTACTTATGGTAGTTGCCTTGCGGTAAGTTTATGCTACTCCTGCTATCTCTCATCAGTGTAGTACCGCAACATGACGGCATAATTCCGAAGAATTATTCAACTGTCTTCCGTCATTGCCCAAGGATACGACTGCTCGGACTATCGTTCAACCAATACAGGCTTTATCCTCATATCTATCATTTTAACTTGCCATTCGGTCGCAGCCTGACAGTTGGCTGACTTATGGCTTTACCAGCGTGCTATGTTCCCTTGTGGGGTTTTCCCCTCCGGTTAGCGGTTGTTAATGGGCTTTCTAAACACTTACCCAGTCGCTTGCCAAAGCGACATTCGTCAAATTCCCTTTTACGGGCGCACCAGATATTCCTCTCCGCTGACTTCTGTTGCATAAACTGCCGACTGCATACCACCGAGCCCAATCCAGACTTCCTTGTATAATCTGCCCGGATGATTCGCCATATTAATGGAGAGTATCTGCGATTTCTCCTTATCCGTCAGTCCCAGCAGCGATTGTATCTGGTCGAATTTATTCATGTACTTACGTTGGTCCAGTAATATTTTGCAGTCCGAATTGTTGATAATTGTATCTTTCACCACCGGACTGGAAATAATATCGTCCACTTCCTGCGTGACGACAATCGCCTCACCGAAAAACTTACGGACCGTCTTGTACATATACCGTAGATATTCAGCCATATTTGCAGAAGAAAGAGCCTTCCAAGCCTCTTCCACTATAAGCTGTTTTCTTACGCCCTTAAGCCGTCGCATCTTATTGATGAACGCTTCCATGATGATAATCGTCACGACCGGGAACAGCTCCTTGTTATGTAGGCTAAGCACCCAGCGCCTTGTCGCATTTCTGCGGTAGGTTTCCGGGCACTCGCC
>NZ_QSUN01000005.1 GCF_003438995.1 Bacteroides sp. OM05-12
TGAACTGCACCCCAAAAGTTGGACAGTTAATTATTTGTTTCTATAATTGATTCTATATTTAACAGGACTCATTCCTTTCAACTTACTTTTGATTCTTTTATTATTGTAATATTTGATATATTTATTAAGTTCTTCAATGAATAGTTTGAGAGATTGAAACTTCTGCAAATATATCAATTCTGATTTTAAAATACCAAAGAAGTTTTCAATAACCGCATTGTCCAGACAGTTCCCTTTCCTTGACATACTCTGTGTGATTCCCCTTTGCTGTAAAAGGGATCTGTATGCTTTTGACTGGTACAGGCATCCCTGATCCGAATGCAGGAGTATTTCTCCCTGTTTTGGGAGTCTGGGGAATGTCTGCCTCATCATTCTCCTGACCATCTCCATATTTGGTTGGCGACTAATGGCATATCCGAGTATTTCCCTGTTGTACAGATCAAGTACGGGGGAAAGGTACACCTTCTGTCCGCAGATGTGGAACTCTGTCACGTCCGTGACCAGTTTCCTGCCGGGCATTGCGGCATGGAAACAACGCTTCAACAGATTGGGTGCGGTCTTTCCCACTTCCCCCTTGTAAGAGAGGTGGCGTTTGCATCTGACCTTGCAGCGTATATCCAATTCCCTCATCAGCTTGAGTACGGTTTTAGGGGTTATCCGTATCCCGGCCATTCTCAATGACAAGGTTATTCTGCGGTGTCCGTACCTGCCGCGGTGGATACGGTTAATTTCGGCTATCTGTTGCTTGATACCGGCATATTTATCCTCTTGGGAGAGTCGGGACAAGCAATAATAAAACGTACTGCGTGCCATCCCTGCCACTTCCAACAAAGCCGGAAGAGGATGGAAAGGCCTTAATTCCCGGATGACAACGGCTTTTTGGAGGATGACTTCTTTTCCTCCGCCAGAAGTAAGGCCCGCAATTTTTTTAAGTAGGCGATTTCTGTCCGGGCTTTTTCAAGCTCCAGCTCAAGTTCACGCTCACGGGGAGTCCGGGCACGACGGGATGTTTTGTTGCTTTTCATTGGTGCTTCTTTTATCCTTCCCCGCCTGCCTAAATACATGAAACCCGGCAGACCAACGCTACGGTATTGACGGAGCCAGTTATAGAGGCTGGTCAGGCTGACACCATAACGGAGGGAAGCTTCACACAAAGATAAAACATTTGATGAGATATCACGAACAATGCGCAATTTATATTCCGGACTGAAACAACAAGGAGATTGGAACTCCAAACCGGAAACGCCATGGGCCAGATAACGACGGATTAACGTACCCACATAAGAAGAGGAAATACCCGTGAGAGAGGAGATTTCTTTCTGACTCAAACCCGAGTGGTAAAGACGAATGACCTCTTTTTTCTCGGACAAAGAATAACAATAACTTAATTTCATGTGTAAGACTCTTTTTTGTCCAACTTTTGGGGTGCAGTTCAAAAAAAAATACCTTCACTTCAACTACTTATACAGCAATCTTTTAATCCGAATAGTGAAGAGGTGAAGGCAGTTTCAAGTAATTTAAAATATGTACAAATACGTGGATTTCAAGCCCCTACACAACAGCGTCTTCAATATCCTGAAGTTCCACCTATTTGGGGGCAATTGCATAAATGGTTAACCCCGCGGGACTATGAATTTGGAGTTTCTTTTCTTGCAGGTTCAAGATTCTCTTGGTAACTTGTCACTGTGTTTCTTCTAAATCCTGCAATATATTAACCATATTAATGGAAAACCGATTGGTAGAGTTAAATATGCGCTAATTTAATTCCGCCAACGGGTTTAACTATTTTCTTTTTCTAATGTAATAACAGTAATTTCGGGCCAAGCTCCAAATCGAAATGGCATACCGATAAATCCTAATCCTACATTTACATACAGGTTTTGCTTTCCCTTTGTATACATTCCTTTCCATTCTTTATATACCCATGAAGAAGGAGAATGTTGCCCTATTGCAAACTGCATAGCATGTGTATGTCCTGCCAACATTAATTCTATATCTGTCTTGGAAAGAACTTCAGCTTCCCAATGAGTAGGATTGTGGCTTAATAAAATTTTAAAACCGTCATCAACTCCCTGCATTGCTTTCTGCAAATCGCCTTTTCCGTTGAATGGAGGTATTCCCCAGTTTTCTACACCTATGAGTGCAATACTGTCATTTCCTTGATGCAAGTAAATATGTTCATTATTGAGTAGTTGCCATCTCATATTGGTTTCTCGCTGTTCAAGCTCTGCCAGATTATCAGCTTTCTCTCTTTGGCTATTCCAATGATAATATGGACCATAGTCGTGGTTGCCTAATATAGAAAAAATACCGTCTTTGGCTTTCATTTTAGAAAGAATATCTTCAAAGCCATTTAATTCTGTGGCACGATGATTAACTAAATCGCCGGTAAATACAATTAAATCCGGTTTTTGTGCATTGATTAATTGAACGGCTCTTTCCAACTCTTTTTCATTATTAGTCCAGCTTCCGATATGAATATCTGATAATTGAATAATTTTGTATCCATTGAATGATTGAGGAATATTAGGCGAACGAAATGTAATGTCTTTTACGTCGAACTTTGTTTTTCCTATAATTGAACCATATAAAATACCTATTAAGCATGTTGAAGCAATTATTACTCCTAACCATGAAAAAGGCATGAAACTCCATTTGGCAATATATTTTAAAGGTAAGTCAAAGATTGAACAAACAAAGAACATTAGTTTAGGCAAGGCAAATACCATGAAAGTAATAATAAACCATCCTAAACAATAGTTCTTATCAATCGTAAACCTCTGGTCTGCAAAACATACAATCCAGATCAGGCCGATTAACAAAAATAGTGATGGTATGAAGTAAAGCACCTTCAATAGTGTGCTATCTGTTGAGCGTATAATAAACATCCGGTAAATGTAAATATCCGGGATGATAAGGATTAATGTCAGAATAAAGAATAATTTATTTATCATATTGTTTTTAATGTGAAAGTTCTCCGACTCACGCCGGAGAAACTTTCTTGTTAGAGAGTATTATTAAAACGGCTTAGGTCTACTTAATGTCCTGTAAGTCTGCAAGATTTTTCTTGATATTTATGATCTTGTTATGAAAAGCCTTTTTTATAATCCAGAAAGCAATACATCCTCCCAATAGCCACAGAACGATAAACATAACTTGTTGTTGCCAGGTTTTATGAATAAGATCAGATGTATAAGCTTGAATAATAATGCAGGATAAGAAGAAAATGGCACTGACATAATATTCGCATATCAGATACTGATGACAGCGGGTAATCCTTTTTACTACGGTTTTTACAGGCATCTTTTCGATATTTGTATTACGTAAATAATAATATGTATAAGAATCCCATAGACATCCTAAAAAGAGAAAAGTAATAAAGTAAACAATAACAAAGCTCACATTATGATTTTGTTGAATGAAAAAGCTTGTAATAAGTATTACCATTAATAAAAGTCCGATGATAAGAGTTCTCCGGCCATTACGCAATAATTTGGCTTTGGAGTAATCCGCTAGTTCCTTATGTTCTCGGATTAGTTTATCTACCGATTCTTCATTTATCGGATTGTTTTTCTCCAATCGTTCATTTAGAACATTCCATGATTTTTTTAATTCATCCAATTCCATATCTTCATGTTTATTCGTTCTTCATTTTTCTAAGTTTATCCTTTATCCGATTTAGTTTTGTAGCAACATTTGTTGTTGTCAATCCTGTTATCTCAGCTATTTCTTCATAGCTTTTCTCTTCCAGATAAAGTAAGATGATGGATTTGTCTAATTGTCCGAGCTTGTTTATCAATCGATATAACTCTCTTAACATTTCTTTGAAATCGTCTTTTTCATTTGACATCCATTCAGCTTCATGAGTAAGAGTTACAATTTCCGGTATGTTTTTTTCCTTACGGATAAAGCTGATACAAGTATTTAAAGCAATGCGGTATATCCAAGTCGAAATTTTACATTCTTTCCGGAATTTGGGAAAAGCCTTCCATAGATTTAATACAACATCTTGATAAAGATCACTTAGTGGAGCTGATGGAGTGGTGTAGAGATAGCAGACTTTATATATTACCCGTTCGTATGAACGGATAACTGTAATGAATTCCTGCTCTACCGTTTGTTCCATTGTCCGTTTCTTCTCTTTTTGTTTATTTGTCGCCGTTAGGCCTTATTTATCACAAAATGATTGATATTTATTGGAGGATATTGGCATATTTGTCCGATTATAAGTTTGCAGCAAGGAATTGACGCATTCTTGAAATTGGCATATTTCTTCGTGAAGCATAATCCTGCAACTGATCTTCTCCTATTTTTCCTACAGAAAAATAAAATGAGTCCGGATGTGAAATCATAAACCCACTTACCGAAGCATGTGGGTTCATAGCTCCGTTTTCTGTCAAAGTAATGCCTATTTGTTTCATATCCAGAAGCTCATCCAGCAGAAAGTTGATCGATTGATCCGGTATGGATGGGTAGCCTACGGCAGGACGTATTCCTTGATATTTTTCGATAAGCATATCTTTCATGTTCAGATTTTCATCTTGAGCATATCCCCATACCTCTTTTCGCACATATTCATGCATTTTTTCAGCTGCAGCTTCGGCTAAACGGCTGGAAAGCGTTTGGACTAATAAATGTTTATAAGAATCATTTTTATAAAAATCGTCAGTTTCGGCATTAAAGCTTGTGGCGAATACACCTATCGTATCTTTAATACCGGAAGAGAGCGGACGGATAAAATCACTCAGACAAAGATAAGTCTCATTATTGTTATGAGGAGTTTGTTGCCGAAGAAAAGGAATTGTTTTATTATTTATGATAATATCGTTTCCATTAGAGTTGGCATCTAATAGTTGGAAAACAGTTTTTACTTCAAAGTCCTCATCCAGTTCATTTAGCATTCGATTAGCTTCTTTGAACAGTTGCATGACTTCTGCTGCTTTAGTACGTTCTTCTTCCGGGAAGTCGGCTAGCCATCCGGCCCTACAAGCATCGCATCCGTGTATATCTACGATAGTAGCGAAACGGGGCTGGAATCCCCATGCATGGAAAAAATATATCCAGTTAATGTATTCTGTTAGTTGATGTATTTTGTAGGTTATTACCATAAAATATTATTGTAGTCTGAATTTTAGCTCTTCTCCTCTGTAAGTCTCGTCTACCAAGCCGCTATCATAAACCAATTTACCGTTAACAAATGTCTTTTCTACTTTGGAAGTGAAGCGATGTCCTTCCAAAGGACTCCATGCGCATTTACTTAGTATATTTTGTGAGGTCACTTCCCATTCTGCATTTGGATTGACGAGGACTAAGTCTGCCTGATAACCTTCCCGTATATATCCGCGATGATGTATCTCATATAGTTCTGCGGGAGCATGACACATCTTTTGCACTAATTGCTCTATGCTTAATATCCCTTCTTTTACCAACTCCATCATAGTGACAAGTGAAAACTGAATCATGGGCATACCTGATGCGGCTTTTAATGTTCCTCCTATTTTTTCAGTGAGTAAATGAGGGGCATGGTCGGTTCCTATGACGTCAATTAAATTGGAATTTAGTGCTTTTCTGAGTGCATCCCTGTTTGTAACCTCTTTGATGGCAGGATTACATTTGATGCGTGTACCAAGCGTTGCATAATCGTCTTTCGAGAAGAATAAATGTGCGATACAGGCTTCGGAAGTAATTTTTTTATCTTTAATCGGTTTATCCTCAAATAGTTGTAGCTCTTTTCCTGTCGTTACATGTAAAATATGCAATCGTGCATCGGTCTTTCGTGCGAGCGAAACGGCTAATGACGAAGAAGAATAGCAGGCTTCTGCATTTCTGATAACAGGGTGTAAGCTGACATCCGGATCTTCTCCATATTGTGCTTTAATAGCTTCAGTGTTTTGACGGATAATATTCTGATCTTCACAATGAGCAGCTACTAATATATTTGCTTTATTAAAGATCCTTTCCAGTGCTGCCATACGGTCTACCAACATATTTCCGGTGCTTGACCCCATAAAGAGTTTAATACCGCAAACACGTGTTTTATCCAATGATTTGAGTAGTTCTGTATTATTGTTCGTAGCACCAAAATAGAAAGAATAGTTAATGATACTGTTTTTTGCACCTAATTCAAACTTTTGCTCTAAAGTTTCAAGGGTGGTGGTTTGAGGTTGTACATTAGGCATATCCATGAATGAGGTAACTCCCCCGGCTACAGCAGCACGGCTTTCGCTAAATATATCGGCTTTGTGAGTTAGTCCCGGTTCGCGGAAGTGCACATGATCATCTATAATACCCGGTAAAAGGTACTGTTGTCCGGCATCAATCACTTCGTCACAAGTGGCAAGTGGTTCTTTGCCGTCACGCAAGATTTCACTGATGATTTCATTTTCAATGATTACAGAACCATTAAAAACTTCATTCTCATTGACGATACGTGCGTTCTTTATTAATATTCGTTTCATGCTTTCTTAGGATATTTGCGGAACCAGCTGTTTACTTTTAGTTTGATAACACCGAACACAGCTTCGCCAAAAATACTACTGTTCATTTTTGATGTTCCGAGTTCACGGTTAATGAAAATAACGGGAACTTCTATAATTTTGAAACCACATTTATAGGCGGTGAATTTCATTTCTATTTGAAAGGCATAACCTTTAAAACGTATTTTGTCAAGACCTATTGTCTCTAAAACTTGCCGGCGGTAACATTTAAATCCCGCAGTGGTGTCATGTACGGGTAATCCTGTAATAATACGTACATATTTAGATGCAAAGTAAGACATCAATACGCGTCCCATTGGCCAATTTACGACGTTAACCCCGCTGATATAACGAGAACCGATGGCAACATCGCCTCCTTCTTGGGTGCAGGCATTGTATAACTTGGGTAAATCGTTCGGATTGTGAGAGAAATCGGCATCCATTTCAAATATATAATCATATTTGTGCTCAATAGCCCATTTAAACCCTGTGATATAGGCCGTTCCAAGTCCCAGTTTACCTTTTCGTTCGATCATAAACAGGCGGTCCGGGAACTCCTTTTGCAATTCTTTTACAATAACTGCAGTTCCATCGGGTGAATTATCTTCAATGATAAGTATATGAAAAACTTTTTCTAATCCGAATACTGCTCGGATTATATTTTCTATATTTTCCTTTTCGTTGTATGTAGGAATGATAACGATACTGTCGGACGCTTGCATATGTTTGGTTATTCATATATGATGTATGCAAATGTACTACTATTTATGGAATCGTCTGTTTCTTTTTGCGTTATTTTTAATTATACAGAGTTATATAAACCTCTAAATGTTATTAAATATGACAACAGTAAAGAAAAAAAATGTTCGACGTTCCTTTATTTTATTTCTAGATGAACAAATCTCCCGGTTAAAGGAAGAGAACCGTTTGGGAACAGTTAAGACTTATTCATGTGCTCGGAAGAGTTTCGTGAATTTTGCGGGGAAAGACATCAAGTTATCCGCTATTAATCGTGATTTAGCGATGGATTATGAGTCTTGGTTAAAGAAGAGAGGAGTTTCGCGTAATACGATTTCTTTTTATATGCGTATACTCCGGTCTGTGTATAATAAAGCTGTCGACTCCGGTTTGGTCAAGCAATGTTATCCTTTTGTCAAAGTTTATACAGGGGTAGACCGTACCTCAAAACGTGCTGTAGGAGAAGATATTATCATGAGATTGAAAAGTATGGACCTTGAACCTAACACTCCTTTATCTTACGCGAGAGATTTGTTTGTATTCAGTTTTTATATGAGAGGGATGGCTTTTGTGGATATAGCGTACCTGAAAAAAAGTGATAAAAGAGATAATAACATACAGTATGTACGACGTAAAACAGGACAGATGATGACATTACGGTTAGAACCCTGTATGTTGGAAATAATAGATAAATATGCTCCTCTTACCAAAGACTCGGAGTATATATTCCCGATTATTACTTCGGCAAATGACAGTATCGCCTATAATCAGTATAAGAATGTATTGAGTTATTATAATAAGTTATTAAAGCAGCTCTCTGACCTTTTAGATTTACCTTGCCCGCTTACGTCTTATGTTTCCCGCCACACTTGGGCTACAACTGCACGAAATAGAAATATTCCGATCTCCATAATCAGTGCCGGTATGGGGCATACTTCGGAATTGACAACACGCATTTATCTTGATTCGTTGGATGCTTCGGCTATTGATGAAGCAAACCATGCAATACTTCAAAGATTTATATGAATAATCTCTCAAAGTTTAGTAATTTTGTACCGCTATATATAAAGGTATGGAGATTACTGAACTGCAAAGTATATATTCCAAGCATCCGAATATAGGAACTTTGGAAAAGATATTGAGAGATAATTCCGTAAAAACGGTTTTTCTGAAGGGGCTTTGTGCCTCTTCCGCTGCACTTTTGGCTTCTTCTTTTTTGAAGAAGCAGGAATATCCTTTTGTGTTTATTCTCGGTGATTTGGAGGAAGCCGGTTATTTTTATCATGATTTAATCCAGATTAATGGAGAGGGGAGAACTTTATTCTTCCCTTCGTCTTATCGTAGGGCAATAAAATACGGACAGAAAGATGCCGCCAACGAGATCCTTCGCACGGAAGTCTTGAGTCGTTTGCAAAAATCATCGGAACCGCTTTGTATCGTGACGTATCCTGATGCACTGGCTGAAAAAGTAGTTTCTCTGCAGGAATTGTCGGACAAAACATTGAAACTTCATAAAGGTGAGCAGGTGGATACGACGTTTATAACGGAAGTGTTGTCCGGTTACGGTTTTGAAAGGGTCGATTATGTGTACGAACCGGGGCAATATGCTGTTCGTGGTAGTATTATCGATGTCTTTTCTTTCTCGAGTGAATATCCTTTTCGTATTGATTTCTTCGGAGATGAAGTAGAGAGCATCCGTACCTTCGAAGTGGAATCACAGCTTTCCAAAGAGCGAAAAGAGAGTATTGCTATTGTGCCGGAACTGACAAGGAATAGCGGGGATGAAATCTCTTTTTTGGATTTCCTGCCGGGCAATACAATGCTGGCTATGAAAGATTTCCTTTGGGTACGTGAGCGTATACAGGCTGTGCATGATGAGGCGCTTTCACCGCAAGCGTTGGCGATTCAGGAAGATGAGGAACGGGCGGAATTTAACTTGGAAAAGAAACTGATAGACGGTAGTGAGTTCACCGTAAAAGCGTTGGACTTTCGTCGTATCGAATTTGGTAATAAGCCCACAGGTACGCCTCAGGCTACAATCACTTTCGATTGTTCTCCGCAACCTATATTCCATAAGAACTTTGACTTGGTAAGCACTTCTTTTAAGGAATATCTTTCTAACGGCTATACCTTATATATATGTAGTGACAGTACGAAACAGACGGATCGTATCCGTGCTATTTTTCAAGACCGTAATGATGATATTCCTTTTACGGCATTAGACAGAACATTGCATGAAGGGTTTGCCGATAATACGTTGCGTTGTTGTTTCTTTACCGATCATCAGATATTCGACCGTTTCCACAAATATAATTTGAAAAGTGACAAGGCAAGGGGAGGTAAGGTGGCACTGACTTTGAAAGAGCTGAACCAATTCCAACCCGGCGACTTCGTTGTGCATACCGACCATGGTATCGGACGGTTTGCAGGACTTGTCCGCCTGCCGAATGGCAATACGACGCAGGAAGTTATCAAGCTGGTTTATCAGAATGAAGATGTTGTTTTCGTGAGTATCCACTCGCTTCATAAGGTTTCCAAATATAAGGGAAAAGAGGGGGAACCTCCGCGCTTGAATAAGTTGGGAACAGGAGCTTGGGAGAAGATGAAAGAACGGACAAAGACCAAGATTAAGGATATTGCCCGTGATTTAATCAAACTTTATTCGCAACGAAAAGAGGAAAAAGGTTTTAGTTTTAGTCTGGATTCTTTTATGCAACATGAACTGGAGGCTTCTTTTATTTATGAGGATACTCCCGACCAGCTCAAGGCCACCCAAGAGGTAAAACAGGATATGGAGAAAGACCGTCCGATGGATCGTCTGATTTGTGGGGATGTGGGATTCGGAAAGACGGAGGTTGCCATTCGTGCGGCATTTAAGGCAGTTTCGGATAATAAGCAGGTCGCAGTATTGGTTCCTACTACGGTGTTGGCTTATCAGCATTATAAAACTTTCAGTGAACGCCTCAAGGGTTTTCCGTGTAAGGTAGATTACTTGAGCCGTGCCCGTAAACCAGCCGATGCAAAAAGGGTTCTGAAAGAGTTGAAAGAAGGCGAAGTCAGCATTTTGATCGGTACGCACCGTATTATTGGAAAGGACGTCAAGTTTAAAGATTTAGGATTACTGGTTATTGATGAAGAACAGAAATTCGGTGTAGCGGTCAAAGAAAAGTTGAAACAACTGAAAGTCAATGTGGATACCCTCACGATGACTGCAACTCCCATTCCCCGTACTCTTCAATTTTCATTGATGGGTGCGCGTGATCTTTCTGTTATCAGTACGCCACCTCCCAACCGCTATCCTATACAGACGGAGGTGCATACCTTTAATGAAGATATAATCCGGGAAGCGATTAATTTTGAGATGAGTCGTAACGGACAGGTATTCTTGGTGAATAACCGTATTCAGAATCTTCCGGAATTGGAAGCGATGGTGAGGCGGAATGTTCCGGATGCTCGTGTTTGCGTTGGGCATGGGCAACTAGAGCCAGAAAAGCTGGAAAAGATTATCCTTGATTTCGTGAATTATGATTATGATGTGCTTATAGCCACAACTATTATAGAAAGTGGTATAGATATACCTAATGCAAATACCATTATTATTAATCAGGCTCAAAACTTCGGCTTGAGTGATTTGCACCAGATGCGCGGGCGCGTGGGGCGTGGAAATAAAAAGGCCTTTTGTTATTTGCTGGCTCCTCCTTTAAGCAGTTTGACACCGGAGGCAAAGCGCAGGCTACAGGCGATTGAGAATTTCTCGGATTTGGGAAGCGGGATTCATATTGCCATGCAAGATCTTGATATACGTGGTGCCGGGAATATGTTAGGGGCGGAACAAAGCGGCTTTATTGCGGATTTAGGTTATGAGACTTATCAGAAGATACTGAATGAAGCAGTAAAAGAACTGAAGACAGAAGAGTTTGCGGATCTCTATGCAGAAGAACCGGAAGTGGGTGAGGAGAAGATAAGCGGCGAGAATTTTGTCGATGAATGTACGGTTGAGAGTGATTTGGAATTACTATTCCCGAATGAATATATACCGAGTAGCAGTGAGCGTATGTTGCTTTACCGCGAACTGGATAATATGGAACTGGATAAAGACGTATCGGAATTTAAGCTGAGACTTGAAGATCGCTTCGGCAAGATTCCCTCCGAAGGTTTGGAACTTTTAAGAATCGTGCCTTTGCGCCGTATTGCCAAACGTCTTGGAGTGGAGAAAGTATTCCTGAAAGCGGGGAGAATGACTCTTTTCTTTGTGAATAATCCTGATAGCCCTTACTATCAAAGTGCGGCTTTCGGTAAAATCATTGATTATATGGGGAGGTATCCGCGTGCCTGTAATTTGCGTGAACAGAATGGGAAACGTAGTATGGTAATTAAGAATGTGGAAACAGTGGAGATTGCCGTCAGCATTCTTCAGGAGATTGTATCTTTGAAGGGAGAGTAATATTTCTTTTTGTATGTTCTCAAAGTAACTATTACCTGCAAGCTTCATCCTTCAGCTTGCCGATTTTATATTGATACTGAATGAGTTATCCTGAAAGATGGAATCATTCAGAATATTACTCATCATTCATTATCGGCTGAACCTTTTTTCTAAAGAAAGTTCAGGATAACGAACTGGTAATCAAACCTGAATTCACAAGCTGAAAGATTGAAGGTTGATTGAGGGTAATTCGTTTTTTATACTGTTTTTCACCGATAAACATCTTGATGTTTTTTTAAATCATCAGGTTGTTTGAAAAAAACATAAGGTCGTTTGATTACGAAGATACGGTCGATTGTTCGCAAACGATAGGAGTTTGTAGACAACCGACCGTATCCTAAACAATGGCTGTTTCCACCAACAATTAATCAACAACTACAAGAATAGAGGGTATTTATTTAAGTTTTGGCACTGAATATAGACCTTGGCGTAAAAGAAAAATCCTCGACAATCTATTGATTATCAAGGATTCTCTTTGGGGTGGCAGATGGGACTCGAACCCACGACATTCAGAACCACAATCTGACGCTCTAACCAACTGAACTACAGCCACCATATTTGCTTTCTCAAAAGCGATGCAAAGATAGATATTATCTTTTAATCTGCAAATGTTTTAGACGTTTTTTTAATAATAGCACGAGAATTTTACTCCGTTCCCTGTCTATGCAATTTATGGCGGATTACAATCCCATTGATTGCCAATAGGGTAGGTATTTGTATTTACTGTTGGGTTTCCAACCAATGGTCAATTAATCTCCTTGCCATGCTTAGTTTTCGGGGCAATTCCGGTAAGTTGTCTTTGGTGTAGAATGCTCCGGAACTTAGCTCCTCATCTTGAAGCTTGATTTCTCCGCTTACATAATCGGCTGTGAAACCTACCATAAGGCCACTTGGATAGGGCCACGGTTGGTTACCGAAATAAGTGATGTTGTTGATGGTCAGTCCGGTTTCTTCCATTACTTCACGTTTGACGCATTCTTCGAGCGTCTCACCGGTTTCAAGGAAACCTGCTACCAAACCGTGGAAAGTGCCTCGGAAGTTACGGGCATGCACTAGAAGGATGGAATCATCTTTACGTATGAGTACGATAATTGCCGTAGCTATTGCCGGGTAATACTCTTGCTTGCATTGAGGACATTGCTTACAAATAGGAGTGGTTTGGATTGTTTTGATTCCGCATGCCGGACAGTATCGGCTATTTTTATCCCAATGTAATATTTCGGCAGCTTTGCCTGCCATATTATAGAGTTTTTCTTCAATATAGTCATAAGAGGCGCGTAACCCCATCATTACATATTGGTCGGATTCTTCAACCGGATGGTCTAAAGAGAGCGTTTTACAAACAATTCCGTCCAAAGAGGCTACTTCATGGACAATCACATTTGGGAGTGTCGGGATAAGAGAGTCATATTCGTTAGGGATGGTATGTTTTCCGTTTCTCTTTTCCAATAGGATATTGTCTTTATAGAAGATAAACCAGAATGATTTACTGTTATTTGCAGTCATTATCGTAGTATTTATAATTGGACTGCAAAAGTAGGAATAATATTTTGAAATCTGTTTTTAAAAAGACCGGAGTTTACCGTGTATAAGATATTTATGTGGCAAACTCCGGTGATTATTAAAAGTTAAATAAATCATTCAGTGCCTCGCTTACACTTGGATGTGTATATATGGAATCCCGTAAGATGGTGTAGTCCTGTTGGGTACGCATAGCGAGTGTGACAAGATTTATAATCTCATTGGATTCCTCGCAGAACAGGGTACACCCCAGAATCTTGTGAGTATTTTTATCGATTACGGCTTTCATCAGTCCGTCCGTATTCCCTAAAGTCTTAATCCGTTGGTTGTCTGCCGCAGGTATTTTGACAACAGTAACATCCAAATCCCTTCTTAAAGCCTCTTCTTCATTTATACCTACATGTGAGAGTGGAGGATCGATGAAAACAGAATAGGCTACTATCTTGCGGTCGGATACTTTTCGGGTTTTATTTCCGAATATGTGATCCAATATGATACGTGAATCATCTAAAGATATATAGGTGAATTGCGGCCCTCCTTTTACATCTCCCAATGCGTAGATGTTAGGGACATTGGTTTGTAGAGAATCATTGGTAAGAATAGCCCCTTGAGCGTTGGTGGTGATTCCTGCAGCCGAAAGGTTTAATCCCTTTGTGTAGGGTCTTCTGCCTGTAGCCAATAAAACGGCATCCGCTTCCACATGATAAGGCAAATTATCTTGTGTATCGGTGTAAGTGATTGTAGCTCCGTTGGCGGTATCATATACAGTTTGAACTTTCGCATTCATCTTGAACACGATTCCCTTTCTTTCGAGCGATTCTTTCACACTGTAAGCTATGTCACGGTCTTCCCGGGGAATAAGATGATTGCCGGATTCCAGTACAGTGACTTTTGAACCGAATTCGGCATACATGGAAGCAAATTCAAGTCCGATATAGCCTCCTCCGATAATGACCAAATGCTTAGGCAATTCCGTTAATTCCATGATAGAAGTGCTGGTATATACAAATTGGCTCTCCTTTACTCCGGTTATATCAGGTATGACAGTTTCCGAACCGGTATCGATGAATATATATTTCGCTTGAAGTTCAATGATCTCTTTATCAGTCTTTACAGATACGGTTTCTGTTGAAACAAACGATGCCTCTCCATTATATACGGTTACATATCCGGTATTGATTAATTTATTGTAATTGTTGTCCCGAAGTTGTTGGGTCAGTGCGTTCTTCTCATTAATAGCCTGACGATAGTCACTCGCTTGTTCCAGAAAGTTCCTGAATTCATTACAGCTGTAAGTCTTGGCTTTGTGGATTAAGAATTTGGTCGGGATGCATCCTATATTCGGACATGTGCCTCCGTACATCTTGTTGGAACGTTCTATCAGAGCGATTGTCCATCCTCTTTGGGCAAACTTGGCAGCAAGTGTTTTACCGCCTTTTCCGAATCCGATGATAATGGCATCGTATTGTTTCATATCTTTTCTTGTTTTATGGTTTTTATTCTAAATGTTTAAACAGTTGAAAGGAAGATTCTGTTCGATTGGTTTTCAATCTTTCTTTCTCTTTAAAAAGAGTGTAATTTAAGCATAAATTTTCATGAATCAAATTTGTTACTTATATTTGTCAATATGCTTTAGATTTATTGCCATGAAACAGATACTTCTTTTCCTTTTCTTATTGGGTATATCTTCAGGTATGTCCATGGCTTCAAATGATACGGATCCGACTATACGCGATTCGGTTCGGATAAAATTAAACCAGCCCTGTGAGGATGTGGGTGAGCTCTTACTTTCTGTGAATGATTTTATATTGAGTCATGCACAAGAGGATGCTCAACTGCGTTTTGACCTGATAAGGCAGGAAGTGCTTCCTTTTGCATTGAAAAAGGAAAATCAAAAAGCCTATAAAGGTATAGCGTGGTTGTATTTTAACCTGTCATTGCTGTATGAGGAATGGGAGAAACATGTAGAGGCGTTGGCAATGATGGATTCTGCTGTGTATTGGATTGACAAATCGGGAGACCGTGCCCGGCAGGCGAGACTCTATTATGCTTATGGTGATCGCCAGATATATTGCGGCAGTGTTGCAAAAGGGCATGAATATTATTATAAGTCTATAAAACTTTATGAAGAGTTAGGAGGATATGAGAAAGAAATTTCAGCTTGCTTCTTTCAATTGGCTACAGGCTATTTGCAGATGCTGGATATGGACGGATTAAACAGAATTGTAGAGAAAATGACGGAGTTGAATAAAAGGAAGACGCTAATACCTTGTTCGTATGACCTTTATTCTGTATTGACGGCGAAATATTCCATGTTGTCGGATGAGCATCCTGAAAACAAGTCTTTCCTTGATTCTATTATTTACTATTCTCATAAGTCCATCGAACTGATAGAGAAACACGGTGATGAATTGCCCGGAACCATGCCTGCATGGAACTATTATAATCTGGCGTGTATCTATGATGACAAATTCGATCCTCCGCTTTATGACAGTATCTCCTATTATCTGGATAAGGCAATAGAAGTGAAGAAATATACCGAATCCGTGCGTCGTGAAGTCAATATCAGTGTATTCGACCTTCAGGCTTGGGTGTTCTATCAGCAGAAACAATATGCGCAGGCGGAGCAAAAGATGATGGAAGTTATTAGTTTGCTGGAGGAAAGCGGGGATGTTAATTCTCTGATAACGGAGTATGGTGAGGCATACGGGTTGTTGGTAAAGATTTATGAAGAGACGAACCGTCCGGTGCTTGCGTTGAAATATCAGAAACTGATGAATGATATACATCGGAAACGTTTCAATCAGGAGAAGATGGAAGCGTTGAAAGAGCTTGAGGTGAAGTACGAGGTGGAGAAAAAAGAAAACCAGATAACATGGCTGGAAGAGAAAAATCAGGCGGCCCGTAAGACGATTATATTGGTGGTTTTTTTCCTGATTGCTTTATCTTTTGTGTTGATATTGATTTTGGTTTTATTCAGACTGCGTAAACGTAATTTGGAACAGCAGGTTTATGAATCCGCACTTCTTGCCGAGTTGAAACAGGATGAACTGGTACAAAGCAGTTCGGAAAAGAAACGTTTGCAGGAAGAGTATGACAAACTTTCGGCACTTGCCCGTGAAAATGAGGATTTAGCAAAGAAATATGAGGTGCAACTCAGTACCATTAAGCAACAGATCAATCAAGGTACGGTAGCGTCCGTAATCGGTAAGATGGTGGATATTGTGGAGCACTCTTTATTGGATACGGAAACCAAACAACTTTATGCAGGAAAACTGTTTTCTCTGGATACTGATGAAATGGAAAAGTTGTTTCTTCCCGTAGGAGATAAAATGACTTCTATGGATATGAAATATATCCTTTGTTTCTATGTGGATATGGATGCGAAAGACATCGGATTGATGTTTAATGTGGAAGCGGCAAGTGTCTATACGGTTCGTTATCGTATCCGTAAGAAATTCAAGGATTATCCGTCTTTCAAGTTCTTAATGGGCTAAAATAAGCGTATTTAGCGGTATCTGACAAGTTTAATCTATATTTGTCTATATTTTATTTGTCTGTTTAGGTCTAATTTTGTTTCCTGTTAACAAAATTGGATTATGGGACAAGATTCTATAAAAGAGAACGAGACTGTTGTGCAATTATGCGACGGACAAAAAAGCGTATCTACGCGAAGTATGAGCCGTACGGTCATAGCTGCTATGGCAAATAAAATCATAGATATGATTCTTCACGCACCATTAGAGCCGGATTTGAAAGAAAACTATTGCAGAAAATTGTCCGGCCTTGCTTCAGACGAAGGTTTAATCATGATTTTTCTTTCTTGCGATTGCAAGATTACGCCGATGGATATGAAATATATTCTCTGCTTTTACATTGATATGATGGTGAGAGATATCAGCCTTACTTTCAATGTGGAAGTAGCCAGTATATATACGGTTCGTTACCGAATCCGCAAGAAGTTCAAAGACAATCTGGCTTTTCAGTTTTTAATGTAGATTCTTCTTATATACCTTATTATATATTTAAAACTTAATAATTATGAGACTGAGACTTTTACATCTGTATGGTAGTATGATATGCATCGGATTATTGTCCGGACTACCGCTGCAACTTGGTGCTTGGAATGTTTCGTGGGGAGATATTCTGGTTAAGCAGTATGCGTCAATCACTATGGTAGAGTATATGGAACAGCTGGATGCTTCCTCTCAGACCTATAATGTAGTGCTTCCTCCGGCAAGCTATTTTTATGATTTTGACGGAAATGGCGAGAAAGGATTTGCGAATGTAGTGCAAGTCGATGGTTTTGAAGGAAGGACGGCAACGGACTATGTCTATTTGTACAATGGCGTATCCTCTGGATTTTCACAAAGCCCCGGAGGTACTTATGTCATTCAAAGCGGTCGTAATGACTATACCGAACTGCAAGCCATAGAGGATGTAAACAGGGACGGGTATCCTGATTTCGGTGTGAAATCGGTGACGGACAGATGGGGGAATACCTATATCGGAATGACATTATTGAGCAACCCTGACGGGAGTTATAATCTGCTGCCTGTCAACCTGTTTAATAACTGGGATATAAACGGAGACGGACGTGTGGATTTGATTTCGGAAACAAAGAAATCGGTATCCGAATCCTCTTTTTATATTCATGAACAACAGCCGAATAAAGAGTTTGTGAAGCAGCCGATGAAGGTGGTTTCTTACGCTGAATATACAAGTAATTTTGATCCGACGGCATGGAATGAACAACAGGAATCTTCTACTGTGGGCAAGGCCACTCCTCCGTTGACAGGAGGTAATTTCTCTGCTGCATGGCTTGACCCGGGTGGTCCGGTTATTCCTTCAAAACTGCCTTCGATTAATATTGATTTGAACCGGGACGGCTTTCCGGATTTAATAGACCCTTCGTTGGGAACAATTTTCTACGGCACATCGAATGGCACTTATGTGATGTCATCTGTAAACGGAGCGGTTATCTCCAAAGATTTGAATGATGACGGTATCTCCGACTTTATTATTTACGGAGGCAAGGAGGGAATCCTTAAAACATTGATTTATCAGGGTGGAGGTGAGTTTAAAGAGACACAGCTTCTGGAAAACCTTGCAGCTGACGATGAAATCTATTGCTATGACTTCGATAAGGATGGAGATATAGATATATTGGTTACTTTCAGCAGTTGTAATACGGACGGAACGGCTTATCTGTTATTCTATGAGAATGACGGTAAGGGAAACTTTACTTCCCATGAGGATGCCGTTGCCAAAAGTTGGGTGTTCGGTAATTGCAGAGACGTAGACAATGACGGCTATTATGACCTGCTGATTGCAGATTATGGAGACAGTCATAATGAGGGAGATTACTTGTCTCCTAAAGTAAAAGTAATGCTTAGAAGAGGGCAGGCAGGCTTCAAGTTTGGAGAAGCAGAAGAACTTTTTACTCCCGACTTTAATACCTATTATTTGTATAACGATCTAAAGTCCATAGGCGCAGAAATCTATCAGTCAACGAAAATAAATGTGGAAGATATTGATAATGACGGAATTCAGGAAGTATGGTTCTCTAATAAGAATAATACTCAATCTCCTCAGACCATTATTCATAAAATGACTTCGGTTGCACAAATTACGACTCCTTCACGCCCATCGGCTCCGCATATCTTATATAATACAACGATGGGTAAACTGGATATCAGTTGGAGTGCAAGTAGTGACGCATTGTGCAGCAGTAAAGACCTGACGTATGAGGTTCGCATCGGCAGTGCTTCGGGTAAGGGAGATATGGTGTATGCTCATGCCAATGCAGACGGTTCCCGTCGTAATTTCCTGGAAGGAAATGCCGGAACGAATCTGAATAAGACATTTGATGTACGTACTTGGCAACCGGGTACTTATCATGTGGCTGTTCAGGCAATCAATCCGAATCATAAAGGCTCTGCATGGAGTGAGGAAGCCACATTTGTACATTCTTATGTTCCAGCGGAATTTGCAGTCAGTGATAAAGCACTGACGGTCTTTGATGTACTTGCCGTAAGCTATACAGCAACGGATGGTTATCAATATGTATGGGATACGGATGGAGCAACGCAGTTGGCTGCACTCCATGACGGAGAGGTCAGATTGCAATGGAATACAGGTGGAAAGAAGACCATAAAGCTGACTGTAACCGCGCCTGACGGTGCTTCTGCCGATTATACGGAAGAAGTCACTGTATTTGATAATAAGGTTTATCCTTCGGAAAAACAGATTATTTTCTCTGAGAATTATGCCGACTATGATATGGACGGATATATGGATTTTTCGCATGATACTTATCTGTATGATGATGTTACTCCCGGACTTTATCATAATGACCAAAACAATAATTTCACGAGAGCGGTAGGAATCTTTAATCAAGGATTGAATTATAAGGAGTCGGTATGGATGGATTATGATATGGATGGAGTGTTGGATTTGTTTTATCGTGACGACAATTATGAGAACACAAAGTTCGGGCTTTTGAAGAATAATCTGAATGGTAGTTTTACCAAGAATACCTCGTTAGGGCTGAGTGTAACGAATGCATCGACCGGTGAGCCTTATGCTTATTACTATCAGATGCCTTTAGATTATGGGGTGGATTGGAATAATGATGGCTTAATGGATTTTGGCGGACAGTATATCAATCATGGTAACGGCAAGTTTGAATATCGTGAATCCGGATTGACAGGATATGACCCTACTAAACCATTGATAGACTGGGATAATGACGGATATTGGGATTACTATCAGATAGATGGAACTACTGCCGATTGGGGAACGGCAACTTGTTCGAAGTTGGATATATATCACAATGAAGGAAATTTGCACTTTGTAAAAACATCGATACCATTCGAAAGAAGGGTTACACATGATGTGTTAGGAAATCCTTTTGTCCTTCTTGATTTTGACAATGATGGTTATCTGGATATTCTTTTCTTTAAGAATGACCGTGTGATGCACGTTTTGAAGAATGAAGAGAACAAACGCTTTGTTGAAGGATATGATATTGTTCTGGATGAAAACTTCGGTTTTAATTATAATAAGTACAATGGTAAGTTTGAGTCTCCAAGAGTCGGTTGGTTCGATTTGGACAACAATGGTTATCAGGATATTATGTTTGCGGCGAAAGATAAATCGAGAGCGGATTCCATCGGGTTGGCTGTCATCTATGTAGATGAACCGGGAAAGTACAGACAGGGATTTATCTCCGATTGTGCCAATGAATACAGAGAAAGGCCTTTGATTACTTTATCTCCGGAGGGTGTACCCGTTATTGATGCCGGTTCTAAGGATTATAATGGAAAAACATATTATTATAATGACCACCGGACTACTGCGACCAATACCCGCCCGGAAGCTCCTAAGATGGTGACTGCCGTACAGCAGGATGAAACCTTGCTTATTCAGTGGAATCCGGCTAAAGATAAAGAAACGCCGACAACACAAATGCGCTACAACCTTTCTGTGAAGAAGAAAGGTGAAACAGGACCGGGAAGTTATATCATTTCACCATTGAACGGTGGCAATGCGAATATGCTTGCCATGCCCGGTAATTATTCTACGGCTACCCGTTTCGAGATTCCGTTGAGTGTTCTGCCGATAGGTGAGTTGGAGATACAGGTACAGGGAATAGACCGTTGGGATGCTATGTCGGAATTTTCTGCTCCTGTCACGGTACAGATTGTAAATCAGCCTTTGATTCAAGCTCCGGCTACGGCATGTTTCGAGTCTCCGGTGACAATTTCCTATAAGGGAACACAAGGTGGAGGCACTGCCCCTGTATGGAATTTTGACGGTGGAACAGTTCTTTCCGGTAGTGGTTACGGACTGTATGAAGTGCAATGGGATCAGTCGGGTGTGAAGAAAGTGTCCGTCACTGTCGGTAGCGAAACGTCCTATACCAATATACGGGTTTTGGATGATTATTCGGCAGTCTTTACCATGCCGTCACAGGTGTTCTTTGATACGGAAGTAGAGCTGATTTTGCCGGAAGTGCAGGCAGATGCTACTTTCGCATGGAAATTGGGTGGAGGCGAACCGTTATTCAAGGAGATGGAAATCAGTGCAATTCCGGGTAAGAAGAAAGGAACGCTTCGTATTATCCGTTTCCCGGAAGTAACCCGTCGTAGTTTGACGCTTACCGTCAGCCAGAACGGATGCAGCAAAGAGTATACATATGATTTCACTGTGCTTCCCAAGATGGACCCACCTGTACTTTCTTTGGTATATGCTGCGAACAATAAAAACGTGATTACGTGGAATCCAATCAGCATGCCTGCTTCCTGCTCGCAAATCATTCTGTACAAAGAAGGTAATTATCTGAATGATTTCAGAGAAATAGGCAGAGTAGACAAGAGTGTGGCGGAATTTACGGATGTGGCTTCGAATGTGTCGGTGAAGAATGAACGTTATGCTATCTCCATGCTGACTGCATCGGGAGTGGAGAGTCCGATGAGTGCTATTCACCAGACAGTCCATTTGACTATCAACCGGGGTATGGCGGATAACCAGTGGAATTTGATTTGGAATGCTTATCAGGGACGTACCGCCGCTTCTTACAAAATATTACGTGGGGCGAATGCGGATGCTCTCCGGGAAGTTACAACGCTGGCAGGTTCGGCCACTTCATATACGGATATGGCTCCGGATGCTTCCGAACCTTATTATGCGCTGGAATTTATTCCGCAGGAAGAAGATTATTCGGCTGCATCCGGTCAGATGAAAGCGGCAGGTGCGGTGTCCAGTGGTGTACGTTCCAATGTGGTATATACGGGTGATGCACGTAATATTAACTATGTAAACAGCTTGGAAATCATGACGGTGGAGAAAGAAGCTGTCTTGAATGAGCAACAACAGACGCTTTATTTATATGCTGAAGTATATCCGGTGAACGCTACTTACCAGCAGGTGGCATGGAGCATTGTTTCCGGTGCGGATATTGCAGTGATAGACAGTTACGGAAAATTGCAGGCAACAGGTAAGGGAGGCAGTGTGACCGTTCAGGCGAAAGCTGTGGATGGCAGTAACGTAGTTGCTACCCGTACGATTCCTGTATCCGGATTTGTGGTGACAGTAGAGCCTCCAACCAATCTGAAAGCCACTGTGACAGGACAATCCGTTGTCTTGACGTGGACCGGTAATGCTCCGGAGTATGAAGTGGCATATTGGGCGAAAGGAACTACGGATTATGTGGAACATACGTTTACCGGTTCCACAAGTTTTACTCCGACCCGATTTACTACCGGAGTAGCTTATGAGTGGATGGTACGTTCAAAGAATGGTGATGTCATCAGCGAAGCTGCCTACGGTACTGAATTTACGGTAAGTCCTCCGGATAATTTGTCGGATGTGAACTACAAAGAGTTTACGTTCTACCCGAATCCGGTAATGGATTACATGTATCTTGAGTATGAGGGATGGGAAGCAGATAAAGTAGAGTTAGTCAATATACAGGGAGGTCTTTTGCAAGTATGGAGTGAGAATCTGAACAGGTTGGATTTAAGCTCCGTAGCTCCGGGTGTCTATCTGCTTAAAGTCTACACCGGACAAGGTGTCGTAACGAAGAAGATAATGAAAAAGTGATGAGTGAGTTTTAGCGCAGGTTTTAAAGGATTATTATTGCCTGTTGGGATACTGTTCAGCATACGGTCGATTGTTTGCAAACGATAGGAGTTTGTAATCAATCGACCGTATCTTTGTCTACAAACGACCTGATGTTTTTTTCAATCAACCTTATGTTTTTAAAAAGCATCAAGGTGTTTTTTATAAGCTCCACGTTGTTTTTACACTAAATCGAATTTACTTGAGCTTACCTTCACCTTATCACGATTTGAGTCTTAGTGACTGGGAAATAGACTGTTAGAGTGAAGGCGAGTTTTTTTAGTTGAGAGTTGAGACAAAAGCCGATGGTTCGCGGATGACGCGGGTTGAGCAGATGAAGACGGATTTTAAAATTATTAATCCGCCATAATCCGTCTTATCAGCGTTATCCGCGAACCAAGTTCTTTAAATTCAGACATGAAAAGCGTAGAGGGAAAGCTTGGAATAGCTTGGACTATCAACGCTTGGCGAAACAAAAGGGGCTGCGCCCCCTGTTTATAGAGGGAGTCCCCGCAGGGGGGAGGGAGTTCTTCTTTGAGTTAAGAGTTAAGGGTTGAGAGTGGAAGAAACTTGAGGCAAAACTATCTCAATTCCCCCGCTTGAGCGGGGGTAGGGGGTGTGTGACTTTAATAGTTTAATTAATCAAAGAAAAATCACACACCCCTTAATCCCCGCTCAAGCGGGGAAACTTGGATGCTTTGACTTTTGACACTCAACTCTTAACCCTTAACTCTTAACTCAAAAAAACTCTCCTTCACTCCAACCACTTATTCAATAGTAATTTACCCCGAAAAGTGATAAGGTGAAGGAAGTATCGATATAATTTAAAATATGCAACTAAACAGATTATTCCATCTCCGAACCGTCAAAAGATAGCGGGAGCAAATCTCTTATGCCTTTAATCAGGTAGATTTCTTTTTTGCCGTATAGCAAGATGCGTACCGGATGTTTGTATCTTGTTTCTGTTTCCAGTATCACTTGTCTGCATGCTCCGCAGGGAGGAATGGGGTTGTCAATGAAATCTTGTTCGGTTCTGGCAGCAATCGCCAGTGTCAACACCGCTTGGTCGGGATATTGCGAGTTGGCGTAGAACAATGTCGTTCGTTCTGCGCATAAGCCCGACGGGTAAGCCGCATTCTCCTGATTACTTCCGGTGACAATAGCTCCGTTGGCAAGCAGAGCTGCTGCTCCGACCTTGAACTTTGAATAAGGGGCATAGCTATGTTGAGTCATTTCTTTGGCTTTATCAATCAGCTGTTTATCTTGATCGGACAGCTCATCATATTGACAGACTTTGATAATGGTTTGGATGTTTAGGTCTTTCATTTCCATCTGTTTTTAGGGGTTATTTCACAAAGTTAGTAAAAGAGATTGGTATTTTCGATTATTTTTATGACTTTTGTGCGTGCATAACATTATAATAAAGTCATAAGATGAAAGTATCACGTATAATTCTCCCCATCGTTCTGTTGTTTGTTTTTGCTTTTTCAGCGCAAGCGCAACGTCGCAACAAACTGTATCTGGAATATATTGCGCAATACAATGAAATAGCGGTGGAACAGATGAAGCTGCATAAGATTCCCGCCAGTATCACTTTGGCGCAAGGACTGTTGGAGTCCGGCGCAGGACAGAGTACACTGGCAAGGAAATCCAATAATCACTTCGGAATTAAATGTGGAGGAAGCTGGAAGGGACGTTCCGTGAGGCATGACGATGATGCGAGGAATGAATGTTTCCGTGCCTATCGCAATGCAAGGGATTCTTATGAGGATCATTCTAAATTTCTGACCGGAGGAGCGCGTTATGCTTTTCTTTTCCGATTGGATATTACCGATTATAAAGGCTGGGCAAGAGGACTGAAAAAGGCGGGTTATGCCACCGATCCGTCGTATGCAAACAGGCTTATTCAGATTATAGAAGATTATGAACTGTATAAGTATGATTCGAGTTCCCGCAAAAAGAAGACAGGAAAAGGAACGGCAAAACTGGTACCTCATCAAGTTTTCCTCGCCAATGGCCTGCTGTATGTAAAGGCCCGTAGGGGAGAATCTTTTGAAGATATAGCGAAAGAGTTTGATACACGTGCCAAGAAGCTGATAAAATATAATGATTTGCACAAAGACTACACGTTGGCGGAAGGTGACATTATCTATCTGCATGAAAAGAAAAAGAAAGCGGATAAGAAATATACCGTGCATATCGTAGGTGACGATGATTCCATGCACAGCATATCCCAGCGCTATGGTATCCGTTTGAAAAACCTCTATAAGATGAATAAGAAAGACCCGGAAAAATATATTCCCGAGGTAGGAGACAGACTCCGGTTGAGGTAATTCTTCCCGGAAATAAAATCGTTGAATATTGCTCCTTTAGGCGATAGCTAACGCTCCCTTGAGTGATGGCCGACGCCCCCTTGAACGATAGCCAACGCTCCCTTAGGTGATGACTGTCGCCCCCTTAGGCGTTTGCGGGTTTCTTTTAAAAGCGTACGGAGTGTACGGAATCGGACACTTCTTGCTTTCTTCTCTGTTCTGAATTTCAATTAGTTAACATTCTGGCATATCCTTTGCTTTTAAATGTATGTATTAAAATGTACCAATAGAAGCTAAAGAATATGGATAGAGAAATTCCGAAAGAAGTTCACGTAAAGGAGCGCAATAAAAAGATTATTCGTTTTTCGATTACTGCCATTGTGATAATAGGCGTGATAGCCCTTCTTATCTCTTTGATGCGGAGCAGCGTAAATAAAAAAGATATATCCTTCTCTACTGTGGACAAGGGTATCATAGAAGTTTCCGTGAGCGCATCGGGAAAAGTGGTTCCTGCCTTTGAAGAAATTATCAATTCACCGATAAATACACGCATCATGGAAGTCTACCGTAAAGGTGGCGATTCCGTAGATGTTGGTACTCCCATCCTGAAACTGGATTTGCAAAGTACAGAGACTGATTATAAGAAGTTGCTGGATGAGGAACAGATGCGCCAGTATAAATTGGACCAGCTTCGTGTGAATAACCAAACGAAACTGAGCGACCTTGCCATGCAGATAAAAGTATCGGCGATGCAGCTCAACCGGATGGAGGTGGAACTCCGCAATGAACATTATCTGGATAGTTTGGGAGCAGGTACAACGGATAAAGTTCGTCAGGCGGAATTGAGTTATAATGTGGCTCAGTTACAGTATGAGCAGTTGAAACAGCAGTATGAGAATGAGAAACTGTCGTCTGCCGCAGATATGAAAGTACAACAACTGGATTTGAATATCTTCCGTAAAAGTCTTGTCGAAATGAAGCGTACGCTTGATGATGCGCAAATACGCTCTCCCCGGAAAGCCATTCTTACCTATATCAATAATCAAGTGGGGGCACGCATACAGCAAGGCGAGCAAGTAGCAGTTGTGTCGGATTTGACACACTTTAAGGTTGACGGTGAGATAGCCGATACGTATGGTGACAGAGTAGCCGCCGGCGGGAAAGCGATCGTGAAAGTCGGTTCGATGAAATTGGAAGGAACGATAAGCAGTGTGACTCCGCTGTCCAAGAATGGGGTGATCTCGTTTACCGTACAGTTGAAAGAGGATAATAACAAACGTCTTCGTTCCGGATTAAAGACCGATGTATATGTGATGAATGCCGTAAAGGAGGATGTGATGCGCATCGCCAATTCTTCCTATTATGTGGGGGCGGGAGAGTATGAACTGTTTGTAGCCGACGGAGAAAATCAGATAGTCAAGCGTAAGGTGAAGTTGGGCGACAGTAATTTTGATTATGTGGAGGTTATCTCCGGCTTGAAACCGGGTGAACGTGTAGTAGTGAGCGATATGTCTAACTATAAGAACAAGGCGAAACTGAAAGTGAAATAACGAATCTAACCAAATCTTTCTGAGAATATGATAAAACTCTATTTTAAACAAGCGTGGCGGTTATTGAAACAGAATAAGCTGTTCAGCAGTATCTATATAATAGGTACGGGACTGGCTATCTCCACAGTGATGGTACTCGCTATCATCTATTACGTAAAGATAGCACCGATATATCCGGAAGTGAATCGGGATAGAACTCTATGCCAAGAGACACTTAGACTTGAAAATACAAAAGGTTCGATGCAGATGGGATTTGTATCTGTAAAAGCGATGAATGAGATTTTCTATCCGTTGCAAACACCGGAGGCTGTAACAGCCATAATCCCCGCTATGGAAGGAAATGTTACGATACCGGTTACGATGGAGGATATTCCTATCTTGGCAATTGCTACGGACAGCGCCTACTGGAGGGTATTCGGATTCTCATTTATTGAAGGCAAACCTTTTACGGGAAGTGATGTTCGTTCCGGAATAAACGTTGCGGTTATTTCTGATATTCTTGCCAGGAAAGTATTTGGCTCGGACAGTGCTTTGGGAAAAACTATAACGGTCGACTTTTATGACTATCGTGTGTGCGGTGTTGTCCGCTCTCCTTCTTATATCACTCCGAATAGTTATGCGGAGGTATGGATTCCGTATACTCGTTTATTTGATAACCGTTATGAACTACAAAGAGGTGATGACCCTTGGAGAAGTTGGTTCGGTAGTTTCAAGGTGTACATGTTGGCACATTCTTCGAATGACTTCAAGGCCATACGAAAAGAAATAAATGAAAGAATTGCAAAACAGAATACAGTGGATATCACTATGGTGATGAGTACAGACGGATATCCGGACGAACAATGGCAAACCATGTATCGTGAATTATCCGATTATGACTCTGATTGGAATACAGGATTAAAGAAAACGGTGGCGATGTTTCTTTTATTGTTGCTGATTCCTGCCGTTAATCTTTCCGGTATTATCTATTCCCGTATGGATAAGAGAATAGGAGAAATGGGTGTCCGTAAGGCTTTTGGAGCACGCAGGTATTCGTTATTCAATCAGATGATTTTCGAGAACCTGATATTGACTTGCTTAGGCGGACTGTTTGGGCTGTTGCTCTCTTATCTGATTATTGTTTTCTCTCAGGACTGGATATTCGATATTATGACAGAATATGTGGAGGTGGTACATGATGAGGCTAAAGTTTCTTTATCATTGTCCATGTTGCTTAATCCTACTGTCTTTACCGTGACTTTTCTATCCTGTTTGGTTTTAAATCTCTTTTCGGCGATGTTTCCTGTGTGGAGACTGATGCGTAAGAACATTGTAGAATCTTTAAATACGAAATGATATGGGGGGAACGATATTAAGACAGATGTGGCATCAGCGTAAACTCAATCTCTGGATTATGACGGGATTGGTGCTGATAACGGTGGTTGTTTGGTTTATCATTGACCCGTTGTTCGTGTTGTGTTACAATCGTTGGGCGGTCTCCGATGGTTTTAATGCGGATAATCTTTATGTTCTTTCTATAAGACAGTATCCGGAACATTCCGGTTTCTACCATGAAGATGAAACCGATTCCACCCAAGTATTGACGGATTTTCATCGTATTTTGGATATTCTGAAACAACAACCGGACGTAGACGCTTATACGGTTGTGGACGACGCTGCTTATCCCTTTTGTGATTGGTATAACTACAGGGATATAAGTAGGTATGAGAACGACTCGATGGGGATTTCAATTCAGTTTATGAACTATTATGGTGAAGGGGATTATTTCCGGACTCTCCGTATTCGTTCGGCGGTGGACGGGAGCTTTTTGCCGGAGTCTGCACCGGGCACCGTGTATGTGTCGGAGAATATGGTAGATTCCTTTATCGGGAAAGGGAATGTCATAGGTAAAGAACTGGCTGAGATAGATGGAGAAACCTATAAAGTGGCGGGAATCGTTCAAAACGTGAAAGTATCTACCTACGAATTGCCCGGAGCTTTGGTCTATTGCCCGAATGGAAAAGTCGATGAAAAGTATATCGGTGAGAATGGTTTTATAAAGATTGTGTTTCGGGTTAAAGACGATGCTCTGAAAGGAGTCTCTTTCAAGGATTACCGGAAAAAGATGACGAAGTTGTTAAGATCAGGTATTTTGTATACGGAGATGAAGCCGTTTGATAAGATCCGGCAGAATTATGAGATTGCTTATGGTGTTACCAATAAATTCAGGGTACAAACCTTTCTGATGTTTTTCTTCCTGTCGAATATGCTGTTGGGTATTATCGGCACATTTTGGTTCCGTTGCCGTGCCCGTCAAGAGGAAATCGGTTTACGGATGGCTTTAGGGTGTACAAGGAAAAGGATAGCGTTATGGTTTTTCACTGAGGGTTTTATATTGTCCACTTTGGCAGTTGTTATCGGAGTGTTTATTGTCATTCAATGGATCTATTTTGAAGGGATGTACAGAACCAGCGGACATATGTTCTTTGTGGGAAAGGGTTATCTTACGGATAGTGTGATGTTGCACTTCTGGTGTGTCTTTTGGATTACTTATCCATTGATATTACTGACTGTGGCGGCAGGAACGTTTTTTCCGGCTTGGATTGCAACGAAGGTTAATCCGGCGGATACATTGAAAACAGAATGAAACAGGAAAGAATATGGTGAAACAATATTTTAAACAGGCATTCATGCAGTTTCGTCAGAATCGTTTTTACAGTATTCTGATTATAATAAGTACTTCTGTCAGCATTGCTTTTGCGATGGTTGCTTATATGGCTTATAGTTTGGGTAGTGATGATTTGCCCCCTGAAGTGCATCGTTCCAACTCTTTTTATTCGGATGACGCGTGGAGTTACCGGACGGATAATCAATCGAACATGAATTCCGGTATGTGCATGAAAACGGCGAAAGCCATTGCCGACTCTTTGACCTCGGCACAACTGGTCAGCTTTCATACGAGGAATTACCCGCGCACTTGTCAGAGCATGGGTGGTGAAGGAGACCGGAAGAGACGCCGTGTCCGTATGGTGGACAGGGAGTGGTGGTCGCTCTTTCAGTATGATTTTCTTTTCGGTCGCCCTTTTCTGAAAGAGGAGTATGATGCGGGGAGTAAGGTAGCAGTCATAACGGAACGGACAGCCAGAGAGGTGTTTCACACGGACAATGCGGTGGGAAGGACTTTATTGGTCAATTTTATCCCTTATACTATATGCGGTGTCGTAAGGGATGTCAGTTCACAGTTTTCCATTGCCTATTGTGAGGTATGGACAAATCTTTCTTCCACTACTGAGTATGAAGCGATGTATGGTAGTGAGTATGTTGCCGGTGAGATACGTTTCATCGTTGTGGCAAAAGACGGGAAATGTGAAGAATTGGGACAAGAGATAGAACAGAGAATAGATAAGTTCAACCAAACGTTACGTGAAACGACTTTTGAGGCAAACATGAGATCCCATACGGACTATACGTTTTATAGCCTGTTTGAAATGTCTCCTATGGTGATGTATTTCCTTTTGGCATGTATCTTTCTTATTATTCCCGCCATGAGCATTTCCGGATTGGTCTATTCTATTCTGAGCAAACGTTTCTCGGAGATTGGAATCAGGAAAGCGTATGGTGCTTCCGCCCGTTCTGTTATATGGCAATTCCTGAATGAGAACTTCTTGCTGACTTTAGTTGGAGGACTGCTCGGCGTTCTGCTTTCTTTTGGTGCACTTTATCTCTTTCGGGGATGGTTGCTGGGCGTTTCGTTTGCGTATTCGTCGGATTTGCAAATGGAGTGGTGGATGTTTTTCCGTCCTGTTGTTTTTGTCATTGCTTTTTCCTTATGCTTATTATTTAATTTGTTTTCAGCTCTGTTCCCTGTATGGTATGTCTCAGGTAAAAACATTGTAGAAGCATTAAAAGATTAATTCAGTATGATAACAGCATTAATAAAACGAATTTGGTGCCAACGCCGTGCAAACGGATGGATATTTGCGGAACTGTTTCTGGTGTTCATCATATTATGGTATGTGATTGACTTTCTGATCAGCTCGTTTATCTGTACGAGTGAACCGAAAGGCTATGACACGCATCATGTTTATCACGTTTCCATATCCGTTAATCCGAAGATGGCCGGTAACGAGGACGGTTGGGAGGATAACTATCTCTATGCCTTGAAACTGATAAAAGAATATCCGGGTGTGGAGTCGGTTTGCTATTATAGTGGAACTGTTCCTTATGAAGACGGTGGTGAGATTATACAATCATATACGGTGGATAGTACCCGTGCTATAACTGCTTATATCCGCTATGTGAGTAAGGACTTTTTTGATGTGTTCCGGGTTGATGTTCCCAATGTTGATTTGAGCTATTGGGATGTAGCTTCTTATCCCGTTCCGGCCGTTGTGAGTAAAGACCTTGCGGATTCAATTTTCATGGAAACTCCCCGATTAGGTCAGGCGTTTGCCGATTATTATGTTCCGGAAAAGAAGTATACGGTTGCAGGTGTTGCCGCTCCTACCAAATTGACTGAATATGACCGTTATTCTCCTCTTATCTATGTCCCGGTAGAGAAATGGATGTTGAGCCTTCCTTATTGGGTTCCGATTGTTGCTATTCGTGTGAGTCCGGAGGTAGAAGAGGGATTTGCCGATCGTTTTATGAAAGATATGCGCCGTCGTCTCGATATCGGGGCACTTTATCTATCGCAGATACGTTCGAATGACGAAGTAAAGGCCATCTACGATACACAGATAAACAACTATATCCGAAGCGCTTATGCCATCATCTCTTTCTTTGTTTTCAATGTCTTTTTAAGTATTATGGGAACTTTTTGGTTCCGCACGAGACGGCGGAGAAGTGAAATAGGACTGCGGATGGCAATGGGAGCCTCTAAAAAGAGTATCGGAAGCGAGCTGTGTGGAGAAGGAATTTGTCTTTTAGTCTTGGCTGTGATCCCGGCACTTATAGTGTGTTTTAATATGTATTGGGCGGATTTGACGGTAAATATGTTGTCGGATGCTACTCCTGCACGCTTTCTATCAGGTATTGCGATTACATTTTCTTTGTTGGCGGCTATGATTCTTATAAGCATCTGGTATCCTGCTTATCAGGCTATGAAGATAGAGCCTGCCGAAACTTTGCATGAAGAATAATCAAACAATAAAAATAAACTATTATGATTAAGTTAACGAATTTAAGTAAGATCTATCGTACGGACGAGATAGAGACCGTAGCATTGGAGAACGTGAATATGGAAGTGGCTAAAGGTGAATTCCTGAGTGTGATGGGACCGTCCGGATGTGGCAAGTCTACCTTGCTCAACGTTATGGGTTTGCTGGATACGCCTACTACCGGCACGGTTGAGATTGCAGGTATCAATACAACGGAAATGAAGCGTGACAAGGACTTGGCTGCTTTCCGTAACCGTAAGCTCGGCTTTGTTTTTCAGAGTTTTCATCTGATAAACTCTTTGAATGTACTTGATAATGTGGAGCTGCCCTTGCTTTACCGTAAGGTAGGCAGTACGGAACGCAGAAGGCTTGCTACTGAGGTTTTGGAACGCGTTGGCCTTACTCACCGTATGCGCCATTTTCCTACACAGCTTTCCGGCGGACAGTGTCAGCGTGTGGCGATAGCCCGTGCCCTTATCGGGAATCCGGAGATTATCCTTGCCGATGAGCCTACGGGTAATCTTGATTCCAAGATGGGTGCGGAGGTAATGGAGATTCTTCACCGCTTGAATAAAGAGGACGGACGAACGATTGTGATGGTGACGCACAATGAAGAACAGGCAAAGCAGACATCGAGAGTCGTTCGTTTCTTCGACGGTAGGCAAGTGCTATAAATACATAGAGACAAATATGATTAAACAATATATCAAACAGGCTTTTTATCTGCTGAAAGAGAATAAGTTGATTAGCTTTATCTCGATTGTGGGAACGGCATTTGCCATTGCGATGATTATGGTGATTACCATTCTGTTTCAGATAAAGAATGCGGATTATCGTCCGGAGGTGAACCGTAGCCGTACGCTTTATATCCAGTTTGGCGAGAGTTTTATGAAAGACAATCCGGAGAGACGAAATTCGATAAACTTTTTCCTTTCCCTTGATTTTATGAAGGAGTGCATCTTGCCTTTAAAGACTCCCGAGCGGGTAACTCTTGTGTCCAGAATGAATGTACCTTTGTCTATTCCTTCCGGTGATGAACGTATTCCCGGTATGGTCAAGTATACGGATACATCCTTTGACGGCTTTTATGATTTTAATTATCTGGCAGGAGGAATGTTTTCTGAAGCAGATTTCCAGTCCGGTGTAAAGAAAGCGGTGATAAGGGAATATGTTGCCCGGCAGTTGTTTCATACGACGGATGTTGTCGGTAGGGAAATTTATATAGACGGCATACCGTTTACTGTTTGCGGAGTTATAGAGAATTTCTCCAGATGGGCTTCTTTTGCTTTTGCTGATGTATATGCTCCTTATACGTATAGGGAACAGTGGTGGGGTGGTAATGAACAAATTCAGGGTAATTTTACTGCGATGATTCTTGCTAAATCTCCGGATGATTTTGAAGCGATACGTAGAGAGATTAATATGGCTGTAGAACGTTTCAATCAACATCAGACTACGTATACTATCGGCTTACGTGAACAACCTTATTCTCATTTCCAACAACTGTTTTTCCGTTGGGGTGACGGACTGCCGGATGTGACCGAGAATGTGACGAGATATGGTATTATCTTATTGATATTGTTGCTTGTCCCGGCTATAAATCTGTCAGGGCTTACCCTGTCGAGGATGCAACGACGGATGGAAGAAATCGGTGTTCGCAAAGCTTTCGGGGCTACACGTTGGCAGTTGATGAATCAGGTCTTGTCGGAGAATCTGTTATTGACCTTATTGGGTGGATTATTGGGTTTGGTACTTTCTTATATCGCCTTGTTTTTAATGAAAGACTGGCTATTGGACGGCGGTAAGTTTATTTCTTTCGAGATGATCGCTTCACCGTTGATTTTCTTATTGGCTTTCTTGTTTTGCTTACTGATGAATCTGCTTAGTGCAGGAATACCGGCATGGAGTGTAGCTCGCAAGAATATAACAGATGCACTTAAATAACTGACACGGATATGATAAAGAATATATTAAAACAGTTGTGGAACCAACGGCGGTCGAATTTCTGGATTGCACTGGAGATAGCGCTTGTATTTGTTTTTCTGTGGTTTATACTAAACTTTATATTTAAACAATATGAGGCGTTTAATCGTCCGATGGGATTTAATATCGAAGACGTTTATGAAGTGAAGATTAACAATCTGCCGGCTTCTGCTGCGAACTATGTAAAACAGGAGGAATTTGGAACTACTTCCAATGAGGATCTTTTAACATTATTGAGCCGTCTGCGTAGGGTAGAAGGGATAGAGGCTGTAGCACCCACTTCATGTTCCAGACCTTACAGCGGTTGCAATGGTACTCGTATGTTTGCATCTATTCATGGAACGGATACGATAGCAAGGGGGGGAATGTTTCGTGTTGTAACTCCGGAATATTTTGATGTCTTCCGTATACTGACACCGCAAGGCATTCCTGCCGGGCATGAGAATAATATCATGCTTGTGCTTTCAAAGAATCTGGCAGATACTTTGCAAGTGGCAAGGGGAGATTCGGCATATCTGACTTTTAGTGAGACGGATTGGAGACCTTTGGTTGTGGGTGTCAGCACGGAGATGCGCTATGCGGAAACCTGGCCTGATTTGGATAACGGGTTCTTAGTCTTGCCGGAGGCAACCTTTGTAGGGGAAAGATGGCCGGATGAAATATGTGTACGTCTGAATCATGGTCTATCGGAAGATCAACGCACTGCCCTTTGGGAACAGGTGAAACAAGTTTGCCGTATCAATAATCTTTCCTATTTTTATAATACACCTTTCGAAAAGATGCGTGAGAACTATTTGCGTAATGCGACAGACGAGGTTAAGGCGCAATGTTGGTATGCCGTCTTTTTGTTGATAAACATATTCTTGGGCGTTATCGGTACGTTCTGGTTTCGCACACTGCATCGTCGGGGTGAGATCGGGCTTCGCATTGCTATGGGGGCAACACGTACTTCTATCTTTAGTTTCCTGATAGGGGAAGGGATATTGCTCCTGACTGTGATAACTCCTGTTGCTATTGTCCTTATGTTCAATATCGTTCATTTTTTAATAGAAGACACATCGATACTGACTTTTATTACAGGATGTGTAGTTACATGGGTATTAATAGCGGTCATGATGTTTCTGGGTATCTGGTATCCTGCCTATCAGGCAATGAAGATAGAACCCGCCGAGGCATTGCATGACGAGTAATGAATTTATAAATAAGAATCCTCATGATTAAACACTATTTTATGCAGGCTTTATCGCAACTGCGCCAGCAACCTATCATTGGTGTTGTAAACGTGTTGGGAACGATGCTTGCTATCTTTCTCATCATGCTGGTAGTGATGATACAGCAAGTGAAAGTAGCACCTTTCCCGCCGGAGAGTAATCGTGACAGATTGCTTCATGTGCAGGGTGCGAGCATTGTCAGAGCAAGTACAGGGAACGGAATCGGTAATGGTGGGATGAGTGTACAGACGGCTAAGGAGTGTTATAAGTCTTTGGAAACGCCCGAGGCAGTGTCTATTTATAGCGGTTATGCCGTGACTGTTCCAGTCTCCATACCTAAAAAACCGGCTATCAGTTCGAAACTTTTACAGACAGATGAGGCTTTCTGGCAGATATTTAACTTTACTTTTATAGATGGGAGCCCCTATGATAAGGCCATTTTTGAAGCGGGGCAACCTGTTGCGGTTATTACGGAAAGTATTGCCCGTGCTTTGTTTGGTATGGTTACTGTGGTAGGAAAAGAATTTCAGTTGAATTATGCTCCTTATCGGGTGATTGGCGTAGTAAAAGATGTATCAACATTGGCAAATACAGCTTATAGTCAGATCTGGATTCCTTATACTTCGACTGATATTGCAGAAGATACGTGGGTACATGGACATATGGGAGCAATGAGCGTTGTGATTCTTGCATATAGTCAGCGTGACTTTGCTGCCATTCGTCAGGAGGCTAAAAAGAAATTGGAAACTTATAATGCGATTCTGGAAAAAGAAGACTATAAGTTTATAGATCGTAATCGTCCTTATGATCAGGAGAAACAGTCGATTGCTTTCGGGGCGAACTGGGAACCGGATTTAAGAGCAGAACGTTGTGACCGAATTATCGTGTTACTTGTTCTGTTATTTATCCCGGCTATTAATCTTGGGAGTATGACGCAGAGTCGTTTACGTCAACGAGTGTCGGAAATAGGAATTCGTCGTGCTTTCGGTTGTACCCGTTTGGAAATAATGGGTCGTATTATAATGGAGAACTTCATTGTCACTTTGTTGGCAGGAGTTCTCGGTTTATTGTTTAGTTTGGGTTTTGCCTATTGGGGAGCTGATTTCTTGTTTATGCAGCCTTTCAGTGATGCGTCAATACCGACTATGGTGAATGGTACTATCTTATTTCATATTTCTACTTTTTTGTATGCATTGTTGTTTTGCTTCATTTTGAATTTGCTTAACAGTGGAATCCCTGCCTGGAGAGCTTCAAAAATCGGTATTGTAAAAGCCTTAGCAGGGAAGTTACATTAGAAACAGGAAAGAATATGAGTAAAAAGATATATACGCAAATAAGAAATGAATGGCATTCCAACTGGTGGTTGGCATTGGAACTGCTGTTGGTGAGTGTCGTGATGTGGTATGTGGTAGATTATATGTTTGTAATAACGAATACTTATAATGAACCGCATGGTTTCGATGTCTCACATTGTTATCTGATTGAAATGGGAAAGTTAACGGATAAAAGTTCGGATTATATTCCTAATGATACTTTGCTTGTCGAGGAGATAGAAACACTGGTCGATCGTTTACGTCATAGACCGGAAGTAGAAGCGGTAAGTCTTTCGGCAAACTCTTATCCTTATAATGGGAGTAATAGCAGTATAACAATCCGGTATGACACTTTGCTGTCTGATTATTGCATAGTCCGTTCTGTAACTCCGGATTTCTTTCGGGTTTTTCGTTATGAGGGAATTCGTGGAGAAACACCGGAAGAACTGGCGCAAATGTTATCGGACGGGAACTTTATGGCTTCGGATAATCTTTTTCTATCTAAATATGATCAAAGGTTAACCTCATTTGTAGGGAAGTCTTTCTTTTTAGGTAATGATTCGGCACAGACTTTCCGCTTAATTGCTTCTTTAAATCCTGTGCGTTATAGTGATTACGAACCGGTTTGGTCTTGGACTTCTTGTTTTGTGGTTTCTTTGTTACTGCGTGATTGGTATGACACTAATTTGGAACTATGTGTCAGAGTAAAAGCAGATCAGGATGTTGACTTTATCGAACGTTTGAGGGCGGATAGTGAGAAACAATTTCGTATCGGTAATGTGTTTATTGCCGATATTGTACCTTTTGCAAATATAAGGCGTGATTATCAGATGGATGAGACAATCCAGATACGTAATTATCTTTTCGGCATGGGCTTTCTCCTGCTGAACATTTTCTTAGGCTTGTTGGGAACATTTTGGTTTCGTACACAGCAACGGCGCAGTGAGATTGCTTTGCGTAAGGCTTTGGGCAGTACGAACCGGGATGTATTCAGACGTTTGCTGGCAGAGGGAATGGTAATATTGGTGATTGCCACGATACCTGCTGTTATCGTTGACTGGAATCTGGCCTATGCGGAGTTGAATTACTGGATGAACGGGACGACACTGGAGCCTGTACGGTTCATTATTACGGTGGCAATCACGTTTTTGCTGATTGCCCTGATGATTGTGCTGGGTACATATATTCCCGCTCGTAAGGCAATGAAGATAGAACCCGCCGAAGCATTGCATGACGAATGATAAATGTATGTGTTACGGGAGGGTAGGAGTGAATTTATTTTTCACCCTGACGAAACGAAAGTTTCACAAAATATGGAACAAAAGTTTCATATATTATGAAACAATAGTTCCATATATTGTGGAACTCGGTGCGGTCAAGGGGGCGTTTATGAATATAATATAGGATTATGAGAAAGAAAAGGTTTGGTGTATTGATATGGGCGGTGGGCTGTGTGGCAGTCACCCTGTCGGCGCAACGGGAACTGACGTTGAACGAGGCAATCGCCATTGCACGGACGAAAAGTGTGGATGCGGCTGTGGCACTCAACGAGCTGAAGACGGCTTACTGGGAGTATCGGACGTATAAGGCGGATTTGCTGCCGGAGATGAACTTCACGGGAACATTGCCGAATTACAATAAAAGTTATACATCCTATCAGCAGGAGGATGGTTCCTATACTTTTGTCCGCAACAATAATCTGGGGTTAAGCGGTAATCTTTCTATCGACCAGAATCTTTGGTTCACGGGCGGTAAACTGTCGCTGAATACCTCGTTGGAGTATATCCGGCAGTTGGGCAGTGGCGGACAAGACCATTTTATGAGCATCCCGATAGCGTTGACATGGACGCAGCCTATCTTCGGAACGAACGATCTGAAATGGAAACGACGCATAGAGCCGGTGCGTTACCGGGAAGCTAAAGCTGCATTTCTGACAGCGACGGAGGAAGTGACGATGAAGACGATTACTTATTTCTTTGAACTCTTGTTGGCGAAAGAAAATGTGGGGATTGCCCGTCAGAATGTGGAGAATGCCGACCGTTTGTATGAGGTGGCGCAGGCAAAACGCCGTATGGGACAGATTTCGGAGAACGAACTGTTACAGCTGAAACTGGCGGCATTGAAAGCGCGTGCCACACTGACCGATAATGAAAGCAACCTGAATGCGAAGATGTTTCAGTTGCGGGCTTTTCTCGGACTGGACGAGCAGGAACGGATAGAGCCCGTTGTACCGGAGTCTGTGCCGGAACTTCGTTTGCAGTATGGTGATGTGCTGGACAAAGCATTGGCAAACAATAGTTTTGCCCTCAATATCCGCCGCCGTCAGTTGGAGGCAGATTATAGCGTGGCTACCGCCAAAGGCAACTTGCGCAGTATAGACCTGTATGCTTCCATCGGTCTGACGGGTGAAGACCGGATATTCTCGGATGCTTATGACCGCCTCAAGAACAATCAGATTGTAGAGGTAGGCGTCAAGATTCCTATTCTCGACTGGGGCAAACGGCGGGGCAAGGTGAAGATTGCGCAGAGCAATCGGGAAGTGGCGGCATCGAAGATCAAGCAGGAACAGATGAACTTTAATCAGGACATCTTCTTGCTGGTGGAGCAGTTCAACAATCAGGCGGCACAGCTCCGTATTGCCAATGAGGCGGATACCATCGCCCGTCAGCGTTATCGCACGAGCATCGAGACGTTTATGATAGGTAAGATAAATACGCTCGACCTGAACGATGCACAGGTCTCGAAAGATGAGGCAAGGCAGAAGCATATCTCGGAACTCTATTACTATTGGTATTATTTTTACCAGATACGGAGTCTGACGCTATGGGACTTTAAGAATAATCGGGAATTAGAGACGGATTTCGATGCCGTAATAAAGGGATAATACGTATCTTTACCACCGTTACTTTGATAAACAAGAACAAATTATGATATTAATAATAGATGATGACAGTTCGATTCGTTCCTCGCTGACGTTTATGCTGAAACGTGCGGGATATGAGACGGAAGCCGTGCCGGGCCCGAAAGAGGCGATAGAGGTAGTTCGCTCCACTGAACCGGAACTGATTCTGATGGATATGAACTTCTCGCTGAGCACATCGGGAGAAGAAGGGCTGACGCTGCTGCGCCAAGTGCGCATCTTCCGTCCGGAAGTACCTGTCATCCTGATGACGGCATGGGGCAGCATACAGCTTGCGGTACAGGGTATGCAGGCGGGAGCTTTCGACTTTATCACAAAACCTTGGGTGAACAGCGCTTTCCTTAAATCCGTAGAGACGGCACTTGCATTGAACCGCAAAGAAGACATCGCTCCTGCGTCCAACCGTGGAGAAATGGACGGGAAGTTCAGGTTTGATAAGATTATAGGGCGGTCTCCGGCATTACTCGGCGTACTCAATACCATCGGGCGTATAGCCAAGACCAACGCTTCCGTGCTGATTACCGGAGAAAGCGGAACGGGTAAGGAGCTGATAGCCGAAGCCATCCACATGAACAGTCCGCGTGCAAAGGAAGGTTTTGTCAAGGTCAATCTGGGAGGCATCTCCCAAAGTCTGTTTGAGAGTGAAATGTTCGGACATAAGAAGGGAGCATTCACGGATGCGGGAACCGACAGGATAGGGCGCTTTGAACTGGCAAACAGGGGGACGATATTTCTGGATGAGATAGGAGACTTGGAACTGGGTTGTCAGGTAAAGCTGCTACGGGTGTTGCAAGACCAGACATTTGAAATGCTGGGCGACAGTCGTCCGCGCAAGGTGGATGTGCGTGTGGTGAGCGCCACCAACCGTGACCTTACGCAGATGGTGCATGAACATACGTTCAGGGAAGATCTTTTTTATCGTATCAATCTGATAACCGTCCATCTGCCGGCGTTGCGGGAACGGCGGGAGGATATTCCTCTGTTGGCGCATTATTTTGCCGACAAACAGAGCGAGCTGAACGGATTGCCCCGTGTGGAGTTTGCTTCGGATGCGGTGGAGTTCCTGAAACGCTTGCCGTATCAGGGCAATATCAGGGAACTCAAGAATCTGGTGGAGCGCACGATGCTTGTCAGTGGAAAGGAGTTACTCACGGCACAAGACTTTGACGCGCAATATCTCCGTCGCGATGAACCTGCGCAGGCGGGTTTCCGTCCGGGCATGACGCTCGAAGAGATGGAGTGCCAGACTATCTTGCAAGCACTGGACAAGTACAATAATAACCTGTCGCAGGTAGCTTCGCAACTGGGCATCAGTCGTGCGGCTCTTTATCGTCGTCTGGAGAAGTACAACATTACGGTGAACGACCGCCGCTAGGCATTAAAAACATCCGGTCATGCGAATCAGATATTACTTCCTTATCTTCGTCTTGCTCTTGCTGGTAGTCCTCTCTCTGATGACTTATCTGATGGCGGGTAATGGCACGACGCTGTTTTATGTCATGGAGTCCGTCATCTTCCTGACCATTGTGTTCCTGATCGTCTTCTACCGGAAGATAGTAAAGCCCTTGAACACGATAAGCAATGGTATGGACTTGCTGAAAGAACAGGATTTCAGTTCGCGCCTCAGCCCCGTGGGACAGTATGAGGCCGACCGTATCGTAAAGGTGTTCAACCGGATGATGGAGCAATTGAAGAACGAACGTATCAACCTTCGTGCACAGAATCACTTCTTGGATTTGCTGATACAGGCTTCTCCTATGGGGGTGGTTATCTTTGATCTGGACGGGCATATCGTCTCTTTGAATCCTTCCGCCGTGCGTATGTTCGGTTTCACTGTAGAAGCGGAACTGCTTGGTAAGATGCTTGCGGAGATAGATACTCCCTTGTCGCAGGAACTTTTGAATATGCGTTCGGAGGGGGTGCGTACGGTGCGTCTGAATGATTCCACCATCTATAAATGTACGCTTTCCTCTTTCGTGGACAAGGGGTTCCGCCATTCCTTTATTCTTATCGAGAGTCTGACGCAGGAAGTGATGAAGGCGGAGAAGAAAGCCTACGAGAAGGTAATCCGCATGATAGCCCACGAGGTAAATAATACGACGGCGGGCATTACTTCCACGCTCGACACGGTGGACTCTGCCTTAGGCGGAATGCCCGACACGGACGATATACGTGAGGCGATGCAGGTATGCATAGACCGTTGCTTCGGCATGAGCCGTTTCATTACGAACTTTGCGGATGTGGTGAAGATTCCCGAACCGTGTGTCTCTCCCGTCAATCTGAATGAGGTGGTACTTTCCTGCAAGCGGTTCATGGAGACCGTTTGCCGCAACAGGAACATCAGTGTGCACGTGGAACTATGTGAGAAGCCGTTGGACGTAAGTCTGGATACGGTTCTTTTCGAGCAGGTCTTGGTGAACATCATGAAGAACGCGGCGGAGAGCATCGGCACGGACGGCGATATTTATATACGTACTACCGCCGCCCCTGTCAGCCTTGAGATTGCGGATACAGGCAAGGGGATAGACAAGGAGACGGAGACAAAGCTCTTTACTCCGTTTTTCTCCACCAAACCGCATGGACAGGGTATCGGACTGATTTTTATCCGTGAAGTCCTGTTGAAACATAATTGTACTTTCTCCCTGCGCACCTATGCCGACGGGCTGACGAGGTTCAAAATCCGCTTCCCCGCATGATATAGGTAGGGGCATCTGTAGGTCGCTTTTCTCTCCTTTTCTGTTCACTATGGCACGAACGTATGTGTTCGCTATGGCATGAACGTACGTGTTCACTATGACATGAACGTATGTGTTCACTATGGCATGAACGTATGTGTTGCGGTAGGTCAAACTAAATGCCGAAGGTTCGCGGATGACACGGATCGGGCGGATAGGAACGGATTCAATCCGTCTTTATCAGCTTCATCCGCGTCATCTGCGAACCCTGTTCTTATGGAGAAGCCAAGGAAGCTCTCCATCTGTTTATAGAGGGAGTACCCCGTAGGGGGGAGGGAGTTCTTCTAAGTTGATAACTCCTCCGTCACTTCGTGCCACCTCCTCTATAAACAGAGGAGGAGCTGTCCCCCCTCTTAATGCCGAAGGTTCGCGGACGACACGGATCGAGCGGATAGGAACGGATTCAATCCGTCTTTATCAGCTCCATCCGCGTCATTCGCGAACCCTGTTCTTATGGAGAATCCAAGGAAGCTCTCCCTCTGTTTATAGAGGGAGTACCCCGTAGGGGGGAGAGAGTTCTTCTAAGTTGATAACTCCTCCGTCACTTCGTGCCACCTCCTCTATAAACAGAGGAGGATTTGGGAATCCTCTTAATGCCGAAGGTTCGTGGACGACACGGATCAGGCGGATAGGAACGGATTCAATCCGTCTTTATCAGCTTCATCTACGTCATCCGCGAACCCTGTTCTTATGGAGAAGCCAAGAAAGCTCTCCCTCTGTTTATAGAAGGAGTACCCCGTAGGGGGAGGGAGTTCTTTCTATTACATCTTCATGAATTTCCGTACACTTCTCTTGTCATCCTTGCCGACGATAATCACGGCATAAACACCCTTAGACAGATTTGCTGTGTCCACCACCTGCATGTTTTGCGATGCAGACACTACTGCTCCGTTCATGGAAACGATTTGCAAAGAAGCAATCTCACCGTAAACGATCAAGGCAGTCTCGGTCTGGTACATATCGAAGGATTCTTCTTTGGCGGAATCTATGGCAGAAGGATCGTCGTCATCATCATTCTCCACCTCTTTATAACCCGAAACATACAGGTCGGTGATGTACATATCGCCGCCTTTGGTGTTCGTCAGCTTGACAAGAATCGGTGATTTCGTTTTTGTACATAGGGCTGCGATATCCTGTTCGGCAGAAGTGCCCGTGCTGTAATCCTTTGTCTTATCTGCCGACCATGTAGCACCGTTGTCCACAGAATAATTTACCTTTAGCGTTCTGCCGCCCGTGCAATAGAGTGTTGCTTTCAGTGAGCGCAGACTTGGCAAGGTGAATGTAACGGAAGTCTCCTTTTGGATGCGGAGGGCACCTTTGCTACCGCCGTAATTACTGTTGGGCCGGTCTTCGGGGGCATCACCTGTTCCGTCTGCCGATTTACCTACATAGGCCGGTTTTACGTTGGCAGATAAATCCCCGATGACGGAAGATATGGTTTGAGGAAGGGCGGCATCCTGAAACTTATACCAGTCGATGAATACATCCTCTGCATAATATTTACCGTTTTCTTCCCATTCATTGTCACCCGGTTCTACTTCGGGCACACTACCGTCGTTCTCAGGCATTACGAGCGTATATTCATTGTTATCCGTGCCATATTCAAAAGCACCCATATCGGCTGTTCCGTTGTGAGGAAGCGATAGCGTAATCCCGTAACCGGTCTTTGTGCCGCAAAGTTTATATTCCTCTTTATCGCAGTCTTCTGTTTGCAGGTTATCGATGTTCGTTCCCTTATCTTTGAAGATACTGTTGGCGGTCAGTCGTCCGAACTTCAGCGGAAGTTGTCCGTCTGCTTGTCGCTTTGCAATGGCATCCTCATATGCCAGACTGATAAATTCGGAAGTATGGTCGTTGACCTTTTTGCTATAAGATGCCCCGGTGAACGGGTCGGTACCGTCACGGTCGCTATACGGACTTGCACCGTCGATATCCGTCCAACTGCAAGTCTTTGTATCTACAGTGGAGATGGTGTTCTTGTTAGTTTGGAACTGATGGTTGCGTTCCTTTCCGCCGAATCCGACGCAGTTGTACACGTGCCATTTGCCATTGGCGGGAGCAGCCATGTTGAACCCGAAGTTGATACCGTTTCTCACGGAAACGCAGTTGAGCATATACGTTCCTTCATTATGATTGTTTTGGTCGAAGCCCTTATTCAGATTATCCGCCGATATACAGTTTGTAAAGACATGTCCGCCGTAAGACCTTGTTTTCTCATTGCTTCCGCCCATCTTGAAACCATTGCCGTTTCCTTTGTTGTAACCGTTCTTCATGGTCCAGCAGTTATCTACGACAATCGGGAATACCGTATAATAGAAGTCCCATCCGTCATCCGAGTTGTACCATGAGCGGCATCCGTGAAACTCGTTTCCCGGTCCGGGAAATAATTTTACGGCAAATCCGTCGGCATCACCGCCGTTGCTCCACACATCACAGTTATTATAAGAATCACAGTTGAGCACGATGTTATAACGTCCGTATTCAAACTTCTGGTTACGGGTGTTCTCCCCGTTGCTTCCTTTTCCGAATCCCTGCTGCAGTCCTGTATCACCGTTATCATGGAATGTACATCTTTCAATCACACAGAAGCTGCCTTCCAGTTTCATGGCATTGTCCGGAGCATTGCAGAATTCCAAGCCCTTGTAGTGCCAGTAGTTGGCTCCTATCTTGTGATAGATACCGCGATTGGCTTTGGCTACATCCTCCGGGGTATTTGCCAGCTTCTCGAAATTGATGACCGGCTTCTCGTCTTCGTAAGCAAACAGGCAGATACGTGCATCCTTTGTTCCGGTTTGCGTCACATTGATGGTAGCTGTGGGGTAGTAAGTTCCTCCTCTTACATAGCAAATATCTCCCGCCTGAAGCATGGATATCGCTTTCTCGATGGTAGCGAAAGGAGCTTCCAACTTACCGGAATTACTATCTTTCCCATCCGGTGAGACGTAATAAGTCTTTGCATCAATATGGGTTATGTTCAGTATCAGGCATACTGCAATCATTACATAGGTCAGTTTGTTTTTCATTCTATATTCCTTTTAAGTTTAACTTATCTGAATGCAAAACTATGCTTTATGCTGCAAACCTATGTGAACATATTAATTTTCTATGTAGAGAAATTGACTAAATCCGTTTGTTCTGCCATTTCCCTTTCTTCATGTACCACCATGAGAAAAGGTAAATGAATCCGCCGTATACATGCTCGGTAGTCCAGCACCATGCCACGTCTATTCTCAGGTAGAATATCATATAGCACACGTAGAGGACATAAATAATCAGCGTAGTAAACTCAAGCATTAATGCGGAGCGTGTATTCCCTGTACCGGATACGGCTTGGAAATAGATATTCCCCGGTACGAGGAACAAGTAGGCGGAGCATAATACCCAAAGTGCCGGAGTGGAAGCATATACCAATTCCTGGGAGTTGGTATAGATGTGTAATATCAGCGATGGAAATACGGCAAAGATGATGATGATGGGTGCTACGAAGTAATAAGCCATCCTGATAGTCTGCTTTAGTGTACCTCTCACATATTGTATATCACCTGCTCCGATAAGGTTGCTGATTAACGTGCTTGTCGTCGAGGCAAAAGCGATAACCGTCATGAAGGGAATAGCTGATACATTACGGATAATATTGGTGATGGCGAGCGAACGTTCTCCAAGATGTTCTACTGCAATGAAAAATAAGAACCAAGTGGACATGGACAGGAAGTTCTGTATCATCGTCCATAAAGATACATTCAGAATGCGCTTTAATATTCCCCACTGGATGCCGGAGAAGTGGTTTAAACCGTATTTCCTGAAATCTATCTTTCGACAGGTATAAATGATAAAGAAGATGACGGATACCAGTTCCGCTAAAGATGATCCGATAGCGGCTCCTGCGATACCCAATGCCGGGAAACCGAATTTACCGAATATCAATATGTAATTGAATATCACATTGGAGAGCACCATTACGATGGAATTCAGAGTCAGAGTTTTGGTTTGTGTAGTACCTACGAAGAATGCGCGGAACATAACTCCGATGAAAGAGAAGAAAAATCCGTAGACACGCCAGTTGATATACGAAACGGTAGCATGAAATACTTCATTCGATTGGATGATATCTTTCAGGATATATGGGGAATACAGTTGGGATAAAACAAACATGACAACGGCCAATGATAACAGGAATACCACTCCCTGATAGAATATGGAACCGATTTGCTTGTAGTTACCTTCCCCATTACGTCGCCCGATAAGAATCTGTGCTCCGATACTGAAGCCGAAAGCTATCATGAAGATTATCATGTAATAAACTCCGGCAAGGGCGGATGCACCCAGTTCGATTTCTCCTACGCGTCCCAGGAAAGCTGTGTCCGTCATGCCTATCAACTGCTCCATAATCAGGCTGACAAGGATAGGATAGGTTATAAGCCATATTTCTTTATAGCTGTATTTTGTTGGTGTGTTCATATAGAATTTTGTATGTATGATGATAGTAATAGTAAATAGATAGAATGGGATGAAAGGAAAAGAAAAGCTGTTCTTTTATCCTAGAACAGCTTTATCTTTTATTTAATTTCAATTTCCTCTTTCATATCGATCTCGTCTTTATTGGAATCATAGAATTTATATTCCAGAAAGGCGAGGCTCTGATCGGGGATAATCTTAATACCAAAGCCGTACTTCATTTGCCATTTACGCCGTAAGGAAATAACTCCCTGATTAACGTAGGCTGAAATATACGGATGGATGTGTAGTTTGAATTTCTTAATCTTCAGTTTATTGACCAGATAGTCAATTTTACTCTCTAATGTGTCTGTGAATAGGATAGAGGGTTTGATAGTACCTTTACCAAAACAAGTAGGGCAAGTTTCGCTGGTATTGACATCCATGGCCGGACGTACCCGTTGACGGGTTATTTGCATAAGTCCGAATTTGCTGAGTGGCAATATATTATGTTTCGCTCTGTCCAACTGCATGTTTTGACACATACGTTCATAGAGCTTCTGCCTGTTTTCAGCTTCGTTCATATCAATAAAATCAACTACAATGATACCTCCCATATCTCTCAGGCGAAGTTGGCGTGCCAGTTCATCGGCTGCACCAAGATTTACGTCAAGAGCATTGGCTTCTTGTCCGTTGCCGGATTTGGAACGATTACCGCTATTTACGTCTACTACGTGCAGAGCTTCGGTATGTTCAATAATAAGGTATGCACCGCTTTTATATGATACGGTTTTGCCAAAAGATGATTTGATTTGTTTGGTAATACCAAAATTGTCGTAGATGGGAAGCTGACCTTTATATAACTTTACGATTCCTGCCCGTTCAGGAGCAATGAGAGTCACATAGTCTTTTACTTCTTCATAGACCGCTTCATCATTGATATGGATGCTTTCAAATGAAGGATTGAAAAGGTCACGTAATAAAGCAACGGTACGGCTGGTTTCTTCATAAACCAATGTCGGTAGTTTTGTCGCTTTCTGTACTTTTACAATGCTTTCTTCCCAATGTTTCAACAAGACTTTAAGCTCGGCGTCAAGTTCCGCAACGCGTTTTCCTTCTGCAACTGTACGTACGATTACCCCGAAATTTTTGGGTTTGATACTTTGTAACAGTTGTTTCAGTCGGGCACGTTCTTCGCCTGATTTAATTTTTTGAGATACGGATACCTTATCATTAAAAGGGATTAAAACCAAATATCTTCCTGCAAAAGATAGTTCGCAGGTCAGTCGTGGTCCTTTTGTTGAGATAGGTTCCTTTACGATTTGAACAACAACTTCTTGTCCTACTTTCAGCGCTGTAGATACAGTACCATCTTTATCAATATCAGGAAGAATGGTTGCTTTGGAAATAGGATTGAGTTTTTTTCGATCGCTTATCGTCTGTCTTACATATTTGTCTAGAGAGTTGAATTGAGGACCTAAGTCTAAATAATGAAGAAAAGCGTCTTTTTCATAACCAACATCCACGAAGCAGGCATTCAAGCCGGGCATCAATTTCTTAATGCGGCCTAAATACATATTGCCCACGGAGAAAGAAAGATTTCTTCCTTCCTTTTGAAGTTCCACCAGATTCTTGTCTTCAAGAAGTGCGATGGAGATTTCTTTGGGCTGTACGTCAACTACTAATTCGCTCGTCACGGTTACTTTTTTCTTAATTAATTAAACTTTACTACTTAAACAAAGAACAAACCCGAAAGACTATTTCTTTGCAAGTTTGTTCTTTATTTCTGTTTTGCAGACTAAAATTTATTTTTTGCTTTTATGTCTGTTCTTTCTTAGTCTTTTTTTACGCTTGTGAGTAGACATTTTATGTCTTTTTTTCTTCTTTCCGCTTGGCATAGCTTCAAAATTTTATGGGTTAATACTCTTGTTTGTTATTTTTTTACTGCAATTGTAAATGTCTTTGCAGGTTTGAATGCGGGTATATTGTGCTCTGGAATAATGATTGTAGTGTTTTTAGAGATGTTACGAGCTGTTTTTTGTGCTCTTTTCTTCACTACAAAGCTACCAAACCCGCGGAGGTATACATTATCTTCTCTTTCTAAAGAGCCTTTTACAGCATCCATGAATGCTTCTACGGTTGTAAGCACTGTTGTCTTATCGATGCCGGTATTTCTGGCAATCTCGTTTACGATATCAGCTTTTGTCATTTTACTAAAAATATAGTTATACGTTCTCTTAAAATTTTGGAATGCAAATATATAGCTTTTTAGTTTCTCAAAAAAATATATTATGAACATTTTTATAGAAAATCTTTTCAGGGCATGTTTGAACGTTATGATTATTCATGGTTCGGTTGCTTTATATTAATAATGTATGAATGATATTTCTTGTATTCTGTAAAAAGAGTAAAAGAGAGATTGTCTATATCCCGAATGGTTGTATCTTTGCCGCTACAATCGGAAATGAAAACAATTGATGAAAGATTTCAGTAATACGCTTATTGATTGGTATGGCAGTAATAAGAGGGATTTGCCTTGGAGAAATACTACCGATCCGTATCGGATATGGATTTCAGAGATCATTTTGCAGCAAACGCGAGTAGTACAGGGATATGATTATTATTTGCGATTCATCAATCGTTTCCCCACGGTTGATGTGTTGGCGTATGCAAAGGAAGATGAGGTGCTGAGGCTTTGGCAGGGCTTGGGTTATTATTCACGTGCCCGCAATCTGCATGCTGCTGCGCAGAGCGTAGCGGGTCGGGATTTTCCTAAGACTTATGAGGGTGTGCGTGCGCTTAAAGGTGTTGGCGATTATACGGCTGCTGCTATTTGTTCCATTGCTTACGGGTTGCCTTATGCAGTTGTTGATGGAAATGTCTACCGTGTTCTTTCCCGCTATTTTGGAGTTGAAACACCGATAGACAGTACCGTTGGAAAGAAAGAGTTTGCCGCTTTGGCGCAAGAACTATTAAATAAGGAGTGTCCGGGTTTATATAATCAAGCTATTATGGATTTCGGAGCATTGCAATGTACGCCTTCCGCATCGGATTGCCTGTTTTGTCCGTTGGCAGACAGTTGTGCCGCATTGTCGAAAGGTCTGGTAGATAAATTGCCTGCAAAACAGAAAAAAACGAAAGTCCGTAATCGTTATTTTACTTATTTATATGTTCGGATAGGGGAGTATACCTTTATAAATAAGCGGGCTGATGACGATATTTGGAAAGGATTGTACGAATTACCTTTGATAGAAACGGATATGGCGTTGGAGGGAGAAGAACAGCTATTTGCACTTCCGGCTTTTCAGACTTTTTTAACGAAGGATGAACAACCGGTGTCGGTTCGTTTGCTTAAAAAAGGAGTAAAGCATGTTCTTTCCCATCAGATACTTTATACTGATTTCTATGAAGTGGAACTCCCTGAAGATTCTTGTTCTTTTGCCGGATTTACTAAAATAAAGCGGGAAGATTTGCCGGATTATGCTGTTCCCAAGTTGATTCATTCATTTTTAGAGCAGTTTTAAATTGGTGAAATTTGCCTTCACCTTATCACTATTTGAAGGTAAATCGTTATATAATAACAAGTTAGAGTGAAGGTAACTTTTTATGCGGTAAAAGCCGATGGTTCGCGGATGACGTGATCTATTTTTTGGGGTAGTTCATGCGTGATAAATGACAAAAGCTCCCTCTGTTTATAGAGGGAGTACCTCTGAAGAGGGGAGGGAGTGTCTTTTTCTCAATTCTCAACTTAAAAAAGAACTCCTCCGTCACTACGTGACACCTCCTCTATAAACAGAGGAGGAACTTTAATTCTGACTTGTCCATTTTTTTGTGCAGTTCACAAAAATAGTACCTTCACTCTAACTGAGTAATAATCAATCACAAAGGCGCAAATAGTGATAAGGTGAAGGCAAATCAAAGTAAATTGAATAATAGCTAAATCAGCAAAATAAGCAAGCCAAAACGCCTAAGGGGGCGTTAGCTTACGCTCCAGTAGATGTAAGCTATCGCTCCCTTAAGCGTTAGGCAATACTCCCTTGAGCGTAGAACATCATCCCCTTAGGAATTAAAAACGACCTTGATGTTTTTTTCAAACATAACGGGTCTCTTAAATAATCATCAGGTTGTTTGAAAAAAACATAAGGTCGTTTGATTACGAAGATACGGTCGATTGTCTGCAAACTCCTATCGTTTGCAATCGATCGACCGTATGTTCTTTGGACTATTATTTAACTAATACCTTAGCCACTTTCGTCCCGGCTTTGACAATGTAACTACCTGTTGATACACTGACTGTTACACTTGAATCGGATTTAGATGAACTGTAAACTAACTTACCGTCTACTGTGTAAATCTGTATCGGTTCATTAGTTATACCGGAGATCTTTATTCTGCCTTCACTTCCTGTGATAATAATATTTTCGGCTGAAGTTGATTCTATGGCATTTCCTATTACATTTATACTGATTTCATTCGAGTATAATGATTCACCCTTGTCATATACAGTCGTTACTTTGTAGGTATGTGTATTTTTACCTACTGTATTGTCGGCGTAAGTTGTTGCGTTGACCGGAGTTTCCGTTATTTTTGTTCCATCGCGGTAAACGTTATATCCCTTCAGTGTCAAACTTTCCATACCGTCCTTATATGAATAATACAAATCGTCTATTAGCAACGCGCTTACATCTGATGATATACAATGGATTGCAAAGTACTTGGCATTATCAGGAATAGTGAATGTATAGGATGTCCATTCTCCCGGAACACTTGTAACTTCTTCTAATTTTGTAAAGCTGGTTGTTGCATTATCGGTAGTAGAGGTCAGCACTTCAAATGTTTCGTTTCCTACCTTAGCATCCGCTGTTTTTGCATAGAAAGAGATTACTTGTCCGCCTGTTACGATCTCCGGAGAGATTAACCAGTCGTCATTTGTTGCCGGTCCGTCAAAACAAACTAACATTTGTTCGCCGGAATAAGGTTTCCACATTTCGTCATCGGCTACTCCTGCAGAAGCAGGATTGAATACCATATAGGCTTTCGGGGCAGTTGCATTATCATACGTGCCTTCTCCTGCTGCACCGGTCTCTCCTTCATCACCGTCTACCATCGTCCAATTACCTATGTTTGTTATGGCAAATGCTGTGTAATCTTCAAATCCGTCGGTCATAGATTTTGAGATAGGAGAACCTGCACTGTAATCCGGAGCTGTCCAACTTAAATTAACCGTTCCCTCATCTTCACTACCATTTAAATCTGTTACAGTAGGATACTTCGGAGTAATGATTTTAATGGCTATCTCGTCGCTGTTGTTGTTACTATTATCCAAATCTGCACTCCATTTGATAATTGCGTGATAGTTGAGAATGCCGGAATCTTCCAACTTCGTTTTTATAGTGAATGCAACTTTTGATGTCTTGCCGGGATTCACTTCGGAACCGGCTTTGGACTCTAATACCGTTTCCCCGCTATATAGTTCTACGGTATAACCCGAAGCTGTTAATGATCCCATGTTTTTTACATTGATGTTGATTTCCGCATCATTCCCTGCCTTTACTTCCAATGGTGCTTCTACGGATTCCAAGAACATGTCATAGCCTATGTTTTGTTCAACTTTTATTTGGTCGAGTTGTAGCTGGAACTTTCCTGCATCACTACATGCTTGGAAGCCGATGTGATAATCTCCATCTGCGGGGACAGAAACCGTTACTTTTATCGTATGCCATTCACCGTCTGTAAGTTCCATTGGAGATACCAACTCCGTGGTCATACCTTCAACGGTAGGAGCTGTGCCCATTGCTACTTTAATACGCTCTGCATCTCTATTTCTATTACCGGTTTTGAAACTCAATGTATATAAGGAATTTGCTTTCAGCTGGATAGTCGGAGTTATTAACCAGTCATCTGCACCATTGGCCATATTGAATTGGTAGAAAGCTATTTGTGTCGATTCATTATATTGCCAGGTTCTTGCGTCATCATTGGCATTAATGATTGTCATTGTATTAAAGTCTTCTTCCGTATCGAACGATTGATAGTAGATGATTCGATCGCTACTGCAATCCACTGTCACTTCATTAGAAAAATCAGATTCTACTGTTTCTCCACCTTTATCATAAAAAACTGTAACTTTGAATTTGTATATTATAGGTTCGGTACCTACATACGTATATGCAGCCTTAGTTATATCTTTCAGGTCGGGGTTGGAATTATCAGTAATAGATACTCCGTTAAGATAGATATTATATCTGAAAAAGGCAATAGAGTCTCCGAACACAGGAGCTACCCATGATAAGGCTATATCCTCACCAATCTGCTCTGCTTTTAAGTTTGTGACTTTCGGATAAGTGGGGCGAAGTATATTTATTTCTTTTGTTTCGGATGTATTGTTTTCTTTATTTACGTCATCCCCTTCTATTTTAACATAATATTTCTGCTTGGCATTGAAATTCAAGTTCGGTGTGATACTGAATTCTATGTTAACTTCCGCTCCCGGTTGTAAACGTGCTTCGGAGCTACCTCTTGCAGGGCGATGCATTGCAAGGCTGTTATTGTTTTCGTCACATAAATTGACTTCCCAAAATTCTTCTGTAACAGGTGCTGTATCTCCGACATTTTTTACTGTAACTTTCACTATACCGGTGGTCCCGATTGTTATTTGAGATGGAATCTGAAAATCGGTTATAGCATAATCTACGTCTGCATATAGTCCGTATGGCAACAATAATGCCATCATCATTCCGGCTAATAAATCCTTAATTCTTTTCATGATCGTTTATTTTTAGTGTTAGTATTTATTTCACAATTACTCGTGTTGATTTGCTATCCTGTTTAGTTTGGCATCTTATGATATAAATGCCACTCCCTATATTTGCCTCTTTATTCCAAACGATGGTATGCATTCCCTGTGTGATTACACCGTCATATATAGTTGCCACCTTTTGTCCGGAGACAGAGTATACATCTACTCGGGCTTTTCCGGTTTCTTCGATGTTCAACGTTATCTCTGCCTGCTTATCAATTAAGGTTGGAATAACCGACAGTGATTGACTATTGTTTATTTCATTGATTGCAATTCCATCCGGACCTTTTTCTTTATATCCTAATGAACCGTCAAGGTTAATTCTTTGCATATACGTTCTGTTGTCGACTGTGACACCCTCTATTTCCCGTTTGTCTTTCCACATAGTAACCCAGTACCAATTGTCTGTCAACGGAGATGACTCGAGATCACCCTTATTGCAGGCAAAAGAAGAAAAACACATACCATGTCCGTCTGCATCCACATTCGTAACTTGACCATCGGCCTTATTCATAAGAGTCATATAGGCTTTTACGTCGACCCATGCGGCTTCCAACATATAGAATGCAGCGACTTGTCCGTTGCCTGCTTTTTGTATAGATTGATAACCTATGGCAGTCGATGAATACGGAGCAACAATAGCTCCCGTTTCTTCCCATTTTAGTTCACCGGTCATTGCCATTTTTTGCCCCATCAAACGAAAGTGGTTTTGATTTGCATTCTTTTCAATCCAACATGCGAAAAGCGTATTATCCTCTTTATCGTAGTAAAGCTCCGGTCGATAACCTCCCAATCCTTCCGTATAACCTACTCTCTCTCCCTGATTACCGGATACAAAACCGTAATCTCCGTCGGATTTTATATAAGATACGTATGGGGAAGGAAGCTTCGGATCATTGCGGAAATCATACCAGCTGACGAAAACTCCTCCGTTGTCCGGGTCAGGAAATGCTTTTACTACAGCATAAAAAGGTATATTGGAAACATCCGATGGTAATTGTCCGCTAAAAACAGTTGTTTTCCAGATTTCTTCACCGTTTGCATTGAATTTTTTGGCACTGATGCCGCCTCCGCTATAAACAATAATGAATTCATTATTGCCGGCTTTGCAGAGGTAAGGATAGACTCCACTTAGATAATCTTTTTTCCATAAAATTTCTCCGGAAGGTGAGATACAGCGTAGCATCGTTCCGCCCATTCCAAACCAGCTGACAATATAATTGCCATTCTCCAATTGAATCATTTTGAAGAAACCTTCAAGATCGGTAGTTTCTCCATCTTCTAGATCAAGTCCGTCTTCAGACCAAAGCATTTCACCTGTTGGTGATACTTTATAAAGAGTATAGCTTAGATTTTGGTATTCTGCCGGAGAATTACGGCTATCGCTTATAGCAATAATGGCATTTCCGTCTTTATCTACAAGTAGTCCTTCATTTACCATCACGTAGGATCTGCTTCGCTTTCGACTGATTATTTTACCTTCATCTTCTGTGAATAGTTTTTTGCCTTTAATGTCCATTATCTGAAGATGTACGATAACCTCGCATGGGTCATCGTAAATTGGGGTCTGATACATTACATAGATGGTTCCGTCAGGAGCTATTTGGAATTGGTGATTCCAAACTTCATTGCCTATAACCGATATCCTGTTGTTCTTCAGGGGGTTACTTGACCATTGAGCTGTCATAGTGATTGTGCCGAGTAAGCACACACATAATGTTAGTAAAAACTTCTTCATACATTTAAAATTTAAAGGATTAGTATTATAAAGCGCCTTGTTCTCTAATTAATAATGAATTTGAGTGTTTTCATATAGTTACCTTGCTCTATATTGAAAAGGTAAACTCCGGTTTTTAGTTCCCCGAAAGGATAAATTTGCTTGTATGTTTCGCCGGATCTCACAAAGTTGTGTTCACAGAATAGTTTTTCTCCTATCAGGGAATAAACGGTGAATATTGCTTTTCCTGTGCTTGAGGGCTTAAAATTGAGTTCTATATTTTTATTATCAGGATTTACCGTAATTATAGCATCGGATACAATTTCTTTATTTGTTATTGCTGAAGGCAATGATGTATAAAAGAAAGCCCGTGTGCCTGCCAATGTAATCGAATAATTTTGAGCGATAAGATCGTGATTATCCTTGTATAGTTTGAAATATCCCGGTGGATTCTGTATCCCGTCTCCCCAAGTGTCTGTAATTTCGAAACAATAATTTTTGTTTGGCTCTAATTGTGCACTCTCTTGATATACTTCGCTTTTACCACTCTCATAAGGACCAAATTGTTTTATAATCTTTCCATCCTGATCTTTTATCGTATATGTATTCTCTTCGGAAGACTTATCTGTCTTTAATTCAATAAAGATTATCGGAGTTGATTCGATGGGTTTGGAGAAATCTCCTTCTAAAACATTTCCGTTGAATGCTGTTCCATTGATAGCGGTTAATTGAATTTTGTATTTATTACTTCCTTTTATGGTATACGATGATACGGGAATTTTTATAGCTGTTGTTGCGAAAGAAGCAATGTTTCCTGTCCAACCGGCATTTTGCTCTTCCTCGTTGATGGTAACTTTAAAGTCTGCTGATGTAATGGGTTGATCGGAAGTATTAGTTAGCTTAACCTCAAAGAAATTGTATCCGTAACGTCCGTTGATAACCATATCTGGTTCATATAACTTTCCTCCAATCGGTTTGGAATAGTTATTATAAACCGGTTTCCCTCCGGTAACATTTTGTACGACTTTATCTTTCGTCGTGACGAATGCCAAAACTTCTATATCTTCCGGCTTAACTTCAACCGAATTTATGTCGGCAGGAACTGTATATGTATATTCTTTGGTAAAATAGCTTCCTTTGGCTGGTGCCGGACTGATTTCATCTCCCCATATTGGAGTAACGTATCCTCGTAGCATGTGTTTATGAACATAAGTTCCACTTGCTGTTTGACTTCCGTTTTGTGGACCCAGTATATTGTTTTGAATCCATGCTACATTCAAGTATTGTTCTGTATCTTCTACTTCTGAAGTATAATATCCTTCAACTTTTATTTTAAGTTCCTTGCTATTCCCATCATAAGAACTACTAATCCAAAGGTTTACAGGAGCATCCTCCTCATGTATTATTTTTGCTTTTTTGATCCATTGGGAACGGCTTATAAGTATTGATGTTGAAATGTCAGAGAAAAATGTCCTGTTTATCATTCCGCATGGATAGCCCGCCTTGTTGGCACCCATAGCAACATCAAGTTGTTCCCCTATTTCGGTGCGAAAATCGGGTTCACCATTGCTCGGTTCTGCATAATATCCGGAATGTATGGCGATTACATACGCATTTTCCGGATGGAAAGTTGCCAGAGTATTGGCAATAGCATGTCCGTCAGGACAATTTCCACAATGAATTCCGGTAAATTCTTCTAATAAAATGTTCTTTTTTTGAACGGTAGTTGGTACTTCATATCCATATATAGGATATAGTGTTAGTAATACCAATGCTAAGCTGAGAAGTAGTAAGTGTTTCATGTGCGCATCTTTTTTGTAAACTAAAATTTTGTTTTGTTCTCTGTGCTATGAAAACAAATTTAGTTGCTGTTATTCATTTTACCTAATAAATCACCATTACTCAGCTACGCTAATTGTTTAAATATTTTATCCATTTACTACGCTAATATAAACTAAAAGATTATAAATTAAATATTTAGTAATCTGATTGGATAAGTATATTTTTAATTTTAAAATGAGATAAATGATAGAATAATGTTATTTACATTGTTCTTTGATGTTTATCTGCTATGAATTATAGGGAAATAAAACTGTTATCTTGAAGATTAATATAAAAAGAATGCGTTTTATTATAGATTGTTTGTATAGGTTGCTTCTGTGTAAGCTAAAAATAGGAGAGGAGATAGTTATTCTCGGATATGTTTTTAAAGGTATTCGAATCGTTTCATTAAAGTGAAATTTGTATTTGCTTGAGGTATGTTGTGATGTGATTGAGAAATAACTATCTTTTGGAGATGAAATGATTTATCAATATAAGTGCTTATTTTAAATTTATAGGCGGAAAACATGATGAATTTGTATCTCAAAGTTTGTTTTATATTGTAATTCTAATTAATTTTGGCGTCAAATAACTAATAAAGTAAGATTATGTCATTGAATAAGATAATGTTGATTGGCAATGTGGGGAAAGAACCTGAGGTAAGATATTTGGATTCTGGAGTAGCTGTGGCTACTTTTTCTTTGGCAACAACAGAAAGAGGATACACATTGCAAAATGGTACGCAAGTACCTGATCGTACGGAGTGGCACAATATCGTGCTGTGGCGCGGATTGGCAGAAGTTGCTGAAAAATATGTTCACAAAGGTGACAAGCTTTACATTGAAGGGAAAATCAGAACTCGCTCTTATGATGATCAAAATGGTCAAAAAAGATATGTAACGGAAGTATTTGCTGATAATATGGAGATGTTATCTCCGAAAGGTACTGCTTCGCAGGGTGGTGCATATGTTCCTCCTGCCCAACCGCAAGGACAACCTCAATCAGTGCAGCAACCTAATGTATCACCAATACAGGATAACTCGGTAGATGATTTACCGTTCTAGATTGTTTAACTAAAACCCAATTCCTTGGACCCTGACTCGTATTTATGCCATTTGGCGAATTTATTTGACGGTGTAACCGTAATGACTCCTTCCATAGGAGCTATTATAGCTTTGATTTTAGCTATATTGTTATTGTTTGCTTCCGGTTTTGTCTCTGCTTCGGAGATAGCCTTTTTTTCGTTGTCTCCAAAAGATAAGAGTGAAATAGAAGAAGAGAAACATCCTTCGGATGCTAAAATTATGGCATTACTGGATGATTCGGAACGCTTGCTTGCAACGATTCTTATATCGAACAACTTTGTGAATGTCACGATTATCATGCTTCTGAATTTCTTTTTCGATTCATGGATAAATTTTGGATCGTCAAAAGTGTTGCAGTTTATAGTGATAACGGTCATTCTGACATTCTTACTGTTATTATTTGGAGAAATTATGCCGAAAATATATTCGGCACAGAATACGTTGAAATTCACCCGTTTTACAGCACCTGCTATCTCTGTCTTAAAACGGATTTGCAAACCTTTATCCTCGTTATTGGTACATTCCACTACGCTTGTGAACAAGCATATTGAGAGGAAGAATTATAATATCTCGGTAAATGAGTTATCTCATGCTTTGGAATTGACGGATAAGAGTGAGATTTCGGAGGAAAATAATATATTGGAAGGAATTATCCGTTTTGGTGGTGAGACAGCAAAAGAAATTATGACTTCACGCTTGGATGTTGTAGATTTGGATTTGAAAACTCCATTTAAGGATGTTCTACAGTGTGTGGTAGACAATGCATATTCACGTATTCCTATTTATTCCGGATCGAAAGATAATATTAAAGGTATACTTTATATAAAAGATCTGTTGCCGCATTTGAATAAGGGCGATAATTTTCGTTGGCAGTCATTGATTCGTCCTGCCTATTTTGTTCCGGAAACGAAAATGATTGATGATTTGCTTCGTGATTTTCAGGCAAATAAGATTCATATTGCTATCGTAGTCGATGAATTCGGAGGAACTTCCGGTATTGTAACAATGGAAGATATTATTGAAGAAATTGTAGGTGAAATCAATGATGAATATGATGAGGAAGAACGTACTTATGTGAAATTGAATGACCGTACGTATATTTTTGAAGCTAAGACTCAGTTGACGGATTTTTATAAGATAACAAAACTGAGTGCGGATATATTTGAACCGGAGGCGAACGAGGCTGATACTCTTGCCGGATTATTATTAGAGATAAAAGGGGAATTTCCTGTACTTCATGAAAAATTGGAATATAAAGATTATACGTTTGAAGTACTGGAGATGGATGACCGCCGTATATTAAAAGTAAAATTTACTATCAATGACGACCATAAAGAAGAAGCATAACCTTTTCATGGCTGCCTATATACTATTTTTACTATTCATATCAATGGCAGCTTTTAATTGTTCCCATTCGGATAATAAACAAAATGTCCGTAAGATAGAACTTCCGGAAGCAACTTATAGCATGTCTCCGGATTCTTTCCCGTTTCGTTTTGAAATATCTGATCAGGCTGAACTTTCCGTCCGGAAGAATAAAGATGGAGAATACTTCTGTGATGTAGTGTATCCTGAATTGAATGCGCAAATTTATTGTACATGGCATGAAATTGTTCCTGAAAAGTTTAATCAGATGACAGAAGAAAGCCGGAGAATGGTTTATTCGCATACGAATGTAGCTACGGCGATTAAGGAGCAATTTTACTCGAATGATTTTATAAGAGTTTATGGCATTCTGTATGACATTAAAGGTCCGGTTGCCACTCCCGTGCAGATTGCACTGACGGATAGTACCAGTTATTTTTTTAATGCTTCTCTCTACTTTAATTCTGCCCCCAATACAGACTCTATTGCTCCTTATCTGGATTATGTTCGTAAAGATATTGTTCGTATGATGGAAAGTTTCACTCCTGTAAATCATTGATATGCCGATTCTTTGTAAACATAGTGAGAACGGGCTTATTTGGGGAATCTGGAAGATGGATGATGCTCCGGATTTGAGTAAGCGTGAACGTGAGCTAATTGCAGTCAATTCTTTAATGGCAGAATTGTGTAATGAGACAAAGACGATACAGCATCAGGAAAGCGGAAAGCCTTTTTTGGAGGATGAATCCTATCATATCAGTATATCGCATACGAAAGGATATGCAGCTGTTGCATTACATCCTTTCAAAGAGGTGGGTATTGATATAGAACAGTATGGAGATAAAGTTTGCAGGGTTCGTAATAAGTTTCTCCAGCCTGAAGAAGAAAAGCAGGTAGATAAGGATGACATCTATAAATTGTTACTTTATTGGTCGGCTAAAGAAACTGTTTTTAAAGTGCTTGGGTTGGAAGGAGTGGAGTTGAAGCAACATATTCGTATATTTCCTTTTGTATCTGCAGAGCAAGGTACGTTTCATGCTATGGAATTGAAAACAGGGACTAACAACCAATTTTTGATTAAATATTTAATTCATAAGGACTTTGTTTTGACTTATACGGTGTAAGGCTTGTTAAGCGCATGGGTATATAAAATTACCCAAGATACGTTTGATGCCGTAAACTTGGGTAAATAATATTTTCTGAGAGAGTCGGAAAATCATTCCTAATCAAATAAACTCTTAAACTTCTTGAATATCTTTTCTTTAATACTTGTATTAGGCTTGAAGTTTTCTGATGCTTCCATCTTCTCCAAAGCACTCTTTTCTTCTTTATTCAATGCTTCAGGAACATAGATACTGATATTTACCAGTAAGTCTCCTGTTCCGTATCCATTGACACTCGGCAGACCTTTGCCACGCAGACGAAGAACCTTGCCCGGTTGTGTTCCGGATTCTATTTTAACCTTCACCTTGCTGTCTATTGTCGGGATTTCTACCGTACCTCCTAAAGCTGCTGTCGGGAAACTTAGCAATAGGTTGTATATCAAATCGTTTTCGTCACGGATTAAGTTTGGATCTTGCTCTTCTTCTACCAAGATTAGTAAATCACCCGGAACGCCATTGTGTTTTCCCGCATTACCTTTTCCACTCATGGAAAGTTGCATACCTTCTGCTACGCCGGCGGGGATATTTACACTGACTACTTCTTCTCCGTATACAATGCCTTCACCCGAGCACTCTTTACATTTATTTTTAATAATTTTTCCTTCACCGCCACAGGTTTGACAGGTGGTGCGAGTTTGCATAGTGCCTAAAATAGTTTGTTGGTTACGAATGACTGTACCGCTACCCTTACAAGTAGGGCAGGTTTCCGAGTCACCACCTTCTGCACCGCTTCCATGACAATGGGTACAAGTTAGATATTTCTTTAACTTGAATTTCTTTTCTACTCCGGTAGAGATTTCTTGTAAGTTCAGTTTGACTTTTACACGCAGATCGGAACCCCTGAACCGGCGTTGTGTCTGCTGACCTCCACCGCCGAAGCCTCCGAAACCACCAAAGCCTCCGCCGCCATGTCCGCCGAATATATCGCCGAACATAGAGAAGATGTCATCCATAGACATACCGCCACTGAATCCGCCAAATGGTCCTCCGTTTCCTGCTGCACCACTCATACCCGCATGACCGAATTGGTCGTAGCGCGCACGCTTGTCAGGATTGCTCAATACATCATAAGCTTCGGCTGCTTCTTTGAATTTTTCTTCGGCTTCTTTATCACCCGGATTTTTGTCCGGATGATATTGGATGGCTTTTTTTCTGTATGCTTTCTTTATTTCTTCTACTGTTGCTGTTTTCGTTACTTCCAGCACTTCATAATAGTCTCTCTTTGCCATGTTTGCTGTCTAAAGATTAATTATTGACCAACTACGACTTTGGCGTGACGTACTACTTTATCATTAAGTGTATAACCGTTTTGCACGCAATCCAGAATTTTACCTTTTTGTTCTTCTGTCGGAGCAGGAACGAGTGCTATCGCTTCATGATAGTCTGTATCGAAATCTTTATCTTTCGTCTCTATCTTTTGCACTCCGTTTTCTGCCAGAACTTTCATGAACTTATTGTAAATCAGCTCTACGCCTTCTTTCATGGCTACTATATCTTCTGATGTTTCCATGTTTTTGATGGCGCGTTCCAAATCATCAAGTATGGGAAGTATGCTTGAAACAACCTTTTCACCGCCGGTTTTGATGAGTTCTGCTTTCTCTTTCATCGTACGTTTACGGTAGTTATCGAACTCGGCAGAAAGACGTAAGTATTTATCTTCCAAATCTTCTACTTTCGAATTTGCTTCTTCCAATAGCTTTTCTATGTCATTTCCTTCGTCTGCAACTTCTTTTGTTACAGTATCTTCTGTCTCCTGTTCATTGGTTTCAGTGTTGGTATCTTCCAACTCTTCTTCCTTTACTTTCTTTTCTTTCGGATCCATATTGATTGTCTTTTTGTTCTTTTTTGAATGATAATTAGCCATAATTATATGAGGTTTAAGTTTACAACGTAGCAACAAATAGTTTGCCAATATTGTTCTCTTTCCAAATAATCGTGCAAAAGTAGACTTTTTTGGTGAATAATAAAAAAAACAGAATGAAAAAACTATCGGTTTATGGCATTATGGCAGAATTATCCCTACCTTTGCACTCTGATTTTTTTAATATATATAAATTAAGATAAAGGATAATGATTACAGTTTCTAATGTTGCAGTACAATTCGGTAAACGAGTCTTGTTTAATGATGTGAATCTGAAATTTACGAATGGTAACTGTTATGGCATCATTGGTGCTAACGGTGCCGGCAAATCTACTTTTTTACGTACAATTTCAGGTGATCTTGACCCGACGAAAGGTACGATAACTTTAGGTCCGGGCGAGCGTTTGTCGGTATTGAGTCAGGACCACTTTAAGTGGGATGGTTTTACAGTAATGGATACTGTAATGATGGGACATAGCATTTTGTGGGACATCATGAAACAGCGCGAAGCTCTTTATGCAAAGGAAGACTTTACAGACGAAGATGGTTTGAAAGTATCTGAACTGGAAGAAAAATTTGCTGAGTTAGACGGATGGAATGCGGAAAGTGATGCTGCCGCCCTGTTAAGTGGTTTAGGTGTCAGTGAAGATAAACATTATGTGTTGATGGGTGAGTTGAGTGGTAAGGAAAAGGTACGTGTCATGCTGGCTCAGGCACTTTATGGTAATCCTGATAACTTATTGCTGGATGAGCCTACCAATGATCTCGATATGGAGACTGTTACATGGTTGGAAGAGTATTTGTCTAACTTTGAGCATACAGTATTGGTGGTCAGTCACGACCGTCACTTCCTGGATTCTGTTTGTACACATACGGTCGATATTGACTATGGAAAGATCAACCTGTTTGCCGGTAACTATAGTTTCTGGTATGAATCAAGTCAGTTGGCATTGCGTCAGCAACAGAACCAAAAGGCTAAGGCTGACGAGAAAAAAAGGGAATTGGAAGAGTTTATCCGCCGTTTCTCTGCCAATGTTGCTAAGAGCAAGCAGACTACCAGCCGTAAGAAGATGTTGGAGAAACTGAATGTAGAGGAAATCAAACCTTCTTCACGTAAGTATCCGGGTATTATTTTCTCAATGGAACGGGAACCGGGTAATCAGATATTGGAAGTTTCCGGTTTAAGTAAGAAGACGGAAGATGGTGTGGTATTGTTTAACGATGTGAATTTTAATGTAGAGAAAGGTGATAAGATTGTATTTCTCTCACGCAATCCTCGTGCGATGACTGCATTCTTTGAAATTATAAACGGTAATATGAAACCGGATGCCGGTTCTTATAATTGGGGTGTGACCATAACTACGGCCTATTTGCCATTGGATAATACCGATTTCTTTAATACGGATTTAAATCTGGTCGATTGGCTGAGCCAGTTCGGAGAAGGAAATGAAGTCTATATGAAAGGATTCCTCGGACGTATGCTTTTCTCCGGTGAAGAGGTTTTAAAGAAAGTCAGCGTTCTGTCCGGAGGTGAGAAAATGCGTTGCATGATTGCACGTATGCAGCTCCGCAATGCTAACTGTTTGATACTGGATACTCCGACCAATCATTTGGATTTGGAATCCATTCAGGCATTCAACAATAATTTGAAGTCTTATAAAGGAAATATCCTCTTCTCTTCCCATGACCACGAGTTTATTGAGACGGTTGCCAATCGGGTGATTGAATTGACACCGAATGGTATAATCGATAAGATGATGGAGTATGACGAGTACATAACTTCCGATCATATCAAAGAGTTACGTACACGCATGTATGGTAAGTAAATCAACATACGGTCGATTGATTGCAAACGATAGGAGTTTGTCATCAATCGACCGTATCTTTATTAACAAACGACCTTATGTTTTTTTCAATCAACCTTATGATTTTTAAAAACATCGTGGTGTTTGTTTATAACAGTAAGGTATTTTATAAATCGCCTAAGGGAGCGTTGCCCATCACTCAAGGGAGCGACGACTAACGCTCCCTTGAGTGATAGCTTACATCTACGGGAGCGTAAGCTAACGCCCCCTTAGGCGTTTTTGCTTGCTTATTTTGCTGATTTAGCTGTTATTTAATTTACTTTGAGTTGCCTTCACCTTATCACTATTTACTCTTATATTATTGATTACTATTTAATTAAAGTGAAGGCACTATTTTTTTGAACTGCACTCCAAAAAGTAGAATCAAGTTAGGGTATTAAAGCTCCTCCTCTGTTTATAGAGGAGGTGTCACGTAGTGACGGAGGAGTTCTTTTTTTTAAGTTGAGAATTGAGAAAAAGACACTCCCTCCCCTCTTTCAGAGGTACTCCCTCTATAAACAGAGGGAGAGCTTTTATTATTTGTTGTGAAAAGTTACCTTCACTCTAACCTATTACTATATAGTGATTTATCTCTAAAAGTGATAAGGTGAAGGCAGTACGAATACAATTTGAAAACATGCACAAAGACGTATCCATGTGCTTATTTGACGTCTTTTCCGTTAAGCATTACTTTTTCCAATCTGTCACATCCCAGAAATGCACTATCTCCAACTTCAGTTACACTTTCCGGCAATACCAGTTCACCGCTTAAATGCGTACAACCGCTGAATGCACGTTGCCCGATAGTTTTCAACGTTTTTGGAAAATCAATGTACATCAAGTACCTTTTCTGTGCAAATGTAAATTCGGGAATGATTCCGTTATTGCTTTCAGACAAATCTATGCCTACAAGATCAGGCATATTATCGCGTATGTTTTTGAAATCGGCAAGATCCATACTGCCGGATACTTTTAGGAAGTTTATCTGGTCGGGGCGATAGCCACTTTTGCGGATCTCATTATCCAGTGTACCCGGTTCATTCACAGTGACAGTTACCGAAACAGGATCACCTTCCAATATATTAAAATGTTCCCATTGAGGCTTACGCCAATACTCGTCACGACTTCCCAGTGGCACGAATACAGTTGTAAGAGAATCATTTAATGCTTGCGGAAGCAAATTAACCGACTTCTTTTTCTTTATCTGGCAAATTCTCAGATTATCACATCCCATGAATGCACAGTCTTCAATATTCTTTAAATTAGGAGATAATATAACCTGTTTTAATGTTTTCTTGTCTTTGAATGCATAAGCGGGAATACAGTTCATCGGATATACATAGGTCTTTTCCGGATATGTACCTTTTTTGCCTACATACAGTTTAATTTCGGCATTGGTCAGATCCAAATATTCAAGTTTGTTGAATTCGTCCCTCAATACTTTGAAATCAATGGCATTTAATTTACCTGTCAGTGTAAGATGCGTAACCTGTTGTGCTTCTTCCTCCGTTAGTTGCGCTCTTAGTTCACCTACTTCCGGTACGCGAATACTCATTTGTGCAGATAGATGGCAAATATTAAATCCTACTAGCAAGATTATCCATAAGAGTCTATTTTTCATGATCATAATGTTTGTTCGGAACAAAGATATATATTTTTGATAGTATACGTCTTTTCTCCAAAGATAAAATAGATGATATTCGTTAAATATTCTATTTCCGCGTTCTGAACTCTATTCCGATATTTAGGTTGAATACATCATCGGCATATGAAGACTTCGTCTTTTCTCCTTTTTTGATAAAGGAGTAGGGGATATGTGAAGCATGAGGTTCTATAAAGACTGCCAGATTCTTTTTTATGTAGTATTTTAATTGTATTCCTCCTGTCATGGCAGTATATGACTTTTGAATCGGATCGCTTCCATTTTGTTTATTCATTTTTCCGAATTCCACCCCAAACATAGGGATTACCTCCCAGCGAACAAACTTGTCCTTCGTGAAAAAGGCAATAGGATTGAGCATCGCTTCAATTCGTGCGCCTCCATATCTGCACCATTCATTCTGTGCTATATCTTCGTTGTAACGCCAGTCATTTTGCGATATAAATCCGCTTATACGGATACCGAATGGGTTAATAAGCCATTTCCCAAGTGATAAGTAACCGTTTGGACCTATGGATTTGAGTATTCCTATTTGTCGAACCAATGCGGAATTCTGAAATTGCACTCCTCCTCCGATACTGATGAATGAATTGGCGAGGAATCTTTCATACTCCGTATATATCTGCGTCTTATCCCGTTTATAATAACTTCCTAACCGATAGTTAATTCCTATAATTCCGCCATAACCAACATCGTATTTGTGCCAATTCCTTTGTGAAGAATGGTCTGCACCATCTGTAAGGATAGCTATTTGAGGTTCGATAAAGATATTTATGCGTGAGTTGGTATTTATTTTCAATTGTAATCCCAGATGAAGATCGAATGAACCTTTTACTTCACCGCCCAATGTGGATATGCGCCCTCCCAAGCCTTCTACTGTGGAGATTTCCATAAAACGATGAGGATCGTATCCATTCAGGAAGGCACTTATATTGAATATATGGTCGACAGCGATGCCATATCCGTTCAGTCTCATGTTATCACTTTCACAGCTAAATGATTTCCAATAACCGGATAATCTCATGCCGTTTATTGCATTAAATTCTTTTGTTGCAGAGACTCCGGCTTGTTCTCCCAAAGACAATTTTGTTCCTGCCCTGGGTACTATCTTGTCGATGCCTCCCCAAATGCCGATATACAGATTATCGGAGAAATTATTGTTCTTAAACTCCTGTCCTTTGGGTATGTACCGTTTCTGCAAAGAATAATTCAATGCATTAAATCCTTTTTGTGTTTTTGTGATTGTATCTTGCTGTGCATATATACTTGTGACAGGTATTATGCAGCACAGGATGACTATATATAATTTAAAGTGTACAGGCATTTTTTTATAAGTTATACTGTTGTATGAGTATGTCTATCATATCTATATCCGTAGGATACATATCCATCGTGTATTCATATAAATCCTTACCGATGTCTCCATCCATCTCGGCTATGTGTTGATAAGATTCGTCCAGTTGGAAACATTTGACAAGACAATTCTTGGCACTTTCAAATCCGGCTTCTCCGGTACGGTTATGAATGATAGCTTTTAGGTACCATGTCTTAGGATCGTCTGCCGGAAGATTCTTGGAAGCACGTAAAGCCATTGCATCATATCCTTTGGAATCCATTGCCAGATTCATGATAACTTCATTAAGCGGTGAAGTTGATTTCACAAGGTCGAATACTTTATGTGCCTGTTCTCTTTCTTCAGGAGTACGTCCTCCTTTATAATAGCCCCCCAAACACATGGCAAATGCTTTAAGTTTGGCATTCTTTTCCGTATCAGGTAGAATTTGCGCCATGATACTTGCCTGCTCAAAGTTATTTGCTTTCAAGTACATGGCAAGTTGGTTGGCTACGACTTCTTCCGGATTGATTATTTCTTTCGTCACTCCGTCTATGCGCGTGCGTTCTATATTTGCTCCCTTGGTCTTTCTGTCGATAAAAGGTTCCAGTATGGATACGTCTACCGTGTCTCGTTTCAAGTAAGATACAGCCAGATTGTTAGCAGGAAGTATCCACGGTTGTCCCTCTATTTCTTTAGAATCCTCGTAAGCCCTTCTATATAGGTCTTCTAATTCTTTGGCGTCTTTTACTAACCGGAATAAATGCCAGTATTCGTATAAAGCGAATTTCTTCTTTCCGGTACGGTAATCTTTGTCGTTTTCATACCGGGAGAGGATTTCTTCAGGGGTAAGTTCTCTGAATATCTCATGTTTATACTCAAAGCGCATATAGCGTAGTTTTGGTAAATGCTCTCTGATAGTTGTTTGATAGGAAGGTAATTTCTTTATTTGGGCAAATTGTATATCTTTGTTTTTAGGAGACCCTTCTATAATTTTTCTAATCTCTTTTGCTTCTTCAAAAAGAGAATCCTTTTCCAATATATCTGCCACATCCGTCCAATCGGCTACTTGAGCATCCGGAGCAGGCATAAATACACGGGACAGTGCTTTAGAAGGCAATAGGTTTGTGATTTGTTGTTTGGCGAATGCAGCGCGGCGTTGTGCTAAGGTGTAATTGGAACTATAAACCCCTTCCGGTGATGAAACTCCCGTGACATGTATTTCTTTCAGTTTACAGTCTTCACATTGGATGATTCCCATCAGGTCTTCTTTCAGCTTATTGAGTTGCATTGCATTCCCTTCGTCGTCCGGATCTATCTCAGCTTTACCCACAAGGAAAGTTAATGATACATTGGTGGCGCCGTTTCTTAACTCTCGCTTTGGTTTTCGGATATACTTGTTCGGATCCAAATTGTATTGTTCCAGAGAGTATTCAAGGAACTTTAGCGGGCGTTTTGCTTCGCAGCTGATTATCTTGGCTGTTTTGGAATAATAAATTACATTGAAATCTTCCAGTTGGATAACCGCATTACCAAAATAGTTTTTGGTCGGGTCGGGCACGGATATGGTATCTTCCCAAGATACATTCATCCTGTTTTCGGTTAGCGGAGAAGAACTGGCAAACTGTGCTAAAGGGTCATGGCGCAGATCATATCCCATTCGCCTTTCTTGAGTTAACTTATATTGTTCTCCGTCATAAATAATAGGATGTGAGTAGCAAATCGTATCCAGATTATCACACTGCACTACGTAGGGTTGTATGATAAGGCGTCCGTTTGTTTTTCCGAATTGGGCAGGTATGGGGAAAGTATTGTGCATCATCAGTTTGTTCCCTATCATGGTCGGTGCTGTTTCTATCGGGTTTATATCTTTGGAAATCCCTAGAATCTCAATGGGGGCTATCATGATGCCGGCATCAATCGATACATTAATTTCCATACGATAGTTTACGGCTTCGAGTACACAGGGAGCAACGCCGACTTTGAATATAAGTGCTCCGGTTTCCGCTACTCGTATTTCATAGTTTCCTCCGGCATCCGTTGTCGCTTCTCCGTCTGCTCTACCAATTTCTACTGTTTGATTGTCGATTGCGTCTTTTGCTTCTTGTGCACCGGCTATAGTATTAAAAGCATATACCCATACAGCTTCATCTTTAAATGGCTTTTTGGTCTCTTTGTCAATAACGCGTCCGGATACCAACTTTATCTGTTGTGCATATGTTGATATGCATAGCGCTTGAATTAGCAAAAGGAACAAGAAACAATAAAACGATTGTAATGCTGCTTTCATGTTTATTTAATAATATAAGAGAAAGATACACCTAGTTTGATGGGTAATAACTTATACCCGTGAGCATTGGCTCTACCTAAACCGTTGGTGGTATAATCCTTGAAATTATCACTGATATAGTATTGCTTCTGCTGAAAATAGATAGCACCGAATCCTCCGTAAAACTCCACATTGCAGTGTTTACCCAAAAGAATCGAATATCCCATTGTTATACCTATCCCTGCGGCATCGCCTTTGTAGATGTTCTTCTTCCAGGTAATATCATAATTGACCCCCAATGCTGCAATGCCGAGATATTCCCGAACCATAGGGCGACCGTTAAACCAAAAGCGGTATTCCGGTTGTATGCCTATCATTTTAATATCTGTGCCGTAAGGTTTATAATTTCCGAAAACTGAAATATCCATACTTGATCGGTCGCCGACAACGAATTCACAACCGGCATTGGGTGTACCTGCTGCAATCATTAAAGCATTGGTCTTCACTGCCACTCTCTGTGACGAAGCATTTTGCACTCCGACAAATAGAATGACGGATGATAGTAGTATGTATTTCAGTTTTCGAAACATATCAATTAATTAATATCAATTTCTTTATCGTTTTCCCCGTCCACCCATGTCTCTACTGTTGCAGTCATGTTGACTGTACGGGTATAATTAATCGTGATTTTGGTTGTTTTACCTTTCACCAACTTAATCGCTTCTGCTCCTGTACTTTTATCATATAATGTATATTCAGTCGGAGTACCGTTTTCATTAGTCAATGCTAATTCTATTTTTTGAATAGCATCAACTGCCGGGATAAACATAAACTTGGAAGCAAGGGTAGAGGTGACCGTTATATTTGTATTTGGACTATCCTCGAATACATTTGTTGCAGTAGTTTCGAGACTCTTATCTGTAGTGATGTCTCCGGTTGAGATATCCATGCTACCTTTTTGTCCCTCTACAGTTGTAACTGTTATCTTATTCAAAATAGGAGCAGTTGTAAAATCATCAACCATTGTTTTTATATAAAAGTCCAGTCTGCCTAAAGCATGGTTAAATGTAAGAGGTACATCGACGGACTTTTCGGCAACACCGGCAGCAACAGGTTCTTTTCCTGTATACATATAATCAGGCGTAGCTTCAACAGTAGACTGAATTTCAACCGGGATGATCGGTGCACTGCCTGCCGTATATGAAACATTGGCGGTATAAGGATAATATGCATAGAACACCAGAGCTGCTCCTGATTCATCCGGAAATTTCGGTGTTGCGTTCTGTTTCAGTAATTGTGAGCCGTTAGCAAATGCTTTGGCTTCATACTGTGCATTGTCCAGATACTCTTGCATGACAATGTTTTCTTTTGTCCAATCCAATAAATTCATTTCATCGGCAGTAGATTTTATGCCGTAAATACCTATCTGTTCTCCCGCTGAAAAGTATGTATTCTCAATGATAGAACGACTTTTGGCTTTGTCTATTTCCAATGACATATTGGCATTGACGCCGGAGGTGAAAGTAATTTCCACCCCCTTGTTTGAGTCAATGTTTTTTATATCCGCTTCTTCGCTACATGAAGCGAGAAGAAGCATCGGTAATATTCCTAATATATACTTATTCATATTTCAATGAATCCTTAGTTGATTTCTATTCCAAGATCTTCTCCGGTGTTCCAATGAGTCAATGTGGCAGAAATATTAATGTTACGCATTCCGTTTACTGTAAGTGTCACTTCATGAGAATCTCCCTTTACAAAAGCACTCTTATCACTTTTCTCGATACTGAACTGTGAAGTGTATTCTTCGTTTGCTAATGCCGGGTGATTGGTCTTACCGGTTTCGTTCAAACCAATTGTAATCGATACTTTGTATAATGTAGTAGTATTGGAAGGAACCATAATGCTTTCACCCATTGAAACACCTGTATCAGTACCCGGTGTAGTTGCTGTAGCATCAGTCCCGTCTGCATTTTTTAGTATAATATCATCAGAACCGTCACAGTATAACTCGCCTCCGGTAGCGTTGTTTTGGGCTATCGTAAGCGTTGCATTTGTCGGTATTTCATTAAAAATGATCTTTCTTACTTCCAGTTCTGTAGGAGGAATATTGTTTTCCGGATCATTTCCGGCTATGATTTTGAATGTAAAACGCGTGAGTAGGTGGTTAAAATTGATATTCGGTTCTTCTCCACCTTTTCTCAGATAGCGTGCGTTATAACCTTTATACACAACGTCTCCAACTGTTTTATCTTCGGCTACTGCAATTCCCCACAAAATGTCTTGTGTTCCGTCAAGCGTATATGTACAAGTTGCTGTCGTGGTGGTATAGCTGACAGTAGCATAAGGATAATAGGAATAAAAAGAATAATTCTTATATAACCCCGTGATATATCCGGCAGGATATGCATAAGGCTTATCGAGAGTAATACTGTATCCGTTTGGCAGAATAGCTGCAATAGTAGATTGGGCGTTGTCTATCAGGCGGATATCTTTGTCGGCAGCAACACTTGTATCATCCCAGTTAAAACTATTCGCTAAACCCAGAACTCCGAAATTATGTCCGGCGGTAGTCCAATTGTCTTGATCTACAACTGCTTTAGTAGTCGTATTGATAGTTGGAGCTGTAGCATTGAGAGATACTTCCATTAATTCGTCCCCATTCTCATCGATGATAGTATTATTATCATCTTTGGAACATGCCGGCAGCAGCAATACTGCTGCCAACATATAAGGTAATATATTTCTTTTCATGGATTTTCTTGTTTATTAGAATTCATTATCCGGATCAATAGGAATGCTACCGCCATCTTTCCAAGCAGTGAGTTCAGCGGTAATATCAATCTTTTGTAATCCCCAAACGGTTAAGTTAATGTTATATGCATATCCGGCAAGGAATAGTCCTTTGGACTCTCCTTCTGTAGGGGGATTGATCTTTTGAGTAGGATAACTATAAGTGCTTTGTGTAAATGGAATTTTATTACCGTCTATATCATAGTATTGTACTACATCAAATTCAACTTCATAATAATCTGTCCCTGCGGGAGATACTAATAAACCGGCTCCCACTACTGTTGCCTTTTGTGTAGCTCCTTCTGCATCATCCCATACCGGATAATATTTACCGAATTTGCTTACATCTGCCGGTTTAGTTTCAGGAACATTTTGAATGTTATTATATACCTCAGCACTTGTTGTATACCAAGTAATTCCATTGTTTAGCATCACAAGATTTGCAGTGGAAGAGGCGGGTTGCGCTTCTTCTTGCAATATTAATTTCTCAGTGGTTTCTTCCCATTGAATATAATCTGTAACAGAAGGGTTGTAAACAACCAATAGCTTACCTGTGTTTTTAGATTTCACTCTGATTTCTTTAATAAACACATTTTCTCCTCCTTCGTTTCCTGCATAGACATTGAAGTTCAGTTGTGTAAGCAAGTGGTTGAAAGTCATGTTTGGTTGCACACCTTTACGGGCTGTGTAAGCGCTATATGCTTTTCCTGGATCTGCAGGGTCTGTCAATAATGCTTTTTGAGCATCCGTTAATACAGCTTTGGCTACCATCAAGTCCTGTGAACCGTCAATGATAAACGGTACTGCAATAGCACTGTCTTTGCTTGCTACTTCGATAATCTCCGGATCTCCCGTACTTGCATCATCAATGTGATATCCAAAGAAATCATAAGCCTTTGTTCTGGGGAAATATCTGGTTATATTATCTTTCCAGTCAAGTTTGCTTTGATTCATTGGTTCTACTGTTGCTGTCGGTGCGATTGCCGGTTCATTGTTGATTAGCAATAAATCTCCATTTACCGTTGTACTTACTCCGTCATTGGTGAGTTGGTATGAATAGGTGTCATACGTAGTTGTTCCGGTAGGGAAATGTTTTTCAATGGCATAGATATTTACCGTTTCACCATTCCAAACATTAGTTTCTGTCGTTTGTCCGCCTACCATACCAATACCTTTGGTGGTAGCTCTCGCATTTTGAGATGTTACTGACAGTTGAATTGCTGCTTCCTGATCGTTATCCGAACCACCGGCAACGTCTGAATCCTTAGAACAAGATGCCATCACACAGATTGCCATCATTGCAAAAAACAAATTTTTCTTCATACTAAAATTGTTTTAAGAGTTAATATTAAAGTGATTATTAAAATTCAAATTCATTATCCGGATCAACGTCTGTATTTCCACCGTCTTTCCATTGTTCTATTTCAATTGAAATTTGTATCTCTATATCTCCATATACGGCAATACGTACATTATAAATATATCCGGGTTTAAATCCTCCGTTGTTCTTAATATTTTGCGGAGTTGTGAAATACCTTACGATTCCATTATCTTCCGTTTGTTTGAAACGGACTAAAAGATCATAAGAATCGTCTGGTGGAAGTAACAAGTCGCTTCCTATATCAGTAGCCTTACGGTCATATACATCTTTGGATTTATCACCTTCTTGCCAGATTGCTTTATAAAAGTCTTGTCGGAGATCGCTTCCGTCACTCTCCGTTAAATAGAGATATCTCATATTTGTCCAGTCGGACAGGCCTATCTCATCCGTATTCTTAGATACAACTACGAATTTTCCTATCGTATTGGCTTTTACAGATATGGTATCAAGGACTACTTTACCGGCTTTAATGGAATCGCCTGCATAAATTTGGAACTTTAATCGTGCCATGTGGTGCTTGAATTGGAAATAAGGGTGCACTCCTCGATGGGCGGTATAAGCACTGAAATGATAATTAAGCATATTATTCCGTTCGTTAACAGACATCCCGTTAATAATTCCCAATTGTGTCTCGGATAAAGTAGCTACGGATGACATCAAATCCTGTCTGCCGTCTATCTGTACCGGAAAGGATATTTGGTCGGAAGTACGCGAAATATCTTTGTCGGTTATTATATTATTTGTGAATAAATCATCTACATAGAATGCATAAAATGTATATGGACAGCTTTGATGGGTGGTATTATAATTAATTTCCGTATCATTCTGCCATAGCAGGTATGCATAGTCGTCCCGATTAAATACGGCAGGCATACCACCTTTCATATTATTGTCTCCCAAATGAGTACCATCAACCAAACAATTATCAGGCACTTCTTTATTATCTGCGTATTTCCCGGAGAAATCTACGTTATCATCACTGCTAAAGGCATAAATATAAAATGTAGATTTATCTCTCAATAAAGTATCTGCATGCATACCGGGTAATGGATTGAAAGCTCCATTGCCACGGCTAAGAACTGTATAGCTGGGATCTCCGATTGCCAATAATACAGGCACGGGTTCATCTAGTATCTCTATGTCCGGAGTGTCCGGACCATCTCCCTGAAATGAACGGTCGGCACAGCTTGTTAACATTGCCAGGAGTAGAATTATACCGGATAATATTATTTTTTTCATTTATATTTTATTATATATCTACGTTAATATCTCCATTTTCTTCATTTGTGAACCATCCGCTCACTCCGTCTTCTTCTTCTTTCTCTATTTCTCCGGCTTTAATCTTTAATTGCCGGTCAATAATGAGGGTGGCTGTTTCTTTTGCTTTTACATTGCCTTCCCCGCTCTCTGATGATTTAAGTAAACCGGCTTCTGTTATCAGTTTGGATATATTGACTCCGGCGCGAAAGATCTTTTTTTTACTCTCGGACTTGGCTAAAACGGCTATTTGTAAAACTCCCGGGCCGGATACTGCTTTCTCGTCTTGTCCGGCTACTAATCCGAATACACTAATCGTCCCTTCGAACGTACTAACGTTATCTTGTCTTTTTGCTAAATCGGGAGAATAAATCATTTTACCTAAGTTTGCTTCGTTAACAATACCATTATAAGGATTCATATCCATTGGGATCCCGGCTATTTCTGCCATTATTTCTTCTAGTTGTACTGAATTGTCGGTTTCTATTTCTAGACGAATTGTGATATTCTGAGTTAATATTTTAGGAAAGAAACTAATTTCTGCAGAATTTCCGGTGTATATTGATATGTAATTCTGTACATCGGCAAAGAATGCTCCGGTATTTGCCATATAACTGTATCCGGGACTAAAATCTATCCAGTCCATTCCTGCCAGTTGTGGAACTTCCTCACGTTTCAGACTTTTCATACGAAGGGCTAGGTCTTCTAAACTGATGTTACTAAAGTCTGTTTTGAATTCATTCAGGTTTACGATATCAACCATACTGTCCTTGTTGCAAGCTACCATGAAATATTCTCCACTTTTCATTCCTACCGGACTACTGTTGACGGAAGGTAAACTGAAATAATCATGGTATGTATTGAGCGGGCGACTAACGATGACATACATTGAATCCGGTTTTGTTTTGTCAAGTGTTCCCCAGTTAAACTTAAAAGAAACTTGTGCCAAATGCGGATGTACGGATACGTCGCAGAGCTGCACATCTGTACATGCACTCCACAATAAAGAAGCTATACCTATTATTATATATATGTATAATTTCCTCATATCGTTTTTATTTAGGTTCTTTTTGCATTTTGTACTTGTTCTTTATAGATGCAAAACGGTATACAAAAGATACATTTAAATTGCTTATGACAGGGAATGGAACCAGATGCCCGCCTTTACTCTTTTCCGGGATTCGGGGATAACAATTACTTTCTCTGTCATATTCAAATACATCATATTTTGTATATAATAATCCCACACTTCCACCTATCTCCAGATCTACGGCATGATTGCGATAACCATATAAAGGTATACTGAATCCTGCGGAGATGCCGGCTCCTATAGCTTTACCTTGTTTGCCTTGTTTACCGAATTTTAATGTATAACTGGAGGCATCTACATATGCTCCGATATAATAAGCGCGCCAGTAGCGGGGATGAAATCTTCTTTTAGTGAATACATCTTCTTTAAGGCGTTTGAAAAAACCGATCTTTACAGTATCCGGACGTCTATCATTGCGGATAGTAGTACGGTAGTATGAACGAAATTCCATGCGGGTAGTAAAGAGATTGTATACAGTGGAAGGTTTATAATTCTGTGAAGTATTCCAATTCCATTTAGCTCCGAGGCTTAGTGTGTGACGATTATATGGCGAATTTCCCAAATCAAACTCTGCCGTCAGATTTGGGAGTATGCATAGCCAGTCAACCGCATTGGTTTTAAAAGCCCATCTGTCTTTAAATGGTACAATTGAGTCTTCGTTTATTTCTTTTATTTTCCTGTAATGTGAAACCGGTGCTTCTTGTCCATAGGATTCTGTCGGGAAACATGATGAAAGGAATATTAAAAAGAGTGATATATATACAAAAAAAATGGAGCTGTTTTGGGAGCTTCTTCTTACAATATATAAGAATATTCCTATTCTTTGAATATTGCATAATTTATACATTTGCCTGCATCTAACGTGGCACATTACTGGATACGACGTTTCTGTTTTTTATTATAGAATGCGGCAAATGTATATCTTATATTTTAAAAATAAAAATAAAAAGAAGCAAAACTTATATATTCGTTATTTTATTCTTTTTATTTGGTTGCAATTTGTAACTAATTGGGCGGTTTTTCTATTTATTGTTCTATTCCTTTCATTGTTAGCTGTACTCGTTTTCGTTCCATATCCACGCCAATGACTTGTACCATTACGTGTTGGTGTATTGAGACTATTTCAGTCGGGTCGGAAATGAATTTATCTGCCAATTGTGATACATGTACTAATCCGTTTTCTTTAATGCCTACGTCAACAAAGCATCCGAAGTTAGTAATATTGGTTACAATGCCGGGTAGGGTCATTCCTTCATGCAAATCTTCGATTGTTCTGATATTTTTATCAAACTCGAATACTTTGATTTTTTGTCGCGGATCACGCCCCGGTTTATCCAGTTCTTGCATAATATCGTTGAGTGTGGGCATACCGACAGTAGGGGATAGGTATTTTTCCAGATTGATTTTAGAACGTAATTCTCTATTGGCAATAAGATCTTCTACCGTACAGTTCATATCTTTAGCCATTTCTTCTACTATATAATAACTTTCCGGATGTACGGCTGTGTTATCCAATGGATTTTTAGCTTGGGGAATACGGAGAAATCCTGCGCATTGTTCGAATGCTTTGGCTCCCATCCGAGGGACTTTCATTAGTTGCTTACGGGATGTGAATGCCCCGTTTTCGGTACGATAATCTACGATGTTTTGTGCCAGTTGTGGTCCTAAACCGGAGATATAGGTGAGCAGATGGCGGCTTGCGGTATTCAGGTTCACACCTACCAGATTGACGCAATTCTCTACGGTTTGGTCAAGAGATTTTTTTAGCTTGGTCTGGTCTACATCATGCTGGTATTGTCCCACACCGATGGATTTGGGTTCTATTTTAACCAATTCCGCTAACGGGTCCATCAATCGTCTGCCGATAGATACAGCTCCGCGTACGGTAACATCGTAATCGGGAAACTCTTCTCTTGCGGTTTTGGATGCCGAATAGATGGACGCCCCGTTTTCACTTACAACGAACACCTGTACTTCCCGGTCGAATCGTAAGGAAGTAATAAATGACTCTGTTTCCCGACTTGCTGTTCCATTGCCAATAGCAATCGCCTGTATGTCGTACATTTCAACTAATTTAGCTACTTTACGTCCGGCTATACTGTTCTCGTTCTTGGGAGGATGCGGATAGATCGCTTCATTATGTAAAAGGTTTCCTTGCGCATCAAGACATACAAGTTTACATCCGGTACGGAATCCGGGATCAATGCCTAACACTCGTTTTTGTCCCAAGGGAGGAGCTAATAATAATTGACGCAGATTTTCGGCAAATACCCGGATTGCTTCTTCGTCTGCTTTTTCTTTGGACAGGGCTGCAAACTCCGTTTCAATTGAAGGTTTTAATAATCGTTTATAAGAATCCCGGACAGCTTCGGAAACCTGTTTACCGCATTCGTTGTTGCTACGGACAAAAATGCGTTCCAGCCGTTCGATACATTCGTCATCTTCCGGCGATATGCCAACTTTCAACAAACCTTCCGCTTCTCCTCGACGAATAGCGAGTATACGGTGTGAAGAACTCCGTTTCAACGGCTCGGAAAAATCAAAATAATCACGATATTTAATCGCTTCTTCCTCTTTACCTTTTACCACTTTGGAAGTAATCACTGCCTGACGGGTAAATTGGTTACGTATTTGGTTACGTGCTCGCTCGTCTTCATTTATCTGTTCGGCGATAATGTCTCGTGCACCTTTCAGTGCATCTTCTTCATCTTTTACATCTCCTTTTACAAATAACCGTGCTTTACTCATGATGTCTGTTTCGCGCTGCATCATGATTGTCATGGCAAGCGGTTCTAACCCTTTCTGGCGTGCTACTTCCGCACGTGTTTTCCGTTTGGGTTTATAAGGTAAATAGATATCTTCCAGTTCTGTGCTATCCCAGCAAGCGATAATGCGTTTTTTTAGCTCGTCGGAGAGTTTCCCTTGTTCTTCAATTGTTTCGAGAACCGTGTTTTTTCTTTTCTCCAATTCGCAGAGTTTATCATGCTGTTCTTTGATGTTCCCGATCTGCACTTCGTCCAATCCGCCGGTAACCTCTTTACGGTAACGGCTGATAAAAGGAATGGTTGCCCCGTCATTTAGGAGGCCTAATGTATTGTTTACCTGTTTCTCGGCTATCTTTAAAGCCGAAGCTATCATTTGAGGAAATATATTCATGGTGTTTATGATACTTTGATGTTGCGCAAAGATAGCATATTTTTATCTCAAAATAAGGTCGGACAAGAAAACATACGGTCGATGGTTTGCAAACGATAGGAGTTTGTAATCAATCGACCGTATCTTTGTAATCAAACGACCTGATGTTTTTTTTAATCATCGAGATGTTTTTTAAATTCACTTCGATGTTTTTTAAAATCAACCTGATGATTGTTTCAAAACTAGCGGAAGTTAAAAATGCTGCATTTTGCTGACGTAGACTCCTGTTAAAATGGAATTGTTTTTATTTATCCTTCAATCCTTCAGCTTTTGGAGAATATGTTTGATAATCAGTGCTCTTAGACTGAAAGATCCTCTTGAAAAAGGTTCAGGACCAGAGGTATCAAAATACATATTCCGTCTTTCAGCTGAAGGATAGCATCATTCAGCCTAACGTGTTATGAATCAAACGTAAATACGGAAACTGAAGGATGAAAGAGCTTTAAAACATCGTTCTGTATTAGAAGTCTTCTATTTCTTCGTATTCCTTTTCCCGGTAAACATTCAATTGGTTTCTAAGAAAATGAATTTCTTGTTGCATACTTTGCATTCTGTCCAGTAGATGATGAATGGCATCTATTCCGGCAATATTAATGGAAAGGTCGTAATACATCCGGGTATATCTTTCCAGATCTGCCAACTGAGAAACAAACAGATACTTTTCCTTATTCATTTCCTGAATCTCAATTAATCCGTCTTCTTCCAGCATGAGGATAAATGACGGTTCTATATGGCATTTGTTGCAGTATTCACTGACAATAATTAAATCGGTTTGCATAATTCAATCGTTTTATTATTTACTATTTTGCAATTCCCGGAATAATTCCTTTTGCTTTTCTGTTAATCCCGTAGGTATAGTAATGGAATAGGTGACAATTAAATCACCGGCCTTACCTTCCTGCTTATAGACAGGAAAACCTTTTCCCTTCAGTCTTACCTTTGTTCCGTTTTGCGTTTCGGGTTTGACTTTCAGCTTAACTTTTCCATCAAGTGTTTCTACGGTTTGCTCACCTCCTAATATAGCGGTATACAGGTTGAGTGGAGCGGTGATATACAGGTCATCTCCCAGTCGTTTGAAAGTAGCATCTTCCGGAATAACGAATGTGATATATAAATCACCGTTCGGTCCGCCATTGATACCCGGTGCGCCGTGCCCTTTCAATTTGATGGTTTGCCCGTTTGCCACACCTGCCGGTATGGTAATACGAATGCTTTTCCCGTTCACATTGAGTATTTGTTTATGCGTTTGTGCAGCGTCACGCAATGATAATTGTAACTCTGCATTGTAATCCTGCCCCCTGAAACCGCCGCGATTCCCATTCCCGGTTCGTCCATGATTTCCGAATAAAGATTCAAAGAAATCGGAAAATCCACTTTCGTTTCCTCCGAAACCACCTCCAAATCCTGAACCATCAAAGCCCTGTCCGGATGAATACCAGTATTCACCTCCACCACCGCTACCAGCATGTCCTCGATACTGTTGCTTCTGTGCTTCAAACTCATCAGCATGTTTCCAGTGTTCACCGTATTCATCGTATTTTTTACGTTTCTCGGGATCGCTCAACACTTCATTTGCTTCGTTTATTTCTTGAAATTTATCTTTGGCACTCGGATCGTTCGGATTCAGGTCAGGATGATATTTCCTAGCCAGTTTACGGAATGCTTTTTTAATGTCATCCTGTGAAGCGCTTTTATCCACTCCGAGTACCTTGTAATAATCTATATAAGCCATGTTCTCGAATATTTAGTTTAACATGTTTTATTAGACTGACAACAAAAAAAGAACCGTTTAGTTGTTGCTGCCTCTCTTTTTTATAATTATTATGTTAATCTTGTTTTTTGTGTTTTTTTCTAGATATATCCGATATTTGCATTATATTTGCAACTAATTAATTATTATTGTTAATAGTCTGCTCATAAGTAAAAGTGAAACTCAAGAGGATAAAATATATTATTCTGGTTTTTATGCTGCTTATCTTGCCTTGGGTAAGTGTTCAGGCTGATGCACCGCAAGAAAAATACATACTTGTTATTAGTTCTTATAATCCTGAAACAGGGCAGGTCGCGGAAAATCTATCTTCTTTTTTAGATGAATATAAACGTTTAGGCGGCACTAAGTCTGTGATTATCGAGAATATGAACTGCAAGAGCTTTTCTGAATCTGTGTTATGGCAGAAACAGATGGCTGATATCTTAGAGAAATATGACCGTAATGTTTCTCCTGATTTGATAATTCTTTTAGGGCAAGAAGCATGGTCTGCCTATTTGTCACAAAGTAAGGTGCTTCCCTCGCGTATTCCTGTCATGTGTGGCATGGCGAGTCGTAATGCTATTATTTTACCGACAGATACAACTGCTCTTGCCGATTGGGAGCCGGAAAGCATTGACGCTTTTAAGGATGTAAGAAATTGTAATATTGTAGCCGGATTTGCCTATGAGTATAACGTTACAAAGAATATAGAGTTAATAAAAAAGTTATATCCTGAAACAAAAAATATAGCTTTCCTCTCTGATAATACATACGGAGGAGTGTCTATGCAAGCGCTTTTCCGTAAAGAAATGAAGCAGTTTCCTGAATATAATCCGATATTGCTTGATGGAAGAAAGTATTCTATTTATACGATTGTGCCGAAAATTATAGATTTGCCGAAAAACACAGTCTTGTTGTTAGGTACATGGCGTGTAGATATGAATGAGGGTTATTTTATGCGTAATGCAACTTATACTTTACGGGATGCCAATCCGAATGTGCCGGTCTTTTCACTTGCTTCTATCGGTATGGGATATTGGGCTATTGGAGGATATATGCCGAACTACAAAATAGTAGGCAAGGATATGGCTCGTCAGGTAGTTGACTTTTTTAGTGGGAAAGGCCAAAGCCAAGTACATATAGAATTTGTGCCCGGAAGCTATGTCTTTGATGCAACCAAATTAAAGGAGTTGAATATTTCTAAGGATATATTGCCTAAAAATGCCGAATATATAAATGTGTCGCATTCTTTCTTCGAAGAATATAAATACCGGATTATTGGTGTTGTTGCGGCTTTCCTAATCTTGCTTGCGGGATTTTTAGTTTCTCTTTATTTTTATATCCGTGCTAAATTGTTGGCGGATGATCTTATGAAATCTGAAGTGGAATTACGTAAAGCAAAAGATAAGGCAGAAGAGTCGAATCGGTTGAAAACCGCATTCCTTGCCAATATGAGCCATGAAATACGTACGCCACTTAATGCTATTGTCGGCTTTTCGAATGTTTTGGTGAGCAGTGATGTTACTCACGAAGAACAACAAAAATATTTTGATATTATTCAGACTAATTCAGGCTTATTACTTCACCTTATTAATGATATTCTTGATATTTCCCGTCTTGAATCAGGACGTATCAAATTTGTTTATGAGGATTGTGATATCGTCGGTTTGTGTCATAACGTAGTGGCAACTTCAGCTTATGCGAGAAAGACAAATGCGGTGTATAAGTTTGAATCTTCATTAGAAGAGTATACTTTGAGAACGGATGTACAGCGTTTACAGCAAATTTTGATAAATCTGTTGTCTAATGCAGCCAAGTTTACTCCTGAAGGTTCAATAACGCTTGATTTTGAAATAGATGAAGCTTCACAAATGGTTATATTTTCAGTAACAGATACAGGATGTGGTATTCCTATAGAAAAGCAAAAACAAGTTTTCGAACGTTTTGAGAAACTGAATGAATATGCTCAAGGTACCGGATTGGGACTTTCTATCTGTAAACTGATACTTAATATCTTTGGAGGAGATATTTGGATTGATCCTACTTATACGGGTGGGGCCAGATTCATGTTCTCTCATCCGTTGAAAGTGGAAGAACAACAAGAAGACTAATTTTCATGAAACGTATTAATTTTATTATCGTACTGCTGTTTGCTTTTTCATTATATTTGCAAGCACAGATTAGAGAGGTGAAGCTAAAGTTTGTAGAAACAAGTGATGTACACGGTAATTATTATCCTTATAATTTTATAGAAGATAAAGCATGGAACGGCAGTTTGGCTAGAGTTCATGCTTTTGTTGAAAAGAAAAGGGAAATATATAAGGATAATCTGATATTAGTCGATAATGGGGATATTCTGCAAGGACAACCGACTGCTTATTATTATAATTTTATAGATACGGTATCCATTCATCTAACTGCGGATATGATGAATTATATGGGATATAATGTCGGCAATATGGGGAATCATGATGTGGAAACCGGACATGCCGTATATGACCGTTGGATAAAAGAGTGTAATTTTCCGGTACTTGGAGCAAATATCGTTCGTGTATCAGATGGTACTCCTTATTTGAAACCCTACGAAATAATAGTGCGTGATGGCGTTAAGATAGCAATTCTGGGGATGATAACCCCTGCTATCCCAACTTGGTTGCCGGAAGCTTTGTGGCAGGGATTACGTTTTGACGATATGGAAGAAACGGCTAAAAAGTGGATGACAATCATTAAAGAAAAAGAGAATCCGGATATTATTGTCGGACTGTTTCATGCCGGTAAAGATGCGGTAAGAGTTGCGGATAAATATAATGAGAATGCTTCTGTTTCTATAGCACGAAATATTCCCGGGTTTGATTTCCTGTTTATCGGGCATGACCATTTACGAAATTGTTTTAAGGTGGCTAATATTGAAGGAGACTCAGTGCTGATCATGGATCCGGGCAGTCGGGCAGGCGTTGTGTCGAATGTCGATGTAAAGTTGACTTTGAAAGATGGGAAAGTGATAGATAAAAGAATTAGTGGTGTACTGTCCAATGTAGATAAGTATGGAGTAAGTGAGGAGTTTATGAAGAAATTTACTCCTCAATATGATGTGGTCAAGGCATTTGTCTCTAAGAAAATCGGAACTTTTACCCATGCTATCAGTACTAAACCTGCTTATTTTGGGCCGGCGGCTTTTATTGATTTTATTCATAAAATACAATTAAATCTAACTAAAGCTGATATTTCGTTTACCGCTCCATTATCTTATGATGCAGAAATACCGGGTGGTGACATAGAAGTAAGGGATATGTTTAATTTGTATAAATATGAAAATATGCTTTATACAATGCGTATGTCGGGGAAAGAGGTTAAAGGATTTCTTGAAATGTCATATGCTATGTGGACAAATCAGATGAAATCGGCAGACGATCATATTTTATTGTTGAAAGAAACGTTGGGCTCAGATGAAACATATTTCTTTAAGAATTTCAGTTTTAACTTTGATTCGGCAGCAGGGATTATCTATACTGTGGATGTGACCAAACCGGAGGGAGAAAAGATTACTATCGTGAGTATGGCAGATGGTACCCCGTTTGATGAAAATAAAATGTATAAGGTAGCAATGAATTCTTATCGTGGTAATGGTGGCGGTGAACTTCTGACAAAAGGAGCCGGTATTCCACAGGATGAACTGAAAAGTAGGATTATTTCATCGACATCCAAGGATCTTCGTTACTTCATGATGAATTATATAGAAGATAAAGGAATTCTGAATCCTCAATCTCTCAATCAGTGGAAATTTATACCGGAGGATTGGGCTAAGATGGCTTCAGAACGTGATTATAAACTACTATTTGGAGAAAAGTAAGATCCTTATTTAGATTTATTCAAAATAATATTATATCTTTGCAACCCAATAAATATAGTTTGTGAGATTGAGAAGAAAAATATCATTGTCATTTTTCCTGTTGACATTATTTGTGTCATATCAAGTGAGCATAACAATGTTTACTCATGTGCACTACGTAAATGGGATAATGGTGGTACACTCTCACCCATCACGGGATAAACATCATAAACATACTTCTTCTCAAATAGTTCTTATCAGTCAATTAAGTCATTTTAATACTCCAAAGACTGAGACTGCTTGTGTGCAGACGGTGGAACGGCCTTTACTTTATTTATTAAAATATAGTGGACAGGTTTCTTATGCGAAAGGCATACATTTAGAAAATCTTACCCTTCGTGCTCCTCCGGTGAATGAATAATACATATTGATTAATTCTTGTATTATTATCATTCACATAATATTTATAAATGAAAAACTATATTTTTACTATTGTACTCATATTTATGGGTATGGGGCTTCGTGCCAATAATCCCGTGCGAGAAGGGAATATAATTGATGGTCATGTTTTGGTAAAGGGTTCGGAAGAGAATATACCCTATGCGACAATTCAGATCGTAGGGCATTCTTATGGGACTGTTTCCAATGAAGAGGGGCAGTTTGAGTTTAAAGGTTTACCTGCTGGAAAATATACATTGCGAGTTCAGGCATTAGGCTATAAGAAACAGGACAAAGTAGTTGAAGTGAGTAAAGAATATGCTACTGTCGTACATTTCCTGATGGAAGAAGAAACATTTGTGACGGATGAAATTGTTGTTTCTGCCAATCGTAATGAGGTGAGCCGTAAGGAGGCTCCGGTCATTGTAAATGTAATGGGAGCAAAGCTTTTTGAAACGGTCAATTCAACAGATTTGGCCAAGTCGTTATCGTATCAGTCGGGGTTACGGGTTGAGAATAATTGTCAGAATTGCGGATTCCCACAGGTACGAATCAACGGCTTGGAAGGACCGTATTCCCAGATCTTGATAAATAGCCGTCCGGTAATCAGTGCTTTGTCGGGAGTATATGGCTTGGAACAAATTCCTGTTAATATGATAGACAGAGTGGAGGTCGTTCGTGGAGGTGGTTCTGCTTTATTTGGTGCGAATGCCGTAGGCGGTACGATTAATATTATAACGAAAGATCCGGTAAGCAATTCATTTCAGGTTGCATCTACTATGTCGAATATGAACGGACAGAGTTGGGAGCAATATATGGGTGCTAATGTTTCTTTGGTGGCAAAGGATAATAGTTATGGCATAGCTTTGTATGAATCTTACCGAAATAGAAATCCTTACGATGCGGATGGCGATGGATTTTCCGAGTTGGGAAAATTGAATATGAATACTTTCGGATTTCGTTCTTATTACAGACCGACAAAGTTCAGTCGTATAAACCTGGAGTATCATACGACAAATGAATTTCGTCGTGGTGGGAATAAATTTGATCTGCAACCGCATGAAGCTGATATTACCGAGCAGACAAAGCATGTGATAAACAGCGGGGGAGCAAGTTATGATCTTTCATGGAAAGAATATAAGCATAAGATTTCAGTATATGGTTCTATACAGCATACGGACAGAAATAGTTATTATGGGGCTCAACGAGATTTGAATGCTTATGGTAAAACAACGGATCTCACTTGGGTAGTTGGTGCGATGTATATAGGTAATATGAAGAAATGTTTATTTGCTCCGGCCACATTCACCGGAGGGGTGGAATATCAGGATAATTCAATGCATGATATTATGACCGGTTATGGTAGAGATATGCAGCAGGATGTACGTATTGCCGGTACATTTATTCAGAATGAATGGAAGATGAAACAATTCATTTTATTAATAGGTGGACGTCTGGATAAACATAACCTGATTGATAATCCGATATTTAGTCCTCGTATAAATTTGTTATATAAACCGACCGATAAATTGCAGGCCCGTTTGACTTACTCTACAGGATTCCGTGCTCCGCAGGCCTATGATGAAGATTTGCATGTAACGGCCGTAGGAGGGGAGGGAATGTTAATTCGTTTGGCAGAAGGATTGAAACCGGAACGCTCTAATAGTTTTAGTGGTTCGGTAGACTGGACTGCGAATTTCGGACATTTTCAATCCAATTTATTGATAGAAGGTTTTTATACGGATCTTCGTGATGTGTTCGTGCTGGAATCTATCGGACATGATAATGGTAATTTGGTAAAAGAACGTCGTAACGGAAGTGGTGCACGAGTGTTTGGTGCGAATATTGATGCGAAGATTGCGCATGGTAAAGAAGCTGCTTTGCAGCTTGGATTTACGGTGCAGAGAAGTCAGTATAAATCAGCGGAAGCATGGAGTGAGGATGAAGCTGTGGAAAAGATAAAGCGTATGCCTCGTACACCGGATTATTATGGCTATTTTACCTTTACAAGTGCTCCATTAAAGAATTTTGATTTTGCTTTATCCGGTACATATACAGGTAAAATGGTAGTGCCGCATTTTGCTCCAAGTGACATCCCTGCTGAATTTGCGAATATGTATATTAAACAAGATCGTTTGGAAAGGACACCCGATTTCTTTGATTTGAATATTAAATTAAACTATACTTTTGTGTTGCATGATCATATTAAGTTGCAAATTAATGGAGGTATTCAGAATATATTCAATAGTTTCCAAAAGGATTTGGATAAAGGAGAATATCGTGATTCCGGTTATTTTTATGGTCCTACTCAACCAAGAACTTATTTTGTGGGAATTAAGATTATGAATTAGGAAAAGAGCTATTGATCTGTGATAATAAAGCGAAGAACCTGCTGAATATAGCTATTTTATAAATGGTAGCAGGTTCTTCACTTTTATAAATGGGGATTATCTTTCGAAAACTCTGCTGCGTGCTAACATATATGCTCCGATAACGCCAGCTTTATCTTTTAATTTAGATGTTGTTATTATAGAGTCTTTGCTCACCAAGTTCAAAGAATATTTGCGAATGGCTGATTTTATAGGTCGGGTAATATAATCGCCGATGGCAGAAACTGTTCCACCTGTAATTAAAATATTTATTATTTAGAAAGAGTTAGATGTGCTATTCTAAGTTGTTGTATTATAGTAGAATTGAATTAATTAAAATAATAAGAATGACGACTTACTTTCTTAAAATAGTAAGTCGTATATCGTGAATCTATTTTGGCTTGACTTCATTAATGAGATTCTTACCCTCTGTATAAGATTTGATATTTTCTAATGTGGTGGTTGCAATATTTCGCATAGCTTCATGCGTAAAAAATGCCTGATGGGAAGTGACAATAACATTTGGAAAGGATAAAAGACGTGCTAATGTATCGTCATCAATAATTTTATCCGACTTATCTTCATAGAAATATTCACTTTCTTCTTCATAAACATCCAGACCGGCATAACCGATTTTTTTGTTTTTTAATCCTTCTATCAAAGCATTGGTATGAATCAGTTGTCCACGACCGGTATTAATAAGCATAACACCATCTTTCATTTTACTGATAGAATAGTCATTAATCAGATATTTAGTTGTATCTGTGAGCGGACAATGTAGTGAGATAATATCGGAATTATGATAAAGTTCGTCTAATGTTGTATAAACGACTTGATGTTCACGGGCAAAATTATAGTCTGGATATAAATCATAAGCTAATATATTCATTCCGAATCCTCGGAGTATTTGAATCAAGATTTTAGCTATTTTGCCGGTTCCGATGATTCCTACTGTTTTTCCATGCATATCGAATCCCATTAATCCGTGGAGAGAAAAATTCCCATCACGGGTACGCCATGTTGCGCGTGGTATTTTACGGTTAAGAGATAGCATCAAGGCTACTGTGTATTCTGCTACTGCATAAGGTGAATAAGCAGGTACACGTACCACGGTAATTCTATTTGCTTGTGCTGCAGATAAGTCTACATTGTTGTATCCTGCACAGCGCAGAGCTAATAATCTTACTCCATTATCAGCCATGACTTTAAGTACTTCTGCATCCGCTATGTCATTTACGAATATACAGACAGCATCTGCCCCCTGAGTAAGCATGACGTTGTTTTTATTGAGATGACCTTTGAAATATTTAATCTCAAACCCAAACTTTTTATTTACCTTATCGAAAGATACTTCATCGTAAGGCTTTGTTCCGAAAAATGCAATTGTGTATGTCATATAGTCTTTTTTATTGAAACAATGAGCTATGTAGGAAAGTTTGAATCAAGATGGATAATAAGTTGATTATATATCTGCTTGGATTTAGAAAGAAGTTTTTTCTCTTTTATAAATATTGTAATAGTTTCTCTTGAAACAATCAGCTTAAAGTATATAAAACAGATAAAATTTAATGGTTATTGAACTTATTTGCACAAGACTATTGTGTGTGTGCAATATTGTCGTATCTTTGCACCTGAATTAATTTAAAAACTGTTATAATGAAGAAAATTTCATTGATTAGTATCGTGTTGCTAACCGTTTCAACTACAACTTTTGCCGGTGGACTTCTCACCAATACTAACCAGAACATTGCATTCTTAAGAAATCCGGCACGAGATGCTTCTATTGAAATTGATGCTGTATATTCAAATCCGGCAGGACTTGCTTTCCTTGCTAAGGATGGTTTTCATATATCACTAAACGGACAAAGTGCATTTCAAACTCGTACGATCACTTCTAGTTTTAAACCCTTCTTGATGAATACCGATGGCAGAACAACAGGTACAGACGGTAGTCGTGTATATAAAGGTGAAGCATCTGCTCCTTTTATTCCATCTGTGCAGGCTGCGTATAAGAGAAATAATTGGACTTTCTCTGCTGGATTTGCTGTGACCGGAGGTGGTGGTAAGGCTACGTTTAATGAAGGACTTGGCTCTTTTGAATCACAGGTGGCTTTACTTCCGTTGGCATTGCAACAAGCCGGGTATAATGCTACTCAGTATTCTGTAGATAGCTATATGCGTGGTAAACAATATATTTTTGGGTTGCAATTGGGAGCAACTTATAAGATTACGGATTATCTTTCGGCTTTTGTTGGAGCTCGTATGAATTATGTTAGTAATGGCTATGAAGGTCATATCCGTAATATACAGGCAAATATTGGTTTAAATGGTGAGATGATTAACGTGAATAAATATTTTACGACTGCAGCAGAACAGGCATCACAAGCAGCAGCGGCTTATCTTGCTGCCGGAAATCAAGCTGCAGCAGAACAATATACGGCATTGGCCATAGCTGCACAAGAAGTTGCCGGTCAAACTGCTGATAAAAATTTGGATTGCGATCAAACCGGTTGGGGAGTAACACCGATATTAGGACTTGACTTTAAGTGGAAGAAATGGAATGTAGGTGTGAAATATGAATTTAATACCAAACTGAATGTGGAGAATAAGACTCGTGTAGATGATACGGGATTATTTAAAGACGGTGTAAATACACCTCACGACATCCCCAGTATGCTGACGGTTGGTGTATCTTATGAAATACTTCTGGTACTTCGTGCATCAGTAGGTTATCACCATTTCTTTGATACACATGCAAAGATGGCGAGTGATAAGCAGAAATCTATCAGTCAGGGTACGAATGAATATCTGGGAGGTATTGAATGGGATGTTTGTAAATGGGCTCAGGTCAGTGCAGGAATGCAGCGTACTAAATATGGTTTAGAAGATGGTTATATGTCTGATATGAGTTTCACTACCAGTTCATATTCTTTTGGGTTTGGTGCAGGATTCCGGTTAATGGAAGATTTGAAATTGAACATTGCTTATTTCTGGACTAATTATGATACTTATAATAAAGTAACTGCTGACTATAATGGTACAGGATTAGATTTTAAAGATAGTTTTACCCGTACGAATAAGGTATTCGGTATCGGTTTGGATTATCGTTTCTAATTTATTCGGATAATAGCTTATTGTAAGAGAGGGTTCTAAAAAATCCTCTCTTTCTTTTTATTATTCCCTTATAAACTGCTATCTTTGCAACCCAATTAACGTACGATGCCGTGAATAGCGGTCGTGTATTCTAGAACACCACGTAAAAAACAGGAAAATGAAAAATAAAGTATCTGTACCCTTTATGCTGTTGGGAATACTTTTTTGTGTATGTCTCGTAGCATCTAATTTATTGGAAACCAAAGTTGTTCAACTTTGGGGCATTACGGCAACTGCCGGATTGATCGTATTTCCTATTTCTTATATCATTAACGACTGTATAGCCGAAGTTTGGGGCTTTAAGAAAGCGCGCCTGATTATCTGGAGTGGTTTTGCAATGAACTTTTTGGTAATCGGTTTTGCGCAATTGGCTGTTATGCTTCCTGCCGCACCTTTTTGGGAAGGTGAAGAGGGCTTCAACTTTGTGTTTGGTATGGCTCCTCGAATAGCAGTTGCCAGTTTGACGGCTTTCCTTGTCGGGTCTTTCCTCAATGCTTATGTGATGAGCAAAATGAAAGTTGCTTCCAATGGAAAGCATTTTTCTCTTCGTGCCATTCTCTCTACTTTAGTAGGCGAGAGTGCAGATTCATTAATCTTCTTTCCGATTGCATTCGGCGGACTGATTCCGGTGAATGAGTTACTGATAATGGTTGCTACACAGGCGGTATTGAAGTCACTTTATGAAGTCATTATCCTTCCGGTTACTATATATGTGGTGAAGTATATAAAAAAGGTAGATGGTAGTGATGTGTATGATGAGCACATTTCTTATAATGTTCTTAAAATCAAAGATATTTAATTCGTATGAATAAAGAAACAGCATTGGTCGTGTTCAGTGGTGGACAAGACTCAACTACTTGCCTGTTTTGGGCTATGAGAGAGTTTAAGAAAGTGTATGCATTGAGTTTTATTTATGGGCAAAAGCACCGGAACGAAGTGGAACTGGCCCGTCATATAGCTGATGAGGCTGAAGTGGAATTTGAAGTTATGGATGTATCCTTTATTGGGAAATTAGGAAGAAACTCTTTGACGGATATGTCGATTCCGATGGATCAGGAAAAGCCGACGGATAGTTTTCCGAACACTTTTGTTCCGGGAAGGAATTTGTTCTTTTTGAGTATTGCAGCTGTATATGCTCGTGAAAAAGGAATAAATCATATCGTAACTGGAGTTTCTCAGACTGATTTTAGCGGCTACCCGGATTGTCGTGATGCTTTTATTAAATCATTAAACGTTACATTGAACTTGGCGATGGACGAGCAGTTTGTTATCCATACTCCTTTAATGTGGATTGACAAGGCACAAACATGGCAACTTGCGGATGAGTTAGGGGTACTTGAGTTGATTCGCCGTGAAACATTGACTTGTTACAATGGTGTTCAAGGTGATGGATGTGGGCATTGTCCCTCTTGCAAATTGCGTAAAGAAGGATTGGATAAATATCTGGAAGCAAAGAATAAAGGTATAAAATTGTAATAAAATAATAGGAATGGCAGATTTAAAAGAGCAGCTTTCTCTTTTAGGAAGAAAGACGGAGTATAAGCAGGATTATGCTCCTGAAGTATTGGAGGCGTTTGATAATAAACATCCGGAGAATGATTATTGGGTTCGGTTTAACTGTCCTGAGTTTACAAGTTTATGTCCCATCACCGGACAACCTGATTTTGCGGAGATACGCATCAGTTATTTACCGGACATCAAGATGGTAGAGAGTAAAAGTCTGAAACTTTATCTATTCAGTTTCCGTAATCATGGTGCTTTTCATGAAGATTGTGTCAATATCATCATGAAAGACTTGATTCGTTTGATGAATCCGAAATATATTGAAGTAACAGGTTTGTTTACTCCTCGTGGCGGTATTTCTATTTATCCTTATGCTAATTATGGGAAACCTGGTACAAAATATGAAGAAATGGCTCATCACCGTATGATGAATCATGGTATGAAATAGAAGCCTGATTATTATACATACGGTCGATTGATTTTAAAGGTGCGGTCCTTTGTTTACAAACTCCTATCGTTTGCAAACAAAGGACCGTATGTATAAAAAACACTTAATGGGAAGATTCTTTTTGCATCTTATCGACCAATTGATTAATAAATATCTTTGGTCTTTTCAGCCTCTTTTGTATTTAGTATATCCTTTCCCTTTTCTTAGGGTTGAAAGAGCTTTCTGTACTTTCATTATTTGTCATTTCTCTATGTATGATAGCTTTGTGCTTTGATTAACATGAATATGACCACTGCTGCAATAATTCCTATTTGCAACCAATCAGCCCATACGCCCAAAGTCAATGACATACTAATCCATTGCCAAAGTATAACAAAAATACCTAAACCAATAAGCATGTTACGCATCATGGAGGAAAGTCCATCGATGTCCACCTTGGCTTTTTCTTCTTTCGACATAGTATTGTAACCTGCAATCAGATTAGGAAAACGTTTCACCAAAAGACCACATAAAATGAGAATGCCTCCGGTTATAAAGTTTACTTCCATAATTCTAATACATTAATTTGATTAATTGTCTGCAGATTATATCGCTTGCAATAATGATGACGGCATATGACAATCCTAATTTCCAACCTTTAAGATTACATGAAACTTTGAAAGCCTGATACATCCAAATGAGAACTATCACTATAAATAAGATGGATGGAAACGTAATGAATGCTCCTTTTATCATGTCCGGCTGTTGCATAATCCATTCAGGTGTGGCAGTAGTCGGAATATTCATTAGTTTCTGAACTGATTCGGGAAAGAAAAATAAATTCATCAATATAAAAGGTAGTTGAGCGAAAGCAATTGTTCCGAATACGTCGATACCTCTGATGTGTGAGGGAGAAAGTAACTTGCCGGCTACAAAGAATAATATGGAAGGAATTAACCATATAATTATATGTTCTCCGGCAAAGCACCACCATGCATTGTTCGAGGCCGGACCGAAATGCAGTAGTCCGTGATAATGGATCGGTGCTATGATGGACATAGCAATTGAGATAATAATGCCTGCAATGCCCCATAAGAGAGCTTGTATACCCGCTATTTTCAGGAACGGATTAGACAGTGTACTGAAAAAATGTTTTACGTTTGCCATAGTTATGATATTTTGTTGAGTTTGATAATCAGATCGTCCAATAAATTACGTACGGTAGGATAGCTTAGTCCCATACTCTTTGCCATATCCTTTAGGCTACCGCTTGCTTTCACGAAGTCTAAGACAAAAGTTTGTTCCTTTTCTGTGAGACGGGCTAGGGGAGGAAGTTCAAATTCTCCGCATACTTTAGTGCCGCATTGTTCGCAAAATAGTTCGCTTACTTTTAAAGATGTATCACAGCCGGGGCACTGTAAAGGCAATCGTTTCTTAATTTCCATTTTGTTAATCCATAAGTATTGTTTTGCAAATATAGAATATTATTTTAATATTGTCAATTATATATTTAATAAAATTGAATTATATATTCGTTTTATTCATTTTGTGAACAACGTTTTCCATAATCTGTTCTCATGTTTGGAAATCTGTAACTATGCTGTTAGGATTATATTTAATTGCGATATTGAAATTAGGGAGAACAGAAACTAAAATCTACTCTAAAAAATATTTTCGTTTCAATTCTTTCTAAATTTTATTTATCTTTGCACAAAATGTCGGAGTATATCCGGCATTGTTGATTAGACATAATATTATCAGAACAAGAAACTGGCACTTTCAAAGACAAAGATAATATGATGTCTGCGCTAGCTTGTATTGCAATAAATATAAGTTCTGGTGCGGGCATGCTGTATTCTCTTTTGTCAGGTATGCCAGTACCTTTGTTCTGGGATTACAAGTATGCTTGCACCTTTTTAAATAAGGGTGAGCATACACAAAGACAAAGAGTATGAAAAACCCGGAAACACAAGCTTTACGCAGAGCTTTGACGAAAGTGCGCAGACAAAACAACAAAGAAAAGGCTGAAATATTAAAGCCGTTTTTAGAGATGCTGGATTTAAGTATCAGTTCTGATATGTTATTCTTTAGCAAAGATGATCCAGAAAGTATTTTCCCTTTACCTCTTGATAATATATTTGGTTTGCAAATGGATGAAGATTATCTTTATCTATTTTGTCAGAATGGATATGTACATATTCTCGGGATAAGAGAAAGAGGACACTTGGTTCAATTTTTGGAAAGGAAACGTCCAAGTGTTTTGGAGCAATTTAAATATTTTCTTTGGAGTTGCTTCGGTAAATCATAGGAATGATATTATACCATATAATATGGTAGTCCAACTTATTATTATCAAGACTTTCTTTAGTGGTTAAAGATTGAAAAAGAAAAAAGCCCCCGATAAAGGACGAGGGCAACCTAAATGTTTTCACAACGGAATAATCCTTATTGTGACTTGCTTCAAATTAGTTTTGCAAAAATAAGAAATAATTTTCTACAAAACAACCTTCTGTAGAAATAAATTTGTATTTTTGAAAAGTTTTGATAAAGATTCTATTATGAAAAAGATTTTAGGCCTTGATTTAGGTACTACTAGCATAGGATGGGCTTTGGTAAATGAAGCTGAAAGTAGTGAAGAGCAATCATCAATAATCAAACTTGGTGTGCGTGTAAATCCTTTAAGTGTCGATGAACAGAGAAGTTTTGAACAAGGTAAGAGTATTGCAACAAATACCGATCGGACATTGAAAAGGAGTATGCGCCGTAATTTGCAGCGATATAAATTACGCCGTGAGAATCTGATAGATTGTTTTAAAGAGAATGGATTGATAACTGATGAGACTTTATTGTGCGAGAATGGTAACCAAACTACTTTTCAAACCTATCGGTTACGTGCCAAGGCTGTAACGGAGGAAATCTCATTGGATGAATTGGCGCGTGTTTTTTTGATGATAAATAAAAAGCGTGGCTATAAAAGCAGCCGTAAAGTAAAATCTGTGGAGGAAGGACAGAAAATTGATGGTATGTCGGTCGCTATGCAATTGTATGATGAAGATATAACTCCTGGTCAGTTAGTATTATCATTATTTAATCAAGGTAAAAAGTATGTTCCTGATTTTTATCGTTCGGATTTGCAAAAAGAGCTTGATAGAATATGGATGTGTCAGCAACAATTTTATCCGGAAATATTAACGGATGAATTTAAGGAATTGCTGAAAGGAAAAAGTAAGTCGAATACAATTAAAATATTTCTAGGAAAGTATAAGCTGTATACGGCTGATAATAAAGGGAAAGATAAGCGATTGCAAGTTTATCAATGGCGTGTTGATGCTTTAACAAAACAGCTTTCCATTGAAGAAGTAGCTTTGGTGATTAGTGAATTGAATGGAGCTATTGATAGCTCTAGCGGTTATTTGGGAGCAATTAGTGATCGTAGTAAAGAACTATATTTTAATAAGCTTACCGTAGGGCAATTTCTTCTGAGAGAATTAGAACGCGACTCTAATTGGAGTCTTAAAAATAAGGTGTTTTATCGTCACGATTATTTGGATGAATTTGAAGCTATTTGGGAAAAGCAAGCGACGTTTCATCCGGAGCTTACTTCTGAATTGAAGAAAGAAATTCGTGATATTATTATATTCTATCAACGTCCACTAAAGAGCCAAAAAGGATTAGTTGGTTTTTGTGAGTTTGAAAGTCGCCAAATGGCAATTTGTATAGATGGAAAACAGAAAATGAAGACAGTGGGTTGTAAAGTATGCCCTCAGTCATCTCCTCTTTTTCAAGAATTTAAGATTTGGCATACCCTCAATAATTTGCGAGTGATTGAAAAATCATCGAACTTATCGCGTTTCTTGGAACAGGAAGAAAAGGAAACTCTATTTATGGAATTGAGTGTTAAGGATAAACTTAATAAGAAAGATGCCCTTAAATTGTTATATAGAAATTATAAGGATTTAGATTTGAATTATGAAGATTTAGAAGGAGATTGCACTCAATCGATATTGTTTAAAGCGTATCAAAAGATTATTGCAATGACTGGAAACGGAGAATATGATTTCTCTAGGATGCCGTCTGATGAAATAAAAGAAAAGGTAAAGGTTATTTTTGATGGATTAGGATATAATACGGATATATTATTTTTTGATTCGTCAAAAGAAGGGCATACTTTTGATAAACAACCGATGTATCAGTTGTGGCATTTGCTATATTCTTATGAAGGAGACAAATCAAATACAGGCAATGATAGTTTGATTCGTAAAATAACAGAACTTTGCGGTTTTGAAAAGGAATATGCCAATATAATTGCTAATATAACATTTCAATCGGATTATGGCAGTCTAAGCACGAAAGCTATTCGTAAGATTTTACCTTATATGAAAGAGGGAAGTTGTTATAATCAAGCTTGCGAATTTGCAGGTTATCGCCATTCTCAGCGTTCCTTGACAAAAGAAGAGTTGGATAAGAAAGAATATAAAGATCATTTGGATCTTCTCCCTAAGAATAGTTTGCGTAACCCTGTAGTTGAGAAGATACTTAATCAGATGATAAATGTTGTGAATCATGTGGTTGATACATTTGGAAAGCCTGATGAAATCCGTATAGAGTTGGCACGCGAATTGAAAAAGAGTGCGAAAGAACGCAAGGTTATGACTGAGAATATAAATAAGGCGACAATTGACCATGATAAGTATCGGCAAATTCTTCAAAAAGAATTTGGGTTGGTGAATGTGAGCCGAAATGATATAATTCGTTATAAATTATATTTAGAACTAAAGGATAATGGTTATAAAACACTTTATTCTAATATGTATATACCTCAGGAAAAGTTGTTTAGTAAAGAATTTGATATAGAGCATATTATTCCTCAGGCGAAATTATTTGATGATTCTTTTTCTAATAAAACTATTGAGAGCAGAAAGGTTAATATTGAGAAAAGCAATTTAACAGCCTATGATTATGTATTGAATAAATATGATATCGAAGGTGTGCGTGATTATGAAGTCCGTATCGAGAATATGTATAAAAATGGTGCGCTTCGTAAAACGAAGTATAATAAACTATTAATGAAAGAGGCTGATATACCAAATGATTTCATTGAGCGTGATTTACGTGATTCTCAGTATATAGCTAAAAAAGCCCGTGAGATATTAGAAGATTTGGTGAAGTTTGTTGTTCCTACTGTAGGTTCTATAACTGACCGTTTACGTGAAGATTGGCAATTGGTAGATGTTATGCAAGAATTGAATTGGGATAAATATGATAAATTAGCTTTAACGGAGATTGTAGAAGACAAAGATGGGCGCAAAATTCGACGTATAAAAGATTGGACAAAGCGTAATGATCATCGCCATCATGCAATGGATGCTTTAACAATTGCATTTACTAAAAGATGTATTATACAGTATTTGAATAATTTAAATGCTAGAAGTGATAAATCCAGTAGTATTTATGGAATAGAACGAAAGGAGCTCTATCGCGATAAACATGAAAAATTGAGATTCATTCCTCCGATGCCATTAGATGTGTTTAGAACAGAAGCGAAGCGGCATCTCGAAAGTGTTCTAATTTCTATAAAGGCTAAGAATAGGGTAGTTACACCAAATATTAATAGGACAAAAGCACAGAATGGTTATAATAAAAAAGAGCAATTGACTCCTCGTGGGCAATTACATAATGAGACTATTTATGGTAGTATAAAACAATATGTAACTAAGATAGAGACTGTTGGTGGAGGGTTTGGTGCTATGCAAATAGCAAAAGTTGCGAATAAAAAATATCGAGACGCTTTATTGGCACGTCTTGTTGCTTTTGATAATGACCCCAAGAAAGCCTTTACCGGTAAAAATAGCTTGGAGAAAAATCCTATCTATTTAGATGAACTTCATACTCAGCGAGTGCCGATAAAAATTAAGACTGTAACTTTAGATACAATTTATACGATACGTAAAAGCATTTCACCGGATTTAAAAATTGATAAGGTTGTTGACGTTAAAATTCGTAGGCTTCTGGAGAAACGTTTGGTAGACTATGGAGGAGATGCAAGAAAAGCATTCTCAAATTTAGAAGATAATCCTATTTGGCTGAATGAAGAAAAAGGAATTTCTATTAAACGAGTTACGATAACCGGAGTAAATAATGCAGAACCATTACATTGTAAGAAAGATCATAATGGTGAACTGATATTGGATTCTGAAGGAAAAAAACAACCTGTGGACTATGTAAATACAGGAAATAATCATCATGTTGCTATTTATCGCGATGAAAAGGGAGAATTACAAGAAAATGTTGTTTCCTTCTATGAAGCAACAGCTCGCGCTATTTTAGGTGAAGCCATTGTGAATAAAGCTTATAATGATTCTGAAGGTTGGAGTTTCTTATTTTCTATGAAACAAAATGAGTATTTTGTTTTTCCAAATGAGAATACAGGCTTTGATCCCAATGAAATAGATTTATTAGATCCGGATAACTATGCATTAATCAGTCCTAATTTGTATAGGGTACAGAAGATAACCTCAAAAGATTATGTGTTTAGGCATCATCTTGAAACAACAGTTGAGAATAAAAAAGAACTGCAGAATATTACTTGGAAGAGAGTTACTTCACTTACTAACTTTGATAAAATTGTTAAGGTCAGGATTAATCACATTGGGCAAATAGTTTTTGTTGGTGAATACTAAATTGTGGTGGAAAAGAAGATTAAGTATCTTGCAGTAGGACTAATAAGTAGATCGAACTTTATTAAGTCATAGCTGATATCCTTGTATATTTTATAATCGGCAGTAATAAACTTTAAATACTAGTACTATGATAAAGAAAACACTTTATTTCGGAAGTCCTGTTTATCTGTCCCTACGGAATGCACAATTAGTTATAAAACTTCCGGAAGTGGAGAAAAGTGCGTCTTTGCCGGATACATTCAAAAAACAGTCAGAAGTTACGAGGCCGGTTGAAGATCTAGGTGTTGTGATATTAGATAATAGGCAGATCACTATAACTTCCGGTGTGCTTGAAGCTCTTTTAGAGAATAATTGTGCTGTAATTACTTGTGATAGTAAGAGTATGCCTGTTGGATTAATGCTACCTTTATATGGAAATACGACTCAAAATGAGCGATTTCGTCAACAATTAGATGCTTCTCTTCCTCTAAAGAAACAACTTTGGCAACAGACTATCAAAACGAAGATTGATAATCAAGCTTCTGTTTTGAATGATTGTGTAGGAGAAGAAATGAAATGTATGCGCGTTTGGGCAAATGAAGTAAGAAGTGGAGATCCTGATAATTTAGAAGCGAGAGCAGCTGCGTATTATTGGAAATCTTTATTTGGTTATATTGAAGGATTTTCTAGAGATCGTGAAGGAATTCCGCCTAATAATTTACTGAATTATGGTTATGCAATACTTCGCGCGATAGTGGCTCGTGGATTAGTGACAAGTGGTTTGTTACCGACATTGGGTATACATCATCATAATCGGTATAATGCTTATTGTTTAGCTGATGATATAATGGAACCTTATCGTCCTTATGTAGACAGGTTGGTTTATCAGTTAGTGCAGTCTTATGGATCTGAATTGGAATTGACGAAAGAAATAAAGGGGAGTTTACTTTCTATTCCTACTTTGGAAGTAAAAATAGGAGGAAAACGTAGTCCTTTGATGGTTGCTGTTGGGCAAACGACAGCATCACTTTATAAATGTTTCAGTGGCGAACTTCGTCATATTTTATATCCGGAAAAATAATGGATCGTTTTAGCGAATATCGTGTTATGTGGGTTCTTGTTCTTTTTGATTTACCAACGGAGACAAAGAAAGATAAAAAAGCTTATTCTGATTTTAGAAAGAATTTACAGAAAGATGGCTTTACTATGTTTCAGTTTTCTATTTATATCCGTCATTGTGCTAGTAGTGAAAATGCTGAAGTACACATAAAAAGAGTGAAGTCCTTTCTTCCAGAGTTTGGTCAGGTTGGAATAATGTGCATAACAGATAAACAGTTTAGTAATATTGGATTGTTTTATGGAAAGAAAGCTCAGTGTGTTAATACTCCGGGACAGCAATTAGAGTTGTTTTGAAAGTAAAAAATCCCATTTTAAGATGGGATTTTTTGTAGGAAACAACCTTCTTTTTTATTTTCTAAATCTATGTGTAATGTATTAATACACAGATAGTAATGTGGGTTAAGTTGTTTCCAATGGTTCAAAGATACTAATTTGAAAGCAAATCACAACTAAAATTGTGCAGACAGAATATGGTTTCCAGTTGTTTCCAATGGTTCAAAGATACTAATTTGAAAGCAAATCACAACAAGATGATAACAGACCTACCCGTGTTGATTGTTGTTTCCAATGGTTCAAAGATACTAATTTGAAAGCAAATCACAACGTGTGTGTGTGTGTGTGTGTGTGTGTGTGTGTTGTTTCCAATGGTTCAAAGATACTAATTTGAAAGCAAATCACAACCCCGGGTGGGTTGGTAGACCATAATTATAGTTGTTTCCAATGGTTCAAAGATACTAATTTGAAAGCAAATCACAACTGTGAATCTGCAATGTTCACAACTACATTGTTGTTTCCAATGGTTCAAAGATACTAATTTGAAAGCAAATCACAACAGTGTGGAACAAAGCTTACTGGGTGGAAGTGTTGTTTCCAATGGTTCAAAGATACTAATTTGAAAGCAAATCACAACACAACGTCCTACCTTCAATTAATACAAAAGTTGTTTCCAATGGTTCAAAGATACTAATTTGAAAGCAAATCACAACGAATGTTATCACTGTATTCGCATTCAATAAGTTGTTTCCAATGGTTCAAAGATACTAATTTGAAAGCAAATCACAACATAGAATAAACCGTTTGCCTGAGACATTTGTTGTTTCCAATGGTTCAAAGATACTAATTTGAAAGCAAATCACAACTGCGATAGTTTGGTCTATCAATTATAAAGGTTGTTTCCAATGGTTCAAAGATACTAATTTGAAAGCAAATCACAACAAGATTGCAAATTGAAATTAGAAACATATTGTTGTTTCCAATGGTTCAAAGATACTAATTTGAAAGCAAATCACAACTTCTCTATTGAAGGAAACGTAGCACCTAATGTTGTTTCCAATGGTTCAAAGATACTAATTTGAAAGCAAATCACAACTACCTCTAACCTCATAAAATCATGCAAAGAGTTGTTTCCAATGGTTCAAAGATACTAATTTGAAAGCAAATCACAACTCTTTTCCATAATCGTATTTTTTAATTAGTGTTGTTTCCAATGGTTCAAAGATACTAATTTGAAAGCAAATCACAACTATCGTCTTTCCATCATTGTGAGATGTTTGGTTGTTTCCAATGGTTCAAAGATACTAATTTGAAAGCAAATCACAACCCATAGTTGCAGTTCCAAATTGTTCGTAAGGTTGTTTCCAATGGTTCAAAGATACTAATTTGAAAGCAAATCACAACAAATACACAAACAATCATTCAACACACATAGTTGTTTCCAATGGTTCAAAGATACTAATTTGAAAGCAAATCACAACTCCCCAGCCTGTGTTAGTTTCTGGATAAAGGTTGTTTCCAATGGTTCAAAGATACTAATTTGAAAGCAAATCACAACTAAGCAATTACAGATAATCGACCGCCTTTGGTTGTTTCCAATGGTTCAAAGATACTAATTTGAAAGCAAATCACAACACCTTGCAGAACCATCGCCTTATGGAAGGGTTGTTTCCAATGGTTCAAAGATACTAATTTGAAAGCAAATCACAACTCGGCAGCCCATCTATCGTGGTACTCAAGAAGTTGTTTCCAATGGTTCAAAGATACTAATTTGAAAGCAAATCACAACACAATAGCATTATTAATACCATTCATAGTGTTGTTTCCAATGGTTCAAAGATACTAATTTGAAAGCAAATCACAACTGATCGGTTAGTTGCATTAATTCAATATCGTTGTTTCCAATGGTTCAAAGATACTAATTTGAAAGCAAATCACAACTTGTATAAGATAAGGGAGAATTTAGAAAAAGTTGTTTCCAATGGTTCAAAGATACTAATTTGAAAGCAAATCACAACTTCCCAAGATGTGATCTGTACAGTAGGTGCGTTGTTTCCAATGGTTCAAAGATACTAATTTGAAAGCAAATCACAACTTCCCAAGATGTGATCTGTACAGTAGGTGCGTTGTTTCCAATGGTTCAAAGATACTAATTTGAAAGCAAATCAAAACTAACACGTTGCCGTGTGGCAATAAGACCTTGTTGTTTCCAATGGTTCAAAGATACTAATTTGAAAGCAAATCACAACACAAATTGAAGCGTGGTTCACCGAAATGTGTTGTTTCCAATGGTTCAAAGATACTAATTTGAAAGCAAATCACAACGTACCGTCAAACGGTGTATCCTGATAATTGTTGTTTCCAATGGTTCAAAGATACTAATTTGAAAGCAAATCACAACAGACCTGTCTAACTGATTGATATCAATTAAGTTGTTTCCAATGGTTCAAAGATACTAATTTGAAAGCAAATCACAACGTAGCGACGCCTGGACGGACTTCGGCGACAGTTGTTTCCAATGGTTCAAAGATACTAATTTGAAAGCAAATCACAACCCAATAGATAACACTAGGGCTTGCATTAAAGTTGTTTCCAATGGTTCAAAGATACTAATTTGAAAGTAAATCACAACAAGTCGCTCAATTTCTTCGCTTCGGATGTTGCTGTTTCCAATGGTTCAAAGATACTAATTTGAAAGCGAATCACAACTAATCTTCGCCATTCCGCGCATGGGGCGAGGCGTTGTTTCCAATAATTCAAAGATACTAATTTGAAAGCAAATTACAACACATTCGTCAATAAGTTCACGAAGTAGTTCGCTGTTTCCAATGTCCCAAAAATATTCATCCAAAAGCAAACTATAGCATACTAAGCTTTCATTTTATTTATGTAAGTTCTTCCTAACGCTTCAAAAGCTCTAATTAAAAGATCTGTATTAATACAATTCCAATCCGAATTCCTCTTTCAGTTTCAATAGCTCGGGATTCTTTTGACTCATCATCTGGAAACGTTCCACTCTGCTGTAAGCACGGATATTCTCAGTCGGGGCACTTACGCGGACGGTCATTGTTATCTTCCGGTTATGTAACTTATTTCGCAAATGGTCTTGTATCTGCGGGATAAGAGGAGTCATTATTTTCTCTACAAGTTCGTTGTCCACAGCGACCTCAAAAGTCGTATCGTTCAGTAACTTTGGTTTCATGTTCATCATTCGCCCGGCAGTTGCTTTCTCTTCTACCGGAAGTTGGTTGGCATACTCGCGCCAGTAATAATCCAAATCCTTTTCGTTGAAAATGAAATCTTCCGCTATTTCGGTCTGTACCGGTTTAACGGTTGCTGTTTGCTGTTGTTGTACCTCTCTGCTTGCCGGATGTTTGATAGATACGCCAAGACTGCCCGCCTTGAATACGGGAATCTTTTTCTCTTCACTCTGTTGTGGAATAGGATTTTGCCGTATCGGTGGAGTATTGGTCGGCTGGGCTTGAGGTGCTACACCTTGCTGCACAGTTTGTGACTGTACAGATGAAGTTGATGCAACTGGAGTTCTTGCCGATTGTTGTGCCTGGACAGATGGTTGGGCTTGTGCCGGCTGAGCCTGAGCACTTTGCTTATTGAATATGGGTTTTATAGCTTGTTCAGGGCTACGCCCATGAGCTGTGTCGTCTGCATCCGCCGTCAGTTGTGCCACCTGAATCAGGGTTATTTCTACTAGCAGACGTTTGTTTTTGCTGGCACGGTAGTTCAGGTCGCAGTCGTTGCAAAGTTTCATTGCCTTGTAAAGAAACTGTGGCGGGCATTTTTGTGCTTGCTGTTGGTAGCGTTCACGTATGCTTGCGCCCACTTCCAGTAGTGGAAGGGTGGAAGCATCTTTACTGACAAGCAGGTCACGGAAATGAGATGAAAGTCCTGTAATAAAGTGACTTCCGTCGAATCCTTTATTTAATATATCGTTGAAGATAAGCAGGGATTCGCTGATCTTATTATCCAGCAGGCAGTCTGTCAGGCGGAAATAGTATTCATAGTCCAATACATTCAGGTTGTCGATAACATTCTTGTACTGTATGTTTCCTCCTGTGAAGCTGACTACTTGGTCAAAGATGGACAATGCGTCGCGCATACCGCCGTCTGCTTTCTGGGCAATGACATTCAGTGCTTCCGGTTCTGCGGTAATACCTTCCTTTTGTGCCACATATTGTAGGTGCTCCACTGTATCGTTGACCGTAATGCGGTTGAAATCGTATATTTGGCAACGGGAGAGGATAGTAGGCAATATCTTATGCTTCTCGGTAGTAGCGAGAATGAATATGGCATGATGGGGAGGTTCTTCCAGTGTTTTCAGGAATGCATTGAAAGCTGCCTGCGAAAGCATGTGCACCTCATCGATAATATATACTTTATATTTCCCTATCTGTGGCGGGATACGCACTTGTTCTATCAGTGAACGAATGTCCTCTACCGAGTTATTGGATGCCGCATCCAGTTCATGTATGTTGTATGAGCGTTGTTCGTTGAAGGCCCGGCAAGATTCGCATTCGTTGCATGCTTCTCCGTCTGCCGTAGGATTCATACAGTTGATGGTCTTGGCAAAGATACGTGCGCAAGTGGTTTTCCCCACACCTCGCGGTCCGCAAAACAGATAGGCGTGAGCCAGTTTCTGACCTGCTATCGCATTTTTGAGTGTCGTAGTCAATGCCTTTTGTCCTACAACGGAGTCGAAAGTTGAAGGACGGTATTTTCGTGCCGATACAATATAATTCTCCATAATAAGGGATATTCTGCTGTTTTTTCTGTTTTTGCAAATGTACATTAAAAGAATGAAGAATGAAGAATGAAGAATGAAGATTTTAAATAAAATAGTTATCTTTGTCCCGTATTCAATTATCAATCAGCCATGAGTAGGTTACTAAGCGTCTGGAATTTTATCCGCAGGAATAAATACTATATTACCATCGGATTGTTTATCGCCATTATCGGTTTTCTCGATGAAAACAGTCTGCTTCGCCGCGCTAAGAATAAACGTGAGATTATGCGTCTGGAGGCGGAGATCCGTAAATATCAGGCTGAATACGAAGAAAGTACGAAACGTTTGAATGAATTAATGGCAAATCCTGCGGCAATGGAGAAGGTGGCTCGTGAGAAGTACCTGATGAAGAAGCCGAATGAGGATATATATGTATTTGAAGAAGAATGAAACAATATCAATCGATGATTTTTGGAGCCGGAGCGATTCTGGCATTGTTGGGAGCGGCGGTTATGATTACAGGTTGGGAGTATGCTCCTTATATATATTGTGTAGGAGCGTTGCTTATCGCTTATGTACAGCTGACCAACGGCTATAAAGGAGATAATGTCACTATCAAAAGATTACGTAAACAGCAGGTATTCGGTGCGGTATTGTTATTGCTTACCGGCTTGTTCATGTTTACCACGCAGCATAACGAATGGGTTGTTTGCCTGACTGTCGCTGCCGTTCTTGAATTGTATACCGCTTACCGCATTCCTTATCTGGAAGAAAAAGATAAATAGTTTCTTATGATGGACGATATGCCTGATTCCCTTCAAGTCAGAGAGATTGAATTAAGCAACGGATTTACGGTTTGGTTGAATGAAGACCACAACCAGCCTAAAGTATTCGGTGCGGTAGTTGTCAAAGCCGGAGCTAAGGATTGTCCAGATACGGGTATAGCCCATTATTTTGAACACATGATGTTCAAGGGGACGGACAAGATAGGGACTACGGATTATGAAGCGGAAAAGGAAATACTGGATGCCATCGCCGATAAATATGATGAACTGGCAGCGTGTAAGGATGAAAAGCTTCGTCCGGAGTTGCAGAAGGAAATCAACCGGTTAAGTATCCGTGCTGCCGAATATGCCATACCCAATGAATTCGACAAGCTTACTTCCATGTTTGGCGGCAGTCAGCTCAATGCCGGAACTTCTTATGATTATACCGTCTATTTCAATGTCTTTTCTCCGCAATACTTCGCTCATTGGGCGGAGCTGAACAGTGAACGCTTGCTGAATCCTGTATTCCGCCTCTTTCAAAGTGAACTGGAAACGGTTTACGAAGAGAAGAATATGTATAGCGATATGATGGGAATGTTGGCAATGGAGCGTTTGACTCACCGGTATTTTTCACCGCATCCGTATGCCTATCCGATAATAGGCAGCACAGAGAACCTGAAGAATCCGCAACTGACACGTATGCGCAGATTCTTTGAAGATTATTATGTGGCATCCAATATGGGATTGATTCTGAGCGGTGACTTCCATGCGGAAGAGGTGATTCCTATCTTGGAAAAGACCTTCTCGCGCATCCGTAGCGGTAAAGCACCGGTAAGCCCGTCTGTTGTGTTGCCGGATTTTAGGGGCAAGGAAAAGGTAAAGGTGAAACTTCCCGTGCCTTTTGTCAAGATGATGGCGCTCGGATTCCGTGGTGTGCCTGCCAATCATAAAGATAAGGTAGCCATTAATATTGCGATGGCACTGCTTAATAATGAGAACGGGACGGGATATCTTGACCAGCTTTCGGTTAATCATAAGATAATGGCGGCGATGTCCATGAATCAGGGACTGAATGAAGCCGGTATCCTGGCGGTGGCTATTGTGCCTAAACTCATGTTCCAGTCATACGCTTCGGCGGAGAAGTTGGTATGGCGCGAGATAAACCGTGTGAAAAAAGGAGATTTCACGGATGAGGCTTTTTGCAGCTTGAAGCTGGAGCAACGGAGGAATTATGAGTTGGCACTGGAAGACATCAATGCCCGTGCCAAGATGATGATGACACTCTATTCGCAAGGAAAGAGTTGGAAAGAATATCAGGAAGAGATGAGCGGGATAGATGCCTTGACGAAAGAGGACGTGGTGAAGGTGGCGTGCAAGTATTTCACGGATAATTATCTGTATGCCACGAAGAAAACGGGCAATTACCCGAAAAACAATCTTCCCAAACCTGATTTTGAACCGATAGTACCCCGCAACGGTGATGCGGTATCCGAATATGCGCAGAAGCTGAAGGAACTTCCGGTGAAAGAGGTGTCACCACGTTTTGTCGACTTTGCCAAAAATGTAAAGAAAGTGACCTTGGCTCCTTTGGCAACGCTTTATCTTACACCGAATCCGGTGAATAAGATTTTCACACTGAGGCTTTCTTATCATGTAGGCTTTATAGAATATCCCGCCTTGGTACAATTGAATGCTTATCTGCCTTTCTTGGGCACGGATACCATGCCGTTTAAGGAATTTCGCAATAAGCTGCAATATCTGGGCAGTGTACTCGAGTATGACGTGGAGGAACATAAATTCCATATAAAACTATCCGGCTTTGATGAACATTTTGCCGAGTCCGTCCGTCTGCTGGGGCTGTTCATGCAACACGTCGAGGCGGACGACAAGCAGTTGAAGCAGTTGGTGAATGAAGAAAAAGTAGCGGCAAAATCATTCTTCAAATCCAGTGAAGATGTGGCGGAAGCCTTGTTTCAGAAAGTGAAGTTCGGGAACGGATCTTCCAAGCTCACCAAACTTTCACTGAAGGAAGTGAAACACCTGAAAGGTAAGGAGTTGCTGGAGCTGTTTGATAAAGTGAAGCATACGGAATGTGTTATGCATTATTGCGGCACGTTGGGTGAGAGTGAAGTGGTGGATACGGTCGGGGAGTGGATGAATCCGGATGAGATTACTTTGCCAGCCTCCAACCGCTTACGCGATTTGCAGGTGTATGACCGCCCGAAAGTTTATTTCTTCCATGACGGAAAAGTATCCCAAAGTATTATTTACGGGTATATCTGCGGCGATACGTTGAAAGACGAGCGTACACGCCATACTTCCAAACTGTTTTCCGGCTATTTCGGTGGAGATATGTCTTCTCTGATGTTTCAGGAAATCAGGGAATTTCGTTCGTTTGCCTATCGTGTGAGGGCAGAATATGAATTACCTTTCCGGCGTTGTCCCGACAAATCCGGCTGCTTCGTAACCATGTTGTCCACGCAGAGTGACAAGACGACGGATGCGCTTGAGGTGCTGGATGCTTTAATAAAGGATATGCCCCTGAAACCCGAAAAGATTCCGGCCGTACGTCAGGCGTTGGTAAACAATGTCAATAACAATTTCCCGTCTTTCAGGGAGCTGTCGGCACGGGTTTCCCAGTGGGAAGAAGACGGTCTGGCTTCTGACCCGAATGAAACTTACCTGCATAGTCTTTTGGCGACGGATATGGAAGATGTCGATGCTTTCTATCATTCTCAGGTTCAGGGACGCCCGATGGTCTATGCCATTGTAGGAAATGAAAAGAGCATTGATATGAATAAACTCTCGGCCTTTGGAGAGATTATCAAAGTAAAGAAGGAAGATATCTACAGATAAGCGGAAAGCATCCTTAACAAACTTATTTATTAGTGAATGTTCAGGTACTTATTAGCTCGTTTTCACGGGTTAACAAGCGCTTTTGTGCTGACTCATTGTCTGTCTCACAACAGGTGCATTAGCTATTGCACATATTGTGAGATAGCTAACGCACCTGTTGTGGAATAGCTATTCCACCTGTTGTGAGACAACTACTTGATAAAGGATATTGTATTAGTTATCCCCAATGTTTAGACTACTTTGCAGGGAGGCGACAGATAGTTTCGTTCGTTTTTGAAACCGGTTGTTCTTCTATGAAATAAAAAAGGCTTACCGTGTGATGGCAAGCCTTTCAGATGAAATATGTGAATAAGATTATTTCTTGCTGGCAGCAGAAGATGGATTATATCTTTTGTTCAAACCTTCTACAATTTCGTTGGTGATGTTGTATGCGGGATCGGCATAAAGCAGATTGTCAAAACCGGTATTGCTTAAAATAAGGCTGTACCCTTTGTCCTTATTATATATTTTAAGGAAAGAGTTGATAGAATCGCGAAGTTGCAGACCGTTCTTCTGGTTTTCGGCAGCCAGTTCATTCGTCAGTCGGTTTTGCAATTCCTGCAAGTCTTGTTGCTTCTTTATCAGTCTGGCATTCTCTTGTTCGGCACGTTCGCGGGTTGCGAATGCGTTGTTTTCGAGTTTACGTTGGAATTCTTTTGCATCAGCTTCCAGTTCGCGACCTTTTTGGTTGAGTGTAGCGCGGATGTTTTCTTCCTTTTTCATCATCATCTCATTCAGGTCATTCCAGTAATTGTATTTGGTCAGTAGTGTGTCTATTTCAACATACGCTATTTTTAATGTACAAGTTCCGGTTTTACCTTCAGGAACATTAGCCGTTTCCGGCTCGCCTTTCTTGTTATTGCACTGTGCAAACAAGAGTATAACAGTCAAAGCCAAAATTCCATTGAAGATGTTAGTCATTCGTTTCATAATAAATATTCGATATAGTTTTTAATTAATTTATTTCCTTATCCGTCTTCCCTTTTTCTCTTTCCGGAACAGCCAGTTTACTTTCTTTTCTCGCTTCCCTGTCTTGAGACTGCACACATCCGATACCTTTTTCCCGTAAAGCCTTACTTCCGCTTACATGCGTATTAGGAAACTTTTTCTTCTTGGTGAAAAAGATATTAACGCCTAATAATGCTATACAAATAGCAACTATTAACAAAGTTATGAGGATAGTGTCAAGCATTTCTGTTATTTTTGCGATGCAAAGATAGACTTTTGCAAGGACTATGCCTTCTCTTTTTAGATAAAAATTGAAAACAGGGTTCTAGTATAGGAATTAATTAACTAAATTTAGCGCCTCATAAATGGAAGTGTTAAATTATAAATAGGAATAAATTATGGATAGAACAGAATTAAAACCGGCTTCCGTTTTTCATTATTTTGATGAGATTTGTCAGGTTCCGCGTCCTTCCAAGAAGGAAGAAAAGATTATTGAGTATCTGAAAGCCTTCGGAAAGAAGCATAATTTAGAAACGAAATTTGATGAGGTAGGGAATGTCTTGATTAAGAAACCTGCAACAAAAGGAAAAGAACATTTGCAGACAGTTGTGCTACAGTCTCATGTCGATATGGTTTGTGAGAAGAACAGTGATGTACAGCATGACTTCCTGAAAGATCCGATACAAACTTATATAGATGGTGAATGGCTGCGTGCAAAAGGTACTACCTTAGGTGCGGACAATGGCATCGGTGTGGCTACGGAGCTGGCTATACTTGCTGCCGATGATATTGAGCACGGACCGATAGAATGTCTTTTCACGATTGATGAAGAAACCGGGCTGACGGGTGCTTTCGCTTTGAAAGAGGGCTTCATGAACGGTGATATTCTTCTTAATCTGGACTCGGAGGATGAAGGCGAGCTGTTTATCGGTTGTGCCGGAGGTATCGATACGGTGGCCGAGTTTGAATATAAGAAAGTAGCCGCACCACAGGATTATTTCTTTTTCCGTGTGGACGTGAAGGGGCTCACAGGAGGACATTCCGGTGATGATATCAATAAAATGCGTGCAAATGCGAATAAGGTTTTGGTTCGCTATCTGACACGTATTTCTAAGAAGATGGATATGTATTTGTGTGAGATCAATGGAGGAAATCTTCGCAATGCCATTCCTCGTGAGGCGTATGCGGTATGTGCCGTACCTATGCCTGAGAAAGAAAATGTCCGTATTGAATTGAATATTTTTGCTGCCGAGGTAGAAGATGAATATGCTGTGACCGAACCGAATATGAAGTTGCTCTTAGAATCGGAAACTCCTCGTAAAGAAGCAATAGACCGTGATACGACCACTCGTTTACTAAAGGCTTTGACGGCTGTTCATCATGGAATATACGCTATGAGTCAGGACATTGAGGGATTGGTGGAGACCTCTTCCAATCTTGCTTCTATAAAAATGGTAGAAGGCAATACCATACGTATAGCAACCAGCCAGCGTAGTTCCATCCTTTCTTCCCGTGACGATATGGCGAATACGGTAGGTGCTGTTTTTGAATTGGCAGGAGCTACGATTACCGTAGGAGAAGGTTATCCGGGTTGGAAACCGAATCCGTCTTCTGCTATTCTGAAAGTAGCAGTCGAGGCATACAAGCGTTTGTTTGGAGTAGAGCCGAAAGTAAAGGCTATTCATGCGGGATTGGAGTGCGGTTTGTTCCTTGAGAAGTATCCTTCTTTGGATATGGTTTCATTCGGACCGACTCTTCGCGGCGTGCACTCTCCTGATGAGCGTATGCTGATACCGACAGTGGATAAGTTCTGGAGACATTTGCTTGAGGTTCTGGCAAATATTCCGGAGAAGAAATAATAATAGAAAAAGATTCTCGTTATATTTAGGCACGGATTATACGTAATTCGTGCCTAAATAATATCTTTATAATCATCCGAATGAACAGACATATATATATAATAGGTGGAGTCTTGCTGGTAATGCTCAGTCATTTCTTTATGAGCTGTAATGACGATAAGTATTCTGTAGACCCTGCTTATAGGCTTTCTTTTTCTACCGATACGGTTTCTTTCGATACGGTTTTTACTACGATTGGTTCTGCTACATTCCATCTGAAAGTATATAACCGGAACGATAAAGGTGTAAATGTAAACTCTGTCCGTTTGGCAAGTGGAGGTAGCTCCGGATTTATGATAAATGTGCCGGATGGCTATGGAGATGCTTCGGCGATAGAGATTCCCAAGAACGATAGTTTGTATATCTTTATAGAGGTAAAGGTCGATCCTCAGAATCGGGACAATCCTATACTGATAAAAGATTCGTTGATATTCCAGTTGGCTAGTGGCGTACAACAAGACGTTAAGTTATTGGCTTATGGTCAGGACATTTTGATAATGAAAGGTAAGGTTATTGATAAAGATACGACTTTGACGGCTTACCGTCCCATACTTGTCTATGATAGTCTTCGGGTCAACGAAGGTATGAAACTGACGATGGAAGCGGGTACCCGTCTCTATTTTCATAATAAAATAAATTGTCTGGTTTACGGTTCTGTTATTGCCAATGGCACAAAGGAGAATCCGGTGGTCTTGCGTGGTGACCGTCTGGATAAGATGAAAGAGCTGGATTTGCCTTATGACCGTGTTTCAGGGCAATGGGGGGGAGTGCGTTTCTTTGAGCAAAGCTATGATAACTATTTGAACTATGTGGATATTCATGGAGGACAATACGGTATCCAATGTGATTCTTCGGATGTGGAACGAACAAAATTGGTGCTTGAGAACTCTGTTGTACATAATGTGAAAGGTAATGCTCTGGATTTGATATCTAGTAAAGCATTGGTCGGCAATAGTCAGATTACGAATGCCGGAGGTTATTGTGTATCTGTCTTGGGTGGGGAAGTAGAGTTTATCCACTGTACGATTGCTAATTTTTACAGTTGGGATATAAGGAAAGGAACGGCTGTATTTTTAGGAAACAGTGAGCACATGCCGCTGACAAATGCGATGTTTAGAAATTGTTTGATAACAGGCTCCATGTCCGATGAAATGAGCGGAGGGCGAACAAAGGATGAATCTATTCCTTTTAATTACGAATTCTCTTACTCTCTGGTAAATACGAAATTGGATGAAAAGAGTCCGGGCTATCAGGAAGAGCTGTCATATTATCCTAATACGATTTGGGATGAGAAAGAAGACGATAAAGGAAAATCTCTAGCTAAAGATAAGAACTTCCTCTATATAGGGAAAGAGGACTTCGACTATGATTTCAGGATAGACTCTTTATCGGCTGCGGTGAATTTGGGTGCACCTGAATATGCAAAACAATATCCTTTAGACCGGAACGGGCGTGATCGTTTGAATGACGGTGGTCCGGATGTCGGGTGTTATGAATGGATGCCCGGAGATAAACGACGGGAATGAAGTCGTTTATCTTATTAGCTTTTCTTGTAACATCCGTTACTGTGTTTGCGCAAGAACCTTTCCGGGTAATGTTTTATAACGTGGAGAACCTGTTTGATTGCCGGCATGATAGTTTGAAAAGCGATTATGAATTTCTGCCTGCTTCTGTTCGTGGGTGGCATCTTGGACGTTATAAGAAAAAGATTAATCACATAGGAAAAGTAATCGCTGCGGTGGGCGAATGGAATCCTCCTGCACTGATTGGGCTTTGTGAAGTGGAGAATGAAAAGGTTATGGATGACCTGGTGAAGTATTCTCCTTTGAAAGAATATGAGTATAGATATGTAATGACAGATTCGCCGGATGAACGTGGCATTGATGTTGCTTTGTTGTGGCAGCGTGGGAGCTTTAAACTTTTAAGTTATCATTCCATTCGTCTTTCTTTTAAGGAAAAGGATAGAAGGCCTACCCGTGATATATTGCATGTTACAGGATTGGTCTCCTCTGGTGATTCTTTGGATGTTTTTGTTTGCCACATGCCGTCCCGTTATGGTGGTGAGAAAGAGAGTGAACCTGCAAGACTTTACGCCGCTTCCATATTAAAATCGACAGTAGATAGTATTTGCTTTGTTCGTACCAATCCTAATATCTTGATTATGGGGGATTTCAATGACTATCCTGAAAATGCTTCGATAGCAAATATATTGGGGGCAAAATCTCCGGCTAGTCCGATTGATCCCGATCTTTTGTATAATCTGATGGCGGATAAGGGAGATAAGCTGGGCACTTATAATTATCAGGGAGAGTGGGGGATACTTGATCAGTTAATTGTTTTGGGTTCATTACTCATGCCGGGGAATAAGATGCATACATCCAATGAGAAAGCTCGTATCTGTGATTTTCCTTTTCTTTTGGAAGATGATTCCAAGTATGGGGGACGGAAGCCTTTTCGTACTTATTATGGGATGAAATATATAGGAGGTTTCAGTGACCATTTGCCTGTGATGGTAGATTTTGAAATATCCGAATGATTTTAAGAGGTTAAATATGATTTGTTAATACTTGACTTCTAGAATCTTACTGTGCTTACTCTTAAATTCTTAAAAAAATACCTCTAAAAGATTTGTGTACTTCAAAACAACTCCCTATATTTGCACCGCATTTGAGAGATAATGCGGGTAAAGGAAGTTTGGGTGAGTGGCTGAAACCACCAGTTTGCTAAACTGACGTACGGGTAACTGTACCGGGGGTTCGAATCCCCCAGCTTCCGCTGAACTACTTTGAATCCTACAAGTCATTGATTTGTAGGATTTTTTGTTTAAGTACAATTATAAAGTCCGTAAGAAGTCTTCCAATGACGTTTCTTGTTCTACTTCCATCTTCTTTCTCATACGGTAGCGTGCCATATTTATTGTCTCGGGAAGTACGGATAGCATCGATGCTATTTGTTTGGAACTCATTCCGATTCGGATATAGGCGCATAAGTGTAGTTCATTTTCGGAGAGAGTAGGGTATTTATTTTTTAGTGCGGTAAAAAAGTCCGGATGAACTTTCTCAAAATGGATTTTAAAGAATTGCCATTCATCGTCGGATGCCAAATGATTTTTTATATCTTTGGTAAGGCTATTTTTGTATTTGGGAGGTAATATTCCTTCACTTCCTAGGGCCTCAATCTCTTTCATCAGTTTCTTTAATGTCTGGTTTTTCTCTGCTATGATTAAAGTGTTGGAAGTGAGTTTGCGATTCTTTAAATCTATTTCCATCTGGAAACGCTCGTTTTGCAGCGTCTCGGTTTTAAGGTGTTCGCTTAATTCCCTGTTTTCCGTTTCTTTTAGTTGCTGATTGATTTTTCCTTTTTTATAGAGTAGCCAGAATATATAACAAAGCAATAAAGACAGGGTAGTCAGTGACATCGTTATTAGGAATGACATCTTTCTATGCCATGAGGTTTTTTCTCTGGCTTGTTTTAGTTCAGATTCGTATTTCTCAATGGCATAGCGTCCTTCGATTTTGTTTATTTCAATAATCTTATTATTTCCTGCTAATGAGTCTTTACAAAGATTATGATATTTCAAATAATAATAGGCGCTGTCTGATTGATTTAAGCAATCATAACAATCAGAAAGTCCCTGTAGGATATTAGCGGTAATATATGCATCGTTGTTTTTCTTCAGATAATTGTATGCTTTTTGATAAAAATATAGGGCGCTGTCATGTTTATTGTCATATCGGAGGTAATAACCTCCCAGATTAACTGAGGTATACATTAAATAGTATTCATTCTTTAATTGTTCTGCCATTTGGTAGGCTTTCTGTGCATATTTCTTGTGCATTTCTTTCGTCATTTCCATACAATCTGTGGAAACGATGACGCTTATAAGAAATAGTGTGTCATTTTGAACTATATCTTCTTTTAAAAGATTATTCAGTATCTCGATAGCCTTCTCATGTTTACCTTGTTGGGACAAGACATTGGCAATATTTAATTCGTTTTTAATGGCTTGTATTTCATGATTTCCTTTTATAAAAGCTTCTTTAGCCTTTTGGAGGTAGATTAACGGCTCTTGATATTCTTCTAATCCATTCAATATGTATCCGATGTTGATACATGTTTTACCTAGGAACAGGTAATCTTCGATCTCATTGAAATAATCTTCTAACTTTTTGTTGAGTAAATATGCCTGTAAATATTTGCCGTGACTTATCTGTATGTTGCTATAATTGAAAAGTATTCTTGCATAATCATATTTGTATTGGATAGTGTCTACTTTTTCTAGTGCTTCTTTAATCAAAGTTTCGGCAGAGTCTTTGTCGTTTTTCAACTGAATCCAAGATTCCCAGTATAAAGTGCGGGCTAATAAATTATCGTTTTTCTTTTGCTGCGCTATCCGATACATTTTATTCACTATGGGATAATATTGTGACGGGGTATCATCGGAACGCATCGCTTCTTCTAATTGAATGTTTAGACTGTCGAAACCGGGACTAATAGCTTTCCATTGGAGGTTATTCCCTCCAAAAGTATAAAATTGACAGATAAATAAGGCTAGAATAGACAAATAGTAATTTTTCATATAACAAAGGTATAAAAAAAGAGAGATGTAGAGTGCTTGTCTATCCGGTTTTTTTGTGAGAGTAGGCATTTAAGCCTATTTTTGCGTATATCGATAATTAAAAAAATAGAGTTATGAGAAAAGGATTACTATTTACTTTATGTATGTTTGGTTTCACATTAGTGAATGCCCAACATTTAAATTCAGACTTTTCGCTAAAGAATTTACCGGTAACAGCTGCGTCTGACGAGAACCAATTACGTTGTGACAGTATTGTGGCTAAAACTCCGGATGGCAAGAGTTATGATAAGATTATGAATGAATTTGATGCCGATGGAAATTTGATTGGCAGAACTCGAGTAATTTGGGATGATTTCTCCGAAACATGGATACCTGATTACCGTTATGTTTATGAATATGATGCGAATAAGAATGTGACATTACAAATGTCTTTGTCATGGAGTCAATCTTTAAAAGATTGGGTGTATCAGGAAAAGCAGGTGAGCGCATATAATGAATTGAATAAAATCCTTTCTATGGATGGATATGTCTGGGGGGGCAGTGATTGGATACCTTCTTTTCAAGGTAGGGCAACGTATGATGAACGGGGAAATCAGCTGACAGATGTAACTTTCATGTGGGATAGTGAAAGTTCTAAATGGATGTCTGTAGTCAAAAATGAGTGGGAATATAATGATAGAAACCAGATAACAATGGCTGCATTTTATGCTAATGTAAGTGGAACTGATCAATTTTCCCCTAGTTTTAAGACGGACTATACGTTTGATGCGAACGGAAATATGACGGAAAGATATATGCAGGATTGGGATATTGATTTGCAAAAGTATACAGGCACAACAAAAGAAACATTTGTTTTTGATGAGGCTGGTAATGAAACTAATTATGTCTTTTTTACTAAGAATTATGATACGGGTGAGTTACTTGAAACAGCGAAGCACGAAAAGTCTTATGATTCCCGTGGGAATATGCTTCAAAAATTATTCTATAATAAAGATACGGATAATAGTTGGGTTTTAAGAAACAAGGAAGAATATACTTATAATGAGATGGATAGTGTTCTACAGAAAATAACTTATTCTGCTGATTTTATGACAAAAGAACTTGTTACCGATTTTAAAAATGAGTATCAGTATGATGCGAATGGAAACCGAACATTGAATATTAATTATTATTGGGATGCAATGAGCGGTAGCTGGTCGAATTCTTCTAAAAATGAGTGGAGCTATAACACGAATAGTAAGTTAATTGCAGAAAGAAGGTATTCCTATGTAATAACAGATTTTGAATTAATGACAGGTGATTGGAGAGAGGATTATAAAGCTGATTATGATTATGATATTTATGGAAATAGAATATCTACGGCTATTATGGTTTTCGATGTAATGCAGAATTTCTGGTATGGACAATCTAAATCTGAAAACAGATATGATGAATATGGCAATCTTTTAGAAGAAAAAGTGTATCAATGGTTAGACTCGGCAGAGGATTGGAAATTAGTTGGTAGTATTGTTTATTGTTACTCAGCTCCTCCGACAGGTATTACCGACATGGAAATATCTTCATCAGAAGTTACGGTTCGTGATGGAGTGATTGAGATCTCTTGTCAGGAACAGACTGCAATAAGGATTTATAATGTTGATGGTAGACTGATTTCACAGAATCAGACTTCGGTTTCTGTTCGTCCGGGTTATTATATTATTGTTGTGGGCGACCGGAAGTACAAGGTTGTATGTCCTTCTGCTTTTTAGCTGATTTCACTGCCGGGACTAAGTGCCCGGCATTTTCTTACTTTTAAGCACCTTGATGTTTTTTTAAAACATCAGGACGATTGGTTACAAACGTACGGTCCTTTGTTTGCAAACTTCTATCGTTTGTAAACAAAGGACCGTATGCTGAAAATCAGTTTATATTTTGTTTTTACTGATTCGTAATTCATGTTTGACGTATCTTCGAATGGCCCTGTATCTAGGATGGATTGCATGTAATGGTCGGATAGAGTTTTCGTTTATCCAGAATAGGAAAAGACAAAATAAACTAACGATGGTAAGCCACCCATACAGTTCTTTCATGGAAACCATCAAAGCCTGCTGTTGTAATGTGCCATAGAGTTCTCCTGTAGATAATTGATTGGCCAAAGGGTTTACGTGGTCTAATGTCGCTCCCAGTTGGATCGTATTCTTCTTGACTGTCACGTTTAGTAAATGCCCCAATATTGAATTACCTATTGCTCCTCCTAGTCCGGCACTTACAAAACCTTGGATGGAAACGGCTTGAAAGAAATATTCAAAAGGTACACGGGATAAAGCGGTAATAAAACAAATGGCAATGATTACATAACCGAAACTACGTAAGAAAATAGGGAATATCAGAGTTTCTTTCGGTAGATTATAATCAATCGTGAAATATAAAATCATCAAATAACCTGTAATTGCCATAAATGCTATGACTGTCATAGTTCTATAACACCATTTATGGATTGCAAATGTATGATAGGTAAATACACTGCCGACAATAGTTCCCAAAACGATTACCCAATTGAGAGAAATGATATTTAGTGAATCATAACCAAGGATAGATTCCATATAAATATGTTCGAATAGATGTGCCGGAGCCAGTAAGGTATCAATGAGTATATATAACAAAAAAGTTGTATATACTACTTTGAAACGCCAAGTTGCCAGCGCAAAAAACGGATGGCGTATGAAAGAGGATCTCCATATATTTAATAGCAGCATTATGATAGCTGCAATGGTTGTTGCTTGTATATAACCGGAGTGATACCAGTCATAGTGCTCTCCATATACAGATATAAATATGATACATAATGCAATTGCTGCCCACATCATAGCACCTAACCAATCGATTCCCCATAATGGGAGTTTACGCATGGAACGGTAATTCCGAAACAACAGCATTGTAGCCAGCATTACAATGAGCAATAGACCTATTATCAACCAATGCATATATTCCCATTTAGTCCAAAACGCAGTATATACAGTTATTAATCCGGATAATTGGATACATGTTTGCACCAGTAAGTAGATGTAACAGAAGAATATGGATAAATCTCGTTTAGGCGTTATCCATAATTGGATGGTTGAATTACATTCAAATGTGCCCCACATCCTGAAGATCCCGGCAATAAAACAAGTGATGACGAGTAAGGGAATACTACGGGTGTACATACATATCAGGTTACAAATGATTATGGCTATACAACAGGTCATTAAAGATGTTTTGGAGGAAAACCGGAATTTTAGCCGGAACATAATGTTGAATGTTAATGCCATACCAACCATGGAGGCATACCCTGCCATCATGATATCTTCTTGCATTAAAGCTAGAGAGCCGACCATTTCGCTGACTGCGGCTAAATATATTCCTCCTGAGAATTGAAAGACAATAACAAATAAGATGATAATCCACGGTCTGATTCCTTTCGGTACGAAATCTCGGATGGCAGGAATTGAAAAAGGAGTTATTTCATGCATAAATTAATAGTTTACTACACATTCTACATTCATACCGGCACGTAAACGTTTCATATCTTCCGGTTTATTTGTATCCGAGAATTCAATGCGAACAGGAATTCGTTGTTCTACTTTTACAAAATTGCCTGCGGAATTATCTTGTGGAATAAGCGAGAAACTAGCTCCTGTAGCTTGTGATACGGACTTTACATAACCTTTGAAGATGATGTTTGGTATAGCGTCGACTTCAATATCTACTTCATTTCCTTCTTGAATATTGGATGTTTGTGTCTCTTTATAATTGGCAACAATCCATTTATCATTATCGTCTACCAAATCGACAAGCGTTTGTCCGGGCTGTATCAGTTGTCCTTCCTGTATTTCTTTTCTACCGGTTTTTCCATTGCACGGAGCGATGATTACGGTATAGGAGAGATTCAGTCCGGCTATTTTTAAAGCAGCTTCGGCAAGTTTTATATTTGCTTCTGTTTGTTCCAAACGTTGAGTCTGCTCCTGTTTAACAAGAGATGTTGATTTCTTCTGGCGTACAAGAAGCTCATATCTGGCTTTGGAGGCTTCATAATTAGTTTTTATAGCATCATATTGTTGCTTGGTGACGGCGTCTTTTTCCAATAGGTTCTTATAACGATTATATTCGCGTTCGGAATTATCAAGACGTATTTTAGCTTCCTGTACCCCGGCATCAGATACGGAAATATTATTTTGAGTGGTGTTGATAGTCGAGGTCATGACTGTTTTGCCGGATAATGCGTTTTGATAGTCGGCTTCGGCTTGAGCCAATCTGAAACGGAATTCAGAATCTTCGATGAGTGCCAAAGTATCTCCTTTTGATACATTTTGATATTCTGTAAAATATATCTTTTTTATAAATCCCTGTACACGGCTATTGATTGGAACTATATGCTGGCGCACTTGTGCATTGTCGGTGAATTCTACGTTACCTAAATGAATGAAGTGCGAGCAAACCCATACAATGGCTGTTGCTAATGCTATGATAACAATGATATTAAATGCGAGTTTCTTATTTCTTTTATTCATGATGATCTGTTTTATAATGTTCCTGAAATATATAGAAGTTTGTAATAATTGTAGATGATGTTGATTTGTGCATTGACTAATTGTACCTCTGCTGTCAGTTTGGAATTGCTGGCGTCAAGCATATCGGTAATCAGTGCCATATCATTTTTATATCGATCCCGGATAACTGTATAGTTTTGATTTGCTAACTCCACGCTTTTTTGTTGTGTATTTAGTTCTACATAAGTTTCCAGATATTTGATATGATCTGCTTTGACGGCTAGTTCAATTTGTTCTTTGGTATCTTCGTATTGTTCGACATTTCGTTGGATGGAGAATTTACTCCGGCTGACTGCTTTATTCGTTTTGTACAATGAAGAGATATTATACTTCAAACCGACTCCGACATACCAGTAATTGAAATTCTTATTGATAGGTGGTACCTCGATAATAATCGGACCATCGAACTTATTTCCGGCGAATAAAGCCAGCTTCGGTATCCGTTCCGATCTGATTATTTTATCCTGATATTTACTCATTTGCACGGCTAAAGATGCTTGTCTTAAAGTAGGAGAACTTGTAATGGTCGTTGTAATCCAACTTTCTTCATTATTTATAGGTAGTACCCGTGACAAAATAGTAGTATCAGGTGTCAGCATTATATTATTGGACAATCCTAGAGTTGTGGTCAGATGATTATTTAAGATTGTTATCGTATTTTGTATTTGTGTATGGGTAAGTTCAAGATTGGATAAAAGGAGTTCATATCTCGTTATATCGTTTTTCAGAACAATACCTTCACTTCCTTTTGCCTGAAGTTCTTTTAATACCTGTTTAGTTTGCTCTATATTCTTTTCATATACTTTGAGCATATTTTGTTGCTTAAATAGGTCCAGATAATATCCAACTAAGAGAAAGCGTACTTTATTACGGTTATCTTCCAGGCTTAGAACGGCATTTTCTTCTTGTAATTTGGCTATTGCTATCCCATTGGAGACAGCTCCACCTGTATAAATAACTTGCGATGCTTCTATCGCGAAGTTATTGCCGAAATGGGGCATTGGGGCATTGGTGCCATTAGAAAAATCCCGGTCTGTCATGAAACCATCTCCTATATAACTAAATGACAGTGCAACATCGATTTCCGGTAAACGGGCATTTTTAGCTACTTTTACACCTTTGCTCGCCTCATTTATTCCTGTAGCGAACGGACGCAATGATTTGGAGTTTTGGTCGGCAAGTGAAAATATGTCATTGATAGACATAACCTGCCTGACCACTTCTTGGGCATATATACCCGTAGTGCATAATGACGTGTAAAACGACATTATGAACAAAGTGAATTTGCTCATACGTTATTAATATTTAATGAATTTGAACTACGAAAAGATTTTTAAGTATGAAGAATACTTAATCGGAGTTTTCTCTTCCCCATTGATGGAAGAGTGATAGTTTGGTTAGCACACCATTAAAAAAATATGAATACGGCTTTTGATTTTGCTTTTTCATTTATTGCATGGAACTTTATGCTCCATTCGGGTGCGAAGTTACAAAAAAAGATGTGATTAATAAAATAGGAGATAGAAATAAAATTTGTATTAGTGGCGTAAATTGAATGCATAACTACCTACTATTGCAAAAGTGTTGCGGGAACTTGTAAGTAAAGATAATCCGGATTCTTTTATTTGGGATGATGTGTTAGGTGCTAACGTTTAATGGGGTTATTGGATTTTTCTTGTATATTAAATATGTCTTTGTAGATAACGAGAAAGAAGATACTTTGGAACTTTACTTTCGTGAAGTATTTGAAACTATCTTCTTTCTTTATCTGTTTAAATTTGTAACATTTTAACGTTCGCATCCTTGTTGCCTTATTATTTTTGCTTATCTTTGCAGCGCAAAAATAGCTTGGTGGATTCGTCTAACGGTTAGGACGCATGCCTCTCACGCATGAAATACGAGTTCGATTCTCGTATCCACTACAAGAAATGAAAATTAAATTTTAGATATAGACAGAGGTTCTGCATCTTAATTTTACTGCTTCTATATTTTATATGTTTTATACCCCCTAGTTTATTTTTGTCGCGGAGCTCATTATCAATACTTTATCTTTTAAAAAGCCTCAAAAAAGAAAACTTGTGACATTAATCTCCCTTATGAGCGTTGAAAATTTGTCGCGCTTTTTGCATGGGAATGCACTACATCTTTATGTATGACACACTACGTCTTTATCCTTGATGCACTACGTCTTTTGGAACATGCCTATAAAGGAATACGGTTAGGCATAGGGACGAAAAATGATACTACTAGTGAAGACAACCTTTAATGGTATTGATGCTTGAAACAAGATATGCAGGCTTTCTAAAAAATAAGAATGATTAAAAAACAATAGTCGACCGTATGCTGAACAACAGGCGTCCTAAACCAATAAGGAGATGCCCCCAATAGATAAATGCATGGTTTTATACGAAAGCCAATTTACATTTATTCCCGACAATTATCGGTGAGTCTAATTATATTTTTTCAGGTAAAGATATGAATTTGCGAAATGATAAATTGGAACTAGGAACATTTCATTAAATTTGTTTGTTTATTATATGAGATAGAATATCCTTATACATTCTCCTTAATTCGTATTATTATGACTAGAAATGAATCAGTTCCGGTAGAAAAGGGTAGCAAGCAGGCACCCGAAAAGTTTTTTATTAAGATTACTGCAGATGGTCCGTATTTAATTTATGGAAATCCGCCTATTGATCAGGAGATTATACTACCAAATGAAGAAGGTTCTTCATGGGTGTATCAAAAAGGTAAAAGTTTTGATAATTCTGAGAATCCGGTGCATTTATGCAGATGTGGTTATTCAAAGCATAAACCTTTTTGTGACGGCTCGCACACACATGCCGATTGGGATTCTGCTGAAACAAGTTCGAAACATCCTTTGTTGGAGGGTGCAGAACAGTTTGAAGGGCCGACCATGATACTTGCCGATAATGAGAAATATTGTGCTTTTGCTCGTTTCTGTGATGCCTACGGAAGAATATGGAATCTTGTTCAAACAGCGGAAAGTGAGGAGGAACGTAAACTAGTTCGGCATGAAGTCGGTCACTGTCCGGCTGGCAGATTGGTCTTGTGGGATAAAGAAACGCAAAAGGTTTTTGAACCACCTTTTGATCCTTCCATCGGTATTATAGAAGATCCGGGAATAAAAGTGAGCGGACCCATTTGGGTAAAAGGTGGAATCCGTATTGAGGGAGCTGATGGGAAAAGTTATGAGATTAGGAACAGGGTTACTCTATGTCGTTGCGGACAATCATCTAATAAACCTTTCTGTGACGGTACGCATGCGAGTATGCATTTTCATGACGGACTGCCTTTAGAGAAGGGGAAGGGAGAATGGTAGCATTTGTTTTTGTGTGATAAGTAAAAAGATAGATATTTATTTGATTAAGGAGACTGATTCGAAAATAGATTCAGTCTCTTTTTTATTTTATGTTTGGAAAAGTCGTATATTTGGCAAATGTTAAAACAGTGGTTTACATGGAAACAAACAAATCTATCGCAAAAAGGATAATAGAATCATATTCATTATCATTCAATAATGAGATAACATCTCGGTTGGCTGATATTGTGTATTCGCGAGAATTGGGTAGGGGAGAGCTATTTCTTGATGAAGGCCAGGTAAGTAAAAGCATGGGATATGTGGAAAAGGGAATTGTACGTCAGTTCTATTATAAAAATGGTAAGGATTTGACGGAGCACTTTTCTTCGGAAAACAGATTGTTTATTTGTATTGAAAGTTTTTTGAAACAAGAACCTACCCGTTTGATGGCGGAGGCTTTAGAACCGGCATTAGTGTGGGGTATTCCGCATGATGCTTTTTTTCAACTGGTATCCGATAGTCCGGAAATGGCATTGCTTTATCGCAAGATGTTGGAACATTCGCTGATTGAATCTCAGGTTAAGGCTGATATGTTTCGTTTTGAAACGGCTCATGACCGTTATGAGAAGTTTTTAAAGTTGTTTCCTGAGCCGGCAAAAAGGGCTCCTTTAATACATATTGCTTCTTTCTTACAAATGACTCCGGAGACATTGAGTCGTGTTCGTGCCGGTTTACTTTGATTTTTTGATATATGTCAAGCTCTCTTTTGAGGATAAAACTTACTTTTGTGATGCGATAGAGTTAAGTTTTAGTTTTCATAGGTAGATGTTTGATTTTGAAGTTAAGAGGCAACGTTTTAGCGTTGTCTTTTTTCTTTTGCTATTGAAAATGGTAGCTCATGCCAAGGCGGGTTTCGAATGTGCGATAGCTGATGTCTTTATAGGCTGAATAATGAGTTTGTCTCAAATAGTAGTTTGCTTCGACGTTCGCTTTTATATGTTTTGTAATATTAAGTTTAATTGTTGGATTAATGACTGTAAGCATCGTGTTTCCTTTGTCTCCTTGTGCATTTAAGTAGAGGGGATCTATGTGCTCAAGATCCTTTCCTTCATATCCTTTCCATGTGAAAAGGTGGAAATGGTGCAGATTCAGAATAAAATCACCATAGCGCCCGAAATCAATCTTAGTTCTGTTTTTGATACTGAATCCACTTCCCATATTATAGTTCCGGTCGATTACATTGTAATAATCAGTGAGACTTCCACCCAATAAAATACCGTTTACGAATACTCCTTGTTCTACTTTCACGAAGTTGTTAACCACTGGAAATTTATAGATCATGCCTGGACCGAAACTGGCGGCTTCTGATATTTTAAAAGGGATTTTGCTGGTATTGTCAATTACGGCTTCCGAATCGAAATAATTGAAATGTTGAAAAATTCCGAATAGCATTTCCATTCCGGTAGTAGTTTTAAGAGGTTTTCCCCACAACTTAGCCATAAGATTTACTTCGCTGATGATAGGTTGGTTTCCTGTAATGTTGAATAATGCGTCCAGCATAAAATGATCGTATGGAGCTGTTTCTTCCTTACTGAATGCATCTCCATAATTTAAATTCATTTCTATATAAGCAGTATGTTCCCCTTTAAATAAGAAATTGTCATCGGCAAGATAACGATCTCCTGTTCCGATAGAAAAGTCAACGGGAAGCCTTTCGAAGTTATGATATTTATAATGTGTCGTTTTATGCTTCCACATATATCTCCGGTAATGAGTCGGTTAAATCCTCTGACCGGTGAAGTTACGAATCCTACAACTTCTCTCCATGCGCGACTGAATCCGTACTTCGAATCGTCCAATACCAATAAAGACATACGGTTAGTGACTTCTCCCAATGCAATACCGCTGATGGTGGTTGCTATCAAATCATTAATGGCAGGCGGTTCTATTTCAGCAAAAAATTCCCAAGTTAAACTACCTGCAAATGAATAGGGTGCCGATTGCCAGAAATTCAGGCCATTGCTTCTTGCTGTATTAAAATATAAACTTCCGTGATATGGATGTGCAAATAAGTTGGTGGAAAATTGATCGTTATCCCAAACAAAACCGGTCTTAAAATTTCTTTTTATTGTCTTAAAGTTTATTCGAGCAAAATCTTCGTTCATGGCAAAGCGGTCAAATCCCCATACGAGTACATTCAAACCGATTGTTTCAAAGCCTGCGCGCCATGGATGTTTCTTTATTTGATAAGTGCTGTCATTATATACATAAGCAGAAGCGGGCAATTGAGCGTTCAATTCTATTACCGTGGATAGTATGATGATAAAACAACATAGTATCTTTCTCATAGATTGAGTCTTTTATTAGAACAGCACAATACCGAATTCAATGATGGGTTTCTTCTCATACATTTTGTTTTTATCATAATAACGGGTAACTCCGTAACCTCCTGAGGCGAAAAGACCGAATTTCTTTGTAAAATGATATTCCAAGTTAACCCGTGCCTGAAGTGAATACATTCGTTCCGGAGTATTGTCGTCTTTGTTTTCAAAGTTCTCAATATGATAATAGCCTAAATCACCGCTAAGGCGGAGGTTCTTTACGATTTCCCAATGAAGTCCGGCGCGGTAAAAGAGTGCTCCTGAAAATTTGTCGTCAAGATGTAGATAGGGAGTTCCCATGCCAAGCATCGTATATGTCAATTTGTTCTGGAAGCGGACAGCGGCATTAAACTTTGCTGCATTTCCACCATATACTAACATTTGTATCCGAGTTTTTGGGTTGACATTAACGAGACCGATTTTAATGGTAGATGTGTCTTTACTATGATTAATGAGTCCTATTTGTACCCCTTTTACTTCTCCACCACAGATATTCAGTAAGCCTATTTGTGTTCCTTTCACTTTCGTTGCATAGTTTCCCAAACCGATTTGTGCTCCTCCCATTCCTTGCATACAAATATTGGCTAGTGGGGCTATTTGTACTCCCTTATCCATCTTCATTGCGATGTTTACCGCTGCACAGGTTTGCAGACCGGTCATTTCTGCTGCAACAATGTTACTGACACCGGCTATCTGTAGGCCTTTTAAGTTGACACTTACATTGCCCAATGCAGAGATTTGAGCCCCTATCGCATCATTTCCGCTAACATTTAATAAGGAGGAAATTTGTACTCCTTTTAAATCACGGGCATTTACATTCATTAATCCGGAAACAGCAAGACCTTTTTTATCTCTTCCCGAGATCCCTGCCAGTCCTGTTATTGATATTCCTTTTGTATCTTCACCTGCTACATTTATTAATCCTCCCAATACCAATCCTTGCATAGATTTACCCGTAACGTTTAACCCTCCGGTAAATATTAGTCCATTAGCGTTATTTCCTGTAAGGTTGATTAATCCGGATGTTGCTATTCCATTCGTATTGTAACCGTTAATGTTTGTAATACCTGCCAATTGAACACCGTTCATCGTTTGTCCGGCTATATTTGCCAAACCGGAAATCTGCGCACCGCTTACTTTTGTCTTTGCTGTACTTGATATCAAATTTATACCTACTCCTTTTACTTGGTATATATTTGTTAGTAGCCCTAGGTTAAAATAAGCTGTTTTAGTAGAATCATTGATAGATTTCCCTATATTTAATGATACGTTCGGAGATTTGCGCTTTTTCTTTGGTTGCGCTGAAGCTGGTAAACTTAATGTAATACAGAATAGTATTAGAGTGATATTTTGAAAATTTAGTCTCATACAGATCCTTTATTTAACAATGAGAGTACAATATTAGCTATTTTTACTCAATTCTTCCGCAATATTTGTAATTAATGGTTCGCGTTAAATAAGATTTTGTTTAGTTAACAATATAGAGGGGTATACAAAAACAATCGCCTCTACATGATAATAGTCATATAGAGGCGAACAATGTATGTTTTTGATTTTATCCTTTAGCTTCCTGATATAAGAAACGTTTAATGCTCTTTTTAGGAGTCTTTTCAAACTCTTCCGGATAAATCTTTATTTTGGCTATTTGCGAATAAGCCGGAAGTTCACCATTTAACGCAACACGGTTTTCTTCCATAGTTCGTTCTATGTCTTCATTAGTCAGTCCGTGAGCAAATGCATCGTCAAAGTCCGGATATATTAATCCTACCAGCTTTTCATTCTGCTGTACAACAATACTTTCTGCCACGTAAGGCATATTATTAAGTTTATCCTCAATCTCTTCAGGGTAAATATTCTGTCCGGATGCTCCAAGCAGCATATTCTTACTTCTGCCTTTTATGGTAATGTTACCTTCTTCATCTATTATACCGAGGTCTCCGGTATGCATCCATCCATCTTTGTCAATAACTTGTTCGGTAGCTTCTTCATTTTTGTAGTAGCCTAGCATTACATTAGGGCCTTTGCATACTATTTCACCGACAATGCTTTGAGGATCGGGGGACAGAACTTTAACTTCCATTCTTGGAGCTGCTTTTCCACATGAATACGGTTTAAAACGTTTCCAATCTTCGTAAGCAAGGATCGGACCGCATTCAGTCATTCCATAACCTACGGTGTAGGGGAAGTCTATCATTTTGAGGAACGTCTCTACATCATGGTTGAATGCTGCTCCGCCGACAATAATTACTTCAAAGTTACCTCCGAAGCTATTAATAATCTGTTCGCGTATAGTTGATTTGATTTTATCATTGACAATCGGAACCTTTAATAACAGTTTCATTGCCGGAGTCTCCAACTTTGGCAACACATTCTTCTTGATTATTTTCTCAATGATTAATGGAACTGATATAATAAGGTTGGGTTTGATTTCAGCGAAAGCCTGGAAGATAATCTTTGGACTCGGCATACGTGTCAGGAAGTATATATGGCAACCAGCAGAGAACTCATACAAGAATTCGAAAGCCATTCCATACATGTGTGCCATTGGCAACATGGAGACTAATTTATCTCCGGGTTTCATGGATAGCACTTCAAATGCGAACTTAGTATTTGACCAAAGGCTGCTATAAGGAAGCATTACTCCTTTGGAATAGCTGGTTGTTCCCGATGTGTAGTTTATTACAGCGAGTTCTCTCGGTTGGTCTTTGTGGTAATTGATGTGTTCTGTGCGGAAATTCTTTGGATATTTCTGTCCGAACAGTTCATTCAAGTGTTCACGGGCATGAGTTAGCTTTTCAGAGCGCGACACCAATAAGGTGAAGTCATTCATTAAAATAACCCCTTCCAATAACGGCATTGCTGATTCATTCAGGTTTTCCCAAACCACATCACCAACAAAAAGTAATTTGGCTTCCGAGTGATTTACTATATTATGAACGTTGTCTGCTTTAAATTCGTGAAGGATTGGAACGGCAACCGCTCCGTAGGTTAATATGGCAAGAAAAGTAACTCCCCAATGGGAACTATTGCGACCGCAAATAGCTATTTTATCTCCTTTTTTAATTCCACTTTCTTCAAAGATAATATGAACTTTTTCAATTTTTCTAGCGACATCTTTGTATTGAAGAGTTGCACCTTTGTAATCGGTTAATGCATCTAAATCCCAATTATTTTTGATACTTTCTTCAATGTAAGCAATAAAACTTTGTTCCATGGTTTTTGCACATTCGTTTTTAGATTGTGCAAATATATACCTTTACCTTTACTTTGCAAATAAAAAGGAAGAGAAAATGCCATCAATAGCATTTTTTCTTCCTTAGTATTATGATCAGTTAATTTAAAGATTATTTGCCCGAAACTACTACTTTGACGGATTGATTACCTATTCGAACAATATAAATTCCATTTGCTGCAGTAATATGGTTTTCTCCGTTTTCTGTAACAATACTATTTCTCAATACTCCGTCGATGGAATAAACCTGAACTAGTTTACCAACTTCTGTAGAAACGATGATTTCATTATCATTTGTATAAACTAACTTGGCTACTTCTAGCGGATCACATGAGATGCCGGTAGCCATACTCAAATCTACTTTGATTGTATTAGAGAATGTAGATTCCTTATTTTCTTTGTTTGCCTTGACACGGTATGTATAAGTGGCATTCTCTTCTAGTCCTGTAACTTGATAAGATGTTTCTGATGTGGTGAATGTCATATCTTCTTCAGAAGCTGCTTTAGCAATAGATGTTTTTTGCTTTTTGATTAACTTGGATTTATCAGTTTTAGTTACGAGGCGTTTGATGTTTTGTGCATCCAATGGCATACTTATATCTCCTGAATAGATGGTTATGTCATCGATATATACACGAGGTTTTGTTCCATCTGTTTCCAGTTGGATATATGAGGTAGCATCACCGCCATTCAAAACTGCATAATACTTTTCTAATTTATCTGTTAGTTCTGTTTCTGCTTCGTCAATAAGTTCTTCCTCATCCATATTGGCTAGTCCGATAAATAATGTGGGAGTATTATCTTTTGAGTTGAATTTTCCAGCAGTGATTACTACGGTTACCGCTTCATTACCTGAAAGGTCGTAATTAGGTGTTAATAGATATCCTGCATTTTTGGCTGTACCGATTCTGCATTGATCTTTTTTACTCTCATTATTGCTACTATAAATGTAATCTCCTTCCCATCCGGGTTCTTTAGTATATAAATCCAAGTCAGTAACTTCTGCGTCTTTATTAAGTGTTGCAAATCCGGAGAAATCTTCATCCATAATGAGCTCTCCTTCCATCACTTGTTTAGCTTTTGTTACTACTAAGGTGTAAGACTCTGCATCTTCTACTGCCTCCCAGTTTGCAATAAAACTTGTTGTCGTAAGATTGCTGGCTGCTTGAGCAATAGGAGTCTCAATAGAACCTTCCATGAAATCAAAAGAAATTATTTCATCGTTTTCTTTGATATTCGTGATAGGGGTAGTTAATGGTGTTCCTGTAAATACTTTAAATGATAGAATAGAAGTGGTTTTCACAGTACCGGGATAAGGATCTCCTTCCAAGCTTCTTGTACTCAATGAACCATCTGCCGGAAGAATTGTCATACGTTGATGGCTTGTTGTATTATTGACCGTATTGCCGTTCCAAGCATTTGCATTATAGTCTACATGGATTGCAAGCATACCATGACCTGCCATTGCTGAATCCCATCCTGTCTGTTGCCTGTTCTCCAATAGATAATATTCATTTTTATTCGCACTATTAACAATCCGGTATGCTTGTCCGTCATCTGTATTCAGTGCATTCAGTTTGATAGAAGCCGGAGTGTCTAATGTTGTAATATCCATCCATCCCATAAATTCGCGTTCGTAAGATGTATATCCACATGGAGTGTGCCCATCATCATTATATGAACCATAGTCCATAAGGCTCCATGCATTCATTCCAAAGTTATTTCCCACTGTATCATAGAAATCTGGTAGACCTAAGCAATGGCTGAATTCATGGCAGAAAGTACCGATACCATCTATTTCGTTACCATACAGTTCATTATTACATGCATATTTATCTATTTTTATACCTTTGGAAGAATCAATAGTGACAGCACCGCCTAATGCGCTTGATAACTCCCATTGGTGAGGCCAAATACTATTCGCTTCATTACTTGATGCTTCTCCCACTCCTGCATAAATAGTATAGACTACATCGACTGTTTTGTCTCCATCGTTATCATATACAGAAAAATCAGGAATTAATCCTTCATTTTTAGCTATTTCGCATGCTTCTTTAATCATTTCTCCCGGACGTACATCATCGCCATTGCGGTTATTTGCTCCATAGTATGCTCTATCGTTGCTTAGAGTTACAGGACCGATTACATCAAATTGAGGATCAAATTTACCTCTGGACTGTGCTATGAAATAATCTCTGACGCTTCCGTGATCTCTTCCGTCTGTATAATCTTTTTGGCTTATCCTTTTTGTATATTGTGCTTTAGTTTGGTTTCCCTCACTAAACTTAATATCATCATATTGTATAAGTAAGACGAGAATTCTAGGGGTTCCGTTATTCGGTACTTCCTTTACTTTGAGTGGACTGTTTCTTTTATTACTTTTAGCGAATCTGGAAGTAATTTTTTCTCTTATATCCTGATCGTTTAACTGATTAATGAAGTTTGTATCTATTGTTTTACGATTATCTTTGTTATGCGCAAGAATAGATGATGCTTCTACAATTCCATTATTATTAATAGTTGCGTAATAAAAATGTCCGTCTTCTCCTTTGCTTACCATTACTCCGTCTGTTGTAGCATAATAATGGAAATGCTCGTCACCTTGTAATACTACCGTAACAGTAGTACCGTCAGGTTGTGTAAATGTCATTGGAGTTCGTTTAGCCGGGATAGCCCATAATATAGAGGTACCCAAGCATAGAAATAATGTAAATGCTGTTAGAAATCTTTTCATATGTTTTAATTTTAGAATCGAATATGCAAATTAAGTAATTTAAATTATATTTTAAGACAAAAGGGCAAAAAAATAGACGCCTATTAGTTTTTTTAATATAAATAGGCGTCTTTTATCTATGAGTTCTTGACTCTGAACTTACTTTTTATTCTTTTGTTCCGAAATATTTCAGGAATTGAGTACGCTCAAACATATTGACTCCTTTTATAGTCTTAGCGTTCATCAAACCTTTGAATTGTGCGATATGCTCGAATCCTTTCTGATACATCCAGCTTTCTACGCGTCCCAGCATATCTTGTATGATTGCGTTCCCGTTCATATATATTGTGCTGCATATTTCAACGGCGGTTGCTCCTGCAAGAATTGCTTTAACAATGGCTTCACCATTGTGTATGCCGCCGGATGCCGCATAATCAATCTTATCGATTTCTGCGGATGAAATGCCTATCCAACGTATAGTGGTTGAGAGGTCTGCCGGAGTGCTGAATACTTCTCCTGATATATATTCCATTTTATCGATATTGATGTCCGGCTGGTAGAAACGGTTGAATAGTACAACGGCTGCTGCTCCGTTAGCATAAAGTTGATTGATCAATGATACCGGATTGGTCAGGTTTGTACCTAACTTTACGATAACGGGGATATTGACATGTTTTTTTATGCTGCTCAGAATATCAATATGGCGTTGCTCAAACTCTCCGTATTTATATTCCGGTGCAGTTTGTACGGCAAGGATATTTATTTCCAAAGCATCAGCTCCTGCCAATTCTATTTTATGGGCAAAGTCTACCCATTCAGCGTTTGTATAACAATTTATGCTGGCGATAATCGGAATATTGCAAACAGCTTTGCTTTCCTTGATCAGATTTATATATTCAGAAAGGTGATGCAAACGAACATAACCGCTTAGATATTCTTCTCCTTCAGGATATTGGGAGGTCGGGTCTTGCAATTGCTCTACTTGAAGCATGATTTGTTCTTCGAATAATGATTTAAGAACGATTGCGCCTGCTCCTGCTTCTTCCAGTTTTTTGTTTTTGGATGCGCTGTTGGTTAATCCTGAACTACTGATAATTATCGGATTCTTTAATTGTAGTCCGGCAAAAGTGGTTTTTAAATTGTTCATAACATTTGATTTTAATAGTTTCTTTCTCCGAATATTTTGCTGCCGACACGGACGAGGGTACTTCCTTGCTTAATAGCTTGATGGTAGTCATGGGACATACCCATTGAAAGTTCTTTGAACTCGGTGTTGTCGGTAAAATATATTTGTTTTAAGTCTTTGAAATAGTTATTTAACGAGCAAAACTCTTTGTTGATCTGTTCGATAGAGTCTGTGTTCGTTGCCATTCCCATTAAACCGCTGATACGGATGTTTTTAAGCGATTTCCATTCTCCGGCAGATAACATTTCCTTGCATTCGTCAAAACTGAAACCGAATTTCGTTTCTTCCTGTGCGATATGAATTTGTAGCAGGCAGGGAATGATACGGTTTACCTTTGCGGCTTGTTTATCTACTTCCGCCAATAATTTGTAAGAATCGATACCGTGAATCATTGATACATAGGGAGCCATGTACTTTATCTTATTTGTTTGTAAATGCCCGATAAAGTGCCATTCTATATCTTTGGGAAGTGATTCGTATTTCTGCGTCATTTCCTGTACTTTACTTTCTCCGAATATCCGTTGTCCGGCTTCGTATGCTTCTAATATCGCTTCATTGGGGTGAAACTTGGATACGGCAACCAGCCGTACCTGTTCCGGAAGTTCGGACAAAACGCTAAGTAAATTATCTTTTATCATACTTTATTAACGTTTTTGTCAATTTATTGTTTTGCTGCATCCGGGAATTCCGGCTTGTCGTTTGGTTCCGCACTATAGGGATATACATCCATGATGGCCGTTTCGGCTACGGATGCGATAACATAATCCGCCATTGTACCTTTCATCCCTTCATCCAACTTCTTTACGGCATCGCGCAGGTCACTGGCTTGAACGAGTACTTGGGTGGATGTTTTCTTTTCCGCACCGCTCTTTTCATCTAAAGTAATGAATAGGATTTTGCATTTAAACCAACGGTCGGCAGCATCTTCTTCACTGAAAAATAATTCGCTGTAATTGGCGCGTTTGATGTCTGAAACTGTAAATTCTCCGGATATAAACGGACTTATCTCCTCGATGATGCGTGCTTCCGCTTCTGTAAAGCTGAGTGCATCCACAAGGTATGGTTCAGTGACTTTTTTGTTCATTCCGTTTTCCATTACTTTCTCATATCTTATCTTGCACTCGAACCAAGTATGCATTGCCATAATTGTATCTTATTAGTAGGTTTATAAAAATGGTTTCTTCTTTTGATTCCGCAAATATAGTTTAAAATCATTTGCTGCCGTATCGCTTTCGGTCATTTATTTTGTATTTTTTTAGTGAGGACGGGATGTTTACATCGTTTCTCCTGATAAAAATGTATAACCACACGGACGAAACAAGAGTTTCACAATATATGGAACTCTTGTTTCAGATTTTGTGAAACTTTAGTTCCATATATTGTGAAACTCTTTACGCATAAGGGGGAATATATTAAAAGGTACGGGAGAGTTTATCATTCTACCCGTTTACAACAGTTGCCTTGCAGGAAGTCGTGTAATTTTTTCTCATGGTTTCCGAAAAGCAGGATATGATGATTGCCGATCGGATTGCGGAAGAAGTAATCTACGGGATTATCCAGTTGCACCCGTACTTGTGTACGGCATACGTTTACATAGTTGGTGTTTTCTATCAGTCTGCCTGATGATACGAAATATTCGTCCAGACATTCACCGCCGTATTTAACCAGTGTTATATCTCCGGTAGGTAGGATGCCTTGAATGGCTATGCCTGTTTCCGACTCAAAATGATTGCGGATAATAAACTGTTCGGTCAGTTTTGTTCCGATGGTGCAGTGAGCCAGTACCAATTCGTTGTTTTTCTCGTTGATAATGGATGGATTGGCCATAAACCCGGTTTGTCCCGTGATGATTTTTGCAGTCAGTAGCGTAAATATAGCCTGTAAGTCTCCTTCACATCCGGCTAAGATACCTTCGTCATTCAGCAGAGAAAGCGCCAGGCAGCCTGTTGTTCCCAGTTTTTCTATCAGTGCAAAGCAGTTGAGGGTAAATGCGTCCAGCTTTTCTTCTTCGCATATTCTTTTCACAGCTTTATAAAGTCGCATGGCTTTCAGCAGGTCTTGCGGTGTTCCTTCCCGGCAGGCTAATGCCTTTCCGGCGAACTCGGATGCCTGTTCACCTATTTCTTCTTCCGTCGTCTGTTTGTAATATTGGTAAACCCGTTCCAATGGTATATCCGTGTATTCCGTTCCCCAACGGCGTTTGGCAAGTAGATAATCTACGTTGCTGGCTACCAACCATGATGAAGACCCTCCGATGACGCCAATACGTTTCTCTCTGATCTCTTTCATCGCCTTGAAATTATTGTAACAAGCAAACAGTTGCAGCAGTGTTTGTTGGGTCTCTCCGTGAATAATCTGGGATTTTAAACTTTTACCTCGTATCCATGCGGCTATCTCGAGTGCTGCGGCTAAAGAATTTTGAAGCCCGTCCGTCAGTAGTATCGTGGGATGCGGAAGCTCTTCATAGTGCTGGGTGAATGTTCTTTCAACCCCTCCACTGGCGATGAACACCACCTTAAAGTCGTCTTCGTGCAGTTTGTCTATTTCCTGATAAGGAATCAGGTGTACTGTGAAATATTTTTCAATTTCACTCAGTAGTATCTGATGAGAGTTCTCGACTGCTCCTTGTTTATTTAGTTCGGATGAAAAAGTTATCAGGCTTATCTCCATTTCTTTTTTATTTTGTTGCAGAAGCAAACTTACATATTAATTTTGAATTGACATAAAATATATTAGATAAGATAACATTCGTTCATTTTGTTAAGCATTTGTTTGTTTGGTTACACTCGAAGTCATATCTTTGCACTTCAATTGCAAAATGTATTTTAATAAAACCAATATATGCCAATAATATCCGTCCGCGGGAATGAGATGCCCGCATCGCCAATTCGGAAACTTGCTCCATTGGCTGAAGCTGCAAAGCAAAGAGGAGTCCATGTGTTTCATTTAAACATCGGTCAGCCGGATTTGCCTACTCCGAAAGCAGCGTTGGATGCGATTAGAAATATAGACCGTACGGTACTTGAATATAGTCCGAGTGCAGGATATAGAAGTTACAGGGAAAAGTTGACGGGATATTATAAGAAGTATGACATAAACCTGACGGCAGATGACATCATCATTACGACAGGAGGTTCGGAAGCGGTATTGTTTGCTTTTCTTTCCTGCCTGAATCCGGGTGATGAAATCATTGTTCCCGAACCGGCTTATGCCAACTATATGGCGTTTGCCATTTCTGCCGGAGCTAAAATCCGGACGATTGCCACTACGATAGAAGAAGGCTTCTCATTGCCGAAAGTAGAGAAGTTCGAAGAACTGATCAACGAACGTACCAAAGGTATCTTGATTTGCAACCCGAATAATCCGACAGGCTATCTTTATACCCGTAAAGAGATGAATCAGATTCGAGATTTGGTGAAGAAGTATGATCTGTTCCTCTTTTCCGATGAAGTGTATCGCGAATTTATCTATACCGGTTCACCTTATATATCTGCCTGTCATCTGGAAGGCATCGAAGAGAATGTTGTTCTGATAGATTCTGTATCCAAACGCTATTCCGAGTGCGGTATTCGTATTGGAGCTTTGATTACGAAGAACAAAGAAGTGCGTGATGCTGTTATGAAATTCTGTCAGGCACGCCTGAGCCCTCCGTTAATCGGTCAGATTGCTGCTGAGGCCTCACTGGATGCACCGGAAGAGTATTCCCGTGAAACTTATGATGAATATGTGGAACGTCGTAAATGCCTGATTGATGGTCTCAACCGTATTCCGGGTGTGTATTCTCCTATTCCGATGGGAGCTTTCTACACCGTTGCCAAATTACCGGTTGACGATTCGGATAAGTTTTGTGCATGGTGCTTGTCCGAGTTCGAGTATGAAGGGCAGACTGTATTCATGGCTCCGGCTTCCGGCTTTTATACTACTCCGGGAGCAGGGAAGAATGAAGTGCGTATTGCGTATGTATTGAAGAAAGACGACTTGACCCGTGCGCTTTTCGTGCTTCGGAAAGCATTGGAGGCATATCCGGGTAGAACGGAATAAATTATGTTTGAACTCTTTATCGCTAAACGGATTTATTTGAGTAATGACAGTCGTAAGCAGGTGTCTAAACCGGCTGTACGTATTGCCATGCTGGGAATTGCTATCGGTTTGGCGGTAATGATTGTTTCGGTATCAGTGGTTATCGGTTTCAAGCAGGAAGTCCGTGAAAAAGTCATTGGCTTTGGTTTTCATATACAAATCAGCAACTTTGATTCCAATCAATCTTATGAAACTCGTCCGGTTGCGGCGACCGATAGTCTGTTGTCTGCATTGGCTTCGGTAGATGGTGTCTCACACGTGCAACGCTTTTCTACCAAACCGGGTATCATAAAGACAGATGAAGATTTTCAGGGTATGGTATTGAAAGGAGTAGGACCGGAATATGATTTGAGCTTTTTCCGTGGCCATTTGCTTGAAGGTGAGATCCCTTCTTTTTCGGATTCTTCGGCTACGAATAATGTTGTTATCTCCAAGGCTTTGGCCGATAAGCTCCAACTCAAGTTGGGAAACAAAATCTATACCTATTATATACAGGATGATGTGCGTGCCCGGCGTCTTACGGTAAAAGGCATCTATCAGACGAACTTTTCCGAATATGACAACTTGTTTATATTAGGGGATATTTATACTGTGAATCGCCTGAATAAATGGGAACCGGAACAAGTGAGCGGCATTGAGATTCAAATCGGAGATTACGACCAGTTGGATGACACAGAAGAAAGAATCTCTGCACAGGTAAACGGGCGTCAGGATGAATACGGGTCTACTTATTATTCACAAACCATCCAGCAATTAAATCCACAGATATTTGCGTGGCTCGATTTGCTTGATTTGAATGTGTGGGTAATTCTTATCTTAATGATTGGTGTGGCGGGTTTTACCATGATTTCGGGTTTGCTTATTATCATATTGGAACGTACGAATATGATTGGTGTATTGAAAGCTCTTGGTGCGAACAACCTGATGATTCGTAAAATATTTCTTTATTTCTCCGTGTTCTTGATAGGGAAAGGAATGTTATGGGGAAATATTGTAGGCTTTGCTATTTGTTTTATCCAAAACTATTTTCACGTGATTAAACTTGAACCGGAAACTTATTATGTAGATACCGTTCCTATCGGTGGGAATATATGGATCTTTCTTTTGCTTAATATCTGTTCATTATTAGTTTCCGTACTTATGTTATTGGGACCTTCCTATTTGATAACGAAGATAAATCCGTCCAAATCTATTCGCTATGAATAGATAAAAGTACTTGATAGCCTCACTTTCTCATGAAATTTCTTTTTCTTCTGAAACGACGGATTATTTTGAACCTAGCGTTGCATAATGGTTGTAAGAGGTCAAATATCGGTAGTGTAAACCAATAGCCTGATTCACCGAAGTCTTTCGTCGTTTTATTTATGACAATTGCCTGGCACATGTATCTGGTGATATAAATTAACGTACAGATACCTGTTATTCCCCATGATTTATTTTGTATGCTTAATACCAGAAGTAAGATAAATGATACATAAAAAAGCAGTCTGCTAAAGGTTTCCAAACCTAGCAGATATCTTTGTATTCCTTTATAATATTGGGATGTAACGGCATAACTGATTTTTTCCTCTTTCCATTGCTTTTTATATTCTATGGGTTTCATGCAGACACAAGCGTTCATGTCTGTCTCTACACGGGTATTCCCGGAAGTTGCTATTCTATTAATGAACAAATCATCGTCTCCCCGTTGTAAATTCAGGTGGGCAGAGAATCCTTTATTCTTGAAAAACAGTTCTTTACGATAAGCCATATTGCGTCCGATACCCATATAAGGTTTGCGGATGAGTGCAAAACCTAGAAACCGGATTGCATGGAAAAGATTATCGAATGAAACTTTACGTTGGAACCAACCTTTCCCACGTTCATATCCGCTATATCCGAGAATGATATCTGTTTCATTAGTGAAGTTCCTTGCTATTAGCTTCAGCCAGTCCTTGCTGACAGGTTTGCAGTTAGTTTCTGTCATAACCAGCCAATCATATTTACTAGCTTTGATACCTACTGTCAATGCTAGTTTTTTATGGCTGATATATCTTGCACTGTCCGGTGTGAAGGTATGGTATAAATGTGGATACTTATTTTCCATTAGAGTGAGCAGGTCTTCGCTTTCATCGGATGAGTTGTTATTAACGACGATTACTTCAAACTCGGGATAATCCTGTTCCAGTATGGAAGGCAGGTTCTCTTCCAACTCTTTTGAAGCATCTTTGGCACAAATGATGACGGAAAGTGGGGGATATTCTGTTGAGAATGCGATTTTCCCTTTATTGGCTGAGAGGTTATGTCGATGTATTCTATTATATAAGGTGGAATAATAAATTATCTGTGTGAGAAGTGTAATTCCGAGAATAGATAGAATGATAACTTCCGTATTATTGGCAATAAAAATATCCGTCATAATTCATTTCATTTATTTGGGACACAAAGGTACAATTAAAATTTGTACTCCTAAATTTATAAAGATATTAGTTTATGAAAACTTCTTTCGATATTCCATTGGAGATATTCCTTCGTGGCGTTTGAAATATCTTCCTAAATAAGATTGATCAGGAAAGTTGAGCTTATCCGCAATTTCTTGTACTGTTAATTCTGTGGATTGTAATAGAACCTTTATTTCCAGAATCATAAAGTCGTCGATAATCTTTTTGGCAGAATCTTTCGTTTCGTTACGGCATATACTTGTCAGGTACTTAGTCGAAATGCAGAGTTCGTTTGCATAGAAACTGACTTCCCGTTCTGTACTACTGTATTTATGGATTAATTGCATAAATTTACCGAATAGTTCATTTTGGCGGTTACCTCCTTCTATTTGTTTACGAGAGAAAAAACGGTAAACTTTATCATAAATATCTAATAAAAAGCTTTGCAAATGGTTTTTGGCTATTTGGTTCCTAAATCGGTTTTCTCGATCAATGTAAATTGCATAGGTGGCTTTCATCAATCCATTGACTGCTCCGGTATTTTCTTCCGGAAGTATGTAATGGGGATTATTTTTTATGAACTGGAAAAAAGTGGATTCCAGCCTCATCACTGCTTCTGCAAACATAGTTCCTGAACAAGTGAAGTAGGATGCATGGAAATCTTTGCTTGTTTCATCGATACTTAGTACACTATTAGGCAATAAGACAACTTGTGAATTCCTTTTTATTTCATATTCCTTTAAATCTATCGTAAATTTAGCCCGACCATTATGACAAAATAGGATGGTTGAACCTTTCTGTTTACATAAGCGGTGTTCAAATTCTGCCAGATTGCCGGTTCCGGCTATGAATAGTTCTTCGGTATCAGTAAGTAATGGGTTCTTTTTGTTCATCTTTTATTCTTTTATGAAAAGCAAAAGTAAGCTTTTATAGCGAATACTTCAATAAATTACTCCTAAAATGAACAATACTGTGCAGATAATGAAATTTTTGTAATACCGGAAAGGATTTACCTTTGCGGCGTATTAAAGAATAAAAATATGAAAGGTAAAAAGACTAATTCAAAGAAATTTGTTCTGATATTTGCTGCTTTACTTTCAGCATTTGGACCATTTATGACTGATTTGTATTTGCCGGCTTTCCCTGAAATAAAAAACTATTTTGCAACAACAGCTTCGTTGGTTCAGTTAAGTCTTACATTCGGAATGATTGGGCTTGCCGGAGGCCAGTTAATTATTGGACCTTTAAGTGATAAATATGGTAGACGCTATCCATTGGTTTTATCATTGGTTATATTTGTAGTTTCTACAATCGTATGTTTGTTTAGCCGAACTATAGGGCTTTTTATTTTATTTCGTTTATTCCAAGGCCTTTCTGCTGCAGGAGGTGTGGTTATAGCCCGTTCAATAGTTGTAGATTTGTACGAAGGAAAAGAATTTAGTCATTTTTTTGCTTTGTTGAGTGGAGTACAAGGATTAGCACCGATAGTAGCTCCGGTAATAGGAGGAGCATTGCTTGAAATAACGAATTGGCAGGGAATTTATATGGTATTGTTATTAATAGGTGTAATAATATTGCTCATGTCAATGCGTTTTAGGGAATCTTTGTCTATGGAAAAGCGAGTTACAGGGAGCGTTATGGCAACTTTTGTCCGTTTCCGTTCAACAATTAAAAATAAACGTTTTATTTGTTACGTATTAGTATTGTCATTCGCAATGAGTGTCATGTTTGCTTATATATCAGCTTCACCTTTTATTTTTCAGGTACACTATAACTTGAGTCCGATCATGTATAGTTATTGTTTTGCTTGTAATGCATTTGCTATAATGATAGGGAATCTGTTCGTCAGTCGCTTTTCCAGTGGACGGAAACCTCTTTTCATGGCAGCTATTTGTCTTCCGGTTGTAGCTATGGCAGTAGTTGTAGGCTTAGTTGGTAATTTTTCTATTTTTTATGTTGAGTTGATGCTTCTCCTGCTTTTATTTTTTGTGGGAATGATCTTTGCGTCTTCTACTGCTCTTGCATTGGATTCGGAACGTCAGAATACAGGAAATGCTTCAGCTATTTTGGGCTTTTCTCAATTTCTATTTGCTGGTTTGGTAGCCCCTCTTGTCGGAATAGGTAATGTACTTCATACTACGGGTTATGTTATTTTAATAGGAAGTTTCATTGTGTTGGAACTTGTTTATCAATTGAGAGTACGGGATAAAAAGTCCGTTTTTTCTACAGTTCATTTAAAGGAATAATCATATCATTTTAATTATATAAACAGACAAATGAAAATTCAAGTATGTAAATTATGCCAGACGGCAATTGCCGTCTGTTGTTTTGTAGTGGCAGGATGCCGTCAGACAGCTCCGACAGTAGAAGATGCCGGGTACGAAGTTATGACAGTAAAACCTACCGATAGAATATTAAAGAGCATTTATTCAGCAACGATTCGCGGACGTCAGGATATTGAGATTTATCCACAGGTTTCGGGATTTCTTACGAAAGTGTGTGTGAAAGAGGGGGAAAAAGTAAAACGTGGTGAAACATTGTTTATTATAGATCAGGTTGGTTATGAAGCGGCCTTGCAAACGGCAAAGGCTAACGTGAATGCTGCTGAAGCAACATTAGCTACAGCACAATTAACATATGACAGCAAATTAGAACTCCATCGTCAGAATGTAGTTTCTGATTTTGATCTTAGTACGGCAAAAAACTCTTTATTAACGGCAAAAGCACAGTTGGCGCAAATGAAAGCGCAAGAAATTAGTGCTCGTAATAATCTTTCATATACGGTGATAAAAAGTCCGTCGGATGGGGTCGTGGGAACGTTACCTTATAGGGTAGGTGCTTTAGTTAGTGCCTCTTTGCCGGAAGCATTGACTACTGTTTCTGATAATTCAGATATGTATGTCTATTTTTCAATGACGGAAAACCAATTATTAGATCTTATTCGTCGTTACGGTTCTAAAGAAGAAGTCTTACAGGAAATGCCTTCTATTGATTTATTACTGAATGATAAATCCGTTTATCAGGAAAAAGGGAACATTGAAACGATTAGTGGAGTGATTGACCGTTCTACGGGTACGGTAAGTCTGCGTGCCGTTTTTCCAAATAAGAATGGATTGTTGCATAGTGGTGGAGCCGGTAATGTTGTTATTCCGATACAAAAACAAAACTGTTTGGTTATTCCGCAGACGGCTGCATTTGAGGTCCAGGATAAGGTATTTATCTATAAAGTGGTAGATGGTAAGGCACAATCTATTCCTGTGAGTGTAACTCGTGTGAATGGCGGACAAGAATATATAGTAGAAGATGGGCTTGCTTCCGGCGATATTATTGTGACCGAAGGTGTAGGTTTACTTCGTGAAGGTATGCCCGTAAAGATAAAAGGAGGAGAGAGCAAATGACATTAAGAACTTTTATCGAACGGCCCGTATTGTCGGCTGTCATTTCTATCTCAATTGTAGTAGTAGGCATCATTGGTTTGTTTAGTTTACCGGTAGAGCAATATCCGGATATTGCTCCACCGACAATTCAGGTAAGTACTACTTATTTTGGTGCTAGTGCCGAAACTTTGCAGAAGAGTGTTATTGCTCCGTTGGAGGAGGCTATTAATGGTGTGGAGAATATGACTTACATTACTTCCACTGCATCCAATGCCGGTACGGTTTCCATTACTGTGTATTTTAAGCAGGGTACGGATCCTGATATGGCAGCTGTGAATGTACAAAACCGCGTATCAAAGGCTACGGGGCAGCTTCCTGCTGAAGTGACACAGGTAGGTGTAACTACCACTAAACGTCAGAGCAGTATGCTTCAAATCTTTTCTTTGTATAGTCCGGATAGCTCATACGATGAAAATTTCTTAGGTAACTATATCAGTATCAATTTGAAACCTGAGATTCTCCGTATTTCAGGTGTTGGAGAATTGATGATTATGGGAGGTGATTATAGTATGCGCGTATGGATGAAGCCCGATGTTATGGCTCAATATAAACTGTCTCCGTCAGATGTAACAATTGCACTTGGAGAACAAAATATTGAATCGGCAACGGGATCGATGGGAGAAAACTCAAAAGAGACCTATCAATACACCATGAAATATAAGGGGCGTCTGGTTACGCCGGAAGAATTCGGCGAAATAATAATACGTTCTACTCCGGATGGTGAAGTACTGAAATTAAAAGATATAGCCGATATAGAATTAGGAAAGGAAAGTTATGCTTATGTTGGTCAGACAAATGGTAAGCCGGGTATTTCATGTATGGTGTTTCAAACAGCAGGCTCTAATGCAACTGAAGTAAACAATGCCATAAATGATTTTTTGGAGGAAGCGCGTAAGGATTTACCTAAAGGTGTTGAAATAGTTCCGTTAATGAGTTCCAACGATTTCCTTTACGCTTCTATTCATGAAGTAGTCAAAACCTTGCTTGAAGCAATTTTGTTGGTGATTCTCATTGTTTATATCTTTTTGCAAGATGTTCGTTCTACTTTGATCCCGTTGGTAGGTATAATTGTTTCGCTGGTCGGTACGTTTGCTTTTATGGCCGTTGCCGGGTTCAGTATTAACCTGATTACATTATTTGCACTTGTTTTAGTAATCGGTACGGTAGTGGATGATGCCATTGTAGTGGTAGAGGCGGTACAAGCCAGGTTTGATGTGGGGTACAGATCTTCTTACATGGCAAGTATAGATGCAATGAAAGGCATCAGTTCCGCTATTATTTCGTCATCATTGGTGTTTATGGCAGTGTTTATTCCCGTATCGTTTATGACTGGTACTTCGGGTACATTTTATACCCAGTTTGGTTTGACAATGGCTGTTGCCGTTGGAATTTCTGCTGTTAATGCTTTGACATTGAGTCCGGCTCTATGCGCTTTGTTACTAAGACCATATATTGATGAAAATGGAAAAGAGAAAAATAACTTTGCAGCTCGTTTCCGTAAAGCATTTAATGCCGCCTTTGGAGTGATTATAGAGAAATATAAATATTGTGTATTGTTCTTTATCAAACGCCGTTGGTTAACTTGGTCATTATTAGTCTGTTCTCTTGTGATTTTGACACTATTGATGCGGAGTACAAAGAGTGGGTTAGTACCGGATGAGGATCAGGGAGTTGTCTTTGTTAATGTAAGTACAGCTGCCGGGAATTCATTGGCGACAACAGATAGAGTAATGACTCGTATAGAAGAACGTATTAAAAATATTCCGCAAGTGAAAGCTTATTCTAAAGTAGCGGGATACGGTTTGTTGGCAGGTCAGGGTAATTCATTCGGTATGTTCATCCTGAAACTGAAACCTTGGGATGAACGCCCGGACAAGGAAGATGCGGTTCAGACTGTTATCGGACAAATCTATGGGCGGACGGCAGATATAAAAGATGCTTCTGTGTTTGCGATTGCTCCGGGTATGATTCCGGGATACGGTATGGGAAATGCGTTGGAAATGCATATGCAAGACAAAACTGATGGTGATCTGACAACTTTCTTCAATACTACTCAACAGTATTTGGCTGTTCTGCGTGAACGTCCTGAGATTGCGATGGCATATTCTACTTTTAGTATTAACTATCCACAATGGATGGTAGAAGTTGATGCTTCGAAATGTAAACGTGCGGGAGTGACCCCTGATGCTGTATTGGGTACGCTTTCCGGTTATTATGGGGGACAATATGTTTCTAACTTCAATCGTTTTTCAAAAGTCTATCGTGTGATGATTCAAGCAGCTCCCGAATATCGTTTGGATGAGGCTTCTTTGAATAATACTTTTGTGAAGGTCGGCAATGAAATGGCACCGCTTAGTCAGTTTATAACATTGACCAGGGTATATGGTGCAGAAACTTTAAGTCGCTTTAATATGTATAATTCGATAGCGGTCAATGCCATGCCGGCGGACGGATATAGTTCAGGTGATGCCATCAAAGCGGTGAAGGAAGTAGCCGGGACATCTTTGCCAAAGGGGTATAGTTTCGATTTCGGTGGCATCACCCGTGAGGAAAATCAACAAGGTAGCGGAACTACAATTATAATCTTCGCAATCTGTATTCTGATGATCTATTTAATTTTAAGTGCTCTTTACGAGAGCTTTATCATTCCGTTTGCTGTTATTCTGAGTGTGCCTTGCGGATTAATGGGAACTTTTCTTTTTGCTAAAATGTTTGGGTTAGAAAACAATATCTATTTGCAAACAGGATTGATTATGTTGATAGGTTTGTTGGCAAAGACGGCTATCTTACTTACCGAATATGCAGCTGAACGCCGTGCGGCAGGTATGGGGTTAATTTCTGCTGCTCTTAGTGCTGCCAAAGCTCGTTTGCGCCCTATTCTGATGACTGCGTTGACTATGATATTCGGTTTGTTGCCATTGATGGTTTCAAGTGGGGTAGGAGCCAATGGTAACCGTTCATTGGGTACAGGTACTGTCGGTGGTATGGTTATCGGTACGTTGGCTTTACTCTTTATTGTTCCTTCATTATTTGTAGTTTTTCAATATTTACAGGAAAAAGTTCGTCCGGTTCATATAAACGAACATCCGGATTGGGAGATACAGGTAGAAAAAGAAAAGAGTGAACAGGAGAAAAAAGAAGTCGGTAAAAAATAATATTCATAGATAAATAGCAAGTATGAAAAGAATAATCATATTATCTGTCGCAGCCCTTATTATGAGTGGTTGCGGCATCCATACCAAATATAAATCGGTGACGGAAGTACCTAAAGAACTTTATGGAAATACTGATTCCATAGTTGTGGCAGATACGACAAATTTCGGTAACCTTAGTTGGCGTGACGTATTTACAGACCCATATTTACAGGCATTGATAGATACAGGATTGCAACGTAATACTGACTTGCAGACTGCTCATCTGCGTGTGAAAGAGGCGGAAGCTGCATTATTGTCGGCTAAACTTTCTTTTTTACCATCTCTTTCGTTTGCACCGGAAGGCTCGATCAGTAGTTTTAATCATAGTAATACAACAAAGACTTACACCTTGCCTGTATCTGCAAGTTGGGAGATTGATGTATTCGGTCGGCTTGCAAATGCAAAACGTAGTTCCAAAGCTGCTTATCTGCAAAGTAAAGAATATATGCTTGCCGTACAAACCCAACTGATTTCCGGGATAGCTAATACTTATTATACATTGTTGATGCTTGATGCGCAACTGGAAATAACGGAAGCTACTGAGGTTAATTGGAAAGAAAGTGTAAGGACTACCCGTGCCATGAAAGCTGCAGGAATGGTGACAGAGGCAGCATTGGCACAAACGGAAGCTACATATTATAGTATTCATACAACATTATTGGACTTGAAAGAACAGATTAATCAAACGGAAAATTGTTTGTCTTTACTTTTAGCTGATGTTCCTCATTGTGTGCAACGTGGGAGGTTGGATAATCAGCAATTGCCACGACAATTCTCTGTCGGTATTCCTGTGCAAATGCTTACTAATCGTCCGGATGTAAAAAGTGCAGAACTTTCTCTTGCACAAGCTTTTTATACGACTAATGCTGCCCGTTCCGCTTTTTATCCGGCGCTGACTTTGGGCGGAACTTTAGGGTGGACCAATTCTGCCGGTTCGATGATTGTCAATCCCGGAAAGTTAATTATGACTGCTTTTGCTTCATTGACTCAGCCTTTATTTAACCGTGGAAAGAATATTGCACAGTTAAAAATAGCGAAAGCACAACAGGAAGAGGCTAAATTGGCTTTTCTGCAAACCTTGCTTAATGCCGGTAGTGAAGTTAACAATGCATTGACACAATATCAGACAGCCTGTAGTAAATCCGAGTATTTCGCTAAACAAATAGCATCATTGGAAACAGCTACCCACAGTACGAAATTGCTGATGAAACATGGAACAACTACCTATCTTGAGGTCTTGACGGCACAGCAAAGTTTACTTAGTGCGCAGTTAAGTCAGGTTGCTAACCGTTTTGCAGAGATTCAGGGAGTGATAAACCTCTATCAGGCACTTGGTGGCGGAAGAAAGTAACTAAATAACTAAAGCTACGCTCACCCGATAATTATTTGGGATAGTAAAATCTGTTTTCAGCATACGGTCGATTGATGGCAAACTCCTATCGTTTGCAGACAATCGACCGTATCTTTGTCTACAAACGTCTTGATGTTTTTTTCAATCAACCTGATGTTTTTAAAAAACATCAAGGTGTTTATAAGTGAAATACAGTGTAAAAAACGAATTACTCTCAAATAACCTTCAATCTTTCAGTTTACGAATTTAGGTTTGATTATCAGTGCGTTATCCTGAACCATCTTTAGAAAAAAGGTTCAGCCGATAATGAATGATGAGTATATCTGCTGAATGATTCCATCTTTCAGGATAACTCATTCAGTATCAATATAAAATTGGTAAACTGAAGGATGAAGCTTACAGGTAATTGTTGCACTGAGAGTATACAAAAAAAGGGATATCTGTGTTCATCCCCTATAAATATCGGGTGAGCCTAAAGCTACGCTGTACAACATGATTTATTTGATTGTACAGCGTAGCTTTTTATTTATTATAGATAATAGCAATGTTTAATATCCGGCAGCTTTTGATATGAATTTTGGAATATCGGTGTTATCGATTCTTCCGTGAAATTGTTCAGCGCCTACTCCGATAGCGAATACCGGTACATATCCATCGGAATGACCTCCACTGGTCCAGCCAACCAAAGCTATGTCGTTCAGAATCTCTTTTGCCAAAGCAGCCATAGGCTCATCTTTGAAATATTCGCTTTCTTTCATTTTAACTTCTTTTCCGGAAAAAGAGTGTTGATACTCTTCTTTCAAAAGTTGTTCCTGTTTTTCATTTAAAGTAATAGCATCCCAGAATCCCATATTTTCTTTGAGTAATGCTTGAATATCTTCCCAGGAAACTTGATTCTTTTTGTTCTTTCTTAATTCATTAATCTTTTTGGAAAGTGCTTCTTGTGATATTTTCTGATTAGCCAATGCCTTTAGGTTTAATTTATAAGGACCTTTCCCAAGAACGATTCCTCCGGTTTCATGATCGGCAGTGATAACGATAAGTGTTTCATCGGGATGCTTTTGGTAAAAATCGTATGCCAGTTTGACGGCGTTATCCATATCTATTACTTCTTGGAATACAGTTGCTGCGTCATTACTATGACATGCCCAATCTATTTTTCCGCCTTCTACCATGAGAAAGAATCCCTTATCTTCACCTTTGGTAAGGAATCGTATCGCACTTTCCGTAATTTGTGAAAGAGTCAAGTCATCAGCTTTACGATCAATAGCAAAAGGCAAGCTGGCATTGTCTTTTCCATCCTTTTGCATCAGAATCATTTTATCTGTTTGCTGGCATTTCATGTTAAATTCGTCAAAACCTTTGGTTATGGTATAACCGGACTTGTCAAATAAAGTATAGATGTTTTCAGCATTTTTATCTTTTTTGCCGGTTGGTTGAAGAAAACCTGAGCCTGCATAAAAGTCAAAACCGGCTTTAGGCAAATCGGTTGCTATTTCATAATACATTTTTCTGCTTGGTTGGTGGGCATAGAACGCTGCAGGCGTGGCATGGTCAATGCTGACACTTGTTGTAATACCGACTCTTCTTCCGGCTTCTTTTGCTTTAACTGCAATGCTATATATGTTAGTAGTGTCTTCGTTTACACCGATTGCGCTATTATAGGTTTTTTCCCCTGTGGCAAGGGCTGTACCTCCGGCTGCGGAGTCGGTAACTCCATTGGTTGCAGAGAAAGAAGTAGCCATTGTAGCCATTGGGAAACTGGCAAAGCATAAAGGAACTGTTCCTATTTTTCCTTGAAGTTCTCCCAAATACATTTCTGTACCATTTACTTGGTTCACACCCATACCATCACCAATAAAGTAAAATACGTATTTAGCTTGCTTGCCTTGAGCAACTCCTGCTGTTGTAAAGCTGAAAAATGCAATGAATGCAAATGCCAGCACATAAAATCTTCTTTTCATTTAATATGGTTTTATATTCTTTGGGGACAAAGGTCGTAAAAACGTTTGAAATAGTTATTTCATTCGTTTTAAAAAAGCTTTAACTCGTCTCATGATTTTAATTCCTGTCATAACGCCGTCAAATATGGCCAAACCGGTATTGAAACTTTGCATGATAGGATGGGCGGCTTTTTCAGTGGGGGTAGGAGCAAATGTCTTTTTTACAGATGAGATAATCACACTTCTTTGTTTCTCTATTTGCAGACGGAGCGCTTCTTTACGCTTGCCGATTTCTTCCAAAGTGATTGTTTTCTGTTGAGTCGTATTATCCATAATCCGTCTATTTATTTGAGTCATTAAGAAATAAGTTGGCGAGGAAATTAACCATCGGGTTTATGAATAACTTCTTTCTGAAAAAATAGGCGATTGCCATTAACAAGAATGTTATTCCGGCTATAATGACAAAACTGTATTGTAATCCGCCAACTATGGGAGCGAGAAAGTGGGCGAAAGCAAATAATAGATAAAACAGGGCTATCATTCCCAATACGACAAGAATCAGCACCATTGTAAAGGTGGAGATGAGAATTGTCATCTTTTCTACAATTTCCAGTTTGGTATAATCCTTTTGTAGGATAATATACTTTTTAATGTCAGCATATAACTGCTGTAGGTTATCTATATTTTGGTCGTCTGAGAACATTGTTTTGTTATCTATAAGAGTATACAACATAATAAAGAGTGTCTAAAAAGAGATAATCACTTTTTAGACACTCCATTTAATTCATTCTTCACCTTTAATTTCGGATGCGATCTGATCGACCAACTCGTCCATTTCGTTACGATTTAATTTGATTCCTTTTTTACGAAGGATTTCAACGATTCTTGCACGAGTGTCTTCTCCTTTCTCTGGAGCAAATAAGATACCAAGGGCAGCTCCTACGGCAGCTCCGCCTAAAAATGCTGCTAATACACTTAAACTTTTCATAATTTTTTTGTTTTGAGTTTCTACAAATCTAACGAATTTATCGTGAAGTTGTTCGATTGTTAAGTTATTTTTTATAAATAATGAGTTGCTAACAGATGAATCTATAAATTCGTGACTTCGGTTAAATAAATTTAACCTGTTTAATCGTTCTCTCTATTGAATATAGCGTACTTTTGCCATATTTAATAATGTTAGAAAATCATGAAGGATAAAATAGTATTAATAACAGGTGCAACAAGCGGTATTGGCGAAGGCTGTGCGCGCAAGTTTGCCTCACAAGGAGCTAATCTTATTCTGAATGGAAGAAACATTCAGAAGTTGGATGCTTTGAAAGCAGATTTAGAGAACCGCTTTGGTGTCCGGATATTACTTTTGCCTTTTGATGTACGTGACCGCGAAGCTGCTACGACAGCGATTGCTTCTTTATCGGGTAAATGGGCTGACATTGATATTCTGGTAAATAATGCCGGTTTGGTTATTGGTGTAGATAAAGAATTTGAAGGTAATCTGGATGAATGGGATATTGTTATCGATACGAATGTGAAAGGATTGCTTGCTATGACACGCCTTGTTGTACCGGGTATGGTAAAGCGTGGACGCGGACATATTATTAACATCGGCTCTATTGCCGGAGATGCCGCATATCCCGGCGGAAGTGTGTATTGTGCAACAAAAGCTGCTGTGAAAGCCCTTTCCGACGGACTTCGCATTGATTTAGTGGATACACCCTTGCGTGTGACAAATATAAAGCCCGGTATGGTGGAAACAAATTTTACGGTGGTGCGTTATCGTGGTGATAAAGAGCGTGCCGATGAATTTTATAAGGGTATCAGACCGTTGACCGGTGATGATATTGCCGAAACGGTTTATTTTGCAGCTTCTGTTCCCGAACATATTCAAATTGCAGAAGTGTTAGTTATGCCTACCCATCAGGCTACCGGTACGATTTCGTATAAAAAGATAGATTGAATAATAGTTGAATAAGGTAAAATATTAATTAAAGCAGAGAATAGATATGAAAAAGTTAGCGATTTTAGGTGTCGGACTTTGTGTAGTGCTGGCATTTACCTCTTGTAAGTCTAGTGAAAGTGCGTATAAGAAAGCGTATGAGAAAGCAAAACAACAAGAATTGGCAGAACCGGAAGTTACGGCTCCTGTAGAAGTTGCTCCGGTGGTAACGGCTCCGGTTGAAGCTCCTAAAACTACTTCGACAGCTTCCGTACGTGAAGAGAAAGTGACAGTAGTGACCGGTGACGCAAACGGATTGAAGAATTACAGTGTTGTTTGCGGAAGTTTTGGCTTGAAAGCAAATGCCGAGAGTTTGAAGGATTTCTTAGACGGACAAGGATATAATGCAATTATTGCATTCAATGCGGATAAAGCGATGTATCGTGTGATTGTCAATACATTTGATGACAAAGCGTCTGCTGCCAATGCAAGAGATGCATTCAAAGCAAAATATCCGAATCGTGAAGATTTCCAAGGTTCTTGGATCTTATATCGCGTATATTAATAAAGGGATTAGGTTCCGGTGGTAAGAGTTTTTTCTTATCACCGGTTCAAGGAAAGATGCCAGAGTGATCGAATGGGGCGGACTCGAAATCCGCTATACGGCTTTGCTGTATCCAGGGTTTGAATCCCTGTCTTTCCGCTTTTAATATTGAAAAACAATAAGTTATGGAGATGGAACTTGTGGGTTCTATCTCCATTTTTATTATGAGCATTTATTGGAAACATACTTCTTATGAGTGGTTTTAGCAAGAATGTTTAGAATATGTTTAGAGAATAATCAGTGTTCGCTAAATACAGTTTTATAAATATTCTTCTGATGTAAAAATGAGCTTTACAGCAAATAATATACGAAACTAACGCGTTATATTTGCAAAAATAAAAAGCTAATGATATGGAACAATTAGATGTATTCGATTGCTCGAATGTGCTTATAGCGTGTTATTTTACTGATGATCGGGGATGTGCTCACGAAAACCGGGAACATACGCTTATTTACTTGTGTTCCGGAGAATTGGAAATAGAGGAACGTGGAAAGAAAACTATTTTGCATCCTGGAGATTGCGCCTTTATGCGACGTGACAATCGAATGTGGTTACATAAAAGAGTCAAGGAAGGTAAACCGTATCGTTCTGTTGTACTGAAGTTTTCAAGGGCTTTTCTTCGAGAATTTTATCAAACACTTGGTCGGCAACAAGTTCCGACAGATTCTAAACGAGAAAAAGTAAGTCTGCGTGTATTGCCGAAAAACAGATTGGATATACAATCATTGTTTGGATCGGTTATTCCGTATTTTGATGCGGGTAAGAAACCTTCAGAGGAGGTTTTGAAACTGAAGATGATTGAAGGAGTCTATGTCTTGCTCAATACAGACAGGAATTTCTACGCTTCTTTATTTGATTTTGTAGAACCTTGGAAGATTGATATTATTGATTACCTGAATGAAAATTACATGTGTGATCTTTCCATGAATGAAATTGCAAGTTACACAGGACGTAGTCTGGCTACATTCAAAAGAGATTTTGCCAAAGTGAGCGATTTAACACCCCAAAAATGGATTATCAAACGACGTCTTGAAGCAGCACATGATTTAATTAAATCAGGGAAAAAGAAAGTTACCGAAGCCTGTTTCGATGTGGGATTTAAGAACTTGTCTCATTTTTCCAGAGTATATAAGGAAACCTACGGTGTTGCACCGTCATGGTAGAATGAATCTTTCAATAAAAAATGAGCTTTTTGGCAAATATCGTAAGACTCTTTTGGCGTTTTATCATGAAAGTTAAACATTGATCATTGTGAATGTCTGATTTAAAAATCGTATGATATGAAAATAAGAGTAACTTCATTCGTTTTATTATTAATTTTAATATTTCCTGTAATGGTAAGATCACAAGTTAAAATCCAGCAAACGGTCGGGCATGATGCACTCGGCGATTTTGCACCCGAGTTTGCGCGTCTCAATGACGACATTCTTTTCGGAGAAGTGTGGAGTCGAAATGACCTTCTTTCTCTCCGGGATCGTTCTGTAGTAACTGTTGTTGCGCTTATGGCACAAGGACTGACCGATTCTTCGTTTAAGTATCATCTTGAATCGGCAAAAAAGAACGGAGTAACAAAAGATGAAATAGCGGAAATCCTCACTCATGCCGCTTTTTATGTGGGGTGGCCTAAAGCGTGGGCGGCTTTCCGTATGGCAAAGGAGGTATGGACCGGTGATGCTGAAAGTATCGCTATTGATTCACTTAATGCGTATGCACAATCTATTATTTTTCCGGTTGGTAAACCGAATGATGCCTATGCTAAATATTTCATCGGGAAAAGCTATCTCGCACCTATTGTGGCGACAGGTGTTCCCATCGCTAATGTTACTTTTGAACCGGGTTGCCGTAACAATTGGCATATACACCACGCTACTAAAGGCGGCGGACAAACACTCGTATGTGTTGGGGGTCGCGGTTATTATCAGGAATGGGGAAAGGAACCGGTAGAGCTATTGCCCGGTGATGCTGTTCATATTCCGGCAGATGTAAAACATTGGCATGGAGCAGCTCCTGACAGTTGGTTCTCTCATCTTGCCATAGAGGTTCCCGGTGAGAATAGTAGTAATGAATGGCTTGAGCCTGTTAATGATAAAGAATATTTTAAATTAAAATAAGATGAAACATATAATATTGATATTTATGAGCCTTATCTGTTTTAGCTGTTCGTCAAAAGCACAGAAACAAACAGCAGATATTAACGCACAGTCCGACAAGAGAATTCTTGTCGCCTATTTCTCTTGTACCGGAACCACTGAAAAGACGGCAGATGCCATTGGTAAAGCGGTTGGTGGAAAGCTCTATCGGATTACTCCGGCCGAAGCCTATACATCGGCAGATCTTGATTGGAACAATAAGGCAAGCCGAAGTTCAGTTGAAATGACTACTGAAAACTCACGTCCGGAGTTAGGCGGTGAGCAGATTGACATTGAGGATTACGATGTAGTATTTCTCGGCTATCCGATATGGTGGGATTTGTGTCCGCGTCCTGTCAACACATTCCTTGAAAAGTATGACTTTTCCGGTAAGACTGTTATCCTGTTTGCTACTTCTGGAGGAAGTTCAATAACCAATAGTGTAAAACAGCTCAAGAAACTTTATCCAAAGATCGTATGGGGAGAAAGCCGATTACTTAACGGAGGTGTCAAGCAAGCCGGAGAATGGGCGAAACAAGTGATTGAATAGTCTTGTGGAAGAACTTTGCGTCGCCGTGGATTTCTCATGATAGTTGCATTGGCTACCTACCGGACTTGATTAGTTTTCTGCTTATTGGAGATCGTTATAATGCCGAATAGCAGAAATAGGTAGAACGAAAAAATCAGCAAAAAAGGTAACTTAATCCGTGATTTGTTTAATATCGGAGCAGATAAACTGTACTACCTTTGTTCCATATTATTAATTAAACAACAAAAAGATATGAAACCTTACATTATCAGTCATATGATGACATCTGTTGATGGCCGTATCGACTGCCCAATGGTTGGGCAACTGAGTACAGACGAATATTACATTGCATTAGAAAAACTTGGCTCTTGTTCAAAACTGTCAGGACGTGTAACCACTGCATTGGAATGTTCGGTAGTAAAAGAGGAAGGAACCCCGATGGTGGGAAAAAAGATTGGCGGAAAATCGGTACATGTTGCCCGGCAGTCAGATATAGTCTGGTTACGCTACAAAATGAAATGAAACTAATTATGTAAAAATGATGAAGATACAGACAATTGCCATCCTGACGTTTCTAACCTTTACAAACGTCATAGCATCAGAAATAACAACGGTAAAGGATATAAAATCAATTGATATGGATACATTAGAATTAACGCAAGAGTGGGATAAGAGATTTCCGCAGAGCGACAAAGTGGAACACTCTAAAATAACCTTCCATAACCGCTACGGTATTACGCTTGCCGCAGACTTGTATAAACCGAAAAATACGCAAGGACGTCTGGCTGCTATTGCGGTAAGCGGTCCTTACGGAGCTGTGAAAGAGCAGGTTTCAGGCCGTTACGCACAGATTCTTGCCGAGCGTGGCTTCTTAACCATTGCATTTGATCCTTCGTTCTACGGAGAGAGCAGTGGTACACCCCGTTACCTCACTTCGCCCGAGATTAGCACGGAAGATTTCAGTGCGGCAGTCGATTATCTGACTATCCGTGATGATGTAGATCCGGAACGTATCGGCATCCTTGGTATTTGCGGTTGGGGTGGTTTCGCCCTCAATGCCGCGGCTAATGACCCGCGCATCAAGGCTACAGTAACCTCGACCATGTACGACATGAGCCGTGTGAATGCCAACGGGTATTTCGATACCATGAGTGCAGATGACCGTTACAGGTTGCGTGAACAACTCAATGCGCAGCGCACCGAAGATTATCGCAACGGCAGTTATGAACGCAACGGTGGTGTGGTAGATCCTGTTCCTGAAGATGCCCCGCTTTTTGTTCGTCAGTATCACGACTATTATAAAACGGCGAGGGGATATCACCGTCGTTCGCCCAATTCCAACGAGGGAATCAGTAAGACCAGTTCTTTGGCATTTATCAATATGCCGCTCCTTACTTATATCGGTGAAATACGCAGTGCCGTCCTGATGGTACATGGAGCTGAAGCTCATTCACGGTATTTCAGTGAGGATGCCTACAAACGGTTGATGGGTGATAATAAAGAACTTTTGATTATTCCCGGTGCCAATCATGTCGATCTATATGATAACCTTGATGTAATACCTTTCGATAAGATAGACGAATTCTTTAAGGAAGCCTTGAAAGGAAAATAAACACTGAACTTCCGAACAAAGCAAATTGAGCCTCGCAACAAAGACGTTGTGGGGCTTTACTTTTACTTTTGTACCAAACTAATGGATAAAAGCTTATTCTTTTTGAGTAGCAAAGAATTAACTTGGATCAGTTAATGTTTGGATGAGTACGGTCGATTGTTTGCAAACGATAGGAGTTTGTCATCAATCGACCGTATGTTTGTTTACAAACGTCCTTATGTTTTTTTCAATCAACCTGATGATTTTAAAAAACATCGAGGTCATTTTTAGAAATTTCATGCTGTATTTGCATAAATCGAAATTACTTTTTTCTACCTTCACCTTATCACTTTTGCTGTTTTATTATTGATTGGTAGCTTGTTGCGGTGAAGGTACTTTTTTAGTTGAGAGTAGAGAAAGCCGATGGTTTACGGATGACACGGATGGAGCTGATGAAGACGGATTTCTTTTTATTAATCTGTTATAATCAGCCTAATCAGTGTTATCCGTGTACCAAGTTCTCTAAATCTCTTGTATAAAAAGTTGATCTATATTTTTGCAGTTCAATTCTGAACTACTTTCACTGTAATCGTTTGTTTATAAATGATTTATGCTCGAATGGTGAAGAGTGAAGGCAAGATGAGTTAAATTACTCAAATAAGCAAATTAAAGAAAAAACAGGTTGAAAACACCTAAGGGAGCGCTGCCCTACGCCTAAGAGGGTGTTGCCTTACACCTAAGGGAGCGTTACCTTTCGTCCCCTTGTGCGTAAGCCATCACTTACGGGGGCGATAGATGATGACGTGTGGATGCGCGTAGATTGTTCTATTTCTAAAGAAAGTGTTCTGTTTGAAATATACTTTTAGTTAAAGTTTTGCATAGTAAAAAGATGTAGTATAATTAATAATCAAATATTTGCATCCTGTTCATTTTTTGTCTACTTTTGACGCCTCAATCGAAAAAGTAGACGGATGAAATGTCTGCTTTTTATTTGTCATTACGCCCTTTATGAAAACTTTTTTTGTTTGTGGCGTTTTTACTAAGATGAAAAAGATGGATAAAGATACTTTATTTAGTGCAATAAAGGCTGCATTGAGAGCCGGATTCGATATATTAGAGATTTATAATGATCCCTTATCTGATTTTGGTATTGAAAAGAAAGCAGACAATTCACCCTTGACAATTGCAGATAAAAAAGCGCATGAGACAATTGCTTCGTTTCTTGTAAATACACCTTATCCGATATTGAGCGAAGAAGGTAAAAAGATGGATTTTGCAGAACGTGAGAATTGGAATACTTTATGGATCGTAGATCCGTTGGACGGAACAAAGGAATTTATCAAGAAAAACGGTGAATTTACGGTGAATATTGCATTGGTGAAAAATAGAGTTCCGGTGATGGGAGTGATTTATGTGCCGGTAAAACAGGAACTTTATTTTGGGGAAGAAGAGTTAGGGGCTTTTAAATTGTCGAATATTTCTTCTTTGGATGAAAATGACTCGATAGATAAATTGATTGCCCGTTCCAATAAACTGCCTTTGGATAGTGCGAACGATGATGACACGTATGTTGTTGTTGCATCCCGTTCCCATCTAACTCCGGAAACGGAAGCCTATATCGCAGAGGTACGAAAAGAACATCCGTCTGTTGAAATGGTATCCAGTGGCAGTTCCATCAAAATATGTTTGGTAGCTGAAGGAAGTGCAAATGTATATCCTCGTTTTGCTCCTACAATGGAGTGGGATACGGCAGCGGGACATGCTATTGCGAGAGCCGCCGGAAAGGAAATTTATCAGGCGGGAACTAACAAGCCTCTTGTATATAATAAGGAGGATTTGTTGAACCCTTGGTTTATTGTAAAGTAGAAGTAGAAAGGTAAAGAGATACATGAACTTTGAAGTCATATTTGTATTACTTGTATTAATCGGGATGGTAGCCGCTTTGGTCTTAGACAAGATGAGACCGGGTATGGTACTGTTTTCTGTCGTTGTTATCTTTCTCTGTGCCGGTATTCTTTCTCCTAAAGAGATGATTGAAGGGTTCAGCAATAAAGGGATGATAACAGTTGCCATGCTTTTCCTTGTAAGCGAAGGGGTACGCCAAAGCGGAGCATTGGGACAGGTGATTAAAAAACTGTTACCGACAAAGAAAACCACCGTTTTTAAAGCGCAAGCCAGGATGCTTCCGACGATTGCCGTTATTTCAGCTTTTCTGAACAATACGCCGGTAGTGGTTATATTTGCACCGATTATCAAACGTTGGGCGAAGAAGGTAAACCTGCCTGCTACAAAATTTCTTATTCCTTTATCATATGCGACAATATTGGGAGGGATTTGTACTTTAATCGGTACTTCTACCAATTTGGTTGTTCACGGTATGGTATTAGAGGCCGGCTATGAAGGTTTTACAATGTTTGAACTAGGTAAAGTCGGTATTTTTATAGCTATAACAGGTATTGCCTATCTGTTTTTATTTTCCAGTAAATTATTACCCGATTCACGTGCGGATGTTGCCGGAGCGGAAGTGGAAGAAGAAGCGGAAGTAGAACATTTACACCGGGTAGAAGCAGTATTAGGACCTCGTTTCCCGGGTATAAAAAGAACACTGAAAACCTTTGACTTTAAACGTCACTATGGAGCTGAGGTGAAAGAGATAAGGAGAGGTGGACGCAGTATTGTAACGGGGATGGATGAAGTTGAGTTACGTGAAGGTGATACGCTTGTTTTGTTGGCCGACAGTTCCTTTATTCCTACATGGGGAGAGTCCTCTGTCTTTATCATGCTTGCCAATGGAAGTGATGTGGACCCTTCTGCCGGAAAAAAGAAACGCTGGTTTGCACTTGTTTTATTGATTTTTATGATTGTAGGTGCTACAGTCGGTGAACTTCCTGTGACAAAAGAAGCTTTCCCCAACCTTAAACTGGATATGTTCTTTTTTGTCAGTATTACCACCGTATTGATGGCTTGGACAAAGCTTTTCCCACCGAAGAAGTACACGAAATATATATCTTGGGATATTCTTATCACGATTGCTTGTGCTTTTGCTATTAGTAAGGCGATGGAGAACTCCGGTTTTGCGGCTCTTGTTGCTAAATATATAATAGGTCTTGCCGACAACTACGGACCTTATGCCTTGTTGGCAGTTGTGTTTATTATCACTAACTTATTTACTGAGTTGATAACTAACAATGCGGCAGCGGCGTTGGCTTTTCCGGTAGCGCTATCTGTTGCCGACCAGTTGGGAGTGAGTCCTACACCGTTCTTTGTCGTTATTTGTATGGCTGCATCGGCTTCGTTCTCCACACCGATTGGTTATCAGACGAATTTAATTGTGCAAGGTATCGGCAACTATAAGTTTACGGATTTCGTAAAGATTGGTTTGCCGTTGAATATAATCGTATTTTTATTATCCATATTTTTAATTCCTTTATTCTGGAAGTTTTAATTTAATGTTTTAAGATGGAAGACAACCACATATATCCGATATTTGACCGTATGCTGGGTCGTAAAGATAAAGAAGAAATGCTGAAACAGCATAGTGTGATGATTTGGTTTACCGGACTGTCCGGTTCCGGAAAAAGTACGGTAGCCATAGCATTGGAACGAGAGCTTCATAAAAGAGGATTACTTTGCCGTATCCTTGACGGAGATAATATCCGTAGCGGTATCAACAATAATTTAGGTTTTTCAGAAGCAGATCGTGTTGAAAATATCCGTCGTATAGCCGAAGTCGGGAAATTGTTTATAGATTCAGGTATTATTGCCATAGCCGCTTTTATCAGTCCGAATAATGATATACGTGAGATGGCTTCCAATATTATCGGAAAAGATGATTTCTTGGAAGTATTTGTGAATACGCCGTTGGAAGTGTGTGAAGAAAGAGATGTGAAAGGTTTGTATGCAAAAGCCCGTAAAGGTGAAATTAAAAATTTTACAGGTATCAGTGCTCCATTTGAAGCACCGGAACATCCGGCCCTTTTATTGGATACGTCCAAATTGTCTTTGGAAGAATCAGTCAATAAATTATTGGAACTGATATTGCCTAAAGTATGTAATTGTAGAAAATAATATAATATATAAAACATGTCAGAGTATAAATTAAGCCACTTGCAGGAACTCGAAGCTGAGTCGATACATATTATCCGCGAAGTGGCGGCGGAATTTGAGAATCCTGTAATGCTTTACTCCATCGGAAAAGATTCGTCAGTGATGGTTCGTTTGGCGGAAAAGGCTTTTGCGCCCGGTAAGGTACCGTTCCCGTTGATGCATATCGATTCAAAGTGGAAGTTTAAGGAAATGATTCAGTTTCGTGACGAATATGCTAAAAAATATGGTTGGAATCTGATTGTTGAGTCCAATATGGAAGCATTTCATGCCGGCGTAGGTCCGTTTACTCATGGAAGTAAGGTACATACGGATTTGATGAAGACACAAGCATTGTTGCGTGGATTAGATAAATATAAGTTTGATGCAGCCTTTGGAGGTGCACGCCGTGATGAAGAGAAAAGTCGTGCGAAAGAGCGTATCTATTCTTTCCGTGATCGCTTCCACCAATGGGACCCGAAGAATCAGCGTCCCGAGCTTTGGGATATTTACAACGGACGTGTACATAAAGGTGAGAGCATCCGTGTATTTCCGTTAAGTAACTGGACGGAACTTGATATCTGGCAATATATCCGATTGGAGAATATACCTATTGTTCCTCTTTATTTTGCAAAAGAACGCCCTTGTGTAGAGATAGACGGTAATTTGATTATGGCGGATGACGATCGTTTGCCGGAGAAATATCGTGATCAGATTAAGATGCGTATGGTTCGTTTCCGTACTTTAGGATGTTGGCCTTTGACCGGGGCTGTGGAGAGTAATGCAGATACAATCGAAAAGATTGTGGAAGAAATGATGACGACGACTAAGAGTGAACGCACTACCCGTGTCATTGATTTCGATCAGGATGCAAGTATGGAGCAAAAGAAACGTGAAGGGTACTTCTAATTATGAAGAATTAAAATCAAGAATTAAGAATGGATACAAAATTAGATATAAAGGCTTTCCTCGACAAAGACGAACAAAAAGACTTACTTCGTTTGCTGACTGCCGGTTCTGTGGATGATGGAAAGTCAACGCTTATCGGTCGTTTATTATTCGATAGTAAAAAGTTATATGAGGATCAGCTCGATGCCTTGGAAAGAGATAGTAAACGAATGGGTAATGCCGGTGATCATATTGATTATGCATTATTACTTGACGGTCTGAAAGCAGAGCGTGAGCAGGGCATCACAATTGATGTGGCTTATCGTTATTTCTCTACTAACAATCGTAAGTTTATCATTGCCGACACTCCGGGACACGAACAATATACCCGCAATATGATAACCGGCGGTTCGACTGCCAACCTTGCAATCATTCTCGTCGATGCCCGTACAGGTGTGATTACACAAACTCGCCGACATACTTATCTTGTTTCCCTGTTAGGAATCAAGCATGTGGTTTTGGCTGTCAATAAGATGGACTTGGTAGATTTTTCAGAGGAACGTTTTAATGAAATAGTGGGTGAGTACAAGAAGTTTGTGGAACCGCTTGGTATTCCGGATGTAAACTGTATTCCGTTGTCGGCTTTGGATGGCGATAATGTTGTGGAGAAGTCTGACCGTACTCCATGGTACAAAGGCATTTCTTTATTAGACTTTTTAGAAACGGTTCATATAGCTAGTGACCATAACTTCGATGATTTCCGTTATCCGGTTCAGTATGTATTGCGTCCGAATCTTGATTTCCGTGGTTTCTGCGGAAAAGTAGCTTCCGGGGTTGTTCGTAAAGGAGACACGGTGATGGCATTACCTTCAGGGAAAACGTCCAAGATTAAGAGCATCGTAACTTATGACGGAGAACTGGACTACGCATTTCCTCCCCAATCTGTGACGCTTACATTGGAAGATGAGATAGATGTGTCTCGTGGAGAGATGCTTGTACATCCCGATAATCTTCCGATGGTAGACCGTAATTTCGAAACGATGTTAGTGTGGATGGATGAGGAGAATATGGATATGAATAAACATTTCTATATCAAGCAGACCACAAATTTAACCCGTGCTCATATCAGCAATATTCGTTATCGTGTGGATATCAATACAATGGAACATATTGAAAACGTTCCGGCGTTGAAGTTGAATGAGATTGCCAATGTGGTATTGACTACAGCCAAACCTTTGTTCTTCGACTCATATCAAAAGAATAAAGCGTGCGGTTCTTTTATTTTGATAGATCCGATTACTAACAATACCAGTGCGGTAGGTATGATTATCGACCGTGTGGATTCTAAAGATATGATATCAGAAGAACTTCCTGTATTGAATCTTCCGAAGTTAGGAATAGGAGAGGAACATTATGAAGCGATTGAAAAGGCTTGTAAAGACCTCGAACGTCAGGGAGTAGCCATAAATATAATAAAGTAAAGAAAGATGGGATTACTTGAATTTAATAAACTGCCGATTAATACATTGGTAGGAGCAGATTGGAAAACCTTTCATGATATTACGAAAGGAAGGGATATTGATAAAGGTTACCGTCAGAAGTATTATTTAACGAAAGGTGTATGCCGTTTATTAAGTCTGTTGAAACCTATACAGGATAGCAAATACAGGAAATTATTGGCAGATAAACCTTTGGAAAATGACCCGGTGTTTATTTTAGGACATTGGAGAAGCGGTACAACCTTTGTTCATAATGTATTTTCTTGCGACAAGCATTTCGGTTATAATACCACTTATCAAACCGTTTTTCCTCATTTGATGATGTGGGGACAGGCATTCTTTAAAAAGAATATGTCTTGGTTGATGCCGGATAAACGTCCGACGGATAATATGGAATTGGCTGTGGATTTGCCGCAGGAAGAAGAGTTCGCTTTGTCGAATATGATGCCTTATACGTATTATAACTTCTGGTTTTTACCTAAATATATGCAGGAGTATTGTGATAAATATTTGCTCTTCAATGATATTCCTGAAGAAGAGTTGAAAGTATTTGAGGATGTCTTTACAAAGCTGATTAAAATTTCGCTTTGGAATACAGGCGGTACACAATTCCTTTCAAAGAATCCTCCTCATACCGGACGTGTAAAGGAGTTGGTGAAGATGTTCCCGAATGCGAAGTTTATCTATCTGATGCGTAATCCTTATACGGTGTTTGAAAGTACACGCAGTTTCTTTACGAATACGATTCAACCGTTGAAACTTGAGAATATTTCTAATGAGCAGATTGAAGAAAATATTTTGTCTGTTTATGCAAAGCTTTATCATAAATATGAAGAAGATAAAAAGTTTGTTCCAGAAGGGAATCTGATTGAAGTGAAGTTTGAGGATTTTGAAGTTGATGCGATGGCCAAGACAAAAGAAATCTATGAGAAATTGTCTATCCCGGGTTATGAAGCTGCTAAAGAGGATATTGAGAAATATCTGGGACAGAAGAAAGGATACAAGAAAAACAAGTATACCTATGATGCCCGTACCGTGCAATTGGTAGAAGCAAATTGGGATTTTGCTTTGAAAGATTGGGGATATACGTTATAGTTGGCGAATAACCATATTACTGAGAGATTTGAGTATTAATAAAATAAATAATAATATGTATAAGAAATTAGGCTTAATGTTATTTCTGGGAAGCATGTTCGTTTTTATGCAAGCTCAGGAGAGAGTAGTACCGATACCTTTTGGCGATATGAATAATTGGGTGACTAGAAAAATACACGAATCAGGAATTATAGGTGGTGCTACGAAATCTGTTTATGCCGTTGGTCCTACCCAAACAATAGAAAAAAACGAGGCTTATGAGAACTTGGGCGGTTCTCCATGGGCTACTTCCAATGTTTTTGCAAAAGTAGCGGGAATCAGTAAAACAAATGTTTCCGTGTTTCCTGAAAAGCGGGGTGACGGATATTGTGCCCGTTTGGAGACGCGTTATGAGAGTGTGAAAGTATTCGGATTAGTTGATATAGAAGTTATTGCTGCCGGCTCACTCTTTACAGGAAGTGTGCATGAGCCCATCAGTGGAACAAAAAATCCGATGAGAATGTTAAATATGGGTATTCCTTTTACGGAAAAGCCGAAAGCGCTTCGTTTTGACTATAAAATAAAAATGTCGGGAGAATCGGATAGGGTTTGTTCTACAGGATTCAGTAAAAAGACGAAAGTAAAAGGAACGGATTATCCGGTGGTTGTACTCCTTCTTCAAAAGAGGTGGGAAGACGGGAAAGGAAATATTTATGCTATACGTGTAGGCACGATGGTGCTACGTTATGACAAAAGTACCGATTGGGTCAATGGAGCCACTTATCCGATTCATTACGGGAATATCACTAAAGAACCTTTCTATGTGGAAGAATGGATGAAGATACAGGATCAAGAACGATATTCAACAAATAGCAAAGGTAAAAGCGTTCCTGTAAAGGAAATGGGATGGGGTACGGCAAATGATATGCCTACACACATGGTGTTGCAGTTCGCTTCCAGCCATGGAGGAGCATATATCGGTTCACCGGGTAATGCGATGTGGGTGGATAATGTTGCATTAGTCTATTAATTCATGGGGAGGATATTGGCTCTGGATTATGGAAGGAAGCGTACAGGTGTTGCCGTAAGTGATCCTTTAAAGATTATAGCGAACGGATTGACTACTGTGCCTACTCATGAGTTACTTGTTTTTTTGCAAAATTATATGGTAAAAGAACAAGTAGAAAGGATTCTTATCGGCCTTCCTAGGCAGATGTCCGGAGAACTGTCTGAAAGTATGAACTATATACGACCGTTTGTAGCCCGTTTGAAGAAAACATTTCCTGATATTCCGGTGGAGTTCGTTGACGAACGTTTTACTTCCGTCTTGGCACATCAAGCCATGCTCGACGGGGGATTAAAGAAAAAAGAACGGCAGAATAAGGCATTGGTAGATGAGATCAGTGCAACGATTATTCTTCAGTCTTATTTAGAGAGTAAAAGAACATAATTAAAAAACGATAAATATGATATTACCTATTTATACATACGGGCAACCTGTATTACGCAAAGTTGCGGAAGATATAACTCCTGACTATCCGGAGTTGAAAGAATTGATTGCCAATATGTTTGAAACAATGACGCATGCGGAAGGTGTGGGACTTGCTGCTCCGCAGATAGGACTTCCTATTCGTATAGTAACGATTGACTTGGATGTGCTTTCAGAAGATATGCCTGAATATAAAGATTTCCGTAAGGCATTTATTAATGCGCATATACTTGAAAAAGAGGGGGAAGAGGTTTCCATAGAAGAAGGTTGTTTGAGTTTGCCTGGCATTCATGAAGCAGTTAAGCGTAAAAACCGTATTCATGTAAAGTATCTGGATGAGAATTTGGAAGAACATGATGAATGGGTGGAAGGATACTTGGCCCGTGTAATGCAACATGAATTCGACCATTTGGATGGTAAAATGTTTATTGACCATCTTTCTCCGTTGCGCAAACAGATGATTAAAGGAAAATTGAATGCCTTGCTGAAAGGTAAAGCGCATTGCACCTATAAGGTAAAGACCGTGAAGTAATCGGTATGTCGGTATGACCCTGCCGTGGGTCACCCTGCCACCCTGCTGTGGGTTGCTTCATCACCCTGCTGTGGGTTACCTTACCACCCTGCCGTGAGTCGTCATGTCGCCCTCTGCAGGGTGTATTATGATTGCCGGACAGATCTTTGTTGCTGTGAAAAAAAGTTATATCCCTTGCCACTTCATTCTAAATCATTACTTTTGCTAACTATTGATAACTAGAAGGTAAATGGTGAAAAGAATTATAATATGCCTCCTGTTGTATCCGGCTTTGTTGTGTGCACAGATCAATACAGACAGGGTGATGACAATAGGACGGAACGCTTTATATTTTGAGGACTACGTATTGTCTATCCAATATTTCAATCAAGTGATAAATGCTAAACCGTATTTGTCCGAACCTTACTTCTACAGAGGTTTGGCAAAGATAAATCTGGATGATTATCAGGGAGCGGAAGAGGATTGTTCGGAAGCGATTAAGCGCAATCCTTTTGTGGTTAGTGCTTATCAGGTGAGGGGTTTGGCAAGAATTAAACAGGATGATTACAAGGGGGCGATAGAAGATTATAAGGTTGCTTTGAAATATGATCCGGAAAATGTAGGTATCTGGCATAATATGGCGCTTTGTGAGATTCAGGAAAAGAATTATGATCAGGCAAAGGATGATTTAAACAAGTTGCTTAAAATATCTCCTAAATATACAAAAGCTATTTTGATGCGTGGAGAAGTGTCTCTGAAACAGAAAGATACGATTCAGGCAATGAAAGATTTTGATTTGGCGATTGAAATGGATAAGTATGACGGTGATGCGTGGGCTTCGCGTGCGATACTGAATCTGCAGCAAGAGAGATATAAAGAGGCTGAAGGTGACTTGGATCAGGCTATTCATTTGACACCTAAGAATGCAGGTAATTATATCAATCGTGCATTAGCGCGGTTCCATCAGAATAATCTGAGAGGTGCAATGAGTGACTATGATTTTGCGTTGGATGTAGATCCGAATAATTTCCTTGGACATTATAACCGTGGTTTGCTTCGTGCACAGGTAGGTGATGATAACCGTGCTATCGAGGACTTCAATTTCGTTATCGAAATGGAGCCGGATAATATGATGGCTATCTTTAACCGTGCCGTATTGCTTGATCAGACAGGAGATTATAAGGGGGCAATAAAAGACTATTCCAAGGTAATCGAGGAATATCCTAACTTTTTGACCGGCTATCATTATCGTGCTCAGGCTCGTCGTAAGGTTGGTGATATCAAAGGTGCGGAAGCTGATGAGTATAAGGTGTTGAAAGCAGAGATTGACCGTCAGAATGGTGTAAAACAGAATGATGTCGCTGATGCTAACGGGGATAAGACCCGTAAGAAGTCGGATAAGAATATGAATAATTACCGGAAAATTGTAGTAGCCGATAATTCGGATTCCGAACCTACTTATAAGAGTGAATACCGGGGAAAGGTACAAGATAAGAATGTCACTATTACGCTTGAACCGATGTATGTGCTGACTTATTATGAGAAGCCGAGCGAAGTCAGACGTCAGGTAAATTATTATAAATATATTGATGATTTAAATCGTAGAAAAGCGTTGTCTTCCAGATTGTTGATAACTAATCAGGAAACAGCTCTGACGGAAGCACAGGTGAAAGAGCATTTTGCCTCTATCGATGAACATACTTCTGTTATCGTAGAGCATCCGAATGATGCGATAGCCCGTTTTGCACGTTCACTGGATTTCTATCTGGTGCAGGATCTCGACAATGCAATTGCTGATTTGACACAAGCTATTATCTGTGATGGTACATTCTTCCCCGCTTATTTCAACCGTGCGCTTATCCGTTATAAACAGTTAGAATACAATAAAGCGGAAGATGAAATGAACCGTACTGCGGGTAATGCTGTAATACCTAAACCGGAAGTGAAGGTGATGGATTATGATATTATAAAGAATGATTTGGATAAAGTTATAGAATTGGCTCCTGATTTTGTCTATGCTTATTATAATCGTGGTAATGTGCTGTCAGTCTTGAAAGACTACCGTGCGGCGATTGTGGATTATGATAAGGCTATAGCTTTAGATCCTAATTTCGCAGATGCTTATTTCAATCGAGGGTTGACACATATATTTCTTGGCAATAATCGTCAGGGTATAGCAGATCTGAGTAAAGCGGGCGAATTGGGTATTGTATCAGCTTATAATATTATAAAACGTTTTACAGAACAAAAGGAATAACATTTTTTAGATAAAAGAGAAGAAACTAAAAAGAATTAGTTATTTTTGCGTTTCAATTAAAGAGTATAAACATAAAATTATGATAAAGATAACATTTCCTGACGGCTCTGTTCGTGAGTACAACGAAGGAGTTACCGGTCTGCAAATAGCAGAAAGTATCAGTTCGCGCTTGGCGCAGGACGTTCTTGCTTGCGGCGTAAACGATGAAACACGTGATTTGAATTTTCCTATTAATGAAGATGCAACAGTTGTTCTTTATAAATGGGAGGACGAACAAGGTAAACATGCATTTTGGCATACGAGTGCCCACTTATTGGCAGAGGCTTTGCAAGAACTGTATCCGGGCATTCAATTTGGTATCGGTCCGGCTATTGAAAACGGATTCTATTATGATGTAGATCCGGGTGAAGCTGTAATCAAAGAAGCCGATTTGCCTGCTATTGAGGCTAAAATGGCAGAATTAGCTGCAAAGAAAGAGGTTTTGGTTCGTCAGAACATTGCTAAGACAGATGCTTTGAAGATGTTTGGAGAAAGAGGTGAAACTTATAAATGTGAGTTGATCTCCGAATTGGAAGACGGCCATATCACAACTTATACACAAGGTGCGTTTACAGACCTTTGTCGTGGACCGCACTTGATGAACACAGCCCCTATTAAAGCGATTAAGTTACTTTCTGTGGCTGGTGCTTATTGGAGAGGGCATGAAGATCGTAAACAGCTGACACGTATATATGGTATTACTTTCCCGAAAAAGAAAATGTTGGATGAATATCTGGCAGTTTTGGAGGAAGCAAAGAAGCGTGACCATCGTAAAATCGGTAAGGAGATGGATTTGTTCATGTTCTCTGATACTGTGGGTAAAGGACTCCCTATGTGGTTGCCGAAAGGTACTGCATTGCGTATCCGTTTGCAGGATTTCTTACGTCGCATTCAGGCACGTTATGATTATCAGGAAGTGATGTGTCCGCCTATTGGTAATAAACTGTTGTATGTTACTTCAGGGCATTATGCTAAATATGGTAAAGATGCTTTCCAACCTATTCATACTCCGGAAGAAGGAGAAGAATATTTCTTGAAACCGATGAACTGTCCGCATCACTGTATGATTTATAAAAATACGCCGCGTTCGTATAAGGATCTTCCTTTACGTATTGCTGAATTCGGTACGGTTTGTCGTTACGAACAAAGTGGTGAACTTCACGGATTAACCCGCGTGCGTAGCTTTACACAGGATGACGCCCATATTTTCTGTCGTCCGGATCAGGTTAAAGATGAATTCCTTCGTGTGATGGATATTATCTCTATTGTATTCCGTTCAATGAACTTTGAAAACTTTGAGGCACAGATTTCTTTGCGTGAGAAAGTGAATCGTGAAAAGTATATCGGTAGTGATGAAAACTGGGAGAAAGCAGAACAGGCTATTGTTGAGGCTTGCGAAGAAAAAGGATTGAAAGCGAAAGTTGAATATGGTGAAGCTGCATTCTATGGTCCAAAACTCGACTTTATGGTGAAAGATGCTATCGGTCGCCGTTGGCAGTTGGGTACTATTCAAGTGGATTATAACTTGCCGGAACGCTTCAATCTTGAATATATGGGATCTGATAACGTGAAACATCGTCCGGTAATGATTCACCGTGCACCGTTTGGTTCAATGGAGCGTTTTGTTGCTGTTCTAATCGAACATACGGCAGGAAAGTTCCCGTTATGGCTTACTCCGGAGCAAGTTGCTATTTTGCCTATCAGTGAGAAATTCAATGATTATGCAGCAGATGTAAAGAAATATCTGGCTACTCAGGATATTCGTGCGATAGTTGACGATAGAAATGAAAAAATCGGTCGTAAGATTCGCGATAACGAAATGAAACGTATTCCATATATGCTGATTGTCGGTGAAAAAGAAGCAGCAAACGGTGAAGTTGCGGTTCGTAAACAAGGTGAAGGAGATAAGGGAACCATGAAATATGAAGAATTTGGTAAGATTTTAGCCGAAGAAGTTCATAATATGATAAATAAATGGTAACTTTGTCGCCGCTTATAAAAGCATGGACATATTGTATGTCTGTAAACGTTGCTTTTAAGCTTAACTAATAAACAATTTGATAATAAACAAAAAACAAACAGGTACTAAAGGTTATTTAATGAAGAATGACAGTTTAAAAGGGCAACATCGAATTAATGAACAAATTCGTGCCAAAGAAGTCCGCATAGTGGGCGATGATATTGAATCTGCGGTTTATCCGATCTCTCAGGCCTTGAAGATGGCTGAAGAGCATGAGATGGATTTAGTTGAAATCTCTCCAAATGCCGTTCCACCCGTTTGTCGTATTATTGATTATTCAAAATTTCTTTATCAGTTAAAGAAGCGTCAAAAGGAACAAAAAGCAAAACAGGTTAAAGTAAATGTAAAGGAAATACGTTTCGGGCCTCAGACAGATGACCATGATTATAACTTTAAGTTAAAACATGCAATTGGTTTTTTGCAGGATGGGGATAAAGTGAAAGCTTATGTATTCTTTAAAGGCCGTTCTATCCTTTTCAAGGAACAAGGTGAAGTGTTGTTGCTTCGTTTTGCCAATGATTTGGAGGATTATGCAAAAGTAGAACAGATGCCGTTATTGGAGGGTAAGCGAATGACGATTTTTCTTTCTCCTAAAAAGAAAGATGCTCCTAAAAAAGCAAAGCCGACAGAAACAGAAGAATAAAATGTGTAACGTGCAGGTATAGTACGTTGCCATATAATTTAATAATTTAAAATAAATAATTAAGATGCCAAAGATCAAGACTAACTCCGGTTCTAAAAAAAGATTCGCTCTTACCGGAACAGGTAAAATCAAAAGAAAGCACGCTTTCCACAGTCACATTTTGACTAAGAAAACTAAAAAGCGTAAAAGAAACTTATGCCACAGCGGTTTAGTTGATGCAACTAACGTAGCACAGGTTAAGGAACTTTTAGCAATGAAGTAATCATAAGCGTACAACGTATTATTTTAAGTATTAACCGAATGCATTAGCTTGAAGTTCGCTACGTGAAGTAACGACGCTAACATTCAAAAAAGAATTAAAACTATGCCAAGATCAGTAAATCATGTTGCTTCAAGAGCAAAAAGAAAGAAAATTTTAGGACTTACCAGAGGTTACTTTGGTGCAAGAAAGAATGTATGGACAGTAGCAAAAAACACTTGGGAAAAGGGTTTGACCTACGCATACCGTGATCGTAAGAACAAGAAAAGAAATTTCCGTGCTTTGTGGATACAGCGTATTAATGCTGCTGCTCGTTTGGAAGGAATGTCTTATTCTAAATTAATGGGTGGTTTGCATAAAGCAGGTATCGAAATAAACCGCAAGGTTTTAGCCGATTTGGCAATGAATCATCCGGAAGCTTTTAAAGCGGTGGTTGCTAAAGCTAAAAACGCTTAATAAGAGATTTTTAAGAATTAATGAGGGACTGTTTACATTGTAGGCAGTCCCTTGTTTTTTATTATTAGTCCGAATGATATTTGCTAGTGTGAGTAAATTTTTCTTTTGATTGAAATCTAATTATCAATATACAGTCGATTGTTTTCAAACAATAGGAGTTTGTGAACAACGGACCGTATGTTTGTTTTCAATCGACCGTATGTTTTAAAATCATTAAGGTGCTTTCTTAATTCATCGGGATGTTTTTTTTATTCAACCGGCTTGGGGTAAATGCTGCATTTTGCTGACATAAATACCAGTTAAAACAGAATTATTCTCATTCATCCTTCAATCCTTCAGCCTCTGTATATTATATCTGATTATCAGTGAGTTATCATGAATCTTTATCATGGAGAAGATTCAGCCGATAAAACAGATTGCCCTACATATCTTCTGTCGAAGACTATCCTGTTGTAGGTTTCTCAAATATCTGTTTACTCAGTCTTTCAACTGAAGGATAGCATCCTTCAGTCTAATGTGTTATGAATCAAGCGAAAATCCGGAAACTGAAAGATGAAAGAGCTTTGAACGAATCAGAATTATCTATGGTTTGGTTGTCTTTCTGTTTAAACAGTTTTAGCTTTTATAAGCAAAGAAAAAGGGGCGTTTTCTTGCTTATTTAAAGCAAAACTTCTATATTTGTGTTAGTAAAATATTAGCCGCATTGGTTTGACTGGGAAACTCATCAAGTAAATCAGAAAACCGAGACAAGCTTCGCTTCTCAATGGCGGGCCACACCTTAGGGTAGCATTTATGCCAGTGGATTACAAAGAGGACGAGCACTCAAAACATGTCATTCGGAGTTTCATCACATCTATACCGGTGCGGCTTTTTTATGTCCTTTTTTAACGAATTGTGTCCGATTCTTAAAATGTCCTATTCCTAAGAAAAGTATTCTGATAATTAAAAACTGTCATTAAATTAATTGATTTAATAATAAAATCATATTATATTGATGAAAAAAGTTAGTGAAAACTTCATTTGTTTTAAAAGTTTGCTACCTTTGCCGCTATTCTTGTTAGTGGTAAATTCATTAAATTCAATTTAATTATGATGAAAAAAATGTTTATCGGTGCAATCTTGGCTGCATATATGTGCACTCCTTTGGGTAGTCAACAAGTAGTGGCTCAGCAAAAAGATAACTTGAAAGGAGAGATTTCATTATCCGGTGCTTTTGCTCTTTATCCAATGGTAGTGAAGTGGGCGGAAGAATTTAAAAAGATTCATCCTAATGTGCGTATTGATATCTCCGGGGGTGGTGCCGGAAAAGGTATGACGGATGCACTTGCAAAAGTCGTTGATTTAGGGATGGTTTCTCGGGATATTCATGATGTTGAGATAAAGAAAGGTGCGTTTGCTTTTGCTGTGATAAAGGATGCGGTTGTTCCGACTATCAATGCAAATAATCCTGTTATGGAAGATATAAAGAAGAAAGGATTAAGCCGTGAAGTTGCATTGAAACTTTGGAATGGGGAATATGAAACGTGGGGACAAGTATTAGGTACTGACAGTAAAGTTCCGGTTCATGTTTATACACGTTCGGATGCTTGCGGGGCTGCAGAAACATGGGCTGCTTGGTTTGATAAACGTCAAGAAGATTTGCAAGGTACGGCTGTATTCGGTGATCCGGGTGTAGCATCAGCTGTTCAAAAGGACAAGGTCGCTATCGGCTTCAATAATATAGCTTATGCTTTCGATCAGAAATCCAGACAACCTTATGAAGGTATGGCTATTATTCCTTTAGATGTTAACGGAAATGGAAAAATAGATCCGGAAGAAGATTTTTATTCAAGTTCCATGCGTTTGATTACTGCTATTATTAAGGGACAATATCCTTCTCCTCCTGCACGTAATCTGTTTTTGGTTGGTAATGGTGTGCCGACTAAACCTGAGGTAATAGAATTTATTAAGTTTATTCTGACTGACGGACAAAAATATGCTTTGGGTACAGGGTATATCCCTTTACCGAAAGCCACAGTACAACAAGAATTAGCTAAACTTAAAAAGAACTGATTCTCATGTCATTTTCTCTATTAAAACGGAGGATTTATAAAGATAACTGTGCAAAATCGTTGATGTTTACATTGACGGTTTTGTCTTTATTCCTCTTAGTCTTTATGGGAGTAGGGTTATACCTGAAGTCCCGTATGATTTTGGATGAATATTCCTTGTGGACATTGCTCTCTACGGCTGATTGGAAACCTTTGAAGGGTTCGTTTGGCTTTTTACCTTTCATTGTTGGTACATTGGCAGTAACGGCTCTTTCAATTTTAATAGCGTTGCCTATTGCTTTATTAACAGCATTATATCTATCGGAGTATGCTTATTCGTGGACCAAACGGGTGGTTTTTCCGGTATTGGATATATTGGCCGGTATTCCTTCTGTCGTATATGGGGTGTGGGGTACTTTAATTATTGTTCCATGGATTGCCGATAGTTTAGGGCCGAACTTTGTTGATTATACTAGTGGATATACGGTGTTGGCTAGTGGTATTGTTCTGGGTGTCATGATATTGCCGATTTTAGTAAGCCTTTTCATAGAGATATTTACGATTGTTCCGCAGGATTATAGAGACGCGGCTGCTTCGTTGGGAGCTACTAAATGGCAGATTTCCAGTAAAGTTATTTTGCGCAAATCATTACCGGGTATTATTGCTGCAATAGTACTTGCCATATCGAAAGCATTTGGAGAAACAATTGCGGTATTAATGGTGTGCGGTAATTTTGCTGAAATTCCTCGCTCATTGTTTGATCCTTGTTATCCGCTTCCGGCTTTGATCGCTAATAATTATGGAGAAATGCTTTCATTGCCCTTATATGAATCGGCTTTGATGTTTGCTGCATTTATTTTATTCTTTATTATATTGGTATTCAATGTAATATCTCGTATTATGCTACAGAAAATAGAAAAGAGTTTTAAACTATAAGAATAATGTGATATGAAGCTAAAATTTATAAAAGATAAACTGTTTCGGGTTCTGATGATTATTTCCATGCTTATAGTTTTTGCTTTTCTGGGAAGTATTCTTATCACTATACTGAAAAACGGTTGGCCTGCAATGTCTTGGGATATGGTTACTAAACTTCCGGGCGGTGGTTTTTATATCGGTAAAGAAGGTGGTGTCTTGAATGCTATTGTCGGTTCGCTTTATATTGTAGGAGCATCTACGGTATTGGGCTTGATAATCAGTATTCCGATTGTGTTCTTTATTAATATCTATTTGAAAAAAGACTCTAAGTTGGCAAACGTTACTCGTTTATCGTTTGATGTACTTTATGGTATTCCTTCTATCGTTTATGGAGCTTTTGCTTTCACTATCATGATATTCTTCGGATTGCGTACTTCGTTATTGGGAGGTATTATTGTAATTACTTTGCTTATTATACCGATATTTGTCCGTTCGATGGATGAAGTGGCCCGTCAACTGCCGAAAGATTTGTTGGATGCTACTTATTCGTTGGGAGCGACTCGTTTTGAAGTGATAAAAGTTGCCATTCGGCAAATAGCGCCGGGTATTGCTACTGCTACACTCTTATCTATTGGCCGTGCTATTGGTGATGCAGCAGGAGTTATGTTTACGGCAGGATTTACAGATAGTATACCGACTTCTTTGAATCAACCGGCGGCAACGCTACCTCTTTCAATATTCTTTCAATTAAGTAGTCCGACGCCGGAAGTAAGGGAACGAGCCTATGCAGCTGCATTGCTTTTAACGATCATCGTACTGATACTAAGTATAGTCGGGAGAATGATAACACATAGATTTTCAAAAAATAAGATAAAATAATGGAGAAAGAACCTTCAAATTTTGCGAATGCTTTCCAGCGTTTCCAGGAATGGAAAGACGGGAATAAAGAGAATAAACCGGAAGGTATTGATATAATAGGAGATAAACCTAAAAAAGATGCTACGATAGATATAGAGAAACTGCATGTTTACATACAGGATAATCATATTTTAAAAGATGTGTCTTTGAAGCTTTATGATAAAAAAATCACTTGTATCATAGGGCCCTCGGGTTGTGGTAAGACCACCTTGTTGAAGAGTATCAATCGTATGATAGATACAACCGAACATATTCGGGTGGAAGGAAGTGTTTTGGTAGATGGCGAGAATATTTATGATCGTAAGGCGGAGATTACCCATATTCGAAAGAAAATCGGATTATTATCCCAACGTCCTACACCATTGCCGATGTCTATTTATGATAATATTGCTTTTGGATGTCGCATACATGGAACTCGTAATAAGAAAGTGTTGGATGGTATTGTGGAAAAATACTTGCGTGCTACGGGATTATGGGAGGAAGTGAAAGATCGTTTACATAATGCTGCGTCTGCACTTTCCATTGGGCAACAGCAACGTTTATGTTTAGCAAGAGGATTGGCTGTTGAACCACAATTCATATTGGCAGACGAATCCACTTCTGCATTAGATCCGGTTTCAAGTAAGCATATAGAAGATTTGTTTATGAAACTTCGTGAACGTTATGGAATTATTATGGTGACACATACCTTGAGGCAGGCATTACGTATCGCAGATTATGTCGTATTTATGTATTTGGGTGAGGTAATAGAACAAGGTACGGCGGATGAACTATTTAATAATCCTAAACATGAGTTGACTAAGCAATATTTAAGCGGAGTATTTAGCTAAAAATATATATCTATGGAAAAGGCATATCTTTATCGGTTATTGAGTTCTCTCTCCCTGGGAGTGATATGTTTGTCTGTATTCGCTCAACATGAGTTTGATTTGAATGCCGAATATAGACCGAGAGCAGAGGTAAGAAGTGGTTATTCACAACCTTTGGCAAAAGATTTATCTCCTGATTTGCTGATGATGCAACGGGTAAGATTGAATGCCGCCTATAAGTCTAAGCTTATAAATGCACGTCTTTCTATCCAAGATTCCCGGGTGTTTGGTGAAGCCAATCAGAAAGGAGCTGCTGTGAATAAAGACGTAAAGGCTCCAAATCTCTTTCTTTATGAAGCGTGGGCGGAATTGGTCTTTCCTAAAGGAATTGCATTTCGTATAGGTCGGCAGGCTTTGAGTTATGATGACCAACGTTTACTCAGTGTGTGTAATTGGAATAACACAGGAAGTGCGCATGATTTGGCGTTGCTTACCTATCGTTTTAATGGGTTTAAAGCTGACTTGGGTTATGCATATAATAATGATCAAAGTAATCCTTTGACCTCCGATTATGATTATGGAACTACTTCGTTTTATAAAACGATGGCTTATCTTTGGTTATCTCAACGTTTTGGACATTCAGGGTGGAACATATCTGCCATTGCTGTCAGTACCGGCTTTCAGGAAACGATAAAAAATGAAGAGGGAGTGGAGTCTTACCAAAACCATTATAAATATACGTATGGTGGTAATGTAGAGTTTAAAAAGAAAGATATTCCTTTTAGTTTATATGCTACGGCTTATGGACAGTCAGGGGAAACGAATAAAGGTGTCGATTTGAGTGCTTTTATGCTTGCCTTAAAGTTGAATTATCAGATAGTGAAACCTTTGGATATAACGGGAGGTATAGATTATTTTTCGGGAACATCTAAAGATGTAGGCAAGAAGAAAAGTAATACTTTTACGGGACTTTATGGTACAAACCATCGCTTTAACGGAGCAATGGATTATTGGACTTCAACGGCGTTGCCTACCGGAGGTTTGATGGATTTATATCTTTCTGCCCGTTATAAGGTTTGTGACCAAGTGACTTTATTGGGCTCTTTTCATTCATTCCGTTTGGCGAAAGAAATGGAAATCAGTTCTAATAAAGGATTGGGTAATGAGATTGATTTGGATATGACCTATAAATTCTGTAAGATTGCTACGATACAAGCCGGATGGAGTACCTATCTGACTTCGGACTTAACGAACGTGGTTAGAGGAGTGACGGGCGTAGCATCGCCGACAAAAGATACGGATACTCGTTTGGCTCAATGGGCTTATCTGTCATTGACAATAACACCGGATTTTTTTACATTTAAAAAGTAAGGGCTATATATGATATTTTATTTCTCAGGAACAGGTAATTCTAAATGGATTGCGCAGCAATTAGCACAGGTGCAGCAGGAAGAACTTATTTCGATAGCAGCAGAATTGCAGCAAAAGGATAATCCGTTCAGGTATCAGCTTAGGAATAATGAAAAGATAGGCTTTGTCTTTCCGATATATTCATGGGGAATACCACCCATTGTATTAGAGTTTATCAGGAAGATTGATTTGGTAGAGTATCATCATCATTATTTGTTTTTTGTATGTTCCTGTGGAGATGATATCGGGCTTGCTAAAGAGATGTTTATAAAATCTGTCCATCGGAAAGGATGGGAATGTCAGTCCGGCTTTTCTGTAATTATGCCCAATAATTACGTGTTAATGAAAGGATTTGATACGGATTCCAAAGAGGTGGAACAAAGAAAACTGGAAGAAGCGGTTCCAACAGTTACAGAGATAAACGATTTATTGGCTAAACGGGTACAAAATACTTTTCATTGTGTAAAAGGTAAGTTTGCCTATGTCAAGACTCGTCTAATTTATCCGCTTTTTGTTAAATATCAGATTACTGCGAAACCGTTCTATGCAACAGATGATTGTATTGCTTGTAAGCTATGTGAGAAAGCTTGTCCGGTAAAGAATATAAAAGTAGATGGTAAACCGATATGGAGTAATAATTGTACTTCTTGTTTGGCTTGTTATCATATATGCCCTCGACAAGCTATTCAATACGGAAAAGAGACCAGAGGGAAAGGACAATATTTTAATCCGAATGTCCGGATATAAATATCTTTATTTTGTAGTAGGACGGAAGAAAATGATCGACCGTATGTTTGAAATCAATCGACCGCACGATTGTTTACGATCATACGGTCGATCGTTTTCAATCGACCGTATGCTGTAATTTGCTTATTATTTGATTAAACTTTGAGCAATTTCTCTGCCGGCAGCAAGTGCTTTCAGATTCATCTCCACAATGTCTTCTCCTTTGCGTCCGAATATATCTCGGATACTGGTTTGTATCTTTTCATAGTCAATACCAAGGAAAGGAGTAGTAGCTCCGAGCAATACGATGTTTGCTACACGTGTAGAACCTAATTCTTTAGCAACTTTGTCCACGTTGAGAACGATCTTATGGGGTAGCTTGTTGATTTCCGTCATAACTTTCTCCTGTTCCGGATAGTTCGGAATATTGATAAACGGTGTTTCATTGGTAACTAACCAACCATCCTGACTCAGATATTCTACATAACGAAGGCTTTCCATGGGTTCGAGCGATATAATCAGGTCGCATTTACCGTGAGGAATAAGGTCGGAAGAAATAGGACGGTCGCTAATGCGCAGGTTAGACTGTACGTCTCCGCCTCGTTGACTCATTCCGTGTACTTCTGCCTGTTTCATGTATAAATTATCTTTCAAGGCAGCCTGACCGATGATTGCTGCGATGGAGAGGATACCTTGTCCTCCCACACCGGATAGAATTATATCTTTTTTCATTTCTTACTTGCTCTTTTTTTTCTTGCCAATGTTTGGATACACTCTCTGCGAGGAATGATGACTGATACTCCTTTGTATTCAATCTCTTCCCGGATAATCTGTTTCATTTCCTCATAGTTCTTTTTCAAAGGAATGACCACGCGGATATGTTCGGGACTTACTCCCAGACCGATGCAGATAGATTCAATCTTTCCGGTTCCGGCAGAATCTTGACCACCTGTCATGGCAGTAGTCTCATTATCAGAGATAACGATAGTTACATTACTGTTCTCGTTGACACAATCCAATAAACCTGTCATCCCGGAATGTGTGAATGTAGAGTCACCTATCACAGCTACGGCAGGGTAGAGACCTCCGTCGGCAGCACCTTTTGCCATAGTGATGGAAGCTCCCATGTCCACGCAAGAATCAATGGCATTGAATGGGGCCATGGAACCGAGTGTATAGCAGCCGATATCACTGAATACTTTATGTGTTGGATATTCTTCTCTTAGCACTTGTGTTAATACGGTATACATATCTCGATGTCCACAACCTTCGCAGAGGGCAGGAGGACGCATTTCGACTAAATTAGGTACGGTAAATTCCGATTTGTTTTCTTTACCTACGGCCTTTGCTACGGAGTCCGGATTCAGTTCACCATCGCGTGACAGAGTTCCATCCAAGCGACCTTTTACTTTGATACCTATTCCGAGATAACCTTTCAGCATACCTTCTACAACCGGTTGACCGTCTTCGAGCACCAATATTTCTTCGCACTCGGAAACAAGTTTCATTAACTGTTTCTTCGGCAGTGGGTACTGACCTATTTTTAATACCGGATATTCGCAACCGTCAGGGTAGTTCTCCATCAGATAGTTGTAACCGATACCGCAAGCGATGATACCGAGTTTTTTATTCGGTGCATCGATGTATTTGTTATAGGGAGATTCTTCGGATGCTTTAACGAACAAGTCTTGCTTTTCGAGCAATACCTTGTAACGTTTGCGTGCGATACCCGGAAGAAGAATAAATTGTTTCGGGTCTTCGCTTAAAGATAGCTTGTTCTGTTCCTTTACGTTTTTGCGTTCCACACCGGAACGGGAATGTGCCAAGCGTGTTACCATGCGCATCAGAATAGGTTCACCCATCTCTTCGGAAAATTCAAATCCGCTGTACACCATGTCGTAAGCCTCTTGCTGGTTGGATGGTTCGTACATCGGTATCAATGCAAAGTCTCCGTAGAAACGGCTGTCTTGCTCGTTCTGTGACGAGTGCATACTGGGGTCGTCAGCTGCAATAACAATTAATCCTCCTTTTACGCCGGTGATGGCTGAATTAACAAAACAATCGGCTGCAACGTTCATGCCGACATGCTTCATGCAAACTAATGCCCGTTTACCGACAAAGGACATACCCAATGCTGCTTCCATTGCCGTTTTTTCGTTGCTGCTCCAGCGACAATGGATGTTTCTCTCCTTTGTGAGAGACGACAGTTGGATATACTCGGTGATTTCTGTGGAAGGTGTTCCCGGGTAAGCGTATACGCCGGACAGGCCTGCATCGATGGCAGCCTGTGCTATGGCTTCGTCACCCAATAAAAGTTGTTTGCTCATACCTTTTAAAAGTGTTAGTCATTTATTAGATACACAAAGGTAATTAATTAAGTGATATTTCAATAGCAAACAGGCTAAAAAATCTTCTTTTTGTTAAGCGCTCTTTGGTATTTTCGGGCGTTGACCTGGTGTTCAGCGTACGTTTTGGCAAAATTGTGTGTTCCGGAGAAGTCTTCTTTGGCACACATATATATATAAGGATGGTGTGTATAGTTGAGCACACTGTCTATTCCTTTTATTGATGGAATGCGAATAGGACCAGGAGGTAATCCTTGATTCTTATATGTATTATAAGGTGAATTTATATTGAGATGTATACCGTATATGCGTTTCAGACTAAAGTCTTGCAAAGCAAACTTTATAGTAGGGTCTGCCTGCAAGGGCATTCCTTTATGCAGACGGTTTATATAGAGTCCGGCTACCATTGGTTTCTCTGCATTATTGTTCGTCTCCTCTTCTACAATGGAAGCAAGAGTACTGACTTCTTCGGGGGTGAGTCCTATTGCTTGGGCTTTATCCAGTCGCTCTTTCGTCCAAAACTTACCATGCTCCTTCTGCATACGTTCAAAGAACTCATCTGCACTGATGTTCCAATACATTTCATAAGTATTGGGTATGAATAGGCTGACAATAGTTTCCGGTCGATAACCTAATCGGGCACAAAAAGCGGAGTCGGATAAGCGGTCGGCTATTTCGGCAGAATCAATCATCAATTGACTACCGATTCTCTGTGCAAACTGTTCTCGTGTACGGATATTATTGAATGATAAGTTGATAGGTGTCTGATGACCTCTGGATATTCGTAAGTATACATCAAGCATATTATCCGAGGACGAAATGGCATAACGTCCTGTACGTACTTGCTTGTAGCCGTTATATTGGGCAAGCCATTGAAACCCTTTTATACTGACAGGTGCTATGATTTTCTCTAATTTATAAAGAACAGAGTCTATATTGTCGTCACGGTCAATATATACGTAGGCTGTTTCTGTCATTCGGAAAGATTTGGAGAAAATAGAATGATAGACAATACCTCCGGTTATTATGGCAAGGATGATAAGGCAGCCGATGACGGAAAGCAGGATATTTCGTTTCTTTTTATTCATGTTATTCGTCGTTAATTGCAATTATAAGCCCCATTCTTCGGGTTGGGTTTTGGCTTCCACTTCTTTCTCGATAGCATCCGGCAGTTCCGGAAAGAAATCAATACCGGTTAGGCTTTCGATACTGTCTACACTGACAGCATAGGAGCGCAATGGATGGTTTCCTTTTTGGTGTTTCATAATGAAACCGATAGCCCTTGGTGTGGAAAGGTAGGGCGCAAGTATTACTTTATAGAAAGCGTCCGGTACAGCAACCTGACTGACACCGATTCGTTTCGGATTATCCCCGTTGATAATAGGACCGCTTACGATAATAATGGCACTGTCCCGTTGTGCCCATTCGCGTACTTTTTCTTCCAACTCTTTCCAATCGCCTGCATTCAAGTTATGTAGTTGCGGACATATATTGCTGAAGTAGAAAGATTCTTTCATCGCTTGTGTGCTCCATTTCATATCAGCGGCAGGAGCCATATGTCCACGGTCATAGCCGGAATGGGAATAATCTTGGTTATCGGCACTGATACCTTGTACAAGCGGATCAGGCTGGAAATGTTTGGCACGTGCCACTGTTCCTGTTATCTTTTCTCGTGTCAGCTCATAGCCTACCCAATTAGGTAACCGCAATAGCTCATTATAAGAGACTGAATATCCTGTATGATGAATAATTTGTTCTTCATGGTCAAAAAGCCGTGCGGGTATTTCCAGTCCTTCGTATTTTGTAGTAGGTTGGGAGAGTGGAACTCCTTTCCATTGCGTAGCAAAAATAGTGGAAATACCTATGATTAGTATTCCTAGTAGCCATTTGCTGAATGAACGTTGGGACTTTCTTTTACCTTTCTTCTTTGCCATTTTTCTTTTTTGAAACGAGTTGCAAATATAATAATATTATGGGGAGAGAATATATTATTTTTCATTTTATAAGATTATATTTGTCATGTGCATCAAACCGTTGGGTCGGTATGTGTGTTACAAAAGAAACAAGAGATATGAATGTATTGGTAACGGTAGTTTTGTTGTGCATCGGCGGATGGTTGGGTGTACAACCGGATAAAGCAAAAGATCAGATAATGGAAAATCAGAAGGAAATTTATTTTGCCGGAGGATGCTTTTGGGGAACAGAGCATTTTATGAAGCAAATCAATGGAGTAGAAAGTACACAAGTGGGTTATGCAAACGGAAATATTAAGAATCCGACGTATAAAGAGGTTTGTTCGGATCGGACGGGGTTTGCGGAAACAGTGAAAGTTGTGTATGATCCGCAGGTAGTAGGGCTGGATTTGTTGATTGATCTTTATTTTAAGACGATAGATCCTACTAGTTTGAACCGTCAAGGCAATGATAGGGGAAGTCAGTATCGTACAGGTATTTATTATACGGACAAGGCTGATCTTACTTTAATTGATTCGGTAGTGGGGGCATTGGCAAAGAACTATTCCCAACCTTTGGAAGTAGAAATAAAACCGTTGGAGAATTTCTATCCGGCGGAAGATTATCATCAGGACTATCTGGATAAGAATCCCGGAGGTTATTGCCATATCAATCCGGCTTTGTTCGAGTTGGCGAGGAAGGCAAATCCCTCCAAAAAGAAAGAATATAGGAAAGCAGATGATGCGACACTTCGCTGGAATCTGTCTCGCGAGCAATATGCCGTGACACAGCAAAATGCTACGGAGCCGGCATTCAAGAATGAGTATTGGGATGAAAAGCGTGAGGGTATTTATGTTGATATTACTACCGGCGAACCTCTGTTCATTTCTACTGATAAATTCGATTCCGGTTGTGGTTGGCCGAGCTTTTCAAAACCGATTGATAACCACTTAATCAAGGAGAATCATGATACTTCACATGGCATGCACCGGATAGAAGTCAGGAGTAAAACAGGGGATGCACATCTCGGACATGTGTTCAATGATGGTCCTGTGGATAGAGGAGGTTTGCGTTATTGTATTAATAGTGCTTCCCTGCGCTTTATACCAAAAGAAAAGATGAAAGAAGAAGGTTATGAAGCATATCTTCCTTTGTTGGATAAGAAATAATTGAATGATATCTTTTCTTATCAGCAGTTTGTCTGGCGTCTATATACTCTTTATTGAGCTTTCTTTCAGATTTATTATAGCATACGGTCGATTGTTTGCAGACGATAGGAGTTTATAATCAATCGACCGTATGTTTGTCTACAAACGCCCTGATGTTTTTTTCAATCAACCTGATGTTTGTTAAAAACATCAAGGTGGATTTTTACAGACTTCACTAGTAATTTATCAATTAGCAGATAAAAAACTGTATAAAAACAAATAGCTCTCTTTTATCCTTCAATCCTTCAGTATGTGAATTATTGTTTGGCTATCAGTGCGTTATTCTGAACCTTTCTTCGGAGAAAGTTTCAGCCGGCAGAAAGAGCAGAATAATATGCTGAATGATTCCATCTTTCAGGATAACTCATTATGTATCAATATAGAATCGGTAAACTGAAGGATGAAACTTATAGTCAATGATTAATCTGAGAGCATGCAATAAAGAGATATTTGTACTTGTGGAATACACTACATCAGGATTCAGTATAAGATTTAGATTTATAATGGCTAGACCATTCTGTTCTTTCTTTTACTGTCTTTATTACATAAAAAAAGCAGTTACTAAAATTGTAACTGCTTAATTATCAAGAGCCGAAACCCGGACTCGAACCGGGGACCTATTCATTACGAATGAATTGCTCTACCAACTGAGCCATTTCGGCAAACTGTTGTAATCGCTCTTGATTACGGGGTGCAAATTTACATCTTTCTTTGAATATATGAAGAAAAAAGAGATGTTTTTTTGTACATCTCCTTATTTTATCCTATATCTATGGTTAGGATTAACGTGATAATAGTTGCTGGAGTAGAAGAGGGTTGTTTGTTGTGATAAAGTCTACTCCGTTGTCAATCAGCCATTTCATTTGACTTTCCTTGTTGATTGTCCATGCATTGACCTGCATTCCCATATCATGAGCTTGTTTTATCCACTCAGGATTTTTCTTGATAGGTCTTAATGGATAGTCGAATCCCGCACAGCCGATGGCTTTTAATTCTTTTGGAGATAGTTCACCATTCAGGTAATAGACCGGAGTGTCGGGAGACTGACGGATGAATTCTTTGGTGGCATGCAGAGAGAAGGATATATATTCTATACGGTCTTCCAAACCGTACTTCTTCACCATTTCCACAATGCGTTTTACAGCTTCTGTTTCTCGTTGTTTCTTGTTATGTTCCTTTAGCTCAAGGATTAGTTTGGTTTTGTTGGGGAGTGTTTGGGCTGTCTGGAAATATTGTTCGAGAGTAGGCATATTTTCACCGTTGCTAAGTTTCAGAGCGGTAAGCTCTTGAGCAGTGGATGTCTCCATCCGTTTGCCTTTGAAGCGCGGGTCATGGTTAACGATAAGTACATTGTCTTTGCTGAGCCAAACATCGAACTCGCTACCATAGCAACCGATGGAGTCGGCTTTGATAAGGGCGGCTATGGAATTTTGTGCAGAACCGGGCGTATCCCAGAAACCGCGATGGGCTATCACTTTAGTTTGTGCTATGAGGGATAGAACGGATAGGCTCATGGCGAGGACTAATATACTTCTTTTAGTGTTCATAATATTAATGTGTTATATATTTGAATACATTTGCTTATCGCTTTAGCTGTGGCAAATATAGCAATTCCGTATAACGATAAACGGAACATCCCGACTATTGTTTGAAATGTTCCGTTTATTATGCAGATTATGTTACAATCCTATGAATAGGCTTCTTCATGTACTCCTTTTACGGCACGTCCGCTCGGTTCGTTGAGGTTGGAGAACTGTGTGTCCCATGCGAGGGCTTCGGCGGTGCTGCATGCCACGCTGGGGACACTCGGTACGCTGAGGGCGGCACTTCGGCTTGGGAAATGCTCCTCGAAGATGCTACGGTAGTAGTACTCTTCTTTGTTCATCGGGGGATTGACAGGGAAGCGTTCCGCAGCATGCGCCATTTGTTCATCGGTGACGGCTGCGTTGGTGACGGCTTTCAGGGTGTCTATCCAGTTGTAGCCTACGCCGTCGCTGAATTGTTCTTTCTGACGCCATACCACGCTTGCCGGCAGCATATCCTCGAAGGCTTCGCGGACAATCTTCTTCTCGATGGTCTTGCCGGGAGCCATCTTTGCCGACGGGTTGAGACGCATGGCTATGTCGAGGAACTCCTTGTCGAGGAAGGGTACACGTCCTTCCACTCCCCATGCTGCAAGGCTCTTGTTGGCACGGAGGCAGTCGTATAGGTAGAGCTTGCCGAGTTTGCGCACGGTTTCCTCATGGAAGGCACGGGCATCGGGAGCTTTGTGGAAGTAGAGGTAACCGCCGAATATCTCGTCTGCTCCCTCACCGCTGAGTACCATCTTAATACCCATGCTTTTGATGACACGGGCGATGAGATACATCGGGGTAGAGGCGCGTACGGTGGTCACGTCATAGGTCTCAATGAAGTAGATGACATCCCGGATGGCATCCAGCCCTTCCTGTACGGTATAATTGATTTCATGGTGAACGGTACCGATATATTCTGCCACTTCACGTGCCTTGGCGAGGTCGGGTGCGCCTTTCAGACCGATGGCAAAGGAGTGCAGACGGGGCCACCATGCATCCTGTTCATTATTTGTTTCAATGCGTTTGGCGGCATATTTCTTGGCTATGGCGGAGATGACGGAACTGTCCAATCCCCCGGAGAGCAGTACGCCGTAGGGTACGTCGCTCATCAGCTGACGTTGTACCGCCTCTTCCAATCCCTTGTAGACTGCCTCGATGGATGCGTCGTTGTACTCCACTGCGGAGAAGTCTGTCCAGTCACGGATGTACCAGCGATGCATTTGTCTTTCCTTACTCCAATAGTAGTGTCCGGGCAGGAAAGGTTCGTATTCATCACAGAAGCCTTCGAGTGCTTTCAGCTCACTTGCACAGTAGATATGTCCATCCTTGTCATGCCCTATATATAAAGGTATCACTCCGATGGGGTCGCGGGCGATGAGGTACTCGTCGCGTTCCTCGTCGTAGAGTGCAAAGGCGAAGATGCCGTTGAGATCTTCAAGGAAGTCGATGCCTTTGTCGCGATAGAGGGCAAGGATGACTTCGCAATCACTGCCTGTTTGGAACTCGTACTTGCCTTTGTAGCGGGCACGGATGTCACGATGGTTATAGATTTCACCGTTTACGGCGAGCACCTGCTTGCCATCGGGTGAGTAAAGCGGTTGCCCGCCGGATTCGGGATCGACGATAGAGAGGCGTTCGTGGGCAAGTATCGCACTGCCGCCTACGTGGATGCCGCTCCAGTCCGGTCCGCGATGGCGTATCTTCTGCGCCATCCGTAATGCTTTCTGCCTGAGTTCGGGCGTCTGCTCCTTGATATTAAATATGCCTACTATTCCACACATATTGCTTCTTTTGTTATTGCTGTCTTACTAATTGATAGCAAATATATGAATTATATTTCATATTATTACAAATATGGGATAATGTATGTCATATAAATAGCATGGTGCTTGTGTATGCTTACTATATGCTGTATAATGGCGGTGTGTGGTAACAGATTGTAGGCATTCCGGCGGCGGATGCTTATAAACCGTAAGTACGGGTAGCTCCACAATATTTCTCCACAATCTCCTTGCATCCAATGAAATAATCCATACCTTTGCAGCACATGACAAATATCTACACCATATTAACCACTATTAACTCCGCACATTTGTATGTCCCGGATGATTATATAATAAAAGTGACTCCTGCAAGAGGGCGCATCGCCTGCCTGCAGGAGTTCTTGCATATACCCCCAAAAAAGGGAAAACAACAACAGTATTCACATTTTTAAACCCCATTACATTATGGCAAAGAAAGTAAAACCAGGCAAGCTGCGTGGCAACACAACTCCCAATCTATTAACCGACGACCCTAACGACTTTATCCTCCAACTTATCGGTGGCATGAAGTATAGCCTCGCGGACATCGTTCAACTCGTGCTGCTCGACGGCGCGACCGTTAAAACCGCGCAAGACCTCGAAGAAAGCTTCCGCATGGTGATGGAGAAAGGCATCGAGATGTCCCTGATGGGCAACAACGTGAGCCTGGACTACATCCAGATGCGCGCCAGCGTGAGCGGCGTGTTCAACTCCTCCACCGAGCCCTTTTCTCGCCCCAAGCATCAGGTAAACCCCGTCTTGACGGCCGGACAAGCCTACTTGGAAGCCGCGCACAATACGCTGGTGGACAATATGGGCCCTGCGCAGAACAACCTCATCGCCGAAATCGTGAACCGCACCACCAAGCAGGTGAACACGGACATCACCGCCGGCGGCGTGCTGGAGCTGCACGGCAAGGGACTGAAAGTGGTAGGCAGCGAGGAGTACGCCGCATACGTCTACCTGATAAATGCCGACACCGACACCATCGCCGCGAGCGTCCCTGCTGATGACTTGCTGACGAACACCCCCACACAAGTGATGTTTCAAGTGCCCGCCAAGTTGGAAGCAGGCAAGAAGTACCGTGTGAAGATCATCACGCAAGCCAGCTCCGACCGCAGCAAACTGCTCAAACAGCCGCGCATGATACTCTCGGACATCACGCTGACCTGCGTGTAAAATCTGACGGGTACGTCACCCTCTAAGCTTACGCCCCCGTCATCCCCTAAGCTTACGCCCTCGTCACCGTATAGGCTGACATATACGTAAGCGTACAGGGGGGAGGAGGCACAGCCTCTCTTGATTCGCCAAGCGATGATAGGGGGCGAGTAGCCCAAAGTTCTCCCTCCGTTTGTAGCGGGAGTACCCCGCAGGGGGGGGAGGACAAGAGCACCTCGCGGCTAGAGCGCAAATAAACGAATAATATCGATTGATTAACAAGATAAGTATGAACATAAGAGAATTACTGAAAAAGACCACCCTTGCGGCAATCCTGTGCGCAACGATGGCAACAAGCGCATGGGCGCAATCCGTAGCCTGGACTACCGCCAAAGGCGCGCAATCCCCGATAGACTTCAGCACCGAGCAAGCCGTCGGTGCGCTATCCACCGCCACCACCATCACCGCGACCGGCACATGGAGTGCGGCGCAAGTAACCAACCTGCAGGCGGCCCTGAAGAGCGACGGCAACATCGAGACCGACAACAGCACTCTGCTCACGGTGGATATGAGCGCCGCCGTATGGAGTGACGGGGTTACTGCCGCCAGCCTGTTCCGGCAGTGCACGGCACTCACGAGCGTCATCCTGCCCGAAGCGGATAATGCCAACAGCATCAGCTTCTTCTGTACCTTCTATTACTGCGAATCGTTGAAGAGCATCACGAACTTAGAGAAGTTCACCAATGTGAATTACTTTTACAGCACCTTCTATGATTGCTCGTCATTGGAGAGCATCACCCTGCCGGCGGGCACCAGCTATGCCGGCATCAACTTCTCATGTGCCTTCTATGGATGCAGATCGTTGAAGAGCATCACGAACTTAGAGAAGTTCACCAATGTGAGTAGCTTTAACACGACCTTCTATGATTGCTCGTCATTGGAGAGCATCACCCTGTCGGCGGACACCAGCTATGCCAGCATCAACTTCGCACTTGCCTTTACTAACTGCACGGCATTGACGAGCGTCACGAACTTAGAGAAGTTCACCAATGTGAGTAGCTTTGAGACGACCTTCGAGGGTTGCAAAGCATTGACGAGCATCACCCTGCCGGCGGGCACCAGCGATGCCAGCATCAGCTTCTCCTATACCTTCGATGGATGCACGGCATTGACGAGCATCACGAACTTAGAGAAGTTCACCAATGTGAATAACTTTTTCCGCACCTTCTATGGTTGCACGGCATTGGAGAGCATCACCCTGCCGGAGGGCACCAGCTATGCCCCTGGCATCAACTTCTCAGGTACCTTCCTGGACTGCAAATCGTTGAAGAGTATCACGAACTTAGAGAAGTTCACCAATGTGAGTAGCTTTGATAAGGTCTTCTGTGGTTGCTCGTCATTGGAGAGCGTCACCCTGCCGGCGGGCGCCAGCGATACCAGCATCGGCTTCGCAGTTGCCTTTGATGGCTGCACGGCATTGACGAGCGTCACGAACTTAGAGAAGTTCACCAATGTGGGTAGCTTTGATCAGACCTTCGAGGGTTGCTCGTCATTGGAGAGCATCACCCTGCCGGCGGGCACCAGCAATGCCAGCATCAGCTTCTACTATACCTTCGATGGATGCACGGCATTGACGAGCATCACGAACTTAGAGAAGTTCACCAATGTGAATAACTTCAGATATGCCTTCCAGAATTGCTCAAACCTCACCTCTGTGGAGCTGGGAGTCGTGCCGACTAATAATATAGTGGATATATTCAAAGGCACCGACCCCAACTGCCTGAAGTACCTGCCAGCAGGCACAACCACCGTCCCCACCAATTGGACAAACTGCATTGCCGACGGCAAAGCCCTTGCCGACATCACCCTGACGGACGAAAAGCCCTTTCACTGCCCGCAGGCATTCTCAATGGACGGGCACACCATGACCTACACCCGCACGTGGAAGTACGCCACCAAGACCGGCGGCTGGAACACCCTCTACCTGCCCTTCGCCGCTACTGCCACTGCCGATAATACGCCTCTTACCCCCGCCACCGGAGGTGCGGACGGCGACTACATCCTCAAAACCCTTACCGGCAGCACTACAGGTACACTCACCATGACCTCCACCGGTACGGTGCAGGCCTACACTCCCTACCTCGTAGCCCTGCCTGGCAATACGTTCGGCGATGCAAGCTTGGAAGGCAAGACGGTGACGCTCGTCAGCGCAACGGATGCCGTCATCCCCGCCACCCCCGAGCAGACCGAGCAGGCGGGTGCCTACACCATGTACGGCACACTCGCCGACTATCAGGCGGACAACCTCTACCTGCTCACCAATGAGGCGGACGGCAGCAGCTTCGACCTCTACACGGACGGTGGCGGCGTACATGCTTTCCGTGCCTACATCACCGCAAACAATGCCAATGCCTTGAAAGCCCCGAGATTGGTGATAGGCGATGGCGGCGGTGTTACGGGGATACGCAGTGCCTCCGTCGGCACTAAGGAAGTGCCTGCCATCAGTCATGTATACAGCATAGACGGGCGTTTGCTCCGTACTGTCCCGGCTGAGGAATACGCTCATCGATTGGATGGTCTGGACAGAGGCATCTACATCGTGAACGGGGTGAAGGAAGTGGTAAGGTAATCAAGCCTCCCCGCTTGAGCGGGGATTGAGGGGTGTGTGAGGGTCTTAGACCCTTCCGTTTCGCCAAGCGGTGAGGGAAGATTCACACACCCCCTAACCCCCGCTCAAGCGGGAGGACAGGAACAAGAGTAATAATATTGAGAACAATAACCGATATGAAAATAATAGAATACATCGCTCCTGCGATAGAAGTCATAGAGATAGAGATCAGTGAAGCCATCATGATAGATTCTGATGATGTGAAGAACCCGGACATGGACGAGAGCGAGACGCACTCCGGTCAGAACTTCTGGGGAGACTGAGTAAACTCCCCTCCCCGATAAGGAGGGGGATGGAATGCAGATGACGCGGGTTAGGATTTAGTCTCTAATCCGCGTTTTTTGTGTCATCCACCTATCCATCTCTTCCGCCACCTGCCGTCCGCCGGCCATGGCTCGGACTACAAGGCTCGCTCCGCTCGCCACGTCGCCTGCCATGAACACGCCTTCGGGCAGCTCCATCGGTTCGGGGCGCAGGAAGCCCATGGCGAGCAATACCATATCCGCCTCGATGATTTCTTTCCGTCCGGTGGGCTTCATCACAGGGCGTGAGCCGTCAGCAGACGGTAGCCATTCCACTTCTTCCACTTCCACGCCGCACACCTTGCCGTTCTTACCGATGAAGCGGTTGCTGGTGAGGCTCCAACGGCGGGTGCAACCTTCTTCATGGCTGCTGGTGGTCTTGAGTATCTGAGGATACATGGGCCATGGGGTGGCGGGGTTTTCTCCTACAGGGGGTTGGGGCATGATTTCTATCTGGGTGACGAACGTGGCTCCCTGACGGATACTCGTGCCGATGCAGTCCGACCCCGTGTCACCGCCACCGATGACGAGTACCCGTTTGCCTTTGGCATTCACCAGTTGTTCTTTGGGGAAGGCGATGCCTGCCAACACCCTGTTCTGTTGTGCCAACATATCGAGGGCAAAATGAATACCTTTCAGTTCACGTCCTTCTATCGGAAGGTCGCGCGGGGTTTCGGCTCCGGTGCAGAGGCACACGGCATCGAACCCTTCGGCATCCTTCAGGGTGGGGAAGATGAACTTGCCATCCTTCCCTCTCTCTATCCTGTCTTTGAGGGGGATGGCGGTGGAATAGCGGAAGCGGATGCCTTCCTGCTCCATCAGTGTGATGCGGCGGTCGATGACGGCCTTGAGCAGTTTGAAGTTGGGTATACCATAGCGGAGCAGACCTCCGGCGGCTTCATGCTTCTCGATGACGGTTACTTCATAACCCTTGCGGTTGAGCCGGTTGGCAACGGCAAGTCCCGCAGGACCCGAACCGATGACGGCTACCTTCTTGCCGTTGCGTCGGATGCTTAACGGGCGGATATATCCTTCGCGCCATGCCACTTCGATGATGGCGGCTTCGTTCTCACGGATAGTGACGGCATCCCCGCAGGAGAGGCGTACTACGCAGCTCTTTTCACAGAGGGCGGGACAGATGCGTCCGGTAAACTCCGGGAAGTCGCACGTCTGTTCCAGCACCCGGTAGGCCGCTTCCCACTTGCCCTTGTAGAGCAGGTCTTGCCATTCGGACTGCTTGTTGCCGAGCGGGCATGCCCAGTGGCAGAAGGGCACGCCGCAGTCCATGCAGCGCGATGCCTGTTTGCGCCGTTCGTTACTGTTGAGGGTTTGTTCCACTTCTCCGTAGTCACGGATTCGGTCGTGCAGGGGGCGGTATCCTGCCTCCTGACGCGGTATCGTTATAAATGCTTTTGGGTCTCCCATTGTTATTTGGTTGTTATAGGGTTGTTGTTCTTGTTCTTATTCTGAATGCCGATGGTACGCGGATGACGCTGATGGAGCGGATGCAGACGGATTTAATCTGTTCATCCGTTCTAATCTGCCAGATCCGTGTCATCCGCGAACCTTGTTCTCAGGCTGATTAATCCATCAATAGTCCCGCTGCATATCTGCAATCTTCTGCTGGAGCTTGCGCATCTGCTCCTCTTGCAGCACCCGTTTATACTCGATGGGCACTACTTGAATGAACTCGCCTACATAGCGTTCCCAGTTGTCGAGCATCGTCTTGGCAAGCTGGCTTCCGGTGTAGAAGTAGTGTGTGCGAATCAGCTCGTGCAGCTCCTTGCGGTAGCTAGTCTCCTCGATGAGCGAAAGCTCTACCATCTCCATGTTACAGAAGTAGTCGAAGTCGCCGCGCGGGTTCCACACGTAGGCCACACCGCCACTCATACCGGCGGCGAAGTTGCGCCCCGTCTGTCCGAGCACTACCACCCGTCCACCTGTCATGTATTCGCAGCAGTGGTCGCCTACACCCTCCACGACAGCCGTTGCACCGGAGTTGCGCACGCAGAAGCGTTCGCCTACCCGTCCGTTGATGTACACCTCGCCGGAAGTTGCGCCGTAGAGCAATGTATTGCCCGCAATGGTGTTCCGTTCCGCCTCGAAGTTACTGCGGATGGGAGGCTTCACGGCTATCAGACCACCACTCAATCCCTTGCCGAGGTAGTCATTTGCTTCCCCCTCGAGGCGGAATGTAACGCCTCGCATCAGGAATGCACCGAACGACTGCCCGGCAGAGCCTTTGAACTTCAGGTTCAGGGTATGATCGGGCAATCCTGCCGCACCGTATTTTCCGGCTATGATACCGCTCAACATTGCACCTACGCTTCGGTCGGTATTGGCGATGGCATATTCCAATGACACCTCTTTGCCCTGCTTGATGGCATCTTGTGCAGCTTCGATGATGCTGACATCCTTCACATGGTCGATGTTATGCTGTTGGTTTATGACGTGCCGGATAGCTGCCTGAGAGTCCACCTTGTAGAGCAGTTTGGAGAAGTCCAGCAAGGCATACTTGCCGCCCTCTTTGACGGGCTTGCGATCGATAAGCTCCGTGTGCCCGATGATATCGTCCAGCTTCGTGAAACCCATCTCGGCAAGGTATTCGCGCACCTCTTGTGCGAGAAAGGTGAAATAGTTTACCAAGTATTCATAACGTCCACGGAAGCGGCGGCGCAGTTCGGGGTCTTGTGTTGCCACACCTACCGGACAAGTATTCTGGTGGCACTTGCGCATCATCACACAGCCCAGCACGATCAGGGCGGAGGTGGCAAAGCCGTATTCCTCCGCACCGAGCATCGCCATCAGGATAATGTCCCGTCCGGTCTTTAGTTGTCCGTCCACTTGCAGCGTCATCTGTCCGCGCAGGCCGTTCAGTACGAGCGTCTGTTGCGTTTCACTCAATCCCAGCTCCGGCGAGATACCTGCATACCGCACGGAGGAAGCAGGCGATGCACCTGTTCCCCCCTCTGCACCGGAGATGACGATGAGGTCGGCCTTTGCTTTTGCCACCCCTGCGGCGATGGTGCCCACACCACTTTCCGCTACGAGCTTCACACTGATGATGGCATGCGGGTTCACGTTCTTCAGGTCGAAGATGAGCTGTGCAAGGTCTTCGATGCTGTATATGTCATGGTGGGGCGGGGGAGAGATGAGCGAGATACCCGGAATGGAATGACGGGTTTTGGCTATCACCTCATCCACCTTGAAGCCCGGCAGCTGACCGCCTTCACCCGGCTTCGCGCCCTGTGCCACTTTAATCTGTATTTCATCGGCATTGACGAGGTATTCCGCCGTCACTCCGAACCGTCCGGATGCCACCTGTTTGATGGCGGAGCGCATCGGTATGCCGTCTTGTGTCTCGGTGAAGCGTTCGGCATCCTCGCCGCCCTCACCCGTATTGCTTCGTCCGCCTATCTTGTTCATGGCGAGTGCCATTGCCTCATGCGCTTCTTTGCTGATGGCACCGAACGACATGGCTCCCGTGACGAACCGACGGAGGATATTCTCTACCGGCTCTACTTGCTCAATGGGTATCGGGTTGCTGCGGAAACCAAGAAAGTCACGCAGGAAGATTGGTACTTCCTTTCCGTCCACCAGCCGAGTGAACTCCTTGAACTTTGCATATGACCCCGTTCGGGTGGCAAGTTGCAGGGTAGCTATCGTCTCCGGATTCCAAGCGTGCTGTTCGCCGTCTTTGCGGTAAGCGTAGATACCTTTGTCGGGGAGGAGTAGCTCTTCATTCTTCATTCTTAATTCTTCACCCTTCACTCCGAAGGCTTCCTCATGGAAAGCGGCGGCATCCCTCGCTATCTCGTCGAGCCGTATACCTCCGATGGTGGAGTTGATACCTCCGAAATAAGCATCGGACAGTTCGCTGCTCAGTCCTACCGCTTCGAATATCTTTGCCCCGCGATAGGAACGTATGGTACTGATGCCCATCTTGCTCATGATCTTGAACAGACCCTTGCAGATGGCTTTGATGTAGTTCTTCTCCGCCGTATCATAGTTGAGCTGTATCTCACCCTTGCGCACAAGGTCGTCCAGCACGGAAAATGCCATGTAAGGGTTGATGGCACTTGCGCCGAAACCCAGCAACAGGGCGGCGTGCATCACCTCGCGTATCTCGCCGCTCTCTACGATGAGGGCGGTCTGCACACGCTTCTGTACGGAAATCAGGTGATGGTGTACCGCACTCACGGCAAGCAGCGATGGTATGGCGGCATGCGTCTCATCCACATCGCGGTCGGAGAGTACGATATAGTTCACCCCGTCCGTCACCGACTGCTCCGCCTGTTTGCACAGGTTGGCGATGGCTTCCTGCATACCTGCACGTCCTTTGCTCACTTCAAAGAGAATAGGCAACTTAATGGTGTTGAAGCCCTTGTAGCGAATATTGCACAGGATGTCCAACTGTCCGTTGCTCAATACCGGGTGGTTGAGGCGTACCATCTTGCAGTGCGCTTCGCTGGGGGTGAGTATATTCATACCCACCGCGCCGATGTATTCCGTCAGGCTCATGACAAGCTCCTCACGCAAGGGGTCGATAGGCGGGTTGGTAACTTGTGCGAACTGCTGACGGAAGTAGTTGTAGAGCAGTTGCGGCTTCTCGCTCAACACGGCAAGCGGAGTATCGTTGCCCATAGAGGCGACGGGTTCCGCACCGGTGGTGCTCATCGGGATAAGGATACGTGCGATGTCCTCCTTCGAATAACCGAACGCACGGAGCATGCAGTCATAATGCTCTACCTTATGCTCCACCTTACGTCCGCTTTTCAGTTCGTCCAGTTCTATACGGTTGTTGGCTAGCCATGTGCGGTAAGGTTTCGCTTCGGCAAGCTCCTTCTTCAATTCGCTGTCATAGTATATCTCGCCTTTCTCCGTATCGATAAGCAGTATCTTGCCCGGTTGCAGGCGTCCTTTCTCCTTAATCTCGGATGGCTCGAAGTCCATCACGCCTACTTCGCTCGCCACCACCATCATATCGTTGTTGGTAATAAGGTAACGCGCCGGACGCAGACCGTTACGGTCCAGCATCCCTCCGGCATAACGTCCGTCACTGAAAAGCAACGCCGCAGGTCCGTCCCACGGTTCCATCAGGATGGAGTGATATTCATAAAACGCCTTCAAATCCTCGCTGATAGGATTCTTCTCGTTGAACGATTCCGGTACGAGCATCGCCATGGCGTGTGGCAGACTCATGCCCGACATGACAAGGAATTCCAATACATTATCAAGTGAAGCACTGTCACTCATACCCTCCTGAATGATAGGACGTATGGTGCGTATGTCGCCGAGAGCGGGAGAGGAAAGCACGCTCTCCCTTGCTTCCATCCATGCCCGGTTGCCGCGTATGGTATTGATTTCACCATTATGCGCCAAGAGGCGGAATGGCTGTGCAAGGCTCCATGTAGGGAATGTGTTGGTGCTGAACCGTGAGTGCACCAATGCCAGCCCGCTTGTGAAGTAGCTGTTCGTTAGGTCGGGATAGTAATGCCGCAGTTGCAGTGATGACAACATCCCTTTATAGATAATGTTACGGCTCGATAGCGACACGATGTAGAAGTCGCGGTTGCTTACCCGTTTCTCTATACGCTTACGGATGAGGTAAAGCTGCCGTTCGAGGTTCTCCACATCCGCACTGCCGGTAATGAATACCTGTTTGATGTCCGGCTCATTTGCCAGTGCATCCTTACCGAGAATCTCCGGGCAGGTGGGTACGTTGCGCAAATGCATCAGCGTCAGTCCGTCCTTCTCGATCTCGTCGATCATGATACTGAGGATGTCCGCCTGTTCCTTTTCGTCTTTCGGCAGGAATACCAATCCTGTGCCGTACTTTCCCTTTTCCGGTACGGGGATGCCTTGCAGCAAGATAAATTCGTGGGGAATTTGGAGCATGATACCCGCTCCGTCTCCTGTTTTGTTGTCGGCCCCTTCCGCACCTCTGTGGCGCATATTCTCCAATACCTTGAGTGCCGAGTCCACTATTTCATGTGATTTGTTACCGTGGATGTTCACCAACATACCTACTCCACATGCGTCATGTTCATTTGCAGCATCATATAGTCCTTTGCATTGCTGCTGGAAAGGTACAGCCCCTCCGTCGCTGTTAAATTGTTCTCTTTTTACCATGGTTGTTTCACTATTGTATGATAATCGTTGTATTTGCTTTCTAATTGACGGCAAAGATAACTATAATCTTTCATATTGTTATGAATTAAACGGTAAGGGGAAGCAATAAAATACCTGTATGTAGGTGATTGCTTACAATATGCCTTGTGAAAGTATGGTATTGTGATAGATTGTAAGTAAATTAAGTCTATTGTGTTTTATATTGTTAGAAGTGGATTGTGAAAAATAGAGGGTTACCTTATAATTACTGTATGGATTATGTGACTGTTTAACATACGGTCGTTTATTTGCAAACGATAGGAGTTTGTCATCAATCGACCGTATGTTTGTCAACAAACGACCTGATGTTTTTTTCAATCAACCTGATGATTTTTTAAAACATCAAGGTGTTTGTGAGAAACATCGAGATCATTTTATAAATTGCCTAAGGGAGCGTTGCCTAACGCACAAGGGAGCGATGGCTAACGCTCAAGGGGGCGATAGCTTACATCTACGGGAGCGTAAGCCATCACTCCCTTAGGCGTTTTAGCTTGCTCGTTTTGCTGATTCTGCTATTTCAACTTTTACTTTGATTTGCCTTCACCTTATCACTTTTATTCTTTCGTCGCTGATTTATAAATAGTTGCAGTGAAAGTAACTTTTTGTGACAAGCGATAAAAAGCTCTCCCTCTGTTTATAGAGGGAGTACCCGCAGGGGGAGGGAGTTCTTTCTTTAAGTTGAGAGTTGAGAGTGGAAGAACTCCTCCGTCACTACGTGACACCTCCTCTATAAACAGAGGAGGAGCTTTAACACACGCAGGAGGAGCTTTAACTCTCAATTCTCAACTCTTAATTCTCAACTAAAAAACAGCCTTCACTGCAATTACTTGTGTCATAGTATGTTCGTCCAAAAAGTGAAGACGTGAAGGCAAGAATAACTGATTAATAATCTATCTTTTGATGCTCCGAATAGGTGAAATTGGCTTTGGTTTTGTTTATTTCTTCATCAGTAATTCCTGTTCGCTCAATGATGTTCTGTCTGATATTTTTCAACATATTGGTGAACATACCGAGCACGACCGTGTGCGCTTTGTGCATCAGGAAATAGTGAGCGGTATAAGGTGCCTCCTGCAACGCTTCCATCAGTTCCTGAGCTCTTTCGTAATCACTGAGTGATTTCCTGTCCATGAAACTGTAGAGCACCTTTTCCCGTTCCTTTTTGTCTTCTGCTATTACATTGCTGAATTCGTCTTTTATCGCCTTACTGTTATTGATAAAGGCCAACAAAGAAAGGTCGGTCATGTTTTTAAGCATTTCGCTATTACTGTCGATAATATTTTTCGTGGGTATGGTGATAACGGAAATATCGGCGGTCAGGAATGTCGACAGGCAGATGTCTATCGAATCTTTCGGCATATCTTCGGCATCATTTTCATTAATGTAGTTGTATATACTGTCTTCATATAGGAATTTGTTGTACAAGCGTTCCATATCATGTATCTGATTACCGAAGTCTGCGATGGACAGGACTAATAAATTTCTCTCCATTTTCTTTTGCGTACGGTTATCCAGATATTGCGATGTTCCGAAAGTAACGATGATACCAAGACAAGACCCCAGAAATCCGCACATTAAGTTGCCCCACCAGCTTCTGCCGGGAAGTAAGGATTGCAACTTCTTTTTGATATTGTTTTTCATACAGGTAACAGATTGATTATTTATGCAAACATACATACTTTTGTCGAGATATATTGAGGTAAAAAGAAAAACATTAATATATTACCTCTTTTTGACTGTAGTTTGTATCTAAAAGGCGTGATATGTCTTTGCTTTGCTGTTAAATTGATACGTTTATATGTTTTCTATATATTTTTGTTGATTATTTATTCGGAACCTTATCAATAAGTAACCGGATATTTCTATATTTGCAACTGAAACTAAATTTAGGAGTTTATGTGTGGAATAGTCGGTTATATAGGTAACAGAAAAGCCTATCCTGTTCTGATAAAGGGATTGAAGCGGTTGGAGTATCGTGGTTATGACAGTGCCGGTGTGGCGCTGATTAGTGATAACAAAGACTTGAACGTCTATAAAGCGAAAGGTAAAGTGTCCGAGCTGGAAGCCTTTGCAGCGCAAAAAGATATCTCCGGTACCATCGGCATAGCCCATACCCGTTGGGCTACTCATGGCGAACCTTGTCAGGCAAATGCACATCCTCACTACTCTTCTTCCGAAAACCTTGCTCTTATTCATAACGGTATTATTGAAAACTATGCCGTGTTGAAAGATAAACTGCAAAAGAAAGGATATACTTTCCGTAGCACCACGGATACGGAAGTGTTGGTGCAACTGATTGAATATTTCAAGGTGACAAACCATCTCGACTTGCTCACCGCCGTACAGCTTGCCTTGCATGAAGTGATTGGCGCGTATGCCATTGCTGTGCTCGACAAAAGTAATCCCGACGAGATTATTGCTGCACGCAAGAGTAGTCCGTTGGTGGTAGGTATCGGAGCGGATGAGTTTTTCCTTGCTTCGGATGCGACTCCTATTGTGGAATATACCGATAAGGTGGTTTATCTGGAGGATGAGGAGATTGCGGTGATTAAGCGAGGAGAGGAACTGAAGGTGGTGAACCTGAACAATGTCCTGATGAAGCCGGAGGTAAAAACGGTTGAACTGAATCTCGGACAATTGGAGAAGGGAGGTTATCCGCATTTCATGCTAAAAGAAATCTTCGAGCAGCCGGATTGCATTATGGACTGTATGCGCGGTCGTATCAATGTAGAAGGTACGAATGTGGTCTTGTCTGCTGTTATCGATTATAAGAAAAAACTATTGAAGGCACGCCGCTTTATCATTGTGGCTTGCGGAACGTCGTGGCATGCCGCCCTGATAGGCAAACATCTCATAGAGAGCTTCTGCCGTATTCCGGTGGAAGTGGAGTATGCTTCCGAATTTCGCTACCGTGATCCGGTGATTTATCCGGATGATGTAGTGATTGCCATTTCGCAGAGCGGTGAGACGGCGGACACACTTGCTGCCGTGGAGCTTGCCAAGAGTCGTGGTGCATTTATTTACGGTATCTGTAACGCTATCGGGTCTTCCATTCCCCGTGCTACGGATACCGGTTCCTATATTCACGTTGGTCCTGAAATCGGTGTGGCGTCTACCAAAGCTTTCACCGGACAGGTGACGGTACTTACTATGCTTGCCCTGACACTGGCAAAGGAAAAGCAGAGCATCAGCGAAGAGCTGTTCCTAAGCATTGTGAAGGAACTGAACCATATCCCCGGTAAGATGAAAGAGGTTTTGAAGATGAACGACAAGATAGCCGAGCTGTCCAAAATGTTCACCTACGCTCACAACTTTATTTATCTGGGTCGCGGATACAGTTATCCCGTAGCATTGGAGGGAGCTTTGAAGTTAAAGGAAATATCCTATATCCATGCCGAAGGTTATCCGGCTGCCGAAATGAAACATGGCCCGATAGCCTTGGTAGATGCCGAAATGCCGGTGGTAGTTATCGCTACGCACAACGGTATGTATGAAAAGGTGTTGAGCAATATTCAGGAGATAAAGGCGCGCAAGGGACGTGTTATAGCTTTGGTGACCGAAGGTGATGAAGTCATCAGCCGGGTGGCCGATGACTATATCGAACTGCCTAAGACGATTGAATGTCTCGATCCGCTGGTAGCTACCGTGCCTTTGCAACTATTGGCGTATCATATTGCCGTATGCAAGGGTAAGGATGTAGACCAACCCCGTAATTTGGCAAAGAGCGTGACGGTGGAATAATCAATCGGTTAAATTATGCGGTACAGGTGGGCTACTTGGGCGTCACCTGTACGTTGCTCGTCCATGTTGCTCCGCTAATGTCTGTGAGTACCAGCTCATAATTACTTGCGGGCAGTTCTTTTGGTACGGCGTTCTTGCATGTCAGCACCGCTTTGGCTCCCAAGGGGATTACGAGACTGTGTTTTCCCGGTGCAACTTTGGCTACATATTCGTTGCGGATATCGTTGACCGGAAATTGCGCCAGTTCCTCTCCGTCTTTGTGATAGACTGTTTGTCCGTCCTTGTCTTTCAATGTGATGCCGATAAGGAATGAACCATACACATCGACGCCCTCCACACGATAGATTTCGAATGACAGTGTACCGTTATTAAGTTGTGCATCGGTTATTTCTACGATAGGTTTTACTGATTTGTTGTGCAACGGACCCCATACGCCGTTGTGAAAACTCTGGTTGGTGAATAAAGTCAGTGCCGAAAGCGTCACCGCCCCAATGACAGAGACACGTGTAATGTTTTTGATACTGACGGGCAATCTGCCGGAAGTAATCCACGTCATCCATCGTGTACGGGGACGTGAGGTTGCTTTACTGAACAGTAACCTGTCCAGCGAAAATCTGCCACCTCCGGAGAGGAAAATAGTGAACCCCGCAGCAACGCCCAAAATGCCTATCTGCCATTCGTCAAGGCAAGTAGTACCCAGCCATCCTGAGCCGAGCAGGATACCGAAGGCAAGGCCGAATACGCCGATACTCATTAATCGGGTGAAGAACCCCAACATATAAAGTAGTCCCACGATGCCTTCTATAAGGGTGAAAACTACCATCGCCCACCAAAGCAGTTCGGGGTGAGTGACAAGATATTCGATTATCGGTTTGATGCCCAGTGAATTGGGAAGAAAGTGGTTGAATTTCTCTCCGATGTAGCCGGCCGTGTCGGGAATCAATTTGTTCTCAAGTACTAATCTTCTCCAGAAAGCGGAGAAATACGTCCATCCTACAATCAGCCGCAGGGATAAAGTAAAAATACCGGCCAGTGTGTAGGCTTTCCATTGTTCTTCTTGTTGTTGTGTCATATTGTTTATAATTGGTAATTAATAAGACGTGTTTTATAGTTAACAGTTGTGCCTTTTAAATTGTTTTAAAGATAGTAATAATCTTATTGATGGGGTATATTAGAAGGATATTTCTTGCATAATAGGATAAAAATATCGTCCTTTACCATCCAATATACTATTTATTTATATGAACTACCTTGAAATAATAGGCGCATTGATCGGGTTGATTTACTTATGGCTCGAATATAGAGTAAGTATCTGGCTATGGTTGGCGGGAATCGTTATGCCTGCCGTCTATATTGTGGTGTACTATCAGGCGGGACTATATGCCGATTCGGGTATCAGCCTCTACTACCTGATAGCAGGTGTGTATGGTTGGGTGATATGGCAAAGACGTCCTGCACGGCAGGAAGAGCGGCAGATTACACAGACTCCTTGTTGCCGGTGGCTGCCTATGGCGGTGGTGTTTGTCGCCTTGTTTCTCGTGATAGGGGAAGTGTTGGTGAGATTTACGGACAGCACCGTACCTTGGCTTGACAGCTTTACGACAGCTCTGAGTTTTGTAGCCATGTGGATGCTGGCACATAAGTACTTGGAACAATGGCTTGTGTGGATTGTTGTAGATGTGGTAAGTTGCGGATTGTACATATATAAAGAACTCTATTTCACTTCCGTGCTGTATGGACTGTATGCCGTGATAGCTGTATTCGGATATATGAAATGGAGACAAATCATGAAATCAGTGGATACAAATGGATAAATATCTTCTTCCGACTTTGACGGATGTGCCGGAGACGATCATTCTTGCCGACGGTGATTTTCCTGTACATCCCTTGGTGGTGGCGTTACTCGATGCCTGCCCTTACGTGGTTTGTTGTGACGGGGCAGCCAATCGGTATATCCGTTCGGGGCGGATGCCGGTTGCCATTGTCGGTGATGGTGATTCACTCTTGCCGGAGGTCAGGGAACAGTATGGTTCGCTTATTCACAGTGAGGCGGAACAGGACACGAACGATCTGAGCAAGGCTTTCCGTTTCTGTCTCTCGCAAGGGCGTAGGAATATCCTGATACTCGGTGCAACGGGTAAACGCGAGGATCATACACTGGGAAACATCAGTTTGCTGATGGACTACATGGATTTGGCTACCGTCAGTATGCTAACGAATTACGGTGTCTTTACTCCGGTAAAAGGAAATGCAGAGTTTCAGAGTTACCCCGGTGAGCAAGTATCTGTCTTTAACATGGGTGGTTGTACATCGTTATCCGCGCGGGGGCTGATTTATCCTTTGTCGGTCTTTACCAACTGGTGGCAAGGTACGCTGAACGAAGCTGCCGGAGGGAACTTCACAATCCTGACGGATGGGAAGATTCTTGTCTTTCGGACATATATCCCATAGTTTGTCTAAACAAATAGGGAGGGTAGATTGTCTGTATTTATATAGTAGCTTGAACGAATATGAAACAGAATGAAATCTCCGGAATCCGACGTGAATATACCAAAGGGAAGCTGACAAAATGCAGTGTTTCCGACAATCCTTTTACACAATTCGACGAATGGCTGGACGAGGCTGTTGCGATAGAAGAGGAAGAACCTACCGCTATGATTGTGGCAACTGTCTCTCCCGAAGGACATCCTTCTACACGTACTGTTTTGCTGAAAGGTGTGGAAGACGGTAAATTTATTTTCTATACCAACTATGAGAGTCGTAAAGGACAGCAGTTGGCGGCTAATCCGTACATCTCACTCTCTTTTGTGTGGCATAAGCCGGAGAGGCAGGTGCACATCGAAGGTAAGGCGGAGAAGTGCTCACCGGAGGAATCGGATGCCTACTTTGCGAGCCGTCCTTATAAAAGCAGGATAGGGGCACGAATCTCACCTCAAAGTAAAGTGATAGACGGTCGCATTGGTATTATTCGTGCTTTTGCTCGTGAAGCGATCCGCTTGGCAGGGCAAGAGGTGAAGCGTCCGGATAATTGGGGCGGTTTTGCTGTCACACCCACTCGAATGGAGTTCTGGCAAGGCAGAGAGAACCGTTTGCACGACCGTATATTATACACTCGACTTGCCGACGGGAACTGGAAAAAGGAGAGGTTGGCACCATAAAGGGAAGAATTGCTAACTTATACGGCAAAATAGCCATTGGTTTACAGACTTAAATCATCGACCTTTGCATACACATAATATAGAAAGGTAATAAGATGATGGAGAACTTCAATTTTAATGAGAGAGTCGTTGGTATGCAGGCAGAGTTATATCGTTTTGCCTATAAGTTGACTACCGATTATGATTCGGCAAACGATTTGTTGCAGGAGTGCAACCTTAAAGCCTTTAGCAATAGAGAGAAACTGGTGATGACGGATAATTTCAGGGCATGGATGTACACAATCATGCGCAATATCTTTATCAATAACTTCAGAAAGTCGGCACATGAGGTGATGCTGACCACACCGGAATATGACGAATATCTGAAACATACCCTGCTGAGTCCCGATGCCGACCGCTTTGATACGATTTATGATCTGAAAGAGCTGCAACGTGTACTTAATTCCATGCCGAAGGAGTATAAAAAGCCCTTCTTTATGTTTGCTTCGGGCTTCAAATACAGGGAGATCGCCGATAAGATGAGACTTCCTATCGGGACGGTCAAGAGTCGCTTGCATTTCATACGTGGGAAACTTCAGGTGGAGCTGAAAGACTTTGTCTGAGTACAAGTCCGGGCACGAGATTTCCTAATAAAATTTCACTATGCTATAACAAATATTTAAGGAATCTCTTGCTCAAATTTAACTGATAGTTTGTATATTTGCAGTCGAAATGAAATATACATATCAACAGCCATGCGAAGTACTGTAGGCAATAGGGATAAACGGAAACTGCCTACTCCGCCAATAGCGGAAGTCGGCGTATTTGTTCTTTTTCGTTCCGTTTCCTGTTCCTTTCCCTTTTTTCCTACTTCTTCTTTCTTCCCGGTTGCTTTTATTTCCTTTCCTTTTATTTATTCCGATTCTCCTCACTTAATACATAATAACAATGGAATCCTTGAAACATGAATGTGGTGTGGCAATGATACGTTTGCTGAAACCACTGGAATATTATCAGCAGAAATACGGTACATGGATGTATGGGCTCAATAAGCTCTACCTCTTGATGGAGAAACAGCATAACCGCGGGCAGGAGGGAGCCGGACTTGCCTGTGTGAAACTGCAAGCAAATCCCGGCGAAGAATATATGTTTCGCGAACGTGCCATGGGGGCGGGAGCCATCACCGAGATATTCGATACGGTAGGAAGCAATTTTAAAGGTCTTACACCGGAGCAATTGGCAGATGCCGATTATGCTAAACGTTGCCTGCCTTTTGCCGGAGAGGTCTACATGGGGCATTTGCGTTACAGCACTACCGGAAAGAGTGGTCTGTCTTACGTACACCCCTTCTTGCGGCGCAATAACTGGCGGGCTAAAAACCTTGCCTTGTGCGGTAACTTCAATATGACGAACGTGGAAGATATATTCGAACAGATTACTGCCATCGGGCAACACCCGCGCAAGTATGCCGATACGTACATCATGTTGGAACAGGTGGGGCATCGCCTTGACCGTGAAGTGGAACGTCTTTACCGGAAGTTTGAGGACGAGGGTTTGCGGGGGATGGAGATTACTAATGCCATTGAAGATAATATCGACCTTGCCAACGTACTGAAGAAGTCGAGCCAGATATGGGACGGCGGCTATGTCATCTGCGGATTGACGGGTAGCGGAGAGTCTTTTGCTGTGCGTGACCCTTGGGGAATTCGTCCGGCATTTTGGTATATGGACGACGAGATTGCGGTGCTTGCTTCCGAACGTCCTGTGATACAGACGGCATTGAATGTATCGGCAGAATCCATTAAGGAATTGCAACCCGGTCAGGCATTCTTCCTCAACAAAGCAGGCAAGATGCGTCTGGCACAAATTAATAAACCGAAAGAGTACAAGGCATGCTCATTTGAACGCATCTACTTCAGTCGTGGTAGTGATATGGATATATATAAGGAGAGAAAGCAACTCGGTGAACAGCTGGTGGAACCTATCTTGAAAGCTGTTGGTCATGATGTGAAGCATACAGTGTTCTCATTCATTCCCAATACGGCGGAAACAGCCTTTTACGGTATGCTCGAGGGGTTTGATAACTACCTGAACGAGCAGAAAGTAAAGGAGATAGAGGCACTCGGTCACAACCCGGATCATGAAGAATTGGAACGGATATTATCGTGGCGTATCCGTAGTGAGAAGGTGGCTATCAAGGACATCAAACTTCGCACGTTCATCGCCGAAGGCAACAGCCGGAATGACCTTGCCGCCCATGTGTACGATATCACTTATGGCAGTCTCGAGCCTTATAAGGACAACCTCGTTATCATCGACGACAGTATCGTACGCGGTACAACCTTGAAGCAAAGCATCATCGGCATTCTCGACCGTCTGCATCCGAAGAAGATTGTCATCGTGAGTTCGTCGCCACAGGTGCGCTACCCTGATTATTATGGTATTGATATGGCACGTATGAGTGAGTTCATCGCTTTCCGTGCTGCCATCGAACTGTTGAAAGAACGGGATATGAAAGATATTATCGCCGCAGCTTATCGCAAGAGCAAGGATCAGGAGTCATTGCCGAAGGAGCAGATGGTGAACTATGTGAAAGAGATATACGCACCTTTTACGGATGATGAGATTTCTGCCAAGATGGTGGAAATGCTTACTCCTGCCGGAACTCAGGCAAAGGTACAGATTGTCTATCAGACGCTTGAAGGTTTGCACAGGGCTTGCCCTACGCACAAGGGGGATTGGTACTTCTCCGGTGATTACCCTACTCCGGGTGGGGTGAAGTTGCTCAACCGGGCGTTTATCAATTATATCGAGAAGGTGTATCAGTTCTAGGAGAGTCACAGACCCTTCTGTTTCGCCAAACGATGTCTAAGAGCTTGGTTCGCGGATAACGCGGATCAATCAGATGAATACGGATTTAACAGATCCGTGTAAATCAGCTCAATCCGCGTTATCCGCGAACCATCGGTTTTGAAGGAAGTAAGAATAACAATAATATAACATATATAAAGGAGTAATGCAACAAAAAGATGTAACCTTAATCCTCGACGACGGGAGCCGATTCAGCGGTAAGTCGTTTGGCTACGAGAAGCCGGTAGCCGGAGAAGTGGTGTTCAATACGGCCATGACGGGTTATCCCGAGAGCCTGACAGATCCTTCTTACGCAGGGCAGTTGATGACCCTGACTTATCCGTTGGTGGGTAATTACGGAGTACCTCCGTTCACCATCGAAGCGGACGGAATCCCCACCTTTATGGAAAGCGCGAAGATACATGCCGAGGCCATCATCGTGGCAGACTACTCGGAGGAGTACAGCCATTGGAACGCTAAAGAGAGCCTTGCCGAATGGTTGAAACGCGAACAGATACCGGGCATTACAGGTATTGATACTCGTGCGCTCACTAAAAAACTCCGCGAACACGGAGTGATGATGGGACGTATTGTGTTTGAAGAAGTGGAGAGCGGAGAGTTGAAAGTGGAGAGTTATGAGGATATTAACTATGTAGACCGTGTGAGTTGCAAGGACATCATTGTCTATGCCGGAGGTGAAAGCTATGCTTACAGCATCGACACTCCCACAGCCGAGCTTAACTCTCAACTTTCAACTTTCAATTCTCAACAGAAGAAGAGAGTAGTGCTTGTGGATTGCGGTGTAAAAGCGAATATTATTCGCTGCCTGTTGAAGCGCGGCGTAGAGGTGATTCGTGTGCCTTGGGATTACGACTTCAACGGATTGGAGTTCGACGGATTGTTCATCAGCAATGGTCCGGGTGATCCTGATACCTGCGATGCTGCCGTACAGAATATCCGCAAGGCGATGCAGAACGAGAAACTCCCCATCTTCGGTATTTGCATGGGCAATCAGTTGCTTGCCAAAGCGGGTGGTGCGAGCGTATACAAATTGAAATACGGACACCGCAGTCACAACCAACCTGTGCGCATGGAGGGAACCAACCGCTGCTTCATCACGAGTCAGAATCACGGCTATGCAGTAGACAATAAAACATTGGGCGAAGATTGGGAACCCCTGTTTACCAATATGAATGATGGTTCCAACGAGGGCATTCGCCACAAGCGCAATGCATGGTTCTCGGCACAGTTTCATCCGGAAGCCGCGTCAGGACCTACGGATACCGAGTTCCTGTTCGATGAATTTGTCCGGTTGCTATGAACGCCTGTGTACCGGTACCCCGAAACGTACGTGTATCGATACCCCGAAACACATACGTTTCGGTACCCCAGAACACATACGTTTCGGTCGACCAAACTAAAAGAGGGGAACTCCTCCGTCGCTTTGCACAACCTCCTCTATAAACAGAGGAGGAGCTTTGGATAGCTTTGGTTATCATCGCTTGGCGAAACAAAAGGGTCTGAGACCTAAGCTCTCCCTCTGTTTATAGAGGGAGTACCCCGTAGGGGGGAGGGAGTTCTTAAAGTAGAGAGTTTCTCGAACAAAAGTAACGAATGAATATATAATGGATAATAACAACCATACAAACCAACCGCATCTGCAGGAACAACGCCGTCAATTACGTAAGGAAAGTACTCCGGCGGAGGTGATGTTGTGGAAGATGCTCAAGAATAATCAGGTGGAAGGTGTGAGGTTTCGTCGTCAGTTCAGTGTCGACAACTATATCCTCGACTTCTATTGTCCGCAAGTACGTTTAGCCATCGAACTGGATGGCGAGGTGCACAATCAAGCCGGGGCTGCTTATTCTGATGAGGAACGGACGCTTTATTTGAAGGAACGATTTAATATAAAGGTAATACGTTTTGAGAATAGCGAGGTGTTTGACTATCCGGAACGTGTGGTTGAAGAAATACGTGAAGAACTCCTCCGTCGCTTACGCGCCACCTCCTCTATGAACAGAGGAGGAGTTTAAATAGTAAATAATAAAATAATAAAAAGATATGAAAGACAAGAACATAAAGAAAGTCCTGCTGTTAGGTTCCGGTGCGCTGAAGATAGGCGAGGCGGGAGAGTTTGACTATTCAGGCTCGCAGGCACTCAAGGCGTTGAAAGAGGAGGGGCTGGAAACCATCCTCATCAATCCGAATATCGCAACGGTGCAGACCTCCGAAGGTGTGGCGGATAAAGTTTACTTCCTGCCCGTGACCCCCTATTTCGTGGAGAAGGTCATAGAGAAGGAACGTCCCGAAGGTATCCTGCTGGCATTCGGCGGACAGACGGCATTGAACTGCGGTGTGGCACTCTACAAAGAAGGTATCTTGGAGAAGTATAACCTGAAAGTGCTTGGTACCCCCGTGCAGGCAATCATGGATACGGAAGACCGTGAATTGTTTGTTCGTAAGCTCGACGAGATCGATGTGAAAACCATCAAGAGCGAAGCGGTGGAGAATATCGAGGATGCCCGTCGTGCGGCTGCCGAACTTGGTTATCCCGTCATCATCCGCGCTGCATACGCACTCGGCGGACTTGGTTCCGGCTTCTGCGACAACGAGCAGGAACTCGACATACTTGCCGAGAAAGCCTTCTCTTTCTCCCCGCAAGTGTTGGTGGAGAAGTCGTTGAAAGGTTGGAAAGAAGTAGAGTATGAGGTGGTACGCGACCGCTTTGATAACTGTATTACGGTCTGCAACATGGAGAACTTCGACCCGCTCGGCATCCACACGGGTGAGAGTATCGTCATTGCTCCGTCACAGACGCTTACCAACAAGGAATATCACAAGCTGCGCGAGCTTGCCATCCGCATCATCCGTCATATCGGTATCGTGGGTGAGTGTAATGTGCAGTATGCTTTTGACCCTGAGAGCGAAGACTATCGCGTCATTGAGGTCAACGCCCGCCTGAGCCGTTCATCGGCATTGGCATCTAAGGCAACCGGCTATCCGTTGGCATTCGTGGCTGCCAAGTTGGGCTTAGGCTATGGGCTGTTCGACTTGAAGAACTCCGTGACCAAGACTACCAGCGCGTTCTTCGAGCCTGCCCTCGACTACGTGGTCTGTAAGATACCCCGTTGGGACTTGGGTAAGTTTCATGGCGTAGACCGTGAGTTGGGTAGCTCCATGAAGTCCGTAGGCGAGGTGATGGCCATCGGACGTACCTTCGAGGAGGCCATCCAGAAAGGACTTCGCATGATAGGTCAGGGTATGCACGGCTTCGTAGAGAACAAGGAACTGGTTATAGAGGACATTGACAAAGCCCTCCATGAACCTACCGACAAGCGTATCTTCGTTATCTCCAAAGCCATGCGTGCCGGCTATACCGTAGACCAGATACATGACCTTACCATGATTGATAAGTGGTTCTTGCAGAAACTGAAAGGCATCATGGATACGGACAATGAATTAAGGAGTAAGAGTGAAGAGGTAAAAGGGGATGAAACACTCTTAACTCTTCCTTCTTCCCTCTTAACTAAAGCGAAGCGACAGGGCTTTACCGATTTCCAGATAGCCCGTGCACTCGGTCTGGACCACCACATGGATAGCGAGGAGGCTATTTTGAAAGTTCGTGCCTATCGCAAAAGTCTCGGCATCCTTCCGGTGGTGAAGCAGATAGATACCCTTGCTGCCGAATATCCTGCGCAGACTAATTATCTCTATCTGACATATAACGGCACAGAGAATGACGTCACTTACTTGGGCGACCATCGTTCCATTGTTGTGCTTGGTTCGGGTGCTTATCGCATCGGCTCCAGCGTGGAGTTCGACTGGTGTGGTGTGCAAGCGTTGAACACGATCCGTAAGGAGGGTTGGCGCAGTGTAATGATTAACTATAATCCCGAAACCGTGTCGACCGACTACGATATGTGCGACCGTCTCTATTTCGACGAACTTACCTTTGAACGGGTGATGGACATCCTTGAACTTGAGAACCCGCACGGTGTTATCGTGTCCACCGGAGGTCAGATTCCGAATAACCTTGCCATGCGTCTCGATGCCCAGCAGGTGAACATACTCGGCACTACCGCTAAGAGTATTGACAATGCCGAAGACCGTGACAAGTTCTCTGCCATGCTCGACCGCATCGGTGTAGACCAACCAGAATGGAGTGCACTTACTTCGATGGAGGACATCAATGCGTTTGTGGCAAAGGTGGGTTTCCCCGTCCTTGTGCGTCCCAGCTATGTACTTAGCGGTGCAGCGATGAACGTTTGCTCTAATCAAGAGGAACTGGAACGTTTCCTTCGTCTCGCTGCCAACGTTAGCAAGAAGCACCCGGTAGTGGTTAGCCAGTTTATCGAGCATGCCAAAGAGGTGGAAATGGATGCTGTAGCAGATAAGGGAGAGATTATAGCTTATGCTATCAGCGAACATATTGAGTTTGCCGGCGTACACTCTGGTGACGCTACGATACAGTTCCCGCCACAGAAACTTTATGTGGAGACGGTGCGTCGCATCAAGAATATCTCTCGTCAGATAGCTAAAGAATTGAATATCTCCGGTCCGTTCAACATTCAATACTTGGCGAAGGACAATGACATAAAGGTGATTGAGTGTAACCTACGTGCCAGCCGTTCGTTCCCGTTTGTGAGCAAGGTGCTGAAGCTGAACTTCATCGAGCTTGCTACTAAGGTAATGCTTGGCATCCCCGTAGAGAAGCCCAACAAGAATATCTTCGAACTGGATTATGTAGGTATCAAGGCAAGTCAGTTCTCTTTCAACCGTTTGCAGAAGGCTGACCCGGTACTTGGTGTGGATATGGCGAGTACAGGTGAAGTGGGTTGTATCGGTAGTGACACATCTTGTGCCATTCTCAAGGCGATGCTTTCCGTAGGCTATCGCATCCCGAAGCAGAACATTCTGCTCTCCACAGGTAATATGAAGCAAAAAGCCGATATGATGGATGCCGCAAGACTTTTACAGCAGAAAGGTTATAAGTTATTTGCCACTAAAGGTACACACCAAACCCTTGCCGAAAGCGGTATAGAGAGCACTTTAGTCTACTGGCCGAGTGAAGAAGGACAACCGCAAGCATTGGATATGCTCCATCGCAAGGAGATTGACATGGTCGTGAATATACCCAAGAACCTTACTGCCGGCGAGCTCGATAATGGTTATAAAATACGCCGCGCCGCCATCGACTTGAATGTTCCGTTGATAACGAATCCAAGATTGGCAAGCGCTTTCATCAATGCGTTCTGCACGTTGAGCGTGGATGATTTGGCTATTAAATCATGGGATGAGTATAAGTAGGAAGGAGAGGTTTATGCCACGATTATATGTGCTATTATTTGCTATTGTCTTCTGTTTATATTCTCGAGCACAGGATATGGAAGAATATCGGACTGTTGATAGTCTTGCTCTTGCCATACCTGATGCCCGGACGCATTCCACAGAAGCGATAGCAAGTTATATCAACCGTCACTTTACTACTACAGATGATAAACTGCGTGCTGTCTATACATGGCTTGCCTATAACATTCGTTATGATCTCAGTATGCTTAAACTGACGGAGCAGGAAAAGGATGTGGATGCTCTTGTCAGTCATGCACTGAAGGAGAGGCGGGGAGTCTGCTTTCAGTTTGCCGGGTTATTTCACGAGATAGCCGGAAAGCTGGGTGTGAAAAGTTATACGGTGAGCGGCTATACCAAAAAATATGGTAAGGTGATGGACGATTCCCACCAGTGGGTGGCTGCACAGGTCGGTGATGATTGGTATTTCTATGATCCGACATGGGCTTCGGGTTATCGTGATGAGAAGACCAAGAAGCAGGTACAACACTTTAATGGGGCCTACTTCAGAGTGTTGCCGCAAGAGTTGATTCAGTCACATATGCCTTTCGATCCTCTTTGGCAGTTCTTGGATTATCCTTTGACTTATCCGGAATTTGATGTAGCGGAAACAATACGTATGGATAGTGTCTATTTCAATTGGCGGGATACATTGGCTGTGTATGAACGCGGTGACGAACGGACATACTTGCTGGATGAAACGAGGCGTATGCGTGCCAATGGCACTCCCAACCGGTTAGTGGAGGAGAAGATTGCATTGAATGATCATAACATATCGGTTGATAGTTATAATAACGATGTTGTGCTTTTTAATGAAACCGTTAAACTCTACAATAGCAGTGTAGAACAGTTGAATCGCTTCATTCATTATCGCAATGCCACCTTTGTGCCTGAAAAAGAGGAAAGTGAAGTACGGGGTATGCTTACTGTTTGTGATGAAAATATTGGGAAAGCCTTGTATAATCTTTCTATTATCAGGATGAATGAGGGTGAGATTGCTACGGCTGTGGCGAATTTAAAACGGCAGATTATCACTCTTCATGCAGAAGTCGGGAAACACCAAGCGTTTTTGGATACCTATTACAGTACTCCGTTGGAGAATCGTAAATCATTGTTTCTAAAGCCTTGAAAGGGAAGCATGTTAGAACTATAGCTATTGTTTTGTATATCATGTAAAAAAAGTCTATATATTGTATGGTATTGTGCGAAAAGTTTTTCTATCTTTGATTCGCTAATAACTTAAAATAATGGACGACAAAAGGAAGTTAGAGGAACTGCAGCAGGAAATTGCACAGCTCAAGAAAGAAAACAAGGTATTGCACGACGAAAACAAAGCCCTCAGAGAAGAAGGCGGTAAGTCTGCTACGTTTAAAGAAAAATATGCCGTTAAGATATTGGAGTCATTACCCGATATGTTGACGGTATTTGATCATATGGGATATAACGTCGAAGTTGTGTCCAACGAGGAAAGTAATCATGTAGGGATAAGCAATGCTGAATTAATAGGGCGTAAAATGTGCGATATTGTTCCGGAAGAAGCGTATCGAAATATCTGGAGCAATATGCAACGGGCAATCAATACCGGCAAAGTTTCGGCGGCACATCACGAATTGGATGTCAATGGAGAACACCATTACTACGAGAACCGTATATTTCCGCTTGATGAGAAATATGTACTTATAATGTGCCGTGATATTACCTCACGTGTAGATGTAGAAAGTGAGATGCAGACCTATAAACGGGTGCTTGACCGAGTGAGTGACAGTGTATTGGCACTTTCGACGGATGGCACGTTGGTCTATGCTAATAAGAAATTTATAGAGGAATATCACGTCACGCAGGAGTTGGGGAAACAGAAAATTTACGATCTTCCCGTGACGATTAATACCCCTGAATTATGGGCGGCAATGTTGGAAAGAATCCGTAACCATGGGGGAAACTACTCCTACCGTGCTGATTATCGTAAGTCGGGTAAGAATAGTATTTGTCAGGTCTCTACTTTCCTTAACCGTCAGGGACAGGAAGAAGTTGTGTGGTTTTTTACACAAGACATTACTGACGTTATCCATTTCCGTGACGAGCTTCGCGAGCAGAATTACTTGTTGGAGAGTATCTTGAATAACATACCTGTCTACCTTTTTGTTAAAGATCCTGCAAATGAATTCCGTTACCTCTACTGGAATAAAGCCTTTGCAGCCCATTCCGGTATACCTGCATCCAAAGCTATCGGGCATACAGACATTGAAATATTCCCCAATAGGGAAGATGCCGATAGGTTTCATGCTGACGACCTTGAGGTAATACGTACTAAAAAACGGATGGATATGCAGGAAACGTACGTTTCCACTAGTGGGGAAACACGTGTTGTACAGACGATGAAAACACTTGTACCGATGGATGGTCGTGAATCTCTTATCATTGGCATCTCGTGGGATGTAACCGATATGGAGAACATTGAACAGGAATTGATTAAGGCACGTATCAAGGCTGAACAGTCTGATCACCTTAAAACCGCTTTCCTTGCTAATATGAGTCATGAGATTCGTACGCCGCTTAACGCTATTGTAGGCTTCTCTAAATTGCTTACTGAAGCAGACAACCCTGAAGATGAGAAACTCTATTCTGACATTATCAACCAGAATTCCGAAATCTTGCTGCAGCTCATTAACGATATTCTTGATCTTGCCAAGATAGAGGCTGGTACATTGGAATATGTTAAGCATCCGATGGATCTTGGTGAACTGTGTCGCAATGTTTACGAGATACATAAAACCCGTGTACAAGATGGCGTGACATTGGTGTTGGACAATGATAAAGATGCGCATCTGATTATTAACGAAGATCAGAATCGTGTTATGCAGGTTGTTACTAACCTCATTAATAATGCTATCAAGTTTACCATGAAAGGTGAGATTCATTTCGGTTATGAGGTGAGGGATGATGTTATTGACTTCCATGTCTCCGATACCGGTATGGGTATACCTGCAGACAAGGTAGATCGTGTATTCGATCGTTTTGTCAAGCTAAACGATTTTGTACAGGGAACCGGGCTTGGTCTTGCTATCTGTAAGATGATACTCAAGAAAGCGGGAGGAAATATCAGTGTCACTTCGGAAGAAGGTAAAGGTACTACATTCCATTTTATTGTACCCTATGAAATGGGGCGCTGTCGTGCTGAAATACAGAAAAATACCAAGCAAAAAGTAGATATGCAGAATCTTTCAGGAGGAATGAAAACTATCCTTATTGCTGAGGATGTAGATAGTAATTATCTGTTGTTAAAGTCGATTATTGGTAAGTCCTATAATCTATTATGGGCGAAAGATGGCGAACAGGCGGTTAAAATGTTTAAGGAAAATGATCCTGACTTGATCTTGATGGATATTAAAATGCCGAATATGGATGGTTTGGAAGCCACCCGAATTATTCGTTCCTATTCTATGCTAATTCCTATTGTAACCCTGACAGCCTATGCTTTCGAGTCGGATAGAGAACAAGCATTTGAGGCCGGTTGTAGTGACTTCCTGACTAAACCAGTTCAGTCTGGGGAATTAAAAGCTGTGTTGGGGAAGTATTTGGAATAATATAGAGAAAGGGGCTCCCATTAGTTGAGAGTCCCTTTTGTTCGTTTATACCGCGCATTTTATTTGATTTCGATAGTTTTTGTAGTCTTAACAGTTTCTTCAGGTTTACGCTTCGGAAGCTCGATAGTTAAAACGCCATTTTCTACTTTAGCGTCGATTTTGTCTTTATCCACATCGTCAGGTAAGATAAGAGTCTGTTGATATTTGGAGTAAGAAAATTCACGGCGTAAATAGCGTGCTTCCTTATTCTCATCTTTTTTTTCCTCTTTTTTCTCCATTGAGATAACCAAGTCGTTATCCTCGTTTACATGGATGTTGAAATCCTCTTTCTTCATTCCTGGAGCAGCTACTTCAACCTTATAATCTGTAGCAGATTCAATTACGTTGATTGCAGGAGCTGTTGCGTTAGCTTTAACCATCCAATCGTTATCAAAGAAATCATTAAAAATACTCGGTAACCAATTCTGAGTTCTTCTTACAGGCATCATAGTTCTAATCTCCTATTATTTAGTTATACATTAATTGTTTCTAAACTTCGGTTTTTTCAACCGTCGTTCACTGATAATAATGCAAATGAAGTGCCAAAAGTTCATTCTGACATTTTGTATCTAAATAATGTCCTTATAATGCAATAATGTCTTATAATATGACAAAATATGCTGTATTATTAAAATAATGAAGCATTTGTTTAGATAAGTTTAAATCTTATCCGAAGAATGCCATTGTTATAATCATAGCTGATTATCTTAAATATTCCTATTTCTGAAGTGTTTTCTACATGCGTACCGATACAAAGGCATTCATCATAGTCGCCTACATGTATGATACGTACAGTTTCAGAAGCATTTTCCGGTAGACGTTTCATATCAAACCGTCCAACAGCCTCTTCTTGGGTGATGAATTCAGTAGTGACGGGTAAATGTTGTGCTATTACTTCATTAACCGTTTTTTCTATCTTCTCAATATCCTCTTCACTTGGTTGCTGTGGCAAAGCAAAATCCAATTTGCTCTTTTTCCTTTCAATATGTGCGGAGACTGCCCTTCCGCATCCGAAAAGGTTCACCATTGTACGGTTTACAATATGTTCGCAAGTATGCATCGGCGGATGTTCCTGCTTGTTGTGATCGTTGAGTTGAATTTGTTGTTCCATAAGTTACTTAGTACGATTAATAATATATTGATTAAACATTTCCATATGGAGACCTGTACATTTAACTTTTACAATATGTTGTTTATCTGTTAAAAAGCAGGTGGGGGTAGCTTGTGCGCCATATTTAATTTTCATAGGACTTGCATCTTGTTTGAAGTCTGAAATGAAAATATATTCTGAAGGATATTCTTCTTTTAATTTTTGTAAGTCCTCCAATGAACTACAAGGCCAGTATACTAAAATCAAGAGATCGTTGCGTGACGTTTGATTATATAATAATTCAAGTTGTTCACGTCCTTGCTTTCCCATGCAGCCGAGTCCACCATAAAGTATAAGTAGTTGTTTGCTATTTGTTATATTCCAGTCAAATTCTTTCCCGTTTATTTGAACACAAGGAAAGTTATAAATCAAATCGCCCTCTTGAATCTGTTTGGTTTGTAGATGTTCCCTGATATTTTTGCCGTAAAAAGATTGCTGAATCTGAGTATCAAGCGAATTTAATATGTTTTCCAAAGTATCTTTGGATATATCAAGGCGAGTCATGTATAAACGTTGTAGTCCACTGGGTACTGATGCATATTTGATTGCTAACTCTATATTGGTTTTAGATGCCTTCTCTAAAATTTCATCGAAGATATTCTGGATACTGTCTCTTTTATCAGGCATTGTTTCCCAATACTGACTTAATGTATTTTGCTGATTCTCAAAATTACTCCATAAAATACTGTCTTCTTTTAGATAGTTAGCTTCAGTTATTATCTCTTGTGAATGGAGTTTTGTAATACTCAATAAACATATACTTACTAAGTATAATTTGTTTATAATAGTATTTTTAATGTTTTGAATTGTTGTTTTAGTCATCTTCTTTGTTTTTTGTAAAGGTAGAGCTATATTTTGAAATGTGAAAGAAATGCATCATTTTTCAGATTAGAGAGTATTTTTAAATTCTTCTTTAAAACGATGGGAAGTTGTGGATTGTCGACCACATGTTCGTATTTCAAAGAAACGGACTGTATAGACATAAAAAAAGGAGTCACGCTTGACTCCAACCTTTGTTAACCTTAAATCTAATACTATGAAAAACACATTGCAAAGATACGGACTTTCGGATAATCTGCAAATATTTTGCTTTGAAATGTATGCTTTATAACATGATTTAGTATTTTGCCATTATAAATGTTTATATAGATAAAAGAAAACTGTTTGTTTTGATTGCCTGTTATTGTTTTTGATCGCATCCTTTTTTACTAAAACTGGAAATAAATGAAAGGTTGAACGTTTCCGGATTGGAATTGGATAACTAATTGTACGGTAATGGTGAAAATGATAACTTTCACTATCCAAGAGGCATTAATAAAATACGTTTTAACTTTTTCGTATTGCTGCATGCGAATACAATGGAAAAGATAGATGAGAAGAATGAATATGCACCAAGTAGTTCGTGCCTGGAAAAAAGGCAAGCAATGTGCCAAGTCGAAATCTTGTGCTATGTGCTTGATTAATAAGATGCCTTGTTGCAGATTCTCAGCCCGGAAGAATATCCATAAGAAACTGACGAATGAAAAGGTAAGTAACCACGAGAAGAAATTGAAGACTGGAGTATTGGGCAGCCGGTTTAACCATGGCTTATTGAGTTTCTGGATGATGAGACCTACTCCGTGAAGTCCTCCCCAAATAATAAACATCCACGAAGCTCCATGCCATAATCCGGCTATAAGCATGGTTGTTATATTGTTAAGGTAAGTGCGGAAACTTCCTTTTCGGTTGCCTCCTAAAGGGATATAAATATAGTCTCTCATCCAGGTAGACAGGGAAATGTGCCATCTTCTCCAAAACTCTTGCAGATTAGTAGATTGATAGGGAAGGCAAAAGTTCTTGCCTAAATCAAATCCCATGACAGAAGCTATTCCGATACTCATATCGCTATATCCGGAAAAGTCGCAATAAATTTGAGCACTATATCCTATGACGGCCATTACCCCCTCGAAACCGGAGTATTGTAACGGAGCATCGAACACCCAGTTATTGTATTGTGCAATGTAATCAGCAAATACTGCTTTCTTGATAATTCCGATGATGATAAGCCATAGTCCGCCATATATCATCTCTTTGCTGATGTATCTTTTACTCTGTATTTGTGGGAAGAACTTATCCGCCCTCATGATAGGTCCGGCAAGTATTAATGGGAAGAAAGACAGATAGAAGAGGTATTGCAGGAAAGAATTGGTCGGCTTAATTTTTCCCCGATATACATCAGTTATATAACTGATGGTTTGAAATGTATAAAAGGATATGCCGATAGGCAGGAATATGTCGAATGGCTGCAGGTTATTTGCCAGTAGATTATTCCATGTCTCAAGGAAAAAGTTACTGTATTTGAAACTGAACAAGATACCTGTGCTGAGGCAGATGGAGTAAATAAGGTAGAATCTTCTTTTCCATTGGCTTTGAGACTTATGAATAAGAATAGCCAATGCCCAGTCGATAAATGCAGTGCCGGGTAATATGAGAAACATAAATCCGTTAGCCCGATAGTAAAAGTATAGACTGAAAGCTGTAACATAAAGCATCATTTGCACTTTCTGCCTGCGTATGAGCGAGTAGACAGAAATAAATACGATAAATATGATCCAGAAAGTTCCGGAAGAAAACAATATCGGTTCTCGCGTCTGTAGAGAGAATACAGATTGTAGTGAAGTCAATATGTTGTTGAGGATTTCCATGCTTGTCATTATTTAATTGGTGCAAGCAAAATCGTATTTCCTTGCCGTGGGGCTTGTCTGTCGGGTTTGTCTAAACGGATTGGATATTTGCTTTCATGTACTATCCATGAAGCGATACTGTCCATCCATTGGGAGGCGGAAGCTAAAGTAGGATGTGCTCCGTCTGACGAACGTTCGAAAGATAAATTGAACGATGGGAAGAAACGACCTTCCCCTGTTTGCTCATAAATCATTCTATTGATACCGGTATCTTCTTTCCAATTGGGAGGTCCGATCCATATATAAGGCTTATTATCAATCTTTTTGATAATGCTTTGGATATATTTACTTCGTTTATCCAAGTCTCTTACGAATAACTCATTGGCACCAAGACATAATATAATGTAGGTAGGTTGGAACTGCTCTAAATAATAAGATAATGTATCTGTTCGTGCCCATAATCGGGTGGAAGAGCTATACCAGATTACATTCAAAAGCTCATGTCCATTGAGATAAGCATATTGTCTCATGCGTTTGCTGAGTCCTTCCAACATAGAGTCTCCGAAGAATAATATACGTTGTGAAGTAGTGTCTGTGGTGAGAGTGTCTTGTGGTGTGGAAGTAATCGTATCTGTTATAATAGGTATATCGGGGATGTTTTCTGCGGGAAGTATTTGTTTCCCTATTTCGCTTTTTTCCAGCGTGAAGTTGCCTATGGATATTTCTTTGTCGGATATGGAATAGGATAGTATGAATAGTAAAGGTATTACTAAAATACCGATTAGCTTTGCATATAAGAATCTTTCGGGCTTCTCCTTCTTCATATCTATCCACTTCAGATGTATGCAAATGTAAAATTATACATTGGCTTTTCCAAATGAAATAGTGGATTGTTAGTGTTTGGGCATAAAAAAAGGAGTACCGCTGTACTCCAACCTTTGTTAACCTTAAAATCTAATACTATGAAAAACATGCTGCAAAGATACGGACTTTTCTGTTGTTTGCAAACGTTGCATTCGAAAATATATGTTTTCTAACATAGTTTAATAGTTGGATTATTCGTATGCTTAATTCCTATTGGTTAAAAACTCCATTTCATTAGTTTTATGTATCTTTGCCTATCTATTTAGAAATACATAAGTTTATATAGCAATGGCATTTGAAGCAACAAAGAAGGAGTGGAGTGAGATTTATTCTGTTTTACGTCTTTTGTCGGACGGTGCAGTTTACGCCGGAACGTCTGAAGTAAAAAGGAATGAGGCCGAATATCTGCCTGTGGCAATGTTACAACGTGAAGAGCACGATGGTACACGTTGCTACATTGTAGAGGGTGACGATATTCATATAAAAGGTGAGAAGATTGATAAGTTGGTTCCTCGAGAAGATTTCGGTGAAGCGGCCGGACGTATACTTAAAGCCATGAAAGAATCTTCCGATGATAGCGTGGAATCCCCTGAAGGGGTAGAAGAGTTCTTGGATGAAGTGTTGATTTATGACCTTGAAGCAAAGACCGATGATCGTACGGATTATTATCTCTCTTTTTATACCGTGGACACACCGCCGATAGGTTTTTGTGTTCGTTCCCGTATCGGGTTGTTGGTTCCTTTGCTGGATGGGGGAAGAAGTGCCAATTTTAAATTTGAGTTGACCGGCGTGAAATTTGCCGTTCCTACGGTTAATAAAGTCAATGCTTTAGAGTCTCCCAATGAGGTGGTGGATCGTATGTTGATGATAGAACGCTTAGGTGGAATCTTAAAATACAACGATGTATCGGATAAAGTGTTTCGTTCCAATTTATTAATGATTGATCTTCATTTTCCCCGTTTATTGGCGGAAATGCTGCGGGTCATGCAGTTGGATGGTGTGACGAAAGTGAGTGAGCTGGTGGAAAAGATGAAAGAGATAAATCCGTTGAAGATAAAAGATGAGCTGATAAACAAACACGGATTCTATGAATTCAAGATGAAACAATTCTTGCTTGCTTTAGCGTTAGGGATGCGTCCGGCAAAGATTTATAATGGGGTTGATTCTGCCGTATCGGGGTTTATTTTTGTCGATGGTAACGGACAGTTACTTTGCTACCGGAAATCGGATAAAGAAACCTTCGAAGACTTCCTTTATTATAATACCCGATTGGAAAAGGGTTCTGTAGAGAAAGATAAGTATGGTTATCTGGAGAGAGAGAACGGGGTATATTATTTTAAATTGAATTTAAAGATCGGTTTGTTGAAAAGATAGAGAATTATGTCTTTGAATAATCTTTGAACTTGGTGGCCTGTATCTTTGAATCGTTCACCCTTGGAGAGCTTTTCGTTTAACCATGGGTAAACGACAGGTTGCCCATGCCTGAACGACAGGCTTGCCAAGGGCAAACGAATGGAAAGTGCAGACGAATAAATTTATCCGTCTGCTTTTTTGTTTATCAGTATGTGATCTTTAGGACTTTACCGTTCATCGCTTTCAATGAAAGCTCTGTTGCTTTGTAGGGTAGCATGCTGATTGTTTCTTGTTCTCCGGTCAACAAATCAGTTGCGGTATAATTCTCGTTTTGTGGTATACCCAGATAATCAAATGCGTGCGTAGGAATGTTTATGGCAATATTTACTGCAATCTCATCAAAATTCACGACAATCAGTAGAAGTTCCTGCTCATATTGGCGCATGAATGCGAATTGTTTGTGTTCATTGAACTTCCAGCCGTTCAGGTTGGCATACATCAGATCGAAAAACTTACCTTCGGAGATGGCTTTCTCTTCATTGCATAAATTAAGTAAACGATTGTAGAAAGCGTGCAATGCCTTTGCCTCCTCGCTCATCATCTTTCCGTCGAATTTTCCTCCGTTCCTCCATTGGCGAATGGTATTTATACTCCAATAATCGAAAATAGTAGTACGTCCGTCTCGTCCGCTGAAACCTTCCGTATCCATACCGCGCTCTCCAAATTCTTGTCCGAAGTAAATCATGACAGGATTTGTGTTTATACAAGCAGATACAATCATTGCAGGAATACCACGATGCCCGCTTCCTGCAAAAAAATCAGAGGCAATACGTTGCTCATCATGATTTTCCATGAAATTGAGCATCTTTTTTTCTATTCCTCCCAGGTTTTGCCAACAGCGTGTAATGGCTGTTGCTGATTCATATCCGCAGGTGATGCCGCGTAAAGTGTCATAGAGACCAACTTTATCGTATAAATAATCAAAATGTCCTTTGAAGAGATAGTTATGATAATCTGCCGGATTATATACTTCGGCAATGAACAGCATATCAGGATATTCCTTTTTGACTTGCGGAATCACCCATTCCCAAAATTCTACAGGAACCATTTCTGCCATATCACAACGGAAAGCATCGATATCTTTAGAAGCCCAGAATAGTAGGATCTCTTTCATTTTCATCCAAGTATCCGGAATCGGGTTAAAGTGACAGCCTCCTCCGTTTGCATAATCCACACCGTAATTTAGCTTCACGGTTTCATACCAATCGTTTATGCATGGATAGGCATCGAAACGATTGTTTCCCGTAGCTTTGGCCGGGTATTCATAATAGGGCTCTTCGGCTCCGGCTTGCATATTAAACTGGCCTTTTAATGAAGTGGATGGGATATAATAGAAATTGTTGTATGCACTGAAGGCTTGCGATGAGTCATCCGTAGCTCCAAGATCTGTTATACCATCAGGTTTTGCATCCGATTCATATTGGCGGGCAACATGATTGGGAACGAAGTCGATAATAACTTTTAGTCCGGCACGGTGTGTACGTTTTACCAGATTCTCAAACTCTTTCATTCGTTTGAAAACATCATTGGCCAAGTCAGGGTCTACGTCATAGTAGTCTTTAATGGCGTATGGTGAACCGGCTTTACCTTTTACTACGGCCGGATGGTCGGGACGAATACCGTAACGGCGGTAATCGGTTTGAGTGGCGTGTTCAATAACTCCGGTGTACCAAATGTGTGTAGTACCCAGTTTTTTGATTTCTCCTAAAGCCTTGGGAGTAAAGTCGGCAAATTTACCACACCCGTTATCTTCAATAGAACCATTCGTGATACAATGGTTGTTTGTATTTCCAAATAAACGGGTAAATACTTGATATATAATTATTTTATTTCTTTCAGCCATTAGATTTTGTCTGTATATTAGTATTGATTTATTTCCAGATAGTTCCTTTCTCTTGTATCAGTTTATCCAGTACTTCATTACCGGTTTTGTAACCTTGCTCAAATATTTCTTCGGCTTTCTCCAGCTCTGTGTTGCTATATCCCCTCAATCCATACGGCTCAATGAGTAAATCGCATATTTCCTTATCAGCGAATGTGTTTGCACGAAACATGAAATGATAAGAGCGCATGGCTATGTTGATTACATTCCTTTTATATTCTTTTGCAGCGATAGGACTGACGTTGACGGCAATTACTTTCTCGCATTCTTTTCGAATAATGGAAACCGGTAGATTCTTAAACACACCACCGTCTACATAGTCGGTGCCGTTTATCGTGACCGGAGCAAACATAACAGGCATACAACAGGATGCAGCGATACGTTCTGCTATTTTCCCTTTCCGGAATTGTACACTTTTACCATGGTCGAGGTCTGTTGCAGTAACAATAAGAGGAATCTTTAGGTCTTCCAAGCGTTTTGCTTTAAGGTTACTGTTGAGGAAATCCATGAAGTCGTTCAGCTTAAATAGTCCGGCTGTTGTTCTGGCCCAACTCGTTAAATCCATGAATTTATGATTGGAGAAAAACTCAACAACTTTATGTGGCTCATTCCCATCAGCATAAAACACCCCTGCCAAAGCTCCTGCACTAACTCCGGAAATAATATCCGGTTTAATATCATGCTCTAATAAGGCCTGCATTACTCCAAGATGTGCGAATCCTTTTATAAATCCTCCACTAAGTGCGTAGCCTACTTTATAAGGTTTGTCTGTATCAAAGTTGTTATAGTTACTCATATTGTTTTTCTCGCTTATTTTCTATAATCGGTACGAAATTAGTTAATTTATTGGAAGATAAAACAAAAAAAGACCGGACTTTTAGTAAGCTCCGGTCTTTTTTATGAATATTAAATTAAATTTACGCAATTCCGTGCGCATTTACGTTGCTGTCAATTTTCTTAATTAATCCTTGAAGTACATTGCCCGGACCACATTCCGTGAAATCGGTTGCACCATCGGCAATCATGTTTTCTACGGTTTGTGTCCAACGTACAGAGGCTGTAAGCTGGGCTACTAAATTCTTTTTGATTTCTTCAGGGTTAGTATGAGGTTTTGCATCTACATTCTGATAAACAGGGCACTTAGGAGTGTGGATTTCTGTTGCGTTGATAGCAGTTTCCAATTCTACTTTTGCCGGATTCATCAAAGGAGAATGGAATGCTCCACCTACTTTTAAAGGAAGTGCACGCTTTGCACCGGCAGCTTTCATCAATTCGCAAGCCTGATTGATTCCTTCAATAGAACCTGAGATAACAATCTGTCCCGGGCAATTGTAATTTGCAGGTACACAGACTTCGTTTTGGATAGAAGCACAGATTTCCTCTACTTTATCGTCCGGCAACGCAATGATAGCAGCCATTGTAGAAGGAGTTGCTTCACAAGCTTTTTGCATAGCCATTGCACGTGCGTAGACAAGTTTTAATCCGTCTTCAAAAGATAATGCCCCGGCGGCAACTAAAGCGGAGAATTCTCCGAGAGAGTGTCCGGCTGTCATTTCCGGTTTGAACTCATCTCCCATGCATAAAGCTGAAATAACAGAATGTAAGAATACAGCCGGTTGAGTGACCTTTGTTTGACGTAGGTCTTCGTCTGTACCCTCAAACATAATATCCGTAATGCGATATCCTAAAATTTCATTAGCCTTTTCGAATAATTCTTTTGCCAAAGGCGAGTTTTCATATAAATCTTTACCCATGCCCACAAATTGTGCGCCTTGTCCGGGAAATACGAATGCTTTCATAATTAATTATGTTTAATGATGTTTTTATAAGCGGCGCAAATGTAGCAATAAAATTCTAAATATTACTCATTTGTTTGGATTATGTGCATTTTTGTCGGGTTATAAAAATGGTTTAATGGGCCGTTTCCATGTCCTATCATTATATCTTTTCCTGCATCAATGGCATTTGCTACATACTCTTTAGCTTTGCTTACAGCTTCCGGCATATCAAGGCCGTAAGCAAGGAAAGTGGCGATAGAAGAAGACAAGGTACATCCTGTTCCGTGCACGTTTTTACTTTCTACATGTTGTCCTGTGAATATGTATGGTTTTTCCCTATCTTTAAGCTGTAATACATCATACATGTTTTCTCCACTTAAATGTCCTCCCTTTACTAAGACAGCCTTACTTCCAAAAGCCAATAACTCTTTGGATGCTATTTCCATTTCTTCCAGATTTTGTATCTTCTTCCCGGTCAGAACAATGGCTTCATCTAAATTAGGGGTGATCAGGTCGGTTAGGGGCATTAATTCTTTTGTAAGTGCTTCTATGGCATTGTCTTCAACTAGTTTACAACCACTGGTTGATACCATGACAGGGTCAAAGACAACATGTTGTGGATGGTATTTGCGAATACTTTCAGCGATAACATGTACTATTTCAATATCGTTGATCATGCCTATTTTTATTGCATCCGGCATAATATCGTCCATTACGGCTTCTATTTGTCCTCGAACATATTCTGAAGGAATGGCATGTATCGCCCGTACTCCCGTTGTGTTCTGAACTGTAATAGCAGTTATGGCAGTGGTGCCATAAGCACCTAATGCCGAGATTGCTTTTAAATCAGCTTGGATACCGGCACCGCCACTACTGTCGGAACCTGCTATACTTAATATGATTGGATATTTTTTCATTTGTAATTCAATTAATAGTCTGCAAATGTACATTTTTTAGCAAAAAGGTCGTCTTTAACCGAAATTTTTATTTTATTTTTAAATAAGTTTGAGCTCTTCTTGTGTAGTTTGATGAAATAGCTTACTTTTGTAAATTGTTAGAATGTCCAGTTACATAGTAAATTGTAATGTTAAATATTGAATGAAAAAGGTTTTAGTAAGTGGAGGTGCCGGTTTTATTGGCTCGCATCTTTGTACCCGGTTGGTTAATGAGGGGCATGAAGTGATTTGTTTGGATAACTTTTTTACGGGTTCAAAAAAAAATATTGAGCATTTGTTTGATAAACCTAATTTCAGATTAGTAGAACATGATGTGATTTATCCATATTGTGAAAAATAGATTGATGAAATTTATAATCTGGCCTGTCCGGCTTCACCAATACATTATCAATATGATCCGATTCAAACAACGAAAACTGCTGTAATTGGTGCATGGAATATGTTAGGTCTTGCTAAACAAACGGGAGCTAAAATTCTTCAGGCTTCTACAAGTGAAGTTTATGGTGACCCGGTAGTTCATCCGCAGCCGGAGAGTTATTGGGGAAATGTGAATCCGATAGGGGAGCGTTCTTGTTATGACGAGGGTAAACGTTGTGCAGAAACATTGTTTATGGATTACCATCGGAAACATGGAATTAGAATTAAGATTGTACGAATCTTTAATACTTACGGTCCCAATATGTTAGCACATGACGGACGGGTTGTCTCGAATTTTGTAGTGCAGGCATTGAACAACAAGGATATAACAATATATGGTGATGGTATGCAAACGCGTAGTTTCCAGTATATTGATGATTTTATAGAAGGAATGGTTCGCATGATGGATTCTCGAGATGATTTTATCGGACCGGTTAATATCGGTAATCCCGGTGAGTTCACGATATTGGAGTTGGCTGAAAAAGTTATAAAACTAACAAATTCAAAATCGAAAATCATCTTTCAACCATTACCTTTTGATGATCCGAAACAAAGAAAACCGGATATTACGTTGGCAAAAAAAGAATTAGGCTGGGCTCCTTGCATTCCTTTGGACGAGGGCTTGAAGAGAATAATCTCTTATTTTAAAAGTGTAGATGTATAATATAAAGGTATGCTAAATAGTTGAGATATGGATATGGAAATAAATAGATCGGAATATAAAATTCTGATTGTCGATGATGTAATGTCGAATGTTTTGTTGCTAAAAGTATTATTGACTAATGAAAAGTTCAATATTGTTACGGCCACAAATGGTCAGCAGGCATTAGAGCAAGTAAAGAAAGAAAATCCGGATTTAATACTACTGGACGTTATGATGCCGGATATAAGCGGATTTGAAGTTGCTCAACGTTTGAAGTCAGACATTGAGACAAAGGATATCCCTATTATATTTTTAACTGCTCTTAATAGCACTGCCGACATAGTTAAAGGATTTCAGGTTGGTGGAAATGATTTTATATCTAAACCCTTTAATAAAGAAGAACTGATAATCCGTGTTACCCACCAGATCTCATTAGTTGCTGCAAAACGTATTATCTTGAAACAAACGGAAGAATTGAGACGTACCATAATGGGGCGTGATAAATTGTATTCTGTTATTGCTCATGATTTACGTTCTCCTATGGGATCTATCAAAATGGTATTGAACATGTTGATTCTGAATTTACCGAGTGAAGTGATTGGGAAAGATATGTATGAGATGCTGAACATGGCGAATCAGACTACGGAAGAAGTCTTTTCTCTCTTGGATAATCTATTGAAGTGGACAAAGAGTCAAATAGGTAAACTGAATGTTGTTTATCAAGATTTTGATATTGTAGGAGCTGTAAGAGGTATTTTGGAGATATTCTCAATGGTGGCTGCTGTGAAACATATTGATATAGAACTAAAAGGTGCAGATGAATTGAAATCCTTGGATGTACATGCAGATGTTGATATGTTGAAGACCGTGATGCGTAATTTAGTAAGTAATGCTATTAAATTTAGTAATCCGGATAGTAAGGTCATCGTACAAATTCATAAAGAAGAGGATATGGCTGTTGTTAGTGTAAAAGATAGTGGTTGTGGTATTAGCGAGGAAGATCAAGGTAAGCTTTTGCATACGGATACTCATTTTAGTACATTTGGTACAAATAATGAAGAGGGTTCGGGATTGGGCTTGTTATTATGCCAGGACTTTATTGTAAAGAATGGAGGAAAACTTTGGTTTGAATCTCAAAAAGGTGTTGGTTCTACCTTTAGTTGTTCTGTTCCTTTAACGAAATAAATAATCATAGAAAAGATTACCTGAGTTTGGTAATAATTTCGGATTAAGAACGAAGAATTTGTTTTCATATAGAGGAATGCAAATTCTTTGTTTTATTTTTGAGAAATTATTTTTTATAGTTCGACTTTCATAATGATCGGATTATGGTCACTCTATTTTAAAGATGGAGAATAGTATTCTATACCTTGAAGGTTATCTGAATGGAAAATATAATCAATACGAAGCAAGTGCAATAATCCCCTAAAAGTGTATCCATAACCTTTGCCGCAAGTCCTAAATCCGTCTTTTAGATTACTTTTTAATGTTCTGTAAGTATAGGAAGCTGGCGTGTCATTGAAATCGCCACAAAGTATGATAGGTTTTTCTGTTTTCGTGATGTATTTTTCTATTAATTTGGCCTGATTAGCCCGTATCTTTTGATTGTTTACGATTTGTCGATTTATATTTTCAAGAGCCTCTTTTTCTCTTTCGCTGTCACTGCTTTGTACTTCTTTGGCAAGGATATGACGGTTCCGATTAAGCTCTGTTGTTTGCATATGTACATTGAATAGCCGTATGTCTTTTCCTTTGACTTTAATATCCGTCCACATGCCGCAATTATTGCTATTATCGAAAGAAATGTATAAGGAATCTTTTATCGGGTATTTACTGAATATAGCAATACGTGTTCCGCCATTAGATTGTCTGGGAATATATTTATAAGGATATTTTTGAAAAGTATTATATAAGCTATCCATATTAAAATATCTATTTGCATTAAATTCTTGGAAACAAAGAATATCAACTTGCTCTTTTTGCATATACCCGGCTATTTGCTTTGCCGAGTATCCTGTAGGCTCATTATTGAAACCTCGTATATTATAAGTGGCTATTTTGATTGTGGGTTCTGTATTTTCTTTGTCAAAAGAATATTGGAACATTGAAGTGATAAATCCCCAATTAACCAATACGCCTATTAATGAAAACCATATCCATATTCTACCTCGTATCCACCAATATATAATATAAAACAGATTGATTAAAATAAGTATTGGAAGAATAGTTCCGATATACCCTAATAAAGGATGCTTATTAGGGTCTGTGTATGATGAGAAGGCACCGGCAACAGTTATTGCCATGAATGTTAATGAAATAATGATAGAACATAGATAAACTAATTTTGATACAGCTTTAGTCCCCATCTGTTTTAAATTATATTGGTTTCTTACTATGAAAATTTTATGCTCTTTTGGCTTTTTCCCATACACCACTCCCTTTTTTCTTCATTAAATAGAAGAAACCTCTAATTACATTGACGTTCATAAATAAGAAATAATAGGGTATGAATAAGAATTTGTTTTTAATAGATTTTGTAGATAAATAGTATCCCCATAATCCGGCTATATAAAATAGACATTGGAGAATTAGTATTATTATATATGGCAATGGATTATAACAGTATAAGGCTAATATAAGATTTATGGGAAATAAAAGAAATAATAAGATAGGAGTGAGAGACCATCTCAATACTCGATGTGATACATACTGAAAACTAAGCATTCCATAACGGAATATATTTAATAATGAACGTAGACGCCAGATAGATTGTAAACCTCCTGCAGCTATACGGACTTTACGCTTTTCTTCATCCTGCATACTAGCTGAAGCAGTTTCTATTGCATAGGCAGTATCACAATAAGCAATTTTATATCCTTTTTGCGCAATCCGGAGAGATAAGATGAAATCATCCAATAGTGTATCATTTTCCATCTTTTCGAATAACTCTTTTCGAATGGCAAATAACTCCCCTGCCGCACCTACGGCAGAGTACAATTGTGAATCTAGTGATTTTAAAGTAGATTCATATTTCCAATACAGTCCTTCTCCTCCGGCTGTGGCCCCATCCTTGTCTTTTACAAGAATACGTTTTTCTCCGGCTACACAGCCTACTTTTTTATTAGCAAAGCAATTTACAATTTCTCTTATAGACTCCTTGTTAATCATTGTATTAGCATCTGTAAACACAATGATGGGAGAGGTTACATATTTCATTCCACGATTGATTGCAGCCGTTTTTCCTCTCCGTTCAGGTTCGTATAATACAATTACATTTGAATATGCTTTTAGAAGTTCATTTGTTTTATCATTACTTCCATCAGTAACCCATACTATCTTTAATGCATTTTCGGGATAGTCTATTGCAAATGTATTTTCCATTTTGTCTTTGACCACCTCTTCTTCATTATATGCGGCAATAAATAAGGTTACTTCAGGCGTGTCTTGTTCATAATAGTATATGGGCTTATGGAATATATTTTTTAATTTGACCATAAAATACAATAAAATGCCATATCCTAAATAGGTATAAAAAATAACGAAAAGGCTTATCCAAAAAATGACTTCTAGAGTTTTCATATATTATTGTTTTTGCAAATGTAGATACATATTTCCATATTAAAAAGAATATTTTTTTATTTTCTTTTAATACTTAATTTAAATGCACTTTTTTTTATACTTTTGTACTGCTCTTTGCTAAAAATAAGAAAATCATTATATGTTCATAGTAATTTCTGTTATTGAGTTTTTGTTATTCATATGCTTTTCAATAAATATTATTTATTTATTGTTCTTCAGTGTAATGTCTTGTAAAAAATGTGAGAAGAATGCTGATCCTATATCTGTATATAAAAAGATTGCAATATTAATACCAGCCTACAGAGAAGATAAAGTCATATTAGAATGTGTAAATTCTTGTTTGCAGCAAAATTATCCGAAAGAAGCATATGATGTTGTAGTAATTTCAGATAGGATGAAAGATGAAACAAATAACTATTTGTCTTCTTTACCTATAGAGCTTGTTAAAGTCTTCTTTGAAAATAGCACAAAGTCAAAAGCCCTGAATTTAGCGATGGAACAGATTGGCGATTATGATATTGCTTTAGTTCTTGATGCAGATAATACGATTGAAAATGATTTTCTATGCCAAATAAATGAAATTTTTGCTAATCCGTCCGTACAGATTGTGCAGGCCCATCGTACAGCTAAAAATACAAATACGAATATGGCTTTATTGGATGCAGTAAGTGAAGAAATTAATAATAGTATTTTTAGGAAAGGACATGTTAATGCCGGTTTTTCGGCAGCATTGATTGGCTCGGGAATGGCTTTTGATTATTGCTTGTTTAAAGAAACAATGGAGTCAGTTGATGCGGTAGGAGGGTTTGATAGAGCTTTGGAATTAACTCTTTTATATAATGAGAAAAGAGTTCATTATTTGTGTGATGCAGATGTTTTAGATGAAAAAGTACAATATCGTGATGCTTTTTCTACCCAACGGCGCAGATGGTTGTCTGCGCAAGTTCACTATTTAATGCGTTTTCTAAATTATTTTCCGCAAGCTTTATTTAGTGGAAAATGGGACTTCTGTGATAAGCTTTTCCAGCAAATGAGTATTCCTCGTTTAATACTCTTAGGTTCTACTTTTATTATAGCAGTTTTATTCTCTTTTTTGAATTGGGATATTGCTATAAAATGGTGGATATTATTTGCTATTCTAATTTTTTCCTTATTTCTGGCAATACCACGTCGAATGTATAGTTGGCGTTTATTTGCCGCTTTGTGTGAGTTGCCTTATTCTTTCTGTCTTATGTTTTATAATCTGTTTCGCTTAAAAGGAGCTAATAAGAAGTTTATTCATACTTCGCATGGAGTAGAAAAATGAGATAATTATGTTTATAGGAAGATTTAATAGTAGTTTGCAATACCCGAAAGATTATCAGGACAGTCATCTGGAAGATTTAGTAACTGATGAGAATTTCTATTGTTGTAAAACTGTAGAATTTAAGGTATATTTTTTCGGAATGATTTATAATAGGTTTGAATTAGGTTATACTTCTACTGATAATAATGCGGAAATTGTTGCTAAGCTCTATAAAAATGGAGGATATAATGCTTTTTCTTCTTTAGATGGGACTTTCACTGTTATGTTTTATTTTGCAGATGGAACGATAGCTGTTATTCGTGACCATCACGGAACTCATTCTCAGGTATATTATAATGATAAATATTTTGCATCGTCATTATCATTACTTCGACAAACACCTGATTTTAGTATAGAGCCTAATTATTCAGCTTTAGGTTCCTTTCTTACCATTGGTTATATTGCGACTCCTGATTCTTCTTTCAAGAATGTATTTAAATTACCCGCAGGACATGTTTTAATAACGAAGGGAAACGACTGTGAGGTTAAAGTTATCTTTAATACGGATAATATAGAGCCAGTTACATCTGATAAAAGTTTGGAATCTTTGTCAGAGGAATATGGATATTTGCATAAAGAAGCGATACGTCGCCGAATAGGAGATAGTCATAATGTTGGTATTTTATTAAGCGGAGGATATGATTCCGGTTGTAATCTTGCTGCTCTTCGTAGTTTTTATGGCGGTAGTATTTATTCTTATTCTATTGGATTTAAAGGAGATAACTGGACTGAATTACCTTTGGCGCGTTGTATGTCTGAGACATTTCAAACGGTTCATCAGGAATATGAAATCAATGGGAGTGAGATAATGAATCTCCCGAAAATTGTGGAGTATTTAGGAGATCCGTTTGTAGAGGGTGGATTAATGGTAAATTACGCGGCCATGAGTATGATTGGTGATTCAAAACCGGATATTATCTTAGGTGGTGATGGTAGTGATCAATATTTTGGCACATCGGGAAGAGAAGTTGCATTACATTATTTAGCGGCTAAATATGGAGTGAAACTGATCTTAAACTGTATATATAAGATATTGAATCGTGCTCCTTTTGAAAAGAATATAAAACCGTATCGTGTTCGTTTTCATTTAGATAAGATATTGCATATATTGGATGGAGATTTATTTGGTTTTCCTACTTTTTTATTGAAAGACTTAATCTTGAGTGAGGACTTTATGTCTATATCTCATTCCTTAATTCCTGATTTGCGAAGTTTTGAACATTTGTATACTCAGCATACTTATAAAAGTGACATTGAAAAGATCATTAATCAGGTTATATTGTTTAAAGCTTCAAAAATGGCATCCATGTTTGGTAATCATATCGCTTTCCCTTATATGGATACTACTTTATATCAGTTTTTGCAAAGATTGCCGGTAGAGTATAAGTGTAGAGGTAATAGTGTTACGGAAATAGCTAGAGGACATGCTGTTGCCAAATTTTTATTGAAATATCGTTATAAGCCGATATTACCGGAGGTGATTACGACAAAGAAAAAGCAAGGAGGTTTTGCACCGATGCCTATATTTTTTAAAGATGCAGCTCAAAGAGCTAAATTAGCTGACTTTATTCTTTCTTCTTCTGTTACTGTAGATTATTTACGTAAAGATAAGATTGAAGAGTTTATTCGAAATTATGATAAAGAAGCGACTGAGACAGGGAAATGGTTTTGGTACAATCAGAATAAGGCTATACAATATTTTAATTTATTATCTTTGTCTGTATGGTGGGAGATCTTTGTGAAGGGTGAGAAAAATATTAGTTTTTAATACAGTTTTATCCTATGGTTTCGATAATAACTATTAATTATAATGGATATAAGGGTACATTTGAATAAATCTATATAAAGATAAACGCTTATTTTCAATTGTAAAAAGGAATATAGATGGTTTGTTAGATCTGAAATAATTAGTTATAATGGCTATAAATCAATTAAAAACAGGAGCATTATTATCTTATATATCAATAATTCTAAATAATATAATCGGATTATTATATACTCCTTTTATGTTGAGAATGATGGGACAATCTGAATATGGATTATACTCGTTGGTGGCTTCTGTCGTTGCCTATTTAACTATTTTAGATTTTGGCTTTGGTAATGCAATAATACGATATACTGCTAAATTTAGAGCTGAGAATAGATTAAAAGAACAGTATGAAATGTTTGGAATGTTTCTTTTTCTTTATTCTGCTATTGGTATATTTACTTTATTAATAGGGCTTTGCTTATATTTTAATGTGGATTTTTTATTTGAGCGTTCCATGAATATGGAAGAATTGAATAAAATCCGTATTATGATGTTACTAATGGTCTTTAATATTGCTATAACATTTCCTTTTAGTATTTTTGGTTCTATTATTACTGCTTATGAGAATTTTATTTTTCAAAAGGCTATAAATATTGTTCGGATTATTTTAAATCCTATTGTAATGTGTGTTATGTTATTGATGGGATATAGAGCTATAGGGATGGTAGTAGTAACAACATTATTTAATGTTTTAACTTTATTGATAAATTGTTGGTATTGTTATCATAGGCTCCATATTCATGTCATAATAGGACGTTTTAATTGGACTTTTTTAAAAGAAATAATGATCTATTCATTTTGGATATTTTTAAATGCCATAATGGATCGTATATATTGGAGTTCAGGGCAGTTTATATTGGGTATATACGCGGGAGCCAAAGCTGTTGCTATTTATGCTGTTGCTATAAGTTTGGAAAATATATATATGAGCTTTTCTACAGCTATTTCTGGAGTTTTTCTTCCGAGAATAACTTCTATGATTACTCAGAAAGAGAATGAAAAGTCAATGTCTGATTTATTTATCAGGACAGGGAGAATTCAATATATTATTATGTCATTTATATTGATTGGATTTATACTTTTCGGAAAACAGTTTATTATAATTTGGGCTGGTAGTGATTATTCTGAAGCATATTATATAACTTTGCTGTTTTTTGTCCCATTAACAATTCCATTAATTCAAAATTTAGGCATAACAATTTTACAGGCGCGTAATCAAATGAAATTTAGATCTGTGTCATATGTAATAATAGCCATTATAAGTTTAGGCTTATCTGTTTTTTTAGTAAGATATTATGGTGGGATAGGTTGTGCATTAAGTACTGCATTTGCATTGTGCATAGGTCAAATATTGATAATGAATATTTATTATTTTAAGAAAGTTAATATTGATATTCCTGCTTTTTGGAGAGAGATTGGGAAGATGTCTGTTGTTCCTATTTTGATTGGTATAGTTGGATATGTTTTATTAAACTATTTTCGGATTGAATCAATATTAACTTTATTTTTAGGCATAGTTCTTTTCTCTATAATTTATTTACCTGCTTTTTGGCATTTAAGTATGAATAGCTATGAACGTAACCTCTTCTTAAAGCCTTTAAAAAAAGTCTTAAAAAAATGATTATATGATCGATTAATAGAAAAATATTGAAACCCAATTGAGGTGGGGTGCTTTAAAAAGTGATAGTTGTAGGTTTTATTGGTTGTTATAAGGTGCGTAAAATACTAATTGTTCTAACATGAAAATAGCTATATTGACATTACCTTTTCATTCTAATTATGGTGGAATACTTCAAGCATATGCGTTACAAACAGTTTTAAAGCGGATGGGTCATGATGTTCTTATTGTTGATCTTCCTTTTAAAAAAGAAGGGTATAGAGTTGTATTGTTGACATATTTGAAGCGTTTTATTGCTAAATGTTTTTTCTTATCAGACAAACCTGTACGTGCTTGGGCTTCAGAAAAAGAGTTAAAAGTGATCAATAAGAATATTCTTGATTTTATAAATAGGTATTTGTCAGTCATAAAGTGCAATAAATTGTCTGCATTATCAGTCTTGATTAAACAGGAACAAATCAATGTTTTTATTTTTGGTAGTGATCAGATTTGGCGACCAAGTTACACTCCAGATGTTTATACTTATTTTGGAAGTTTTTTATCTTCTTCGAGTAATATAGAAAAAATATCATATGCTGCATCGTTTGGTGTAGATTTTTGGGAATATACCCCAAAGCAGACATTAAAGTGTAAAGGTCTTGTGAAAACTTTTAAAGCAGTTTCTGTGAGAGAAGATTCTGCTATTCATTTATGTAGGCAATATTTAGATATAAATGCGGTGCCTGTTTTAGATCCGACAATGTTATTAAATAAGGATGATTATGTTGAATTGTTAAAGTCTTATGATAATTGTATAAAAAAGGAGCTTGCTGTATATCTTTTAGATTGGAGTGAACGAAAGAGAGATTTGGTAGATAAAATATCAGGTTATAAAGAATTGGACATAAATTATATTAATGTTCAAAATAAGTATTGGAATGTAGGAGCAAAAAAAATAAATGAATGTATTGTTCCTCCTATTGAAAATTGGCTTAGAGGTTTATTATGTGCTGATTTTGTTATTACAGATTCTTTCCATGGAGTTGTTTTTTCGATATTATTTCACAAACAATTTTATTGTATAGTGAATTCAATGCGAGGAAGCACCCGATTTACTTCTCTACTGAGATTATTGAATTTGGAAGATAGGATTGTTTCTAATATAGGAAATTTTGATTTGAATAGCTTGAATGAGGATATTGATTATGGTGCAGTTGATTCTCTATTATTTAGAGAAAGAGAAAGGTCTCTAGATTTTTTGAGAAAAGCTTTAGTTAGTAGGGATAGTCTATTTTCTGAAATATAGATGATTAAAAAATCCTTCGTTCCTTCTGAAATTAAATAAATGCATCAATTATATATATTGAATAGTTGTGGTGAAAATTATTTAGGATATAAATAGCTATATAGAACCTGATATACATTTCCTATTTCCGTGTGTACTTTTTCCATTCAGATAATCGTCAGCTTTCTGGCTAAAAAGTGACTTGCTTTTTCATTGTTGTAGGAGACGTTTTCTTTAATTAATTGAAGATTTCGCTTGGACTTAATAACAAACATGGTTCATTTTTTTCGAACATTGCGAAAGGGGAAAAGAAAGCTCCCGTTCCCATATCTTTATGGTGGGTATTATTTTGCATTATTTCAGTTTCTTCTTTGTTGTTAAACTAGTATTTGTTTCCAGATAGTAATTCATTTTTTGTTATACATAAATTTGTTGATGGTCAATATTCGAACAATTAATCAGTTTAGTTATCTCAATATAGAGAAGACGTCTGCTTCCTGTATATCAGTAAACCTTTTGCGGTTGATGTCATAATCAAAGATGTGATACGAGGTATGGGATGATAATTTTTCTTATATACTTTATGAATATTTAATCCTGTCATTTGTCTCATATTTTTTATAAAGTCATTTTAGATGGAAATCTTATCCATTTCATCTGAACTGAAAAACTGAATATTGATAACTTTTGTTCTTTTGGGAGTGGTACGCTCTAGTAATAGCTGCCCGTATAATATTGTTGTAACTTTTAGAGTAATAGTGATTTGCTGTTGTGCAATTTTCTAATCTATCTACTCGTTACCAATAATTATCAGAAGTAAATTTCGATTGGAAATTCCTATCATTCAGCCTAAATAATTGTAAATCAAATAGAGTTTGGTTAGACTAAATGATGAAAAAATACGAATTTATTTTATATATAAGTTGTTATTTAATAATGTTGGATTCTTGATCCATATACTTTGATTTTTTCTTAAAAATACAAAATCCATTTTTCATTGCTTTTATCGCACGTTTCTTAAAACTGTTAAAAAAAGATCCATCTATATTCATAGTTCCATATCCTGTAATAGCTCTAGCTTTTTTGTTGTGTAAAAAAAATAATTTGCCGTATTTCTTTAATCCTAAGGCCAAGCTACCATCTTCCCCCCTTTTTATATCAACTCTGAAACCAACTTTTTTCCCTTCTTCAATTCTATAAGCAAAAACCATTCCTCTGACATTTAGTTCTGGACGCTTAAAAGATTGTAAGAATAAATAGAGATCTCTTAAACTTTCATATATTTTTAATCCTAAATAAGAATGATTATTGTCTGGGAAGTAACTCCATAATGAGTAGACACCAATGTTTTGAGGTGAGCAAATAAGTTTTTTACTCATAATCTCAACATAATGTGGTGGATATATAGTATCAGCATCCATACATACACAATATTTCCCTTTTGCATGATCCATACCGGATTGTCGAGCATAACCACATCCATGTCTTTCTTCTTTATAGTATTTTACTCCTGTATTTTTGTATATATCTGCTGTTGCATCCACAGAGTTATTGTCAATGCCAATAATTTCTATAGGATAATGGCAAATTGTATCACTCAAAGACCATAAATTTGCTAATAAGTGTTTTTCTTCATTATAAGCAATAATAACAATTGACACAAGTGGATTATCGTTTTGCAATTTGGTTATTTTATTTCTTACTTCATTAATGGTTTCTATAGGGATGTCTTTATACTCTTTTTCGTATATTGATAAATATTTCTTGTACCATTTCATAGTATAGTAATTAATTTATGTTTTAAAGATTCTTAAACTGTATTTTGTCAATTGTTATTGTGCTCTGAAAATGATCTATCAGATTAGTGTTTTTTTATTATATTTCTTAATTTCAATAATCCATTTCTTATAAAAGAGAGATTTTGTCCGCTTTTTATGTTGTATAGAAAGGACTGAGAGTTAAAAACCATTTGGAAATTCTCGGTACACAATACAGGTTTTTTTGTTAATTGATTAATTTCTATAGCTTGTTTCATAGAACTTTCAATAAAAAGCATATAGTTTTTATCTTGATATTCTTTAGCTTTATGTAATGCATGGCAATTCGCTTTGACTCTAGCTTCTTTGTTTGGTAAATTTAACATTACCAATTTGTTATATTTTATCTTATTCTTTTCTAACCATACCTCAGTTTCTTTTCTGTATTTTTCTAATCGTGATGTTACTAAAGTTCCTATTGGAGCACCGGGAATGAATAAGGGTTTTGCATGTAAAATAAAATCAACATACATTTTCCCATCATCATTTTGCTCAGGGGTTGGATCTACACATAGAACTCCGTCAATATCCAAACAAGATTTACTTAAGATGCTGTGATTAAGTATATTCCATTGGAAATAACGTGGAAGAGGCACTATATCAAAAAAATAGTTTACTAGTTTTTCTTTACCGGGTATAACATAGATTGCTGCATATTCTATAGTATAAGATTGTTCTAACTCTTGCAATTCTTTTTTACATGTAAGAATAGCGGATCCGGATGCAATGCTATCATCTACAACAAGGATCTTGTTAAAGCTTTTTGTATCAATAAATTGTCCTCTTGCACCTGATTTATAGATATGTCCATTTTTGAAAGAATTAAGATCAGCTATAGGTTTATTTAAATATAATGCTATTAAATTTGCAGGAAACATACCACTTCTCGGTATGCCTACAATTAAGTCAAAATCTCTCGGAAGGATATGTAGGCGTTTTAGTATGACCTGATTCATATCTTCTATTGTTCGATAATTCATATTCTTAATATGTGTATTGTTATTGATATATTCTTATCCATTCGTGCTTTTCTGAATCATACTGCTTCATTATTTTTGCTGGATTTCCAGCCACAATACAATATGAAGGAACATCTTTAGTGACAACACTACCTCCTGCAATAATAGAATGTTTGCCAATATGTACTCCAGAAGTAATAATACTATTTGCTCCAATCCATACTTCATCTCCAATGATGATTGGATTTACAGAAACACCTTGCATTCTGATTGGTATATCAGGATTATCATATTTATGATTTAAACCGGACACCACAACATTTTGTGCAAGAATTGTGTTATTTCCAATCTGTACAGGACCGATAATTGTATTACGGAATCCGATTCGTGTGTTATTCCCTATATGTACGGCACCAACTCCATTGTCAATTAATGAAAAATATTCAATTACACTATAATTGCCTAAACTAAAAGGATTAATAGGGCTGATATTCATTATTGTATGTTGTCTGATTTTCGCTTTTTTTCCTCTATTTTTAAAAAAGAAGATTGGATTGATAAACCATTTGATCCATATTCTCGGGCAGGCACCTTGGGAATTCATCATTAATTTATGAATAACTTGTTTCCTTTTAGGGTCCTGATTTATTATTAGTTTTAATTTATTTAAATCCATTGATTTTATATCTTACTATTCTTAAATAGTTCAATGCTGTGATATATTTTGTTGACGCTATTAGTCCAACTATGTGTATGAGCAAAATCAATTCTTTCTTTCTTTTTCTCTAAATCATTGATTTCTGTTAACGCCTGATCTATAGCAGTTAAATATTCATCTACATTAGTCGCTAAAAATACATATTTGCTAAATATGTCACGCATGGTATGAGTTTCTGTTGCAACAGTTGGTTTTCCCATTGCTAGATATTCATCTATCTTTAAAGGATAATTACCTATGGTGATATCATTTAATATTTGGGGATTCATACATACATCAAATTGTTCAATATAGTCCGGAAGTTCTTCTATATCTTTGCCTCCTAAGAAATAGACATTTTTTAATTTGTGTAATGGATGTTGAATGAAAACATTATCTTCAGGACCAACGAATACGAAATTATAATTAGTCCTTTGTTGAGCAATTTGATATAATAACTCAATATCTAAACGTATTGTTGTCAAGGAACCGACATATCCGATAATAGGAGAGGGAATGTTTTTTATATCTTCGGGAATATGCCGTTGCTTTGTTATATCGTAAAGCTCTAAGTTGACTCCTGTTTCTAGACCATAAGTATTAGGATTGAGTTTTATAAAGTGCTCTACAAAATAGGAGGAATTAGCTAAAACTAAATCTGATTTTTTTGCTAATAAAGGTTCTAATCTTGTTCCGTTTTTTTTCCAATATTTAGTGCCGATAACAAAGTCTCTGCAATAATAGATTGAAATGTCTGGTTTAATTATTTCTTTTAGATATTGACTACGATATATATCAGTATCTATAAGATGAATGAAGTTTCTAAAATTTAATTCTTTTACAACCTTTAATATGAAATTTCCAATTTTTTTATTGTTGCATTTATTGAAATAATCAAATAACCATGCAGTTGGTAGCATATTAATAGACGGAATTATGAAAGGACAGTCTGCAACCCAAAGGTTTTTTTTAATTTGTCGAATATATGCTTGACGTTTCTTGATAACATCCACTTTATAATGATATGCAGCATTTTTGTTCCTTTTTAGCAATGTAGCATAATCTAAAGGGGTATTAATATATAAAACTCTATTGTTTTTAGATATTTCTAATGCTGTATTTTTTATGGTACTACCGATTTCGATATCCCATGGTTGTAAACTTGTAATTACAAAATCTTGATTAATCATAATAGATATATATTATAAGGTTATATTTCTTTGTATATATTTAATAGGGCTTCAGCCGTTTTTTTCCATGAAAAGTTTTGTATATGTTGTAAACCATAATCGACTTGTTGCCGATAAAATTCAGAATTATTTTCTAATTCTAACAGTTTCTCCGATATATCTTCAGGTTTCATCGGGTTCACTAATATACCATCTTTTCCTGCAATTTCAGGTATGGCCGACGTATTGCTGGTGATGACAGGAGTACCACAAGCCATTGCCTCTAAAATAGGAATTCCGAAGCTTTCTCTTAAAGAAGTATACAGGAAAGCAAAGGCTCCGTTATAAATATATGCAAGATCTTTGTTAGGGATATATCCGGGACAAAAGATATAAGGTTTTATCTCTTTGATATTTTCTTCATTCAAAATAGCATCTACTATGTCTTCTTTAAGATCAGCTATTAATAAAGGACGTTTGTGAACCGATTGTTTTAGATATAAACTATATGCTTTTAGAGTACGTGACGTATTCTTCTTAGGATCAGTATTGCCTAAGAAAAAAATGAATTCCTTGTGGGGTATATATTTATGAGTAACAGTTTCCGGTAATTCTATTTGCTTGAAATGTTTGCTGAAGCCATTATAAACTGCTGTAATTTGTTGCTTGGGTAATTGTAGTGCTTCTTGTATTCGGTTACACTCAAAATTGGATACAGTTATTATTTTCTTGCACTTAGGTAATATTCTAGGAACGATAAAACGTCGGTAGATTCTTCCCATATTTTGATACCACGATTTGTTCTCATTTTGTTTGGGCTCTAAAAAGATGATATCATGTAGGGTCAGTATTAATGGTACGCTACAGAATAAAGGAGCTGTATTACTTGTACAGTGCAATAAATCTGGTTTTATTTTATGAACAGCAAGGGGTAAGGCTATTTGTTCCCAAAGTGGATATGTAGGGCAATTCAATTCTATAATGTGGACATTCTCTGATTTGATCAGACATCTATCTTCGCCACTTCCTACAAAAATGTAATATTGATTGGTCTTATCAATTTTCTGTAACTCCCTGATGGCTTCAAGAATTACAAAATCCATACCATGTTTATTTGTACGGAAGATTCGTTGTGCTTCAATTGCTATTTTCATACTATTTTGTTTTAGTTGCCATGCTCTGTATGTATAAATTGCTTGTTTGCACCTCGTAGGCGGAAAAAATTAAAAAACATGAGTATAAATAAAACTGGAATATTGAGTATTGCTTTGGCTAGTTTCCTGTTAATTAAATAATCGGGTATAGCTAATGCGAATGTTATACATAATAAAGCAAATAGTCCCCACCATTTGACAGCCATAATCCAGTTGGTTACAGTCAGGATGCATGCAATAATAATGATAGAACCGAATAAAATAACTCGGGGTGGCATCATCCATTGAAATAATTTATCGCAATAATCCCAATTCCCTTTAAATATTGCACTGGGGAATGAGAATAGTCCGGAGAATAGATTGCTAAACTGGGTTGATAACCACCTTCGGCGCTGATTGTAGAATTGAGAATTGTTTTTTACTTTCTCATCATAGGTGTATACTGTATTTAAATATTCAATGTAAATATTCTGTTTTAATAGTAATATTTCTAGCTGTTTGTCGATGCCTACATGTTTTGCGTGTTGCATACAATCTTTAAATAACTCATATTCGAATGCCATTCCTGAACCGATAAGAGCAGAAGAAAATCCTAATTGGGTGTGTCCTTTTCTAAATATAGAGTTGTTTATTTCTTCGCTTACAGCATCCAATATTGCAGTATTGGTCTCAAGGTTTTTGGCAACTCTATGAGTTTGTATAGCAGAACAACCAGAATAAAAAGCATTGTTTAATTGTTCTAAATAATTGGATTCAACGACATTGTCTGCATCCAATATGACAACGTTGTCATATTGGGGTTCATGGCTCTCAATATAATTGATAGCTTCCAGAAGTGCATTTGTTTTGGAACTATATTTTTTTTGAATAGGAATGACTATTGCTGAAAGAGTTTCCAACTGTTTGTTTGTCTCATTTTTCATATCTTCAGCAATAACAAATATGTCATATTTGTCTCTAGGATATTCCTGCTCTAAAAAACTTTGTACAGAATTGACAATAACTTTATCTTCTTTATAAGCAGGAAATAAAACTGCATATTTATATTTCTTTTTAGTCACAGGATAAGTGTTCTTAGATTTTCTAAGTGAGTTAACAGCAAATATAAATAAATATAATACGGCTATGGCAAATAACAAAAATAAAATCGCATCAACCATGCTAAAGACACGTTCTCCGCTATCTGAGTTTATAATAAATAAATAATCCATATTTTATATCTTTATTATTAAGTTTTTATTATTGATCTGTTGTTCTACATATTCTCCATTTAAAATCATTGATAATCCCACAAATGCAATAATCATTGTGGGATATTGCCCCCAAAAGGCGTTACCGTATGCACTAAGCATCATGCCGAATATACCGCAAAGTAATCCGCTATATATTCCTTTAAGCTCTTTACTTTTTATTTTGAACATAATAATCCACATACATTTAAAAATTACTATTAAAAGTCCTCCTAAATATAAAATGAGACCTATAATGCCTGTTTCTACCCATATTTTTACGTACCAGGAATCATGAGGAATATTGGTTGTAAAGCGGATAGATACTTTTTTATTTTCTACACCTGATAATCCAAGTCCTTCTCCTATTGGTTTATATTTAAGATATTCAGCTAGACGTTTTTGATTTTCGCGACGGACATTGAAAGATGCATCTTCTGTTGGACGGAATGATGTACGCATTCTCCGAATCTGGGGGTTGTTTTGTCCTATATAAGTATAAGCGAAAAAAATATAAATAAACACTAATAAAAAGCCTCCTATAAATATTGCTTTGTAATTTTTACTAATAATAATATATAGAGCTAATCCGCCTAATGGGACAATCATTGCACCTCTTGTTCCGGATAAAAACATGGCGTAAATAGAGAGTAAAGATATTATGGCATAGTATATTTTACTGACTTTTTGAGGTGTGATAAAAGCAATTATGCCAAATACTACTCCTGCACAACCCATATTTGAACCAAAATTCCCGGCATCTGTAAAAAATGAGAAATATCGTGTCCCGGAACCAATAATGTGTGTGAGAGCTCCGCCTCCTGCTAACCATGCTTGTTCAAATGAATCAAAACCAATAGTTTTCTGCATGATAGCTTTTCCTACAGCCAGTAATGTGAGTATAGAATATAATAGAATAATGATTTTTACTTGTTTTATTCTTGTTATAAGGAGTGTAGATATTAACGATATTATCAATCCATTAAAAATCAGTCCTCTGGATAATACCCATGCTTCAAGCATTCCTGTTGGATTGGCTAACTCTATAATACAATAGATCATCCATATAAATGTTACTATTGTTAAAATGTTTAAACCGTTTTTCCACGGTATGTCTTGTTTTAATGCACTATGAATCCATATTAATATGAGTTGGCTGACCAATATTGTATCCATAACGGCACTTATACCTTCGAGATTTATGTATCGACCAATTCCCATGATTAGATAATTAAGAATGAATGTCGTATATAAAAGGATAGGAGGATATTCTAAAAAAGATAGTATAAATATAATAATTAAAGGAATAAAAATAATAGCTCCTGTTAATATAAAAGATCCAAAAGATGAAGATAAAATGATTCCAGCCAAACCAATGAAAATGGCAAGACGGGATAAAGAGTTTCTTCTAGATATATTATAATAATCAACTTTATTCATTCTTGTAAACTTAAGTTTATTTAACAGGTGCCTTTTTGGCAGTTAATCCCATATGCATCATTTGTGTTGCTAATGAGTGCTGAGATGAATACGGAGGAAGTTCTCCTGTAAAGTCTTCTACTGCGTATCTGTTGGCATTATTCAGATATATTACAATAGGTGCTTCTTTTATGATGTCTTTAAGGTGAAATAATAGTTCTTCATCGCTTTTTTTCCATACTCTTTGTGCATTGGCTATTAGTAGATTAATGGCTGCTTTGTTCAATAAAATAGGAGGTAAGCAATTATACTGAATTGCGGGATATTCAATTAGAACAATATCGCTTTTTTGAGTTGTTTCCGTAGAATAAATATCAGAGAAGTTACTAGCAAGTAAAAATGTAGCATCATCTGTTGGAAAATCTTCTCCTGCTTTTAAATATTTCACTTTTAATCCTAGATTTTCCCATTCTTCTATCATATATTTCCCTACAAAACTTTTCCCTTCACCTTTTTCAATGCTCAGAAGATTTATATAAGTAGTTTCATGTGCTTTTAAAAAACAGTTTAGTTTATTACATGCGTAAGCTGCAGAAATTCGATGCCAGGCTTTGGAATATCCTCGGAAGCGTAATTGACCTCTACCGGAAAATGCGCCAAGTACTTTAATTCCTGTTAAACGTTGGGTGCGGTCTGCGTCTCTTAAAGTGCGATCTAATAATTCTATAAGCAGATTATATCCAAGAATGAAAATTATACTTCCTAGGAATGCAGCAATTATAAATAATAAACGTTTACCCCCGTTTGGGAAAAGAGGGAAAGCAGGCTCTGTAATAGTATCTAGTCCGGCCGTAGTTAGTTGAATATTTCTTTTACGTAAATAAGCAAGATTAAGAGCATGAACCATTTCTAAATATGTTTGTTCTGTTACATTAATTTCTCTTTCTCTGCTTTTTATTTCAGTACCTACTGGAGAAAAAGTTGAATATATTGTTTGATAATCTTTACGTCGCTTATCCAAAACTTTTATTTCTGCCTTAGCTTTTGTGTTTTGAATAAGAGCATTTAACCATTGATCTACCATGTTATTTATGGCTATACCTTCCTTGGAGTATTGATAAACATTTATGTTGTTAGAAATATCAGCTATTTCTTTTTCTGTATTTTTTAATTCATGCTTATAGTCTTCCAATTGAGGGTTGTTGAGCTTTGATTTTTCAGAAGAAAATGTCTCTATTTCTGTAATTTTCCCATTAATGGTTGCTATATCATCTAGTTTCTGAATAAAATCTTTATTGGTTTGGAATAACTTAGTTCTTGTTTCCATTTGTTTTTCCAAGTCATTTAATAGCTTACTGCTACTTTCTAATTCTCTCTGGATTGCTTCATATCGATTTTCAAAATCAGTAAAAGAAATAGCTGTTGCCTTAGTTTGTTCTTGGTAATTAATAATATTATTTTGGATATTATAATTAGATAGAGAGACTTCTTGCCCTTTTAATATTTCCCGATATTTTTTTACTTGTGCTTCAAAATAAGCTATAGCATCGTTTGTTGCCCTATATCTTAATTCATTATATGAATTGAGTAACTCTTCACTTAACAACTTCACAGTATTAGTCGTTATACCTGGGTCGTCTGATTGATATGAAAGTTCAAGAATGTCACTGTTACCTATACGTTTAATTTGTACTTTATTGAGGGCGGCATAACTATAATGAGGATTATTGCCATTAAGTAGTATGTATAAGAAATTTTGTGGAGAATATTGTTTGTAATTTTTAAGATTTTCAATTGTTTTTTCCTCTGATTCCTTATTAATTAGTGCTTTTATTTCTTCAGGAACCATGCTTTGCAATTTTTTAAAGTTTTTGGCCGTAATATACATGTTATCTTCTTCTAGACTTCCATGAATCATATTCATGGTGAATAAATGTAACGATACGTTTTCTAAAGTAGATTTAGACTTAATCAAATTGATTAGATTATCATAAGTGTTGTTGACTACCTGAAAATTAGGAGTCTCGTCTCCAGTTAATGAGGTACTGGATACAATGCCCGTATATATAGTGGTATCTACTGTATATGTTTTTGATAAAAACTGAGTAAAGTAGGCTACTAACAATGTAACAATTAGACTACCAAATAATAGTTGATAACGTATTCGGTAAATGAAACGGGATATAAATAATGATATATTCATAGATAAATTTATCTTTTCATGATTTTTACATTTGTTAGTAACTCCAGCAAGGTAATTGCGTTTTGTAGAGATACTTTGCCTGATTGATATTTTTCTAATGCGGCAGAACGTCTACCTCTTTCCAAAGATAATGCAATAATATCAATTTTCCCATTGATGAAATCTTGTTCGGATATTTTCATTTGTGCATTATATAAGGCAGCTGCCTCAGCCTTAGATTTCATAACAGCTAATTCTTGTAATACCTTATTATACGCTTCTAAAATAACTAATTTCCTTTCTTCTACAGTAATTGCATATTCATAATCCATTTGTTTGAATTTAGCCTTTCTGGCACGTACTTTTTGTTTTTGACTGACTAAATCTCCTAAGGGTATTGAGAGGGAAAGACCAATATAGTATTGATTTTGGGATATTCCATTAGATGTGTAATACATTGGAGTATCTGAGTCGGAGAAACCATTAACAGAAACCATTCTTCCATATTGATAACTACCTATTCCTCGTAGATAGTTTAGCCATTGTCTTCTAACAACTTTCAACTCGGCATTTGCTTCATCTCTTTTTGCTTCATATATTCTTACGGATGGATGGTCCTGAACCGATGCTAAAAATGCAGACAAAGGAGGTAACTGTATTTTTTCATAATCATCTAACATTGCATTTATTGAATCTGTAGTAGAAGATACAATTACAGTTTCCGGTTTCGGCATTTTTCCTTTTTGTGCAAAGACTATACCACCTAATGATAAAAATAAGATGCAAATCCAAAATTTCTTCATAAATTATACATTTTCTTTTTGAATAAAAGCTGTGATGGTTTTCAAAATAATTTTTATATCCATCCAGAAAGAATAATTTTGTGCATATTTTATGTCTAATTGTTTACGTTCTTCTGCTGATAGTTTACCGGCGTCACCTCTTTTTTCTACTTGCCATAATCCGGTAAGTCCGGCAGGAGCCATGAAACGGTCGATATAATCGTCTTTAGTTAATAATTCAGCCTCATAGAGAGGGAGAGGGCGATTGCCTACTATTGACATATCCCCTTTTAAAATATTGAATAATTGCGGTAATTCATCTATACTATATTTTCTTATGAAATGTCCGACTTTTGTTATACGTGGATCATTCTCTAATTTCACAAAAGAATTTTTTTGTTCATTATTCCGTTGTTCCAAATAATCTTGCTCCTGTATGAAACATTCATCTGAAACTAATATCATATCATCGTCTCCAAAACTCATAGAATCAATTTCATTTATAGAGATATGTTTTTTTTCTTCTTTTTCTACTTCTTCTTTGTATTGGTTTAATTTATCGAATTCTTTGAGTCGTTTGTCTGCTCCATTATACATAGAACGAAATTTAAGAAAATCAAAAATTTTATAGTTACTTCCCACTCGCTTCGATTTATAGATAATTTTACCTTTACTTTCTATTCGAATTGCGATAGCCACTACAATTAATAACGGAGATAAAATAATGATTGCGATGCTTGCAAATATAATGTCAAATAATCGTTTCCACATGGGCAAACGGAAAGAGGTTAGCGGGGTGGACTTTAAAAAATCAGGTAATAATTGCTCATATCTAGCTATGATAAATTCGATACTCTTTTGATATCTTACTTTTTCAACGTCAGGTGTTATTGTATCGTTTATCCCATTTTTTAGATATGTGATTTTTTCTTCTGTCTTTAATAAATCTGATGTTACAAGTACGATATAAACCCGATTGGATTTCTTTTTTAAATAGGATATATTGGGAATGTCCTGTTTTAGTGAAGTCCTTTCATATAAAATAATTATAGGATCATTACCAGGGAAATTAGAACATAATTTGCTAGCTTCTTTGATATGGTTAGATATTAATAATGGAGTATCTAATATATCTTTGAAATGAGAAATCGTTTGCTCATTACTACCAATATAGATAATTCTAATCATTATTTATCTTTATCAAGTATCTTTTTTTATTCTTATTTTTAGCTCCATGGGGTTGAAAGGCTTTAAAATATAGTCTTCAGCTCCTTCTTCTAGGAGACGTATACGTTCACTCGTACTTTCTTCACTTGATAACATTACGACTGGAATGGATTTAAACAACTCATTCTGTTTTACATAATGTAAGAATTCATCCCCGCGCATTTCCGGCATACGAATATCTGAAATAATTAGATCTGGTATATTACCTTCTTGTAACCATCTAATTCCCTTTAATGCATTTTCAAAATATATGAAATCATAATCTCCTGCAAGATAGAAATACACTACTTTTGCAATTGTTTCTTTGTCGTCTAATAAAAGAATTTTTTTCTTCATTTTGTATCAATTGAGAGATTAACTACTAATCATTTAATTCCTCTGAAAGAATTGAATTGTACAAAGATATATAATATTTAATTTATAAATTATGTTTCATCTGTTTTTTTAAAAAAAAGAGCAGAAATACTAAAAATCCGCTCTTTTTTTATGGTGCTATTATTAGTTATTTCGTATAAATATATTCCTTTCGGCCATTTTCTATTTTATACCAATCTTTACTTTCATTTCCTTGAGATGTAACCCAAGTCTCAAACATTGGATATGCCTTTTTAATATTTTGATATTCTGCAGGATATTGAAATTGTGTATTCTTATTGCTAGGTACCATCAATCCCCAAATAAGATTGTCTTTACTTAGGTAAGGAGCTACGTTATAATCATCGCAATTACTGCCTAATAACTTTCTGGAAGCTCTTTGGGTTGGTTCGAATCCTTTTAAATGAACTTCTTTTCTAGCTTGTTTTTTGCCATCTGTGACAATGAAGAAATTGAGATTATTAACATTTATATCTTCTGTCTGGATGTTTTTATTAAACTTAATCAGAACTTTGAATGTCTTTTCATCCGCTTCGTAATCTTTCTCCAAACGGGTGTTTATTGTCTTTCTTTCTGTTGTAAGGCCTAATGCTTTGTGTGCATTATCAAAGAACGGTATTACTGCGTATTCCTGATTGTTTTCTGTTCCATTCGAACAAACGAATATGCTTTCATCAAGTTCACGCTGGTATGAGTTATCATCTTCTACTTGTTGGATATCAGTCCTTTTGACCTTGTCTAATTGAATGGCTGCACCGATATTTTTTGTTGCTCCGACAGCACGTAATGTAGCTATGATTCCTAACTCACTTGCATAATCATTATCTTCTAATTTATAACTAAGTTTTATATCCATAACTAAGTCGTTCATGTCATAGTCTCCATATACAGGCCAATTATCTTCCATTAAGAATGTATATGAATTATCCGGAGATACGATAATTGGGAAACCAGATCCTCCTGGTTCGTCAGCCGGAACATTGTTTCCTTCTCCATTACAGCCACTTGCAGGAATTCCGATTGTTTCTTCTTCAGAGAATACACTGGTTACCTGATCATTTACTTTTATATAATTAGAATCGTAATCATGTCCGTTTTTGAATAAAACTTGTAGCTTATCTTTTAAATATAATCCACCCCACTTTACCTTAATATCATTAAATATAGCTAGAGCTGTTAGAGGTGCTCCATCGTCGCTAGCTTTAATATCATTGTTATAATCAAAAAAAGCACTCTCGGTTACTTTTAAGATGGCATTATAATTTAACGAGATAGTGGAGTTGTTCATTTTAAGGTTTTTGCATAATAACATTGCTTCTTGTCCTATAGTGAAATTTCTATTACCTTGTATATCTAGGTCGTCTACACTTGTATAACAGTAATTGAAAAAACGAGAATCACTGGTCGTAGTCATCTTAGTAGCAGTGAATTGCCCATAATTAAAAAATGCGCTCCCCGAATTGTCTATCCTTATTTCGTCGATGTTAACAATTCCGTTATTGATGAAATCACAATTACTATTAATTAGAAGATATTCACTGTGATAGACACCACTTTTTCCAACGTATACATCGCATCTGTTATTAATCTCTTGCCGGTTTTGAGGTGCAAGAGTTCCCATGATGTAAATTTGGGAATTTTGGCATGAATACCAATTTAATATTCCATTAAATGTTGTATTTTCTTCGATTACATAGTTTTTACCTTGCTCAATCGTGAAAGTTCCATTTCCTTCAATTTTTATAGCATCTGCAGGAACATTGATTTCCCGTTCTTCTGTTGGGGATTTCATTATACTCTTAGACGCATTACTTTGACTGTTTCCGGAAATAGTATTAGTAAAGTCACATATGATTTCTTTGTTGTCTACAGTAATTATTTTTAGCGCATTTCGCTTTTTCCCGTTTTTCATTATCATAGTCTGACATACATATAATTCTTTCGAATCTTTGGGAATAGTAAGCACGGTTGAGAAGTCTTTTCCTTTTTTAGCAAGCCCTTTTGTCAGTAATTGGGCATTTTTATTAGAAAATGGATTTTCGTCATAAACTGAAATCTCATAATAAAACTTACCCTCATATTCATCATTTGCATTGACGGTAAGGGATATTTCGTTAGTTGTAGACCAATCAAAATTTGCAGTGGTTTGTAATTCTGGCATTGGAGATGGTGTACGATAGTTAGGATCATATACATCGTCCTGACAACTTGTAAAAATGCTACTCACAATTAAAGTGATGGCAGCTGCATTGAATAATTTGTTAATAGATAAAATCATAAGCCTTTTTTAGTTTTGGGGGTACATTAAGTTTTTGTTTTTTAATATATTTCTGTGCAAAGGAAACAAATATAATTTATATACCAAAATAAATTAGTTGCAAATTCTGACTTGTAGTCTGTTTTTAACACTTATGTACTTTGATTATATGCTGTAAACTAGCTGTAACGGCTATTTGCTGGACTTATAAATTCTATTCGATTTTGACAGGAAAGGGTGTACGCAGGTGTTGTATCTATAATATTTTCTTAATTATTTCTTTTTGCCTATTTTTAATTTCAATATAAATAATATTATCTTTGGCGCGGAATCGGTTATACATAATGCATTAACACAAAGTTTTTTTATTAAAAAATGAATATGAATTTAGAAGAGGAAGAAGAACACATCGATTATTTGGAAATTATTCGTAGATATTTAGTACATTGGAAATTGATAATTTGCTCATTGTTAATTTGTATGACGATTGCTTTCATTTATCTTCGTTATGCTACGCCTGTTTATAATGTATATTCCATAATAATGCTAAAAGATAACGAGAGGGGAGGACGTGCGGATGAGTTGTCTGTTCTCCAAAGTTGGGGAATTATGGGAGCCGGTGATAATGTGGATAATGAATTGGAAATACTTAGATCATGGAATTTGACTCGTGAGGTAGTTAAAGAAATGCAATTATACATTACTTATAATTATAAGGGACATTTTAAATATGAAGATTTATATAAAAGTTCTCCAATTAATGTATTTGTGAATGTTGAGTCATTGGATACTTTATCTGCTCCATTAAAAATGACTATAAGAGAAAGTGGTAATGGACAGATAATAGTGGAAGGGAAATATAGGGAAGACTCCTTTAATAGAACATTAGAAAAATTGCCTGGTGATATATTGACTCCTATTGGTAAAATAACATTCGTGCGGAATCCTGATAATCAGTTGGAATCCGGAAATACGTTGTATGTTAAAGTTTTGAATCCGAATATTATTATAGGCTCTTTTCTTGGACGTTTAAGTGTTGAAACTACTTCTAAAACCACATCTGCTATTTGCCTTTCGATAAATGAGACCAATGTAGATCGCGGTATTGATTTTGTTACTAAATTAGTAGAGGTTTATAATCGTGAAGCTATTGAAGATAAAAATAAAGTGGCTCAAAATGTAGAAACGTTTATTAATGAGCGTCTGACAAAAATAGGAGTCGAACTTAGTTATGTAAAAGAGGATCTTGAAAATTATAAAATAAATGAGGGAATCATAGATGTGAAGGTTAATGCTCAACTTTCTTTACAGGAAAATACACTTTACCGGAAAGAGTTGGTGGCTTTGGAAACCCAGTTGAAATTGGTAAAGTATTTGGAACAGTTTATGAAAGAAGATAATGGAGTTGAGCGATTGGTGCCTACTAATGTCGGGATTGAAGATCAAACTTTGCAGGAGTTGATAAAGGAATACAATACGAAATTGATGGAACGTAATCGTCTGCTTCGTGCATCTTCAAGTCAAAATCCTACCGTTTTGATATTAACGAAAACAATCACTGAATTAAAAAAAGATTTATTATCGTCAATTTCCAGTATACAAGATGCATTGATGATATCCAGGGATGATTTGAATAAACAGATTTTAATATATAATGATCGTATAATAAATGTTCCGACACAAGAGCGGGAACTGTCGGAGAGACTGCGTAATGAGAAAGTGAAAACGGATCTTTATGCTATATTATCCCGAAAACGAGAAGAAAATGCATTGACTATGGCAATTTCTTCTGAAAAGGCACGTGTTATTAATGATCCTATGATAACCGGGCCTGTTTCACCTAAGCGTTCTCATGTGTATATATTGGCATTTGCATTAGGTTTTGCAATTCCGGTTGGAGGGCTTTATTTATATAATCTGTTAAATATTCATGTTCGGAATCGTAAAGAACTTGAAGCTTTGACGGATGTTTCTGTGTTAGGAGAAATACCGGTTTATGCGAAAAAAGAAGTAATAGCTGTCAAGGAAGGGGTTAATGACTTAATGGCGGAAGCATTTAGAACTGTCCGTGCCAATCTTCAGTTTATGGGTGGTAATGCTGCTTCGAAAGTAATAATGGTTACTTCTTCCATGCCCGGTGAGGGGAAAACTTTTATTTCTGTGAACCTTTCTGTCAGTTTGGCATTAATAGGGAAAAGAGTTTTATTAGTGGGAATGGATATTCGTAAACCAATGCTGGCAGAAATATTAAGTTTGAATCCTAAAAAAGGCGTTACTGATTATTTAGCCTGTATACGGAATGATGTTAGTGAATTAGTCCAACCGTCGGGAATACGTTCTAACTTTCATGTTTTAGTTTCCGGTACAATTCCTCCTAACCCTGCGGAGTTGTTGCAAAGTGAGAGGTTAACCGAATTGATGGAAACTTTGCGACAGGAATATGATTATATTATTGTAGATTCTGCTCCGATTGGGTTGGTTTCCGATTCGTTTTTAATGCATTCAGTGATAGATTCTACTATTTATGTAACCCGAGAAAATTATACGGAAAAGAAGCATTTGGAATGGTTGAATGATATTGCCGGAAATAAAAAGCTACCTTCTCCACATATAATAATAAATGCGGTAAGTCTTGAAAATATAGGAGGCCATGGAGCCAGTTATGGTTATGGAGGCTATGGAGAGAATACCGTGTCTTAATGAATATGAAATATTTTAATCAGAGGTTTATACGTTTTTTAATGAATTATTTAATATGCAAAATAAAAGTCTTATATTTGCGCCCGTAAAACATGGTATACCTAATTTATAACATTCGAATTTATGAAAATCTTCACTAGATTATTATTACTGTTATTGATATTTTCTTGGTCAAGCTGTAATTCTTATAAAAGGATTCCTTACATGATGGACTCGGAGAGTTTGACGATAGAGGAGACTGATAAAGCTAATCTTTATGATGCTCGTATTATGCCGAAAGATTTGTTGACTATCACTGTTAGCTCTACGGAACCCGAGGCTGCAATTCCTTTTAATTTGACGATTCCGACTATTCAATCTACTCAAACCAGATCTCTTACTTCGCAACCTGTATTGCAAACTTATTTGGTGGATAATAGTGGTGATGTGGAATTTCCGGTTTTGGGAAGAATACATTTAGGAGGCTTAACGAAATCAGAAGCAGAGAAATATATTGTTGATAAATTGAAAGGCTCTTTCAAAGAAACTCCGATTGTGAATGTACGTCTTGTTAATTATAAAGTTTCTGTCTTGGGCGAAGTTAATCGTCCGGGAACGTTTACTGTGGCGAATGAAAAGATTAATCTGTTTGAAGCATTAGCTTTGGCTGGAGATATGTCTGTCTATGGAAAACGTGATAATGTGAAACTGTTGCGCGAAGATAATAAAGGCAGAAAAGAAATTGTTACTCTTGATCTGAATAAAAGTGATATTATAAATTCCCCATATTTTTATTTACAACAAAATGATGTGATTTACGTTGAACCCAATAAAGCAAAATCAAAAAATGCCGATATAGGACAAAGTACCACCTTATTACTGTCCGGCACATCTATTTTGATTTCACTGGCTAGTTTGATCGTAAACATTGTCCGTTAGTCTGTTCACATTAATAAAATTAAAATGGCAAAAGAACAATTTTATAATAATCCGGAGGAAGAAGAGGACAGAATTGATTTTCAAGAGATTATTTTTAAATATTTATCTTATTGGAAGTGGATTGTCGGTTCCGTAGTTATTTGTATGATAGGTGCGTTCTTCTATTTAAGATATACTGCACCTGTTTATAACATATCATCAACTATCCTTTTAAAGGATGATAAAAAAGGTGGTGGTGTGGATGAATTATCTACACTTCAGGATTGGGGAGTGCTTAGTAGTAAGAACAATGTTGATAACGAAATTGAGGTTCTTAAGTCTAAGAATCTACTTAAATCAGTTGTAAATGAACTGAAATTGTACACGAGTTATTCTTTAGAAGGTAACATACGTAATACGCAGCTTTATAAAGATTCTCCTCTTTACGTTGATTTAAATTATAATTCGCTGGATTCTCTTATTGCTCCTGTTTTGTTGGAAGTTCAAATGTCAAGCGATGGGAAAGCCAAAGTTACGGGCAAATATGATGATGTAGAATTTGGTGAGACCATAACAGAATTCCCTGCTATCATGGAGAGTCCTGCAGGTATGATTACTTTGGCTCTGAATCCTGTAGCCGAACCTGTATATGATCAAAAAATATTGGTAACTATAATGAATCCGTTAACTGTTGCCAGAGGTTATGCAGGCGGATTGGAAATAGCTCCGACTTCTAAGACAACATCTGTTATTAATATTTCTTTACCTGAAACGAACAAACAAAGAGGAAAAGACTTTTTAAATAAATTGGTCGACGTTTATAACCGTGAGACTATCGAAGATAAGAATCGCGTTGCTAAAAATACAGAGACTTTCATTGACGAACGTCTTGCTAAACTTGATATTGAGTTAGGAAGTGCAGAACGTGATTTGGAGTCTTATAAGAAAAAAGAAAAGATTACCGATATACAGACGGATGCCCAGCTTGCGTTGCAGACTAATAGTGAGTATAAGAAAAAGCGGGTAGAGGTTGAAACACAATTGAGCTTAGTGCAATATTTGGAGAATTATGTTAGAGGTGATAAGGATAAAACAAAGTTAGTGCCTGCTAATGTTGGTATAACTGATCCTACTTTATTGGCTTTGACTTCTAAGTATAATGCTTATTTATTGGAGCGTGATCGTTTGTTGCGTATTTCTTCTGATAGCAACCCTGCTGTACAGAGTTTAAACAATACGATTGATGCGATGTATGAGAGTATCCTGGCTTCTTTGTCGAGTGTATATCAGGGATTGGTAATCTCTAAGAAAGACTTGGACCGCCAGGCTCAACTGTTTGATACTCGTATAGGCAATGTGCCTACTATGGAACGTGAATATACGGAAAAGGCACGTCAACAGCAGATTAAATCGGAGTTATTCTTGATCCTGTTGCAGAAGCGTGAGGAAAATTCATTGGCATTGTCTATTACAGCTACAAGTGCGAAGGTTATTGATGATGCATTTGCCAGCGGACCTATTTCTCCAAAGCGTTCATTAATTTATATGATTGCTTTTGTTTTAGGATTTGCAATTCCTATTGCAGTAATTTATTTAAGAGATCTGTTGAATTTCAGAATAGGAAATCGTCATGAGCTAGAAAAGCTGACTTCCGTATCCATGCTTGGCGAAATTCCTTTAACGAAAGACGAAGAATATGTTGCCGTTAAAGAGAATAAGAATGACAGTATGGTAGAAGCTTTTCGTGCTGTCCGAACGAATCTGCAATTTACACTTTCCGGGACGGGACATAAGGTTATTATGGTTACTTCGTCTATGCCGGGTGAAGGTAAAAGCTTTATTGCGATTAACCTGGCTGTAAGTCTTGCATTGATCAACAAGAAAGTGTTGCTTATCGGTTTGGACGTTCGTAAACCGACACTTGCCTCTTATTTAAGTATTGATAATAAGAGAGGTGCTACCAATTATTTGGCAAGTATGGAGGATGATCTGAGTAAATTGATTCATCAGACTAGCTTTAACAATAATCTGTATGTACTTCCGGCAGGTCCTATTCCTCCTAATCCGGCAGAGCTATTGTTAAATGACCGTTTAGATGAGATGGTTGGCACTTTGCGTAAAGAATATGATTTCATTATAATCGATACAGCGCCGATAGGTTTGGTTAGTGATTCGTTAATTGTGGGTCGTGTGGCAGATGCAACTATTTATGTAGCCCGTGCGAATGTAACTTATAAAAAGCATATGGAATGGTTGAATGATTTATATAGTACAAGCAAACTTCCTGCTCTATCCGTATTATTGAATGGAGTTACAATTGAAAAGAGTGGCTATTATGGCTATGGTTACGGATACGGATACGGCTATGGTTATGGATACGGTTACGGTGGTTACGGCGAGGATAAGGATGGTAATCATCAACATCGTCATCATAGAAAATAAGATAAATATTATACTAAAAAAAACCGGAATAACTTTTCTAATGTTTATTCCGGTTTTTGTTTTATCCTCTGCTTCCAAGACTGTTTGGATCGGGGTTCAGTTCTTTCACGGCATTTTTTACATCCTTTTTATTGGGAGCTTCATCACCCACCTGCTGTACCGGATATTCTATGTCTTTAAGTTCTTCAACTGAAGATTCTGTTTTTCTTTTATGTAAAACAGTTTGTTTAGGATTGTTTTTATTCTCCATTTCTCAATTAAGTTTTAGGTTTAGTCATTCAACATTTAAGTCTATTATATGGTTCAGGGAGAACCCATGAAAGTGAAAGTTAAACCTGCTAGCTGTTAAATATATGACTTAAAACGCCTAAGGGAGTGATGGCTAACGCTCCAGTAGATGTGAGCTATCGTTCCCTTAGGCGTTAGCCAACGCCCCCTTGAGCGTATGGCAACGCTCCCTTGGGTGATTGAAAAAACATACGGTCCTTTGTTTTCAAACGATAGGAGTTTGTGAACAAAGGACCGTATGTTTGTTTTCAATCGACCGTATGCTGAATTTCAGGTGTCTATATCATCATTCAAGATTGACTTTTCTTATTTCATTCTCAAAATTTGGAGTGAATACATTCTTACCGATATTAGCTTTTATTTCTTCTATGCTCCAGAAACGTCCGCCGTCCAATTCGTCACTGGGATTGATTGGTCCGTCATATACAGTTTTATGTACATAAACAAGTTCGCGTTCGTGAGCTGACTCGAATACGTATGAAGTAATTTGTTCGTAATCGAAATCTGTGATACCGAGCTCTTCGCGAACTTCCCGCTTGAGGGCTTGTTCTACATTCTCTCCCAAGTCGATATGTCCGCCTACGGCAGTATCCCATTTGCCGGGTTGTATATCTTTCCACTCCGGACGCTTTTGTAAGTAGAGTTCTCCTTTACTGTTGAATACATGAAGGTGTACGACGGGGTGCAGTTGCTTGCTGCCACTATGGCATTCTCCCCGTGTAGCTGCATCGATGATATTCCCGTGCTCGTCTACAATGGGAAATAATTCTTCTTTGTTGTCTTGCATTTTATGAAAGTAAACGTCCGCAAACTCTGGGGGATGCGGACGTTGGTTATTGTTAATAGTTAAATTTATAACGTTTCAGGAAGGCTACCGTCTTATGTATCTCTTTGTACATGACGATATCCTCTTTTACAAACGGCACTTCTTTGCGGTATGCCGTCATGAAATGTTCGAGCAGAGGAGAGGTCTTGGTCGGACGGCGGAAATCAAGCCCCTGAGCAGCATTCATCAGTTCGATGGCAAGAATATGCTCCAAATTGTCCATAATCTTATAGAGCTTTGTTGCGGCATTTGCTCCCATGCTGACATGATCTTCTTGTCCGTTGCTTGATACGATAGAGTCGCTGGATGCAGCGAAACAGTACATTTTATTCTGGCTAACCATGGATGCGGCAGCATATTGCGGTATCATGAAACCGGAGTTCAATCCCGGCTCTGCAACAAGAAACTCCGGCAAACCACGGAATCCCATAATGAGTTGTGCAACACGGCGTTCACTGATATTACCAAGCTCGGCCAAAGCAATAGCAAGGAAGTCGTATGAAATGGCAAGCGGTTGTCCATGGAAATTTCCTCCAGAGATAATCAGGTCTTCTTCCGGGAAGATGGTCGGATTGTCCGTTACGGAGTTGATTTCCGTGAGCAATACTGAGGATACATAGCGGATCGCATCTTTTGTAGCGCCATGCACTTGTGGTATGCAGCGGAACGAGTAAGGGTCTTGTACATGCTTTTTAGGACGTGCGATAAGTTCGCTGCCATCTAAAAGTTTACGGAATGCTTCGCCCGTTTCTATCTGACCTTTATGCGGACGCATCTGTTGGATACAGTCCATGAACGGATCGATACGTCCGTCGAATGCTTCAAGAGAAAGGGCACCGATCATGTCGGCACCTTTCATAATGCGACGTGCGCGGATGATAGCGTATACACCGTTGGCACTCATAAATTGTGTACCGTTGAGTAATGCCAAACCTTCTTTGCTCTGCAATTTCACCGGTTCCCAACCGAATTCATCCAATACAGCGATAGCTTCGCAACGTTTACCTTTATAATATACGTCGCCCACGCCGATAAGCGGGAGGAAGAGGTTGGCAAGAGGAGCGAGGTCGCCCGATGCACCGAGCGAACCGCGGTCATACACAATCGGCATGACATCGTTATTGAAGAAGTCGATGATGCGTTGTACGGTAATAACCTGTACGCCGCTATGCCCCAATGATAAAGCATGAGCTTTGAGCAGGAACATCAGTTTGACAATAACAGGAGGAACTTCTTGTCCTACACTGCATGCATGACTTTTTACGAGATTTTCCTGAAGCGTGCTTAAATCTTCCGGAGAAATGGTATGGTTACAAAGCGAACCGAATCCGGTAGTGATACCGTAAAGTGGAACTTCGGATTCTACTGCTTTCTTATCCAGATAGTCACGGCACTTTTGAATACGTTCTTTGGCTTCGGCAGATAGCTCCAGTTTCAGATTCTCATTGATAATGCGTTCGATAAGCTCGAATGTCAGATCTCCTGATCCTATTTGATATACGTTCTTTGCCATGATTAGATTCCAATTTGTTCTTTTACATATTTCATTATTTCAGCCTCTTGTTCGATCGCTTCCTTTTCAAGTTGATTCGCTTCCTTTGCCATTTGCGCAACGAACTCTTTATCGTCTATTGAAGTCAGGTTGATGCGAACGTTGAGTAATGCTCCGAGTACGGCATTGCGGGCACACATCATAGCCACGCAAGCATCGGTCACAGCATTTTGATTACCTTTGCGGGCAACCGTTGCGATTGCCGGCAGTATTCCGGCTACGGCACGCGCTACTTCCATCGGTACTTGTGCCGCGTAAATTGTTTCACGTTGGATGGCTTGTTTACGCAACTCTTTTTCTTCATCAGTTTCTTTCGGAAGTTTGAAGGCATCGAATACACGGTTGTACGCGTCGGAGTCACGGTCAATATCCTGCACCATACGTTCGCGCAAAGCATCAAACTTAGGAGCAAGCTCTTTCATGATATCTTCTACTTCCACGTATTTTTTACGTCCGATAGTCAGGTTGGCTACCATTTCAGCCAAAGCGGATGCTATGGCACCATTAAGGGCAGATATACTTCCACCGCCCGGTACGGGTTCGTTACTTGCTGTTTTATCAAGGAATCCTTTTACTGTCAGGTCTGCTAATTGCATATTATTATAGGTTTTGGTTCTTTAATATGGTTATTTAAAATATCAGAAACGGGTTGAAACGATGCGTCCTTCTTTAATAGTCATTTCAACCGAGTTCATGCCGGTATAATACGGCAGTACATAATAGGTATCGGTATCCAGTAAAGTAAGATCTCCCTGTTTGCCTGTTTCAATACTTCCGATACGGTGGGCACGTCCAATGGCGGCAGCTCCATTCAAGGTCAATGCTGTTATGGCTTCCTCTACCGATAAGTGCATATAGATACATGCCAGAGCAAAGGTTAACGGGATACTACCGGAGCAACAACTACCCGGATTAAGGTCGGTAGCCAAAGCAACGGCACAGCCGGAATCTATCATCTCGCGTCCTCGTGCGTAAGGTTCACGAAGAGTAAATGCCGTGAGGGGAAGGAGTGTGGCTACAACATCATTGGCAGCCATAGACCGGATACCTTCATCCGAAGCGTGGAGCAAATGGTCAGCACTGAGAGCATGTAATTCTCCGGCGAGTTCGGCTCCGCCAAAGGATACTATTTCGTCTGCGTGTATTTTTGCTCCGAATCCCATATCCTTTGCTGCGGATAGCAAACGTCGGGATTGTTCAACGGTAAATACGCCTTTTTCACAGAATATATCACAGTTCTCTGCTAAATTACGCTCTTTAACTTCCGGTAACATGACATTGATCAGATAGTCAATATATTCCTCTTCTCGTCCCTTGTATTCGGGCGGAAGGGCATGGGCGCCGAGAAAAGTCGTGGCAATATCTACTTTACGGTCTGTTTTATCATTAATGTCACGCATCACTTCCAACTGTTTTATTTCAGCATCATGATCGAGTCCGTAACCGCTTTTTCCTTCTACAGTGGTGACACCCATACGACTCATTACGTCGATAAACCATTCTGCTTTTTGCAAAAGTTCTTCATGGGATGCTGCTCGGGTAGCTTTCATGGTATTGACGATGCCTCCGCCACGTTCCATGATACTCATGTAGCTATCACCTCGCATACGCCACATAAATTCTTCAGGACGATAACCGCCGAAAACAAGGTGAGTATGTGAGTCTACAAACCCCGGTAAGAGAACTTTGCCATGTGCGTCGACTGCTTCATAACCTTCAGGCAGGGTAGGCCGATGCTCGCCGACATAGGTGATGATACCATCCGTTATCTCTACCGTACCATTAGGAATAGTGAGCAGCTCGTTCATCGCTTTGCCCCGGCGGGCAGTATTGCCTGTCGGGGTGACGATGTTGGCATTATATATAATAAGGTTGCCTTTCATGATTTACTCCATAACTCGTGCTTCAAGCACTTGTTGCATACTGAAGTTTTCCAGCCCTAAATAATAGGAGGCTGTATCAATAAGTGCTTCCATGGGGACAAGACCGATAATTTCACTACCTACTATACTTACTCCATAACGGCGTGCTTCGAAACGAACCATCTCCATAGCGCGGTAAAGGGCTGTTTTTGTATAGTCTGTCATATTGATGGAGACTTGCGTAATACCGCGATCTTTCAATTCTACCCCCATTGCTTTACAATAGCGTAAGCCGCCACCGATAAAACGAATCTTCTTAGCAATGTCATGGGCAATCTCAAGGCTTGGTGTATTTAGATTGATATTATAGGCAACAAGAGGCATACGTGCTCCAATGGCTACTGTGCCTGCGGTAGAATGACGCTCTGCCGGACCAAAATCCGGTTGCCATTCGGGAAGATGTATCTTTTCCGCCATGCCTTCGAACTCACCTTTACGGATAGCAGCAAGGTTCTCACGATGTGGAGCAGTCGCCGATTTCTCGTATAAGAATACCGGAAGTTTATATGCTTCTGCAACGCGTTGGCCTACTTCTTTCGACAAGGTGATTGCGTCGTCCATTGTACAGCCTTTTATCGGGATGAACGGCACTACATCAACTGCTCCCATGCGTGGATGTTGTCCTTGGTGGTGATTCAAATCAATAAGTTCTACGGCAATGCCGATAGCTTCTATCACAGCTTCTTTCAGTGCGTCAGGCTGACCTACTACGGTTACTACAAGACGGTTATGATCTTCGTCATTGCTATAATCCAATAGTTTCACGCCTTCTTTGGCGCGGAAAGGTGCTACAATCTTATCTATCTTTTGCAAATCACGTCCCTCGCTGAAGTTGGGTACGCATTCCATAATTTTTGACCAGTTCATAGTTATTCGTTGTTAATGTTATTATTTATTTTATGCTATTTTCTATTGTTTGTTTTATCAGTTCGTCGTCAGCTATATAAGGCATTGTAATATGGTAACCATCAGAATGTGTATTATTAAACTCTTCTGTCGTTTCCATTGCATGCTGGTTACGTGCCCATGAACGACGTGCCACACCGCCCATTACGTCCCATAACATAGAGGAACGTAGAATATTGTCAACACGTTCGCTTCCGTCGCATACCATGCCGAATCCACCGTTGATTGCCTTTCCGATACCTACGCCACCACCATTATGGAGAGCTACAAGACTCATGCCTCGTGCACAATTACCAGCAAAGCATTGTACTGCCATATCTGCCATTACATTACTTCCGTCTTTGATATTGGACGTCTCGCGGAATGGAGAATCCGTACCGCTTACATCGTGATGGTCACGTCCCAACATAATAGGACCTACCTCACCGTTGCGTACCATTTCATTGAATTTCAAGGCGATATTCATACGTCCCAAAGCATCCTGATAGAGAATACGCGCTTGTGTTCCTACTACCAGATTGTTCTTTTCTGCATCGCGTATCCAGTTGTAGTTATCCAAGTCTTGTCCTCGGCGGTTAGGGTCTATACATGACATAGCGGCATGATCAGTTTTAATCAGATCTTCATGCTTCCCACTCAGACATACCCAGCGGAATGGACCATAGCCATAATCGAACAATTCAGGTCCCATAATATCTTCCACGTAAGACGGGAAAATGAATCCGTCTTTTTCGTCTATTCCGTTACGTGAAATCTCTTTGACGCCTGCATCATAAATTGCTTTCATAAATGAATTTCCGTAATCAAAGAAGTATGTTCCACGGCTTACCAGTTCCTTTACAACGGAAAAATGGCGTCGTAAAGACGCATCTACTAAGCGGCAGAACTGTTCGCGGTCTTCTTTTAGCATCTGGGTACGTTCTTTGAATGTCAGTCCTGCCGGACAATAACCACCTTCATATACGGCATGACAGGACGTTTGATCGGAAAGCAGCTCTATTGCTTCATTCTGTGCTACGGCATATTCCAATAAATCTACAATGTTGCCATGATAGGCAATAGAGCATGGTTCTTTTTTGTTCATGGCTTCGTGTGCCAAACGGAAAGCTTCGGGAATGTCCGATGTGATATGTTGTACCCATCCCTGTTTATGCCGCGTTTCTATGCGTGATGCATCTACCTCGGCAATGATTGCTGCCGCTCCTGCTATTTCGGCTGCTTTGGGTTGTGCACCGCTCATACCGCCCAAACCGGAAGAAATGAAAAGATGTCCGCGCAGATCACCGTTTTGCGGTATGCCGAGTTTCATTCGTCCGGCATTTAGTAAGGTATTGAATGTACCGTGTACGATACCTTGCGGACCAATGTACATCCATCCGCCGGCTGTCATCTGACCATAGTTTGCCACTCCCATTTGTGCCGCTATTTCCCAATCCTTTTGGTTGTCAAACAGACCTACCATCATGGAATTGGTGATAATAACACGTGGCGCTTCGGGTTTTGATTTAAATAAACCTAAAGGATGCCCGCTTTCTACTACCAGAGTTTGGTCTTGTGTCAGTTCTTCGAGATACATCTTTATGAGACGGTATTGCATCCAGTTTTGGCATACCTGTCCTGTTTCGCCATAGGTTACTAATTCATAGGGGTAGAGGGCAATATCAAATGACAGATTATTATCTATCATAACTTGAAAAGCCTTTCCTTCGATACATTTTCCTTTATATTCGTCGATAGGTTTTGCCTTGAGATCACCTTCGGGACGGAAGCGGTAACCATATATCTTACCACGTGTCAGCAATTCGTTCATAAATTCGGGAGCGAGTTGTGCGTGAAGTTCGCGTGGAATGTAACGTAGTGCATTCTTTAGTGCAGTCTTAGTCTGTGCAGGTGACAACTTATAGCCACGATCCGGTGCGCGACGGATACCTTCCACGAATACTGGAGGGTCGGGTAGTTGATTAGATAATGTGAATTTCATATCATTTTTTGGTTTAGTGATGTGCAAATGTAATAAATATACCTGATTATTGTACGTATCAGAGTATATTTAATAACATATTGCTAAAAGTTTATGTAGATGCAATGCCGAAGAATTGCTCAGATATGCAATTCTATATAAGATTTCTTATCCGGATTTAATGTTGTCCGGTCAATTGTAGTATTGTTAAGTTAATGATGTCTGATACTGTTATGGTATGAGCAATGATGAGTCGCCATAACTTAAAAAACGGAATCCGTGACTAAGTGCATAATCATAGATAGTACGCCAATTACCGTTGACAAATGCTGAGACGAGTAGCAGCAAGGTACTTTGCGGTTGGTGAAAGTTGGTTACCATCATGCGTACGATACGGTATTCATAACCCGGTGCGATAATGATTTGCGTACTGGTGTGCAGTGCTTCCATACCGTGTCTGTCAAGATAATTAAGAATAGCTTGAAGCGCTTCAACAGAGGATAGTCGAGAAGGAGTTTCATAAGGTTGCCATTGGTGCACGTGAAGTTCTTCTTCTGTTGCGTCGGGATTGTTGTGTAGTGTTACGCCTATATGGTATAAGCTTTCCAATGTACGTACGGAAGTTGTGCCGACTGCAACGCAATGCCCACCGTGAGTTATCAGTTGTTCGATGGTGTGACGACTAACGGAAATATATTCCGTATGCATCTCGTGCCCTTCTATTTCTTCACTCTTGACAGGCTTAAATGTACCGGCCCCTACATGAAGTGTAAGTTCTTCCAGCTCTATTCCTTTATTCTTTAACGCACTGAGTACCCGTTCTGTAAAATGTAGTCCGGCAGTTGGAGCGGCTACCGAACCTTTTATCTTGCTGTATACAGTCTGGTATGTTTCTTTATCGCTTTCTTCTGTTTCCCGGTTTAAATAAGGTGGGATAGGCAGTTCACCGAATACTTCAAGTATGTCAGCGAAGGTTATCTCTGAATTGTTCCATCGAAAGTCTATCCAATGGCTTGTACCGCAACATTCACCTCGTGTAGCGGTTAGTGTGACAGTCTGTCCTTTTATAATCATTTCCCGACTTAACGTTCCTTCTTTCCATTTCTTTAAATTGCCTATCATGCAAAGCCATGCGCAATGTTCCGTTTGTTGGAAAGAGAGTACATAATCATTCGGGGCAATGGGTTCGAGGCAGAACACTTCGATTAATGCTCCTGTCTCTTTACGAAAATGCAGACGTGCCTGAATTACCTTTGTATTGTTGAATACCATCAATTCGCCTTCCGGTAGATAGTCCGGTAAAGACGTAAATATACTTTCTGATACATTATCATGGCGGTATACAAGCAGTTTGGATTGGTCGCGGACGGGTAACGGAAATTTGGCAATACGTTCGTCAGGTAATGGATAGTTATAATCGCTTATATGTATATGCTTAGGATCTTGACTTGTCATAGTGTTCTGATATTTTCTTTACTTGCAACATTCCAATGTTCGCGCAAAGGTACATACTTTTTCGCTGAAATACATTATCTTTGTAGACTGATAAATCAATAAAATAAGTAGGAAATATGAAAATAGGAGATAAAGTACGCTTCCTTAGTGAAGTAGGAGGCGGCATTGTGAAAGAATTCCGTGGGAAAAATATCGTGTTGGTAGAAGATGGAGATGGATTCGATATTCCAATGCCGGTGAATGAATGTGTGGTGATTGATACGGATGATTATAATATGAAGCGTAAGTCTGCTCCTCAACCGAAACGACAAGAAGAACCTGTACGTAAAGAGGTGGAGAAACCTGTCACGTATCGTCCTGCTGAAACACGTGAGGGAGAAACATTGAATGTGGTGTTGGCGTACGTGCCGGAAGACGTGAAATCAATATCTGCTACGGGATTTGATACTTATTTGGTGAACGATAGTAATTATTATCTGTATTATACGTATCTCAATGCCGAAGGGGCTGCTTGGAAAGTGCGTGCATCCGGTTTGCTTGAGCCTAATACAAAAGAATTGCTGGAGACTTTCACCAAGGATAGTCTGAACGATTTGGAACGTGTGGCAGTGCAGTTGATACCTTTTAAGCAGGAACGTACATTTCTAATGAAACCTGCTGCCAATGTTGAGTTACGGATAGATACGGTAAAGTTCTATAAACTGCATACTTTTTCAGAGTCCGTTTATTTTGAGGAACCCGCATTGATTTATGACATTGTAAAGAACGATGTTCCTGTAAAGCAGATATTTGTGAATGCCGATGATATAAAGGAAGCACTATTGCAGAAACGGAATGTAGATGAACCGGTGAAGTTACAGAAGAAACAACCTGTAAAGCAAGATATTGTTGAGGTTGATTTACATGCAGCGGAATTACTGGATTCAACGGCCGGCATGAGCAATAGCGAAATACTTAATTATCAACTTGGTAAGTTTCGTGAGGCTATGGAACAATATAAAGGGCGTCGCGGACAGAAGATTGTCTTTATCCACGGTAAAGGTGATGGAGTATTGCGTAAAGCTGTGATAGATGAGCTGAAGCATAAATATAAAACGTGTACTTATCAGGATGCTTCCTTTCGGGAATATGGGTTTGGGGCAACAATGGTGACAGTGAGATAAACCAAGAGGTTGTCTAAACTATCTCAATTCCCCCGCTTGAGCGGGGGTAGGGGGTGTGTTACTTTTCTAACAGTTTAATAAGCAAAGAAAGATTACACACCCCTTAATCCCCGCTCAAGCGGGGAAACTTGAATGCTTTGACTTTTGACCCCTCAATATAATTTCTTATGTCTTTGTAAAACCATCTTAACCTACAATTCTTTTACTTTAGCTTTACCAACCTGTTCCGGTTCGACAAACACGTATTTATAAGCAACACGCATGGCGGCTAATGGTAATTCATACAATTTGGCACGACGTACAAGGCGGGCGGTCATTTCATGTAAGCGGCCGTCAATGAAACCAATCATGTCGCTTTCGTTACTGCTTTCCTCTCCGAAAGTGTCGGCTGCTTCAATAACTAGAAACGGATACTCACTGCCTTCGGTTGCATATCCTACTGCGATAGCAGCCCAAACCCATACCGGACCGTGTGCTATGACTTTGCGACCGGTGATTATTTTGCTTTCGCCACGTTCCATTTCATGTCGGCAACAGCAATCTTTTTCTTCCAATGGCTCTCCGGCTTCATATGCAGGAACTTTGGCGGAATCGGAGATCGGTTGGTCATAACGCTTTTTTTCGTTTTCTTTCGGGAACATAAAACTGTAAACGTCATATTCCATTTTCATTTCATCTTTATTTCCGGCAAGTGCAGTGCCTACTGCGAGTTTTACCACAGGATATCCTCCATTCCGGTTCTTTTCATATACTGCGTCGTTGATAACGGCGTAATCTGTCAGCTCTTTCATAATCCAATGTTTTTAATGTTTTCCACTATCAACAACAAACGAGCTGAATAGATTGGCTGGAAATGGCTAAATAAGTGGAAAGAATATGAAGAAAAGTTTCATTCTACTGTCTTATTTTAATATGTTTTTTATACCCCCTCGTTTATTTTTGTCGCGGAGCTCATTATCAGTGTTTTATCTTCTAAAAAGCCTCAAATAAGAAAACTTGTGACATCAATAGTCCTTATGACTGTTGAAAATTTGTCGCGCTTTTTGCATGCTTCTCTAAAATGCACTACATCTTCATGCCCGATGCACTACGTCTCTTTGTCGAATGCCCTAGATCTTTCGGGGGAAAGGTATGGGAGAAATCGTTTAGTCATCAGGAAGAAACTTATTATCCATAGGGAGAAGAAGCGTTACTTACCTTGTTCGTTTTAATATTTGAAGGTTATATGATTTTAGATTGAACAAAACAGGGTAACGAGAAACGGTACGGAAAAATCCGTCAGGCATCCGTGAAAGACGGATACTACAATATATTTTTGTCCGGATGCACGTGTGATAATGGGTAGGGTAGTGTCCATAGTTGTAGCGCCACCTACGGAAATAGGGGCGAGAGGCCCGAACCATTTTGCCAATAATGGGGCAAAAAGTAAAGCGATGATTTCGCGAATGATATTGCTCATTAATGCAATCGTACCTAGCTCTGCTCCTTTATATTCCGTTATGATTATGCTGGAAAGTGAGTAATAGCCAAGTCCGGAACCTACTGCACAGGCATCGGTGGCTGAATAATTATTAAGGAAAAGAGAGGCAACGGTGCATCCGGCCAGTGTGCCGAGTATAGTCATTAAAGGCAGTAAGGCAAAACGCGGGTTCAGGCGACGAAAACTAAATAATGTATTCGGATCACTACCCACGCTGATTCCAACACAGAACATCAATCCGCAAAGAGCATAAAAACTTAAATTGTATTGATGGAAATTAACCGGAATTATGTTGTAGAGGCTTGATAAGATTCCGAGCACGAAGAAACCGATGATGATGAGGCTTCCTTTCATAAACCACCTCCTTTCTTGGAAATATAAACCCAAAGCCCCCATGCTGCCAAGATACTTCCTGCTACTCCCGCTAATGTGAGGAGTAGAGCTTGCAGACCGATGGTGTGCAAACCTTTGATGATGGCTTCATTATGACCGACTTCTGTGCCGAGTAGGAATAGTAATATCCAGATAAGTGTGGTAACGATTTGTTGTATAAACTTTAAATTATGCTGCCGGAAGATATATCCGATACATATCCCGGTGAGCATAAGTGATATAATAATGATGATAAACATATTGATATTCTCTTGTTTTTACTCTACCCAAAGTAAGTCACTCATGATTCCATCTGAAATGAATATTCCCTCCTTACTTATATATAAGGTATTGTCACGCATAATAAGTTTGCCTGTGGTAAGGTGTGGTTGGGCATTGGTCAGGCAATAATTATATAATTCTTCTCCGAATTTCAGTTTTAAGGCTTTGAGAGTAAGTCCCCACATGGTTCTTAAAGATGTGATTATAAAATCATTGTATCGGGTAGTGAGGTCTAGTGCCTCTATTTCCACCTTTGGTTGGCCGTTTTCTATTCCTGTTATATATTGCTCCAGAGAAGCGATATTCCATTGACGATTGCTCCTGTCATACGAATGCGCAGATGGTCCGCATCCCAGATATTTTGTATCTATCCAGTAGCCGGAGTTATGGCGGGAATATTTACCCGGTCGGCAAAAGTTAGATATTTCATAATGTTCGTATCCTGCTTTTGTAAGCTCATCTATCATCATGGCAAAGAAGTCTACACTGCTGTCTTCATCTATTTCATCTACTTTATGTTGCTCACGCATTTTCCAGAGTGCAGTACCTTCTTCATAAATAAGATGGTAGGCGGATATATGTTCTACATCCATGGATATGGCCCGGCGTAGGTCTGTCAGCCAACTTTGCCGGTTTTCTCCGGGTAGTCCGTATATCAGGTCGATACTGATATTCTCAAACCCGGCTTTTCGGCATTCTTCCACTGCTTGAATAGCCTGCGCAGCGGTGTGTCTGCGGTTGAGCAGTTGAAGTGTTTTATCATTAAATGTTTGTATACCGATGCTGATACGGTTGAAAGGCAATAAAGCTAATTGTTGTATGTATGCCTTGTTAAGATCATCCGGGTTGGCTTCCATTGTAATCTCTTTGCAATAATCCATGCCATATACACGGTCTATTGTATCAAATATTTTATTAAAGGCTTCCGCCGATAATAACGAGGGTGTGCCCCCTCCGAAATAAACTGTTTCAATCTTTTCTCCTTTTAAGTAGGATGCTCTCATTTCCAGTTCTTTGCATAATGCATCGATATAGCGATCCTGCCACTCTTGCATGGTGGTAGAGTAGAAGTCGCAATAGATGCAGCGCGTTTTGCAGAAAGGTATATGTAAATAAATTCCGGCCATCTTTTTATTATTGGATTGCAAATGTATCTATTTTAGATAGATATATGAAATATTTTATCGTATCTTTGTCCGCATACAAAAATACTGAATAAAAGATGAAAGGCATAGTTTTAGCAGGAGGTTCAGGCACACGCTTGTATCCCATTACAAAAGGAGTATCCAAACAACTTCTTCCGATTTTTGATAAGCCGATGATTTATTATCCCATCTCGGTGTTGATGTTGGCAGGCATTAGGGAAATATTAATTATTTCTACTCCTTACGATCTTCCGGGCTTTAAACGTTTATTAGGTGATGGTTCTGACTATGGAGTAAAGTTTGAATATGCAGAACAGCCTTCTCCTGACGGCTTGGCACAGGCTTTTATTATTGGAGAAGAATTTATAGGGAATGATTCGGCATGTTTGGTCTTGGGCGATAATATCTTTTATGGTCATGGCTTGACTGAAATGTTGAAGGAAGCTGTTCTTACAGCGGAAAATGAGAATAAAGCGACGGTTTTTGGCTATTGGGTAAATGACCCCGAGCGTTATGGCGTTGCGGAGTTTGATAAAGAAGGCAATGTACTCAGTATAGAAGAAAAGCCGAAAGAACCTAAATCAAATTATGCAGTTGTCGGTTTATATTTTTATCCGAATAAAGTGGTGGATGTGGCAAAAGCAATTAAGCCGTCTGCTCGTGGTGAATTGGAAATAACAACCGTCAATCAACGTTTCTTGGAGGACAAAGAACTAAAAGTACAGTTGTTGGGGCGTGGGTTTGCATGGCTCGATACCGGAACTCATGATTCTTTGGCCGAAGCTTCTACTTTTATAGAAGTAATAGAAAAACGTCAGGGATTAAAGGTGGCTTGCCTGGAAGGAATCGCATTAAGACAAGGATGGATTACTCCCGAAAAAATGGCGGAATTGGCTAAGCCTATGTTAAAGAATGAGTATGGGCAATACTTGATGAAAGTTATAAAAGAATTGGAACGATAATATAAGATATATGCGCAAACACATTTTTGTCTTGTTTTTACTTTCGGCTACTATTTGTAAAGGGCAATTCCTGAAAGAATTGGATTATGGAGTGGAAACAGGAATTTCTTTTAGTGGAGGGAAACATACTCCTCTATGGCTGACTGCCAATAAACATGGTTTAGGCTCTATACAGAAAAACAACGGTTATTTGATGGCTGGTGTATTTCGTCCGATGGAGAAAGATAAAACTTTCTCTTATGAATTAGGGTTGGAGTTGGTAGGAGCTTACAACTTTGAATCGAATTTTTATGTACGGCAGGCTTATGTAGATTTGAAATGGCATTTCTTAGGTTTGAGTGTCGGAAGCAAAATACGTAATGGCGAATTAAAGAACCAAGAGTTATCGAGTGGGGCTTTAACTTTTTCCGGTAATTCATTACCTATTCCTCAAGTACGTATCGGAATACCTGATTATGTTGCTATCCCGGGTACTAAAGAGTGGTTCTCTGTCAAAGGACATATTGCTTATGGCATTTTTACGGATGGACGTTGGCAGGAAGATTTTACCGGTGGCAAACATAATTATGTGAAGAAAGCATTATTCCATGATAAAGCAATTTATTTTAAGATAGGTGACGGCAAATTCCCGTTGATATTGGAGGGAGGGCTGGAAATGCCTGCACGTTTTAGCGGAACAGCCTATTCCTATAATGCGAGCAAGCAAGAAATGAAAGTGGTCGATATTCCTCATCGTCTGAAAGATTTCTGGAATGTGCTGATACCTTCCAAAGGTGATAGCGAAACATTGGGAATGGACCAAACCAATATTGTTGGTGATATGTTAGGCAGCTGGAATTTTTCGTTGACTTATAATCTGAAGGATTGGAAGCTACGGGCTTATTTTGAACATCAGTATAATGATCATTCGCAATTATTTGGAGAGTATGGATGGAAAGATGGCTTATGGGGAGCAGAAGTGACGCTTCCAAAGAATCCGTTTGTATCTTGTCTTGTATATGAACATTTGTATAGTAAGGATCAAACAGGACCTGTCTATCATGATACGGATAAAATAATACCGGATCAGATAAGTGGCTCAGACGATTATTATAATCATGGAGTTTACTCCGGATGGCAACATTGGGGTATGGCGATAGGTAATCCTTTATTTGTATCTCCTGTGTATAATGAGAATGGTAGTCTGTATTTTCGTAGCAATCGAATTATAGCCAACCATGTAGGAATTACAGGTAATCCAACGGATGAATTTAAGTATAGAGTCTTATTTTCTCACGCGCGGCATTGGGGAACTTACAGTAATCCGTTACCTGATATAAAGTATAATATGAACGTGATGGCGGAACTTGCTTATTCTCCTAAAGCATTTAAACATTGGACTTTCATCGGTTCGATAGCCGGAGATAAGAGTGACTATATCACTGGTAATAGCTTGGGAGGTATGTTGACTATTCGTTTTAATAAATGAGAATTGATATGAAAGACTTTGGATGTTTTTTGAAAAGGGCAGGGCTGTTTCTATTGGTGACTTTTATATTCTCTTATTGCGGCAAAATGCCGATTAATGGTAAGTTGGACGGTCGTTGGCAGTTGATGGTTATAAATTATCATGCGGATGGAGAACAGGAGAAACCGGAATATACCTATTATGATTTTGCTTTGCACTTAATGCAATTCAGACAAACACGTGCTACAGACGGTGGATATGGCTATATCAATGGTCGGTTTAATCATGTAGGCGATTCGTTACATGTACGGATGATAAGACAGAATAAAAATGTAGCCAAACGATTTGGTCTAAACGATACTATTCAGCATTTCTCAGTAGAGAAATTAACGAATAAGAGAATGGTTCTTAATTCTGATTATGCGAGATTAGAGTTCAGAAAGTTTTGATTTTTGATTTTATTTCAGCATAGATGAACAAACAGTAGGGTATTTTCTTTATTAATCAGATAAAATGCTGTAATTTTGCACTTAATAAATAAAACGCAGACTATATGAGTGTTGAAAATCATTTAGTTATTATGGCCGGTGGCGTAGGAAGCCGTTTTTGGCCGATGAGTACACCGGAGTGTCCGAAACAGTTTATAGATGTTTTAGGATGCGGACGTACATTAATTCAATTGACGGCAGATCGTTTTAAAGGTATTTGTCCGCCGGAGAATATATGGGTTGTAACGTCAAAGAAATATGCAGATATTGTAAAGCAACAGTTACCGGAATTGCCAGAATCAAATATTTTGCAAGAACCTTGTATGCGGAATACAGCTCCTTGCATCGCTTATGTGAGTTGGAAAATAAAAAAGCAACATCCGAATGCCAATATCGTTGTGACTCCTTCGGACCATATCGTTATGAATGTAGAAGAGTTTCAGCGTGTGATAAAGTCCTCTCTTAATTTTACAGCGAATTCAGATGCCATACTAACGCTTGGCATGAAGCCTACGCGTCCTGAAACAGGTTATGGATATATTGAAGCGGATTTGTCGTGCGCTTCTTCTACCAATAAAGAGATTTATCGTGTCGATGCTTTTAAAGAGAAACCGGATAAAGAGACCGCTGAGAAATATATTTCCCGACCTAATTTCTTTTGGAATGCCGGTATCTTTGTTTGGAATGTGGATACAATTGTTAATGCAATGCGTATTTATCAGCCGGAGATAGCAGATATATTCGAGTCGATGCTTCCTTATTATTACACGGATAAGGAACAGGAAGAAATAGATAAACAATTTCAGGATTGCAAGAATATATCGGTGGATTATGCTATTCTGGAAAAAGCTGATGAGATATTTGTTTTCCCTGCGGATTTTGGATGGAGTGATTTGGGTACATGGGGTTCTCTGCATGGTCAGTTGGAGAAAGATAGGGATGAAAATGCTTGTATCGGTGAGAATGTGAAGTTGATAGAAAGCCGGAATTGTGTTGTGCATACTTCTCAGGAGAGGAGAGTCGTAATTCAAGGTTTGGATGGCTATATCGTTGCCGAAAAAGATAATACATTGCTTATTTGCAAGTTGAGCGAGGAACAGCGTATTAAAGAGTTTTCAAAGTAAGATTATAATTATATTTGTATGAAAAAAGTAGCATTAATTTCTGGTATTACAGGTCAGGACGGTTCTTTTCTGGCTGAGTTTTTGATTGACAAAGGATATGAAGTACACGGCATTTTACGCAGATCTTCCTCTTTTAATACAGGACGTATCGAGCATTTATATTTAGATGAATGGGTACGTGATATGAAACAAAACCGTTTGGTTAATTTGCATTATGGAGATATGACTGATTCAAGCTCATTAATCCGTATTATCCAGCAAATTCAACCGGATGAAATATATAATCTGGCAGCCCAGAGCCATGTGAAAGTCAGCTTCGATGTTCCGGAATATACTGCTGAGGCTGATGCCATCGGTACATTGCGTATGTTGGAAGCTGTTCGTATTTTAGGATTGGAAAAGAAAACAAAGATATATCAGGCATCTACTTCTGAATTATTCGGATTGGTGCAGGAAGTTCCACAAAAAGAAACCACTCCTTTCTATCCGCGTTCTCCTTACGGAGTAGCAAAGCAATACGGTTTTTGGATTACGAAGAACTATCGTGAGAGCTACGGTATGTTTGCTGTAAATGGTATTTTGTTTAACCATGAAAGTGAGCGTCGTGGTGAGACATTTGTAACTCGTAAGATTACTTTAGCAGTATCCCGTATTGTCCAAGGATTTCAGGATAAACTGTATCTTGGTAATTTGAATTCTTTACGTGACTGGGGATATGCCAAAGACTATGTAGAGTGTATGTGGTTGATTCTTCAGCATGATAAACCGGAGGATTTCGTTATTGCAACAGGAGAATATCACACGGTTCGTGAGTTTACTACTCTTGCATTCAAGGAAGTTGGCATTGAATTGAGATGGGAAGGTGAAGGTGTTAATGAGAAAGGTATCGATGTGAAAACCGGTAAAGTATTGGTTGAAGTTGATTCTAAATATTTCCGTCCTGCTGAAGTAGAGCAGCTGTTGGGTGATCCGACTAAAGCCAGAACTTTGTTAGGATGGAATCCAAGAAGGACTTCTTTCGAAGAACTGGTAAAAATCATGGTTTCCCATGATATGAAGTTTGTAAAGAAGCTCTATCTGAAATCAAAAATAGAGGAATAATGGATAAAAATGCCAAGATATATGTAGCGGGACATCACGGCTTGGTGGGTTCTGCTATATTTAAGAATCTGCAGAAGAAAGGTTATACCAATCTGATAGGGCGTTCTCACAAGGAATTAGACCTTTTGGATGGTTTGGCTGTGAAGAAGTTTTTTGATGAAGAGCAACCGGAATACGTAATCTTAGCAGCTGCTCATGTGGGGGGCATTATGGCGAACAGCCTCTATCGTGCGGATTTTATTTATAAGAATCTACAGATTCAGCAGAATGTTATTGGTGAGAGCTTTCGTCATAATGTGAAGAAATTACTGTTTTTAGGCAGTACTTGTATCTATCCTCGTGATGCGGAGCAACCGATGAAAGAAGATGCGTTGCTGACATCTCCGTTGGAATATACCAACGAACCATACGCTATTGCCAAAATTGCAGGATTGAAGATGTGCGAAAGCTTTAATCTTCAGTATGGTACAAACTATATTGCTGTGATGCCTACCAATCTGTATGGTCCGAATGATAATTTTGATTTGGAACGAAGTCACGTACTTCCCGCAATGATTCGTAAGATTCATTTAGGAAAGTGCTTGCATGAAGGCGATTGGGATGCTATACGCAAAGACTTGAATCATCGTCCGGTAGAGGGGATAAATGGCGATAGCTCGAAGGAAGATATTCTTGCTATTTTGAAGAAGTATGGTATTACTGAAAACGAGGTTGAATTATGGGGGACAGGTAAACCGCTTCGTGAATTCCTTTGGAGTGAGGAGATGGCGGATGCAAGTGTTTTCGTAATGGAACATGTTGATTTTAAAGATACTTATAATCCGGCGGACAAGGATGTGCGTAACTGCCATATCAATATCGGTACCGGTAAAGAGATAACAATCGGTGAGCTTGCTAAGTTGATTGTTCAGGAAGTAGGCTATAAAGGTTTATTGACTTTTAATACTTCTAAGCCCGATGGAACGATGCGCAAGTTGACAGATGTGACCAAGTTGCATGATTTGGGATGGCATCATAAAATCGAAATAGATGAGGGCGTAAAGAAAATGTACGATTGGTATCTGAATAATTGATATCGGATTATTTAGAATCGAATAATTTATAAAGCCGAGGTTTTCCTGATGATTATGATGGAGAACTTCGGCTTTTTTGATTGCATATCATTTTTGAAAAAAAGACATACGGACGATTGAAGACAAAGGTACGGTCGATTGTTTGCAAACAATAGGAGTTTGTAATCAATCGACCGTATGTTGAACAGCAGGTATTTATTGTAGCTGAATCGAGTAATCGGATAATCATATTAATTTTATCGGTCATATTTACTTGTTCGTATTTATCGCATTTAATAACTGTGCTGAAAACAGTTATAGATAAAGGCTAAATATTTATCTTTGCTAGATAATATGAACTTTTCAAAGAATTAGATATAATGAAAAAACTTTTATCACTTCCACCGAATTTGGTGAATTGTTTTCATGAGATTGAGAAGGCTGACCGTAACGAATGGTTTTGTACGTCTGATCCTATCGGAGCAAAACTAGGTTCCGGTGGTGGAACTACTTGGTTGTTAGAGGAATGTCAGCAAGCAATGGAGCCGGAAATAGATTTTATGACTTGGCTGGGAAAGGATAAAAGGATATTGCTTCACGCAGGAGGGCAGAGTCGTCGGTTGCCGGGATATGCACCCTCCGGAAAGATATTGACACCGGTTCCGGTATTCCGATGGGAGCGCGGACAGTGCCTCAAGCAGAATTTACTTTCTTTGCAGCTACCTCTTTATGAGCGAATCATGGAAAAAGCACCGGACTCACTTCATACGTTGATCGCAAGTGGTGATGTCTATATCCGTTCGGGTAAACCTCTTCAGAAGATACCGGAAGCAGATGTCGTTTGTTACGGTTTGTGGGTAGACCCTAATTTGGCGAAGAATCATGGCGTGTTTGTCTTGGACAGGAAGCAACCGGAAGAACTTGATTTTATGTTGCAAAAGCCGACAGTTGAAGAAATGAGTAAGTTGATGCAAAGTCATTTCTTTTTGATGGATATAGGTATCTGGATATTGAGTGACCGGGCTGTTGAATTACTGATGAAACGGTCTAAGAAAGATGATTCATTGAGATATTATGATTTATATTCTGATTTTGGACGGGCTTTGGGCGGTAATCCCAAAGTAGAGGATGATGAATTGCGTGAATTGAGCGTGGCAATATTGCCGTTGCAGGATGGGGAGTTTTATCATTACGGTACAAGTCGTGAATTAATATCTTCTACAGTAGCTGTTCAGAATTTGGTGAATGATCAACGTGCTATTATCAATCGTAAAATAAAGCCACATCCGGCCATGTTTGTACAGAATGCTGAGGTGAAGTATAAGCTCTCGGCAGAAAATTCAGAGGTATGGATTGAAAATAGTTACGTCAATGAGAACTGGTTGTTGTCGAACAGGAATATTATAACAGGAGTCCCCGTTAATGATTGGGTATTGTCTTTACCGTCAGGTGTTTGTGTAGATGTTGTACCTTATCAGGAGACGGATTATATTGCTCGTCCTTATGGATTTAATGACGCATTTAAAGGTGATGTCCTGGCAGAAACCACCCTGTTTATGGGGCGTCCGGTAAAGGAATGGATGCAAGAACGCCGATTGGATGCGGCACTTTTGGAGCATACGAATGATTTGCAGTCGGCACGCCTGTTCCCTGTTTGTCATTCAGTCGATGACTTAGGTAAAGTGCTTCGTTGGATGATAAATGAACTTCAGTGCCGGGAGGGTAGAGATATATGGTTGCAAAGTAAACGGCTTTCTGCCGATGAAATATCTTCTTATGCCAATTTGGATCGTTTGTACAAGCAACGGGAAGAGTTTCGTACAAAGAATTGGCCGTTGTTGGCAGATAATTATGAGAAAAGCGTATTCTATCAGTTGAATCTGAAGGATGCGGCTAAAGAGTTTGTAGACAATCACATCACATTGCCAAACGATTTACCGGATACCGCTCCGTTGATGACCCGCATACACGATCATATGTTTCGTGCTCATGTAATGCAGTTAAAAGGTGAAGATGGGAAAGAAGAAGAAAGTAAAGCGTTCGGTTTGCTGAGAGAAGGATTGATAGATTCCATATCAGGGCAAAAGCAATATCCTAAATTGGCTGTTTATTCCGACCAAATTGTCTGGGGAAGAAGCCCGGTGCGTATAGATCTTGCCGGTGGATGGACTGATACGCCTCCTTACTGTCTTTATTCAGGTGGTAATGTAGTCAATATGGCGATAGAGTTGAATGGTCAGCCACCGTTACAAGTATATGTGAAACCGAGCAAGGAATATAAGATAATCCTTCGTTCGATAGATTTGGGAGCTATTGAGATTATAACCTCCTATGAACAGTTGATGGATTTTAATAAAGTAGGTTCTCCTTTTTCTATACCTAAAGCCGCGTTGACTTTGGCGGGATTCTCTTCTGTATTTCAAGGAGAATGTTATCATTCATTGGAAGAACAATTGAAAGCCTTCGGTTCCGGTATTGAGATTACTTTATTGGCTGCTATTCCTGCCGGATCAGGTTTGGGTACAAGCTCCATTCTTGCCTCAACGGTATTGGGAGCTATTGCCGATTTTTGTGGACTGATGTGGGATAAGAATGAAGTATGCCGACGTACATTATTATTGGAACAGATGTTGACTACCGGAGGTGGTTGGCAGGATCAATACGGTGGTGTGCTTCATGGGGTTAAATTGCTTCAGACACAGGCTGAATTTGAACAATCTCTTTCAGTCAGATGGCTACCTGATTTCTTGTTTGCCAATCCGGAGTATCAGAAATGTCATTTACTCTATTATACAGGAATAACCCGAACAGCGAAAGGAATTTTGGCAGAGATTGTGCGTGGAATGTTTTTAAATGACTCGGAAAGATTGTCTATTCTTGCTGATATGAAAGTACATGCATTAGATTTGTACGAAGCCATACAACAAGGAAACTTTGAAGAGATGGCAAAATTGGTCGGCAAGTCATGGATGCAGAATAAACGCTTGGATTCAGGAACCAATCCTGCTGAAGTAGAAGCGATTATTGATATTGTGAAAGATTATTGTTACGGATATAAATTGCCGGGAGCCGGTGGGGGAGGTTATTTATATATGATAGCTAAAGATCCGGAAGCTGCTGCAAGAATACGGACTATTCTTACACAGAATCCTCCTAATAGTTGTGCACGTTTTGTGGATATGAGTTTGTCTAATAAAGGATTACAAATAAGCAGATCATAAAGGATATGAAAAGGTATTGTCAGACTTTGAAGTTAAGAGATAATTCGGAATTGATAAAAGGGTATGTGGAGCAACATAAGCAAGTGTGGCCGGAGATAAAAGCAGGTATTAAATCTGTAGGTATATTGGATATGCAGATTTATATATTGGGTAATTTGCTTTTTATGATTGTGGATACAGTTGATGGGTTTGACTGGGTTGAAGATAATAAACGTTTAGCCGGCTTGCCGAGACAAGCCGAATGGGAAGCCTATATGGCCAAATTCCAACAAGCTGAACCGGGTATGGCTTCTAATGAGAAATGGCAAATGATGGATAAAATATTTGGATTGAATGATTAGTAGGCATTCTTGTCTCCGCGCATTACGTTTACTACTGTTTTATACATGATTCGCAAGTCAAGTAGGAATGACCAGTTTTCAATATACCAAATGTCTTTCTTGACACGTCCTTCCATTTGACTTAATTCTTTCGTCGCTCCTCGGAAACCGGTAACTTGTGCCCATCCTGTAATACCCGGTTTTACGAGATGGCGTACCATATATTTATTGATTAGTTTGGAATATTCATCAGTATGTTTTAGCATGTGAGGTCGTGGACCTACCAACGACATTTCACCCTTCCAAACATTGATAAACTGTGGAAACTCATCTATATTCGTTTTCCGCATAAAGTCTCCGAACTTAGTTTTTCTCGGATCATTTGCTGTTGCTTGCAGTTTATCACATTCCGTATTGACTTTCATAGAACGGAATTTGATACATTTGAATATACGCCCTTCTTCACCGCTTCGTTCCTGTTTGAAGTAAATGGGACCCGGTGATGTTATTTTGATAATGCTTCCTACAATAATGTACATAATAGGATATATAGTACATAGGAATATACTGGAAACTAATAAATCAAAAGAACGTTTCAATAATTTGTTTTCCGGTTTTAAAAGCGGTTCGTCACGTACATATAATACCGGAATGTCACCGAATAATTCTAATTTCATCTTTCTTTTCAGGTAGTTTCTGACATTTGGTACGCTATAAAAGTGTACCATATTGTTTTCGCAGAAATTAATGATTGGGACGATTTCTGCTTCTCTGGATGAGGGGAGACAGCAAAATACTTCATTAACATGGTGTCCTTCTAGAAATGGAATAATCTCAGATACTTTACCTAAGTATTTTACATTTTCCGGAAAATTTCTAAGTGGTTCATCATCAAATACTCCCATAACACGATAACCAAAAGAAGTATCATCAGAAATCTCGTGATATAGTTCTACCACATTGTTTGTACTACCTATTATTATGGCATTTCGCGCATTTCTACCGTTTTGTCTGAAACGTTTTACCAGTCTACGCATACTTAAACGCCAAAAACTAATACATACTAATAATGTAATATAGAGTGTAAATATTAAAGGCTTGGATATTTCTGTTTGTATAAGTGATAAACATGACACAAATAGAAATATAAATGTTGTTGTAGAGAAGAATACGCGTCTTATTATTATTTCAGGTGTGATAATTCGTTTATGCAACACAACTTTAAAGATGGATATACATGGGATATAGCCTAAGTTAAGAAGAACTAAATATTTTTGAAATGTATGCCCTATATTTGTGTTATATTGAAATTCATTAAATATAAGATATATAAAAATAAATATTGTATTGAGGATAAAATAATCACCAATAATAGTTATTGTCCTAATCATTTTAGATGTTTCAGTGGTAGCCTGTCTCATAGAAAATAAATTCAAAAATCCTGTTTGTCTTTTATAAATGGAAAATCTACTATTACCTGCAAAGTTATGTTATTTTTATAGTAAAAACAATATTTGGTGAGTGTAAATTAAAATATTAACGTATTCTTTTCGATATATGGCGTAAGATGTTGAATTCTTATGAATGTTTGAACATTTAATTTGGTAGATTGTTTATTAGATATATATAATAATAAAATATAAAACATTATGTCAAGAACAGCTTTTAAAGGTCAACCGGTTGAATTATCCGGTGAATTTGTTCAGGTTGGTGATTTAGCTCCTGATTTTCATTTGACTAAAACAGATTTGGGAGGTTTATATCTAAAAGATTTGAAAGGGAAAAATGTAGTATTAAATATCTTCCCGAGTTTAGATACAAGTGTATGTGCAACTTCTGTGAGAAAATTTAATGAAATTGCAGCACAATTACCTGATACGGTCGTACTTGCTATTTCTAAAGATTTACCTTTTGCACATGCACGTTTTTGCACAACGGAAGGTATCAAGAATGTTATAGCATTGTCTGATTTCCGTTCTTCTGATTTTGGAGAAAATTATGGGGTTCTAATGGAAGAGGGACCTCTTTATGGATTGTTGGCGCGTGCCGTAGTGGTTATTAATCCGGAAGGAAAGATAATATATACGGAACTTGTACCTGAGATTGGGACAGAACCTAATTATGAAGGGGTGCTAAAAGCTCTAAAGAAATAAAACTTCTCAAATTATTGTGTAGAGAATAGAGTAGAGGGGTAAACTGATAACGTCCTGATAGTTGAAACTGTCAGGACGTTTATGCATAATGTCAGTTATTTCTTTTTCATTCCTTTATAAACAAGAAATCCAACAATCAGGATGGCTATAGCTATGAAAACATACCCTATCTCATGACTATATTCTGTTACTTTTCCCATAAGCTGGTCTTCCGGAATGACTGATTCCAGATAATAGCCGATAGCTGCAAGAATCGAGTTCCATAATCCGGCTCCTAATGTGGTAAATAGCAAGAATGTTGATAGTTTCATTTTAGCCAAACCTGCCGGAATAGATATTAATTGACGGATAGCCGGGATTAGTCTGCCGATGAAAGTTGATATCGCTCCATGATCATCGAAATATTTTTCTGCCTTTTCAACTTTGGCTTCATCAATCAGACACATATGACCGAAACGACTGTTTGCGAATTTGTATACTAACGGACGACCTACAATTTTGGCAATATAGTAATTGATGAGTGCTCCGATGTTTGCTCCTATGGTTGCAAATAAAACAACCAAATAGACATTCAATTCTTGATTTGCAGCAGCTCTGTAAGCTGCCGGAGGTACTACAACTTCTGAGGGAAAAGGAATGAAAGAACTTTCGATAGCCATTAATAAAGTAATGGTCCAGTAATTTAGATGATCTAAACACCATTGGATAAATGCAACAGATTCCATTGATTTTCTCGTTTTAAATTGTTATTTAATAATTTTCTTCTATAGATTGTTTCAAATTAAGGATTAGTTCCTTAATCTCTGCTTGATCAGAAGATAATTGATTGGTAAATTGTGTAATGTTATTAGGATTTTGTTCCATTGCTTTCATAAAATATTCTTTGAATTTGTCTTTGTCGTTCTTTAAAAGATAGATGTAGGCAATGTATATATATGAAAGTCCGTGTCCGGAATAAGACTCTTGTAAACCTATCAGGTATTTTAGAGCAAGATCGAAAAGATTGTTATCATGATAAGCTAATGCGATACTTATATAAGAATCCGGATTTTCAAAGTTATCCAGCTCGAGAGCCTCCTGAAAGATTTCATTTGCTGAATCAAATTCTTCTTGACGTAGGAATATGGAGCCTTTGGTAATCAATAGATCCGCATTCTTATAATCCAGTTGGATAGCATTGTCAATCGCATCAAGGGCTTTGGCATGATCATTTTTATGGATATAGCATCCTGCCATATATTGGAAGGCATCTACTGTAAAGTAATCCAGCAACGGTTTCCTTTGAGTCGCTTTTAAGAAACATTCTAATGCTTCTTCATAAGATCCTAAGTTGTAGTAGCATATTCCGGCCATATAATATGGTCTTTCTTCATCCGGATTATATTCCGTGTATTTTAAATAGAGTTCGGCAGCTTCAGTATAATTCTCTATTTGGGAATATGCGTGTGCTTTCAATAAGATGGCGGCAGTATGGTTGGGATTAATGGCCAATACAAAATCAAAAGCCTCGATTGCTTTCTGGAAATCATCATTCATGCTGTAAGACTTTCCCAATCCAAACCAACATTCTGTGGAATAGGGGTCTTCATCCAACACCTTATTATACCATACTATGGCCCGCTCAATATTGTTGGTTCGAAAACAACATTCCGCATAGTCTTGTTGGATAGTCATATCACCGGGAACCAGCTTTAGAGCTTTTTCAAACCAAGGAAGAGCCTCTTCCGGATATTCATTATCCATAAAAACGTATGCAGCATCCAAATAACTCTCTTCATCAACTTCCTCTTCTTCCTCAATCATCCTTTGCAACATTCTTTTGGCTTCGTCTATTTTATTCTCCTTGGTAAACAATAGTGCTTTCAGCCGTTTAACGTCATATTCATAGTCGGGCATTGAATAAGCAATCTCTTTGGCCTCTTGAATATGATCTGTTTCTATTAATAAATGTGCTTTAAGGGTAAGAATCTCTATTGTACCCGGATGTATTTTTAATGAGAATTCTATTACATCCAATGACTTTTCGTAATCATCCAAAGATGCGTAATATTCGGCAATCTCGGTTAACTGGTCTGCATCGAAATAGGCGGGTTGCTTTCCTGATGCCATTTCTTCGTACTTAGCAAGAAGTTTTTTAAATTCATCTTTTCCAAATGACGAAGAAAAACTGTTGTCCATGTTGTTTATAATTTATAGTTTGCCAACTAATCGGTTCACCAATTAGTTGACAAACTTTATTCTACTTATTTATTTTACTCCAAGTATCTTTTAATGATACCGTACGATTGAAGATCAGTCTCTCCGGAGTGCTATCTTTATCGACGTTAAAATAGCCGATACGTTGGAACTGTAAATAGTCGAGCGGCTTGGCATTTGCCAAGAACTTTTCGACGTAACAGTTGGTTAGTATGGTCAAAGAGTCCGGATTGATTATTTCTTTCATTGCTTCTAATGCGGAGCAGTCTTTTGCTTCGCGTATAGCGGCCAATTCGTCACGAGGATTTTCTACTTTCCAGAGACGGTCGTACAAACGTACTTCGGCAGGTATGCAGTGTGCGCAGCTCACCCAGTGCAATGTACCTTTTACTTTTCGGTTGCTTTCCGGCATACCGCTTTTGGTATTCGGGTCATATTCGCAATAAACTTCTTCTATTTCGCCTGCTTCGTTTTTCTTGCATCCCGTACATTTCACGATATATGCATTCTTTAAGCGTACTTCTTGTCCCGGAGTCATACGGAAATATTTCTTTGGAGCATCTTCCATGAAATCTTCTCTTTCCATCCAAAGTTCGCGACTGAACTCAATCATGTGTGAACCTGCTTCAGGGTCTTCCGGGTTATTAACGGCTTCCATTTCCTCTACCTTTCCTTCCGGATAATTCGTAATGATAAGCTTTACCGGATTAACGACAGCGGAAACACGGGTGGAACGTATATTCAAATCTTCACGAACGGCACTTTCCAACAATGCGAATTCGTTTAGGGCATCGTATGTGGTATATCCGATTTTGTCGATAAATTTGCGGATTGCTTCCGGAGAGTATCCGCGACGACGGAAACCGCAGATGGTCGGCATTCGAGGATCATCCCATCCGTCTACAAGACCTTCTTTTACCAGAGTAAGCAGATTTCGCTTGCTCATAAGCGTATAACTTAAATTCAGTTTATTGAATTCAGTTTGACGGGGACGGTTGTCTTCCAAGTCTTTACCGTCTTTCAGCCAGTCAATGAAAAGATCGTATAACGGGCGATGAACAACGAACTCCAATGTGCAAAGAGAATGTGTTACACCCTCGAAATAATCGCTTTGTCCGTGGGCGAAATCATACATCGGATAGGCTTTCCATGTATCGCCGGTGCGGTGATGAGGAGTCTTCACAACACGATAAATAATCGGGTCGCGGAAGTGCATATTCGAATTTGCCATATCTATTTTTGCGCGAAGCACCATTGAACCTTCTTCTGCTTCACCACTATTCATTTTGTTGAACAATGCGAGGTTTTCTTCAATCGGTCGGTTACGGTAAGGGCTCTCTATACCCGGCTGGGTAGGAGTACCTTTTTGCTGAGCGATTTCTTCGGATGTCTGCTCATCTATATATGCTTTGCCTTCTTTGATAAGGCGTACTGCAAAGTCCCATAATTGCTGAAAGTAATCGGATGCATAGTATTCATTACCCCATTGGAAACCTAACCATTGGATATCTTCTTTGATAGCATCCACGTATTCCAAATCTTCTTTTGTCGGGTTCGTATCATCGAAGCGAAGGTTACATACGCCTCCGTGCTTTTCTGCTATACCGAAATCCAGACAAATAGCTTTTGCGTGCCCTATGTGTAAGTATCCGTTAGGTTCCGGCGGGAAGCGAGTTTGTACTCTTCCTCCGTTTTTACCCTCTTTCAAATCTTTTTCTACAGCTGCCTCTATAAAGTTAAGGCTTTTCTTTTCTGTATTCTCTGAAACATTGTTATCAGTCATTGCAGTATGTTTTTACACTTTAAGGTGCAAAAATAGAAATTCTTTTTCATAGTGTTAAGCATATCTCTCTGAAAACATATAAAAAAGATTAAGGAGATTGATTTAAGGCTCCTGTTCTTTCATTCGTTTGTCCGGGGAAAGCTTATCGTTTACCCATGCTTAAACGCAAGGACGTCCATGCCTAAACGCAAGGACGCCCATGGTGAAACGATTCAAAGATAAGGTGGTTACTATCTTATTTTACCGTAGTTGTGGTTTGAGTATCGGTAGTTGCCTGAGTATCAGCAACGGTCTTTTGCTCTTCCCAATGGAACGGTTCGAATTGAGTATTCGGATCAACCCATGTGGATTTACGTGATTTATAGATGATGAACGGAGCAGCCACAACAACCAATGCACCGATGATAAGGACAGCAAACCATACTGTGTTGCTTCCGGTAGAAATCTGGCTGGGTGGGATAAAGCTCAGTACGAACGCCAATAGTGAACCGCAGAATCCGAGACCGCCAACAAACCATATCAGTCCGTTACCTTTGCCTCCGATACGGAACGGACGGTTTGCCTTCTTCATGTTATAACGCAAATAGATGGCTCCGGAGAACATCAGCATATACATGATTAAGTAAAGAAGTACGGTGAGCTGCGATAGAATTTGGTAGAAACTCTGTACGGACGGCATAACTACGAACAATAAACTTAATAAGGTAACGGCGCCGCCTTGTACGAACAAGATGTTTTTCTGTACACCGATTTTATTCGTTTTCTGGAAGAATGGAGGCAGATAACCCGCTTTACCTACGGCAAAGATACCTTTGGAAGGACCCGCTACCCATGTCAATACCCCGGCAAGCACACCGAAAGCAAGGGCTACCGCGATAATTGGAGACAACCATGACATACGGATATACTGGAAGTAGTTGTCAAAACCTACCAACAGGCTTTGTGTCAGGTTAATATCCTTTTCCGGTATAATGATACCCAGTGCAAATGTTCCTAATACGAAGATGACTACAGTGATTGCAGAACCGATAAATACGGCTTTCGGATAGTTCTTTGCCGGATTCACCATATCTTTAACGTGGATACCGCCCATCTCCATACCGGCATAGAACAGGAAGATACTGGATGCCAATACCAGATTGTCGAACTTGGTGAAGTCGGGGAAGAAGTTGCTATGGAAATCCATATTGGATTGTCCTCCCGTAGCCAAATAGATAACACCTAATATAATAAGGAGAGCAGCGGGAATAATTGTACCGACCATACCGCCCACCTTAGCTACTTTACCTACCCAGCTTAACCCTTTCAAGGAAATGAATGTTGCCAGCCAATAGATGATAAGTACCACGACCAGTGTGTAGAGCTTGTTGGATGCCAAAGACATATCTCCGGTGTGATTCATGCCGATGAATGCGATGGATACTGCCCCGAAAGTCAATACGGTAGGATACCAAATGGTACTTTCGATCCATTGCAGCCAGATAGCCAAAAAGCCGAACTTCTTACCGAACGCTTCGCCTACCCAACGGAACACACCGCCTTGCTTGTCCTGAAACATGGCTGCAAGTTCGGCAGCGACCAATGCCGTGGGGATAAGGAATACAATAGCTGCGAATAAATAGTAGAATGCAGAACTTAAACCGTATTCAGCTTCGGCAGGAAGTCCACGGAGAGATACTACCGCTGTTACGTTCATAATAGCTAAGGTAAACACCCCTAGCTTTACAGTTTTTCCAATATTTGCCATAATTGATATGTATTTAAAGATGAAACAATAATCTGGTTCGTCTAGTTTTGTGTCTATAACAAACGCTTTTGGGCTTGGTTTAATCATCTGTGTAAAACAAGGTTAATTAACAGTTTGGGCGGGAAAACAAAGCGCTTGTCTGAATTGTTCTCTTTACCATAATAAATAATTATAGAGTATGAAGTCAGCTTTTAGCGATATCGTGTATCAAAAGAGAGGTATTTATGGGGTGCTGCACGTTATGATATTATTAATGTGCCTTTTCCTTATTGTCAGTATATCCGTGGATACTTTTCATAATATACCATTTCTTACGCAAGCCCGGTATTTGAAGATTCAGTGGTGGATTTGCCTCTTTTTCCTGTTTGATTTCTTGTTGGAGTTCATCCTTTCCAAAGATAAATGGTACTATGTGAAGACCCATTTTATCTTTCTCATCGTAGCTATTCCTTACCTTAGTATTATAGACTATTATCATATATCTTTTTCGCCGGAAATTACTTACTTTATTCGTTTTATTCCTTTGGTACGAGGCGGATATGCATTGGCAATAGTTGTCGGTTGGTTAACAAATAATCGTGCGTCGGGCTTATTTATTTCATATCTTACAATGTTGATGGCTACAGTGTACTTTTCCAGTTTGATTTTCTTTGTTTTGGAACATAAATCCAATCCGATGGTACATGAATATAGCGATGCGCTTTGGTGGGCATTCATGGATGTGACGACAGTCGGTTCAAATATTTATGCGGTAACCCCCACAGGAAAGATTCTATCGGTTGTACTGGCAGCTTTGGGTATGATGATGTTTCCAATATTTACTGTATATGTAACTAGTTTAGTTCAAAAAGCTAATCAACGGAAACAAGAATATTATGAGAAAAATAAGGATACTACTGCTATTGATGATATAGGAAAACAGGCTGACCCATCTTCTAAAAAACAGTCTGATAAATAATTATCTATCTTTAGGTTATATAAAATAAAGAATGATTCTTGTTCTTGGTAGGTAATTTAAAATAATCCTTTATCTTTGTCTCCGTAAAGATAAATAAATAAGATGAGTAGTAAATATGTCTGGATTGTGTCTGCCATGAGTTTCATACTTGTGGGGAGTGCTATTGCGAATGATGGTTCTTTAAAACGGGTGAATGGTTTGGACATTCCCGTTACCAAAGAAGCTACCAATGTGACGGATAGCGGGTTCACCGCCAATTGGGAGCCGGCGGCTAAGGCGGATTGGTATGGCGCATACGCTGTGCTTACCCATCGGGCAAAGAAGGACAGCGTCTATTATTTGGTAGACGAAGACTTTCACCGGATCACTTCCGGCACTTTTGAAGATCCCAAAGTGGGAGATTCCGATTTTGAATACTTGGATCAATACATGAGCCGTACCGATTGGTTTGCTTGTATGCCTGAGTATATAGTCGGCATATTGGGCTTGGACAACTTTTTCAGTCCTTATACTCCGGCGGCGCTATTATCCCCGATCTATGATTTATCCCATGACGGCGGCACAGTGACCGTGACACTCACGTTTAAAGGAGCCGGGATAGATACGGTAATAGTCTCCTTGTGCGATGTAAATGATGATGTGATCGATATGAAGCGGTCTCCGGTCACTTCGGAGTGGACTACGGTTGCCTTTGAACTGCAAGGGGGCTTGGAAGAATCTTATATCGGTATTACGATGGAAGGAATGGGAGAACTGTATATTGATGATTTAAAGGTCTCCCAAAACTTAAAAGCCGGAGAATCCATCAGTTTACTGTATGCATACGGGACGACTGCCGACACTTCCTACGACTTCCTGACACCTGATAAATCGGACGGGGATTCCTATTCGTTTAAGGTGGCTGCTTTTGTGAATGATTCCGGAGAGATCATTCAAAGTGACTTCTCGGAACTCAGGCCTGTAGTTTCTCCTATTGATATGGTTTCAACCCCGGCAATTGATGATACTAAAGTCTTTGTGAAAGAGGATTTGCATGTTGTTCTTCCTGATCCGTCATTGATAAAGGTCTATTCTTCCAATGGGGTGTGCATCGCCTCTCAAATGGGAGAAGCAGGGGACAACCGTATAAAACTCTCGTCGGCAGGAATGTATCTGGTGAGAGTGGGGGACGAAATCTTCAAGGTTATCAGATGAATACAAGAACTCTTTTCTTTGCAGAATGATGTAATAGAAGAACGAGGTTCGCGGACAACGCGGATGAAGCGGATAGGAACGGATTAAAATCCGTCTTTATCTGCCCGATCAGTGTCATCCGCGAACCTTCGGCATTATTCTTTATCATTCTATGATCGTAACTCTGTCTCCGCTAAACACAGACAGACCGAGTTTATTCATGATATATTTGATAGCCAATTGAGCTTTGACGGAATTGCCCGAACCATCCAAAGGAGGCGCGAAAGCGGAAATACCGAATACTCCGGGCATAACACCCATTACACCACCGCCTACACCGGTCTTTGCAGGAATGCCGGAAGTGTACATCCAGTCTCCCGTATGCTCGTAAAAGCCGACGGTAGCGATGAGGGAAGTGATCTTCGATGAAAGTCCGGCTTCAAAAACCCTTTGTTTCGATACAGGATTCAATCCGTCTCCGGCTATGGTGGCTGCACATACAGACAGTTGCTTGGCCGTGATGCCCAATGAACATTGGCGGGTATATAAATCCAGCGACATGGACGGATCATCGTAGATACGGTTATAGTTCTTCAACAGCCATGCAATAGAGCGATTGTTGAAGTTGGTAGCCGATTCCGATTTATACAGTTCGTCGATAAGTTGAGGTTCGCTGCCGCAAAGCTCCGTGATATTCTGAACGATAGCTTTCCATTTCTCATCAGAGTTGCCTACAGGTTTCACCATACTGTCGGCCACGATAGCTCCGGCATTGACAAGCGGAGTAGACGGATGATCGTTTTCCAGCAAGATGGCGAATATGGAGTTGAACGGCAATCCCGTAGCATCTGCTCCGATCTGCTCGAGAAGAGCTTTTGCCCCGTATTGACGTAGCACAAGGATAGCCGTATGTACTTTTGAAACGGACTCGATACCGAATTTGTATTCAGAATCTCCCAGCTCGATGGTTTGTCCGTTCAGCAGACAGATACTGATGCCGAATAAGTCTTTGTTGATATTGGCCAGATAAGGAATGTAATCGGCGTTCTTCCCGTCGGTGTTGGTTCTCACACTATTATAAGCCTCTTCCGCAGCTTGTTTAATCTGTGAGATGGTTATTTTCTGATCCATAATTGTGATTGTTTATTATTGTAGACGAGACCGGATTCGGAGTATTACCAGGACAGCATAAGTAGAGTTGTCATTGCCTACCTGATAGGCAACGCTATGCTATATTTGTTCACTTTACAAGAGATCGCCCTTCAGGTCGGCAATGGCAAATGGCAGTGACAAATGTCGGGTAGTAATACTTCCGGTCCGGTCTCGGAAAATTTAATTATTTACCGGTGTGATTGAATACCTTAGTCGTGACCTTCTCACTCTTATCTTGAGCGATACGGGTAGGAGTAGGATACTCAAGTTTCTCGAGTTCGGTTATTGCAGACTTGATATCATTCAATAACATATCTGCCATATCGCGGCTGAAACCTTGACGGACAACAACACGCATGACTACGTAGTTCTCCAAGTTGTCCGGCAATGTGTATGCCGGAACCATCCAGCCCTTTTGACTCAGTTTATCCTGTAAGTCATAGAGAGTCCAGTTGGCTTTCGATGCATATTCCGGTTTCAAGTACCAGATGAATAACGGGTTGACTACATCTTCGCTATAATTTACGAATGGAGCCATCTTAGCTATTTCTTGGTGGATATACTTTGTAATCTCCATACTGTTGTATTGGATTTCCTTGTATCCTTGGAATCCCAAGCGGATGAATTGATAATATTGACCAAGAATCTGTGCAGCAGGGCGGGAGAAGTTCAAACCTACCTGAGTGATTTCGGCGCCTAAGTAGTTTACGCTGAAAGCCATGCTTCCCGGCAGATATTTCTTGTCTTTCCAGCAAACCCAACCTAAGCCCGGATATACCAAACCGAACTTATGTCCGGATGTACTGATGGAAAGTACCCATTTCAGACGGAAGTCCCATTTTGTTTCAGGATTCAGGAACGGAAGGATAAAGCCTCCGGTTGCAGCATCCACGTGAATAGGAATGTCATAACCGGTTTTGGCATTGTAAGCGTCGAGTGCTTTGTCAAGCGCTTCTACATCATCATTCAAACCTGTCCACGTAACCCCTTGGATAGGCACGATACAAATGGTGTTCTCGTCGCACATCTTCAATGCTTCTTCCGGGTCAAGCGTTGTTTTCTCAAGTGTCAATGGTACTTGGCGCATTTCTATTTGCCATAACTGCGCGAACTTTTCCCATACAACTTGGAAACCGGAAGAAATAACGAAGTTTGGTTTATCGGTCGGTTTGCCTTGGGCTTGTCTTTTCTCGCGCCAGCGAAGCCATGCTGCAACACCTCCCAACATACATGCTTCCGAAGAACCGATAGCCAAAGCTCCTGCTTTCCATTTAGCTTGTTCCGGGCTATTCCACAGGTTTGCCATGATGTTGATACATTTAGCATTCATCAGGGCAATACGGGGATATTCAGTTTCATCGATGTAGTTAATGTTGATGGCTTCATTCATCAATTTGGTGGCATAGTCATCCATATAAGTAGTGACGAAAGTCGCTAGATTAAGACGGGGTTGAGTTTGCGCAAAAGTCTCGTCTTTTACCAATTGATAGGCAATTTCCGGTGTGGTAGGCCCATCAGGGATTTTATCTACCGGAGCCGGTTGCAACATCTTGTCCGAGCCAAAAATACTAGTTTTGGCATCACCTTTTCTCAAATTAAGATCTTCCATTGTTCTTGGTTTTAAATGGTTAATAATTCAACGAATGGAAACGTCCTGTTTCCGTTGTTTATGGCATGAACACTCGCTAAAAACAAATGTTTCCGGGTTTTACGTTCTCATACATAATTTGGAGTTTATTATATTAATCGATTGATAGACTGTGATTCGTGAACTTTATGTTTCCTTGTTTTGTTTACAGCAGAAATTTGTAAAGCTCATGAAAATCCAGACAGGGCGGGATACTATCCCGTTGATAACATTAATAGGTATATGGTCTATTTCCGCATTAAATGCATTGCCGGGATTGGCTGTTTCACCGATTCTAGGGAAACTTTCCACCATCTTTCCCCATTCAAGCGAATTGGCGATACAAATGCTTTCGTCGCTGCCTTCATTGCTTATTATACCTATTATTATATTGTCCGGGAAACTCACGGAACGGGTGAACTATATTCGTTTGTTGCAGGTAGGGTTGATTGTTTTTGCTTTGAGCGGGATTCTCTATTTGCTTTCGACGAAGATGTGGCAACTTGTTGCTGTAAGTGCTCTATTGGGTGTCGGCTCAGGTTTAATCGTTCCTCTTTCCACCGGATTGATTTCACATTTCTTTGTCGGCAAGTATCGGACGAAACAGTTTGGCTTGAGCTCTGCCATTACAAATATTACATTGGTTTTGGCTACTACTTTAACAGGTTATCTGGCAGAAGTAAATTGGCACTTGCCTTTTATTGTTTATCTCTTTCCGTTGATCTCGCTGGTGCTTACTTCTTATTTAAAAGGTGGCATCGCAGTTTCTTCCAAAATAGAACCGACGGATGATAATGATAGTAAGAGCATAGGGAAGAAGGGTATTGATATTCCTAAGTTGGTGCAACTCATGTTGTTTTATGGCTTGGCGACTTATTTGGTGATCATCATCAGCTTTAATCTTCCGTTCCTGATGAAAGAGTATCATTTTACAAGTGGTAATTCGGGCATTATGATCTCTCTGTTCTTTTTGGCAATCATGGCACCGGGGTTACTTCTTGATAAAATAATCCGGGTATTGAAAGAGAAGACAAAGTTTTATAGTCTCCTTGCAATCGCCGTGGGGATGGCATTGATAATCATTGCCCCTACGGAATGGTTGATTGGCCCGGGATGTATCCTTGCGGGGCTGGGGTATGGAGTTATCCAGCCTGTAATATATGATAATACCACACGTATTGCGGTTCCTAAGAAAGTGACTTTGGCATTGGCGTTTGTCATGGCAATGAATTATCTGGCAATATTGTTATGCCCGTTTATTATAAATGCGATTGCGTCCGTATCCCATATTCATACCCAGCAATTTGCATTTATTTTTAATTGCGTTGTTGCGTTGGCTGCCTCTGTTTGGGCGTATGTGAAACGGAAAAGTTTTTTGTTTAATGATGGATTAAGTATTGAATGAAATAGTATATATGGAAAATAAAAAAGTAGAAGCTAATATTAGTATGGTGATTTCCAAAGTATTCAGTGGGTTGAATATGAATGCTTTGAAATATCTTCTTCCTTTTTGGATGACGCCATTGACCGGAGTTACTATCAGATGTGTCTTTGCGGCAATTGCTTTTTGGATTATCGGTCTCTTTGCAAAGCCGGAGACTTCTTCTGCTAAGGATAAGTTCTTATTGTTTTTACTGGGCGCCTTGGGGATATATGGATTTATGTTCTTTTATTTGGTAGGGCTTAGTAAGACAACTCCGGTTTCAAGTTCTATATTCTCCAGTTTACAGCCCATTTGGGTGTTTCTGATTGCAGTGTTATTCTTTAAAGAAAGAATTACGTCTCTTAAAGTTTTAGGTATATTGGTAGGACTCGGTGGGGCATTGCTTTGCATCTTTACCCAGAAAAGCGACGGCTATGCTTCTGATGCTTTTATGGGTAATATGCTTTGTCTGGTCAGTTCCCTTGCTTACGCTATTTATCTGGTGGTAAGTAATCGTATACTTAAATCGGTCGGAGTGTTTACGATGCTAAGATATACATTTAGCGGTGCGGCTTTCTCCAGTCTGATCGTGACGGCTTTTACGGGATTCGATGCTCAGGTGTTATCTGCACCTATTCATTGGCAGCCTTTTCTTTTATTATTGTTTGTGCTCATCTTTCCAACGGTTATCAGTTATCTTCTGATTCCCATAGGACTGAAATATCTGAAAACAACTTTAGTCGCTATCTATGGTTACTTGATTTTGATTGTTGCAACTGTTGTTTCACTGTTAGTAGGGCAAGATAAATTCCGATGGAGTCAAATGATAGCGATTCTTTTGATTTGTGTCAGTGTTTATTTGGTGGAAGTGGCGGAGAGCAGAGATAAATCTTCCGGTAAATAAAAGCGGTGTAATAAGAATGTAATACATTTGAAATGTGTTATTTCATTGGAATGAACTTTCTTTGCAATAAATACGGATAAGTTTATGGTAAAGTTTATAGAATCGGAATTGGAACTTCTTAAAAAAGAAGTCGATGAAATGTGGAATCTAGTGTATAACCAGATGGATCGTGCTCGGGAGGCTGTTTTGGATATGAATGTAGAGCTGGCTCAGCAGGTTATAGTGCGTGAAAAGAGGGTAAATGCTTTCGAACTAAAGATTGACAGCGATGTAGAAGACCTCATTGCCCTTTATAATCCGGTAGCAGTGGAATTGCGTTTTGCATTGGCTATGTTGAAGATCAATACAAACCTTGAACGGATAGGTGATTTCGCGGAGGGCATTGCCCGTTTTGTGGAAAACGAACGAAATCCGCTTGACGCCTCGTTGATTGAAAAGTTACGTTTGAAGGAAATGTTTGATCAGTGTCTTATGATGCTTAAGATTGCCCAAAAGGCTTTAGAGGACGAAAATATAGAAATAGCCACTTCTGTTTTTGCGAAAGATAACTTATTGGACGAAGTAAATGCGGATGTAACAAGAGTAATGACCGAATATCTGTCAGACCATCCGGAGAATATGCTATCCTGTTTGAATTTAGTTAGCGTCTTCCGTAAATTAGAGAGAGCCGGTGATCATATTACCAACATAGCAGAAGAGATTGTATTTTTTATTGATGCTAAAGTATTGAAGCATAATGGCAAGGTGGATGAGAAGTATTCTCTTAAATAAAAATAATCCTTAGGGATAAGGTTTATTAAAATATTTTCTTTAATTTTGTAGAGTAAACGCTGGGATGATGGGACCTTTGAGTTGGTTTTTGCATAAAATATTAAAGAATTCTCAAAAACATGTTATATGACATACTTTATTATTTGCTGCATCCAAATAAAAGACCCATATTTGCAACGTTATCCTGAAAACAATCTTTTTACCTTAAAAAAAACTAATACCTATTGAAAACTTAAAAACGGGACTTTGTGAAAAGTCCCGTTTTTTGTTTATCTACTTCTTATATTAATGAGGAACAGTCCGAAAATCAGGATTGGCCGGAGAAAGTTAAATGTGCTGATTGAGATAATTATTAAAGGTAAGTATAGATTTCTCTTTCTTTGTGCACTCTCAGAGCAATAATTATCCCTAAGTTTCATCTTTCAGTTTGCCTATTTTATCTTAATACAGAATAACTTATCCTGAAAGATGGAATCATTCAGCAGGTACCGGATCAACGTAAAAACCTGAGGGATTAAGTCTAAATTCTTATCTTTGCCTCCCAATTA
>NZ_QSUN01000050.1:0-1914 GCF_003438995.1 Bacteroides sp. OM05-12
ATGTACGGTTCAAAAAGTCAAAAGGGTATATCCAAGAAAAAGGATAATAAACGATCCAAAGAGGAAGACAAGGATCATTTTGACGGCAGCCCGGAATCTATCTCACAGGTTGATGAATAATCCGGGGAAAACTGTCCGCAAGCACAAAAAAATCACCTTGATGTTTTTAAAAAACATAAGGATGATTGCGAACAAACATCAGGTTGTTTTTAAAAAACATCAAGGTGATTTTTGGCGTTAAGACCTCACTCCTTTTTTTTCTCTATTACATAATCATCATTGATTCCCTCTTGCAGATTAATCGGCGGAAGTACAACAGTATTAAGTACTGTTCCTTCGGTCTTTATATGAATTATTCCCCGAGCAGCACCGACTACAATAGTAGCCATATACCGAAGAAAATCAACGGGAATAACCCATTTATTATCTTCTTTTACCTTATCCCAACCTTCGGGAGATATATCAAAGTAACATGCTAATTCCAATATCAAAAGTAAGTTCTGTTTCTGTTCATATTTGAACGTTCCCACAGCCCTAATTCCAGTTCTATCCGTATTAACAGTAAATGAAAAATCAACAGATGTTCCAATTGTTTCACCATAGACAAGAACATCTGGAAATACAGCAAATTGCTTCGTTTCAATATGCGAAATTTTATAAGGTATTACCATCTTTATGCGCTTAATAAGATTTTATCCTCTTGAATGTCTTTATCCATATAAGAACTATATCCGTTTTTCTGTGGAATGGCGTAAACACTTGTTTTAAAAGTAGCTTTATACATAATGTCATCTCTTACCATATAAGATTCCATATCCATATATTCAATACAAGGTACTTTTCCTATAGCTAAGGAAAGTTCAATCAATTTGCTCAATTTATGATCAAAGTCTCCATTTAGCAGTTGAGATATATATCCTTTGCTACATCCCAAATATTCCGCTAGTTGAGTATTATTCATTCCATTTTTTCTTTTGAATCCATCAATTTCCCGAAACAATTCAGTCTGAATTTTTGCCAACCAATACCCTTTACTCTTTAACAGTTCTGCTCTTGTTTTCATGATTTTATATCTTTAAAAGAATCCAAAAATTGTTTTTTTATAGATCTAAATGATAGGATATCTTTGCTTTGGTTATTCTTATAACCGCCTATAACAATAATTTTTCCTCCTTTTTGTTGCATGACATAAACTCTCAAATGTCTTGATTTGAATTCATACTCTTTCACGTCACCTTTTCCACCTTTTAATTCTCTAAATTTCGTATCAGGCAACGATTGTAAATTTGCAACTGCTTCCATATAATAGCCGATAGCATCCAATTCACTTTTATATTGTTCTTCCAACTTAGATGCAAATTCATCAAACAGGCATATCCCATCCATTATTAATTTGCTAAAAATCTGCTTCCCACGTATGCTATCTATCTCTTCAAGCGCAAATTTACTCATATTTCGTTAAGTTCAAACTAAACACATCCTTTTTTATCTTTAATTACAATTATTATATCCAATAATCCTCAATACTCCAATTATTGCAAAGGAATATATTTTATTTTGCATTAACAAATAATTATCACCAAACAAAAAAAGTAAATATCCAAAATTGACGAAGAACCCCAATTGGGTGCTTACTGAAAAGCGTGACAGTGTGACGGCGTGACACGTACTTTCGGACTATTATATATACTATTGTATAATGTATAAGTTAATATATGTATTTCTTATATTATAGTACATATAATACTAATAAAACCACTGTCACAGTGTCACGCTGTCACATAAAATATCAAAGTGCGGCATTTGTGACACTTGTGACACCTACTTTTAAACCTTATATATACATAGTAATAATTGTCTTGTCCTGCTATAGGTTGACTCAAACAGATCATCAAATGAGTTCAAAAGAATTAA
>NZ_QSUN01000050.1:1924-2872 GCF_003438995.1 Bacteroides sp. OM05-12
TGCTATAGGTTGACTCAAACAGATCATCAAATGAGTTCGAAAACATTAAAAAAAGTAGTACAACGTCGTGGTCAAATGGGCAGGGCTTATCCAGTTTGCTTACGTACAGCAGTCCTCCGCGATTATCTTAGCGGTATGTCTCGTTCTGAGGTTGCCCGTAAATATTCTCTTCCTGATGCTAGTATAATTTCACACTGGAAGCGTAAATTTGCATGCACAGAAGATTTGAAAGCATCCACCATTATGGTAAAGCGTCGTAATAAACGTCTTTTGCAGACAGACATGGAATCCGCCCAGTCTAATCGTATCCGTGAGCTTGAGCGTGCCCTTTCCAAAACTCAAAAGGCACTGACAGACAAGGATAAGCAACTGGCAGAAGCTAATCTCCATTTCCGTTTGAGCGAGACGATGATAGATTTGGCAGAGGAGAAGTTCGGTATCGAGATCCGAAAAAACTTTGGTTCCAAGCCGTGAGCAGGCTTCATGGCATTGACGGGGTTAGTATCCCCTCCTGCTGTGCACTGCTTGGATACTCTAAACAAGCCTATTACAAACACTTGAATCGCGGGCAGAAGTCTGCCCTTGCGGAAGAGATTGTCCTTCGTGAGGTTGTGGCTATCCGCAAGGAACTTCCCGTTCTGGGTGGAAGAAAGCTACTGCATTTGGTACGGCAGCGTCTTCCCGCAGGTACTGTTCCGGGGCGTGATGCATTCTTCGACTTGCTCGGAGTCAACGGGCTGTTGGTCAGGAAGCAGAGGACATCCCGTCCTGTGACCACCTTGTCCTGGCATCATTTCCATAAGTTCAGCAATCTATGGAAAGGGCGCATTCCGGATGGTCCGAACCATGTTTGGGTAGCTGACATCACGTACATAAGGCTGCGTGACGACACATTCATCTATCTGAGCCTGCTGACCGATGTGTATTCCCATAAGATAGTGGGCTGGT
>NZ_QSUN01000051.1 GCF_003438995.1 Bacteroides sp. OM05-12
TTCCGGAACCAGGAGGTCTTTTTCGACGGCCTCCAGCAGTCCCGCCCAGTCTTCACCGCCGGGTACCACCGTCAGAAGGTCTGCCTGTGCAGGGTATTGGGACGCAAGGTAATTGCGGAGCCCGGTAGCACGGCGGGTGGACAAGGCCAGGTTGCTGTCCTCGTTACCTTCGGGGGAGGCGTAACCAAGCACCACGATACGTTTGATCTGCGCGTCCTTATCCGATTTGACCTCGTCTATCATAGCCCGTACACGGGAGAGTTCGCCCGCATTGGTACTGAACGTGGGGAGGATGTCGGAGTTGCCCTGTTTATAGCGAAGGTGCAGCTGTTCCGAGCGTGTGATGATGACAGGAGCGGCGGGCACTTCCTTCACTTCTTCACGGAGGACGACCGTATCGCGTTTCTCGATAAAGACCGTATCCGTCCGGTACACGGTATCAACAGGAGCGATATAGGGTACGGGAACGGGGGCTTCACGGCGCGCTTTCTTGCCGAAACGGTATACCAGGCTGACCGCAAGCTTGGTGGGGCCCACATAGTTACGGGTACCGTTATTGAGGAACTCACCGCACGTAAAGCACTCATACGATTTATAGTCGAAACGGACATAACCCACTGCGGCTTCCGCTTCCATACCCCAACGCCGGGAGAAATTCCAGCGGTAGCCGTAGCCGATGCCGCCGCCCGCATACCAGCCGTCATGCCGGTAGTCACGCAAGTCCTTGAACAGGCCGAAAGGGAAATGCACGTTGCCGATATTATATTGACCGCCCAATGCATGCAGGGCGAAAAAATGCCCCCTTAATGCCTGACGTGTCCAGAGACGGACTTCCGGCTGTGCCATCCAGTGTTTCCATTTACGGTTATCCTTCCAGTTCCAGCCGTTGTAATTGCCGGAAACATCCAGGCTCCAACGTTCCGCAAGGGGCAATTCAAAACCGAGATTGATGGTACCGGTAGCGTCATAGAGGAGGTTGCTCTTGATGTTCCATTTTTCAGGAACATTCTTATCCGACTGTTCCTGAGCCTTCATGGGAAGCACACAGCAACAAAGGCAGCCTATTATGAACAATGTTTTCTTTTTCATCTGTCATTATCTGTTTTATAATTCATATGCCGGAATACGGAAATCGGAACGCTTCACCCCTTCACGCACGGAAAGCCCCGGAGACAATTCGAGATAATCGTCACCGACCAGAGTGCACATCAGGGGAAGGGAATACTTATATATAAGCGTGTCATCCACCACCACACGGTGTAGCCAGATGTCCGCCTCCGGAAAATCCTCTTTCGCCATAGTTTCCTTCAAACCGGGAATAATGGACTGCAAATTGACCGCAGACTGTTCATACGCCACCCAACTGTCTCCCGAAGGAAGCCGGAACAAATGGACAAGATTCGTATTGGCAGACTCCAAACGGAGAATCCGCTCAAGATGGGGGCTCATTACACTGTTTATTAAAATATTCATACTCCTTTTTCTTGCAGCCGGCCAAAAACAGAGGTTATCTGTACAAACTAATTATGCGCATTTCGGCGGACTGTCGTTTTATCGCTTTCTACATAAGAAAGAGATAAAGAAATTCAAGAAGGGGTATAAGTCTGTACTTCAAAGACTTATGGCTAAGATTCTGGGAAGGAAATACCTTTATGAGGGGAACAAAGAGAGGGGAGAAATAAAAATGGGTGAAAAAACTATATAAAAAATTTGCCGTTTTGGGCAGAATACCTATCTTTGCAAAAGATTTTAATAGAAATGTCTCTTTCTTATGTAGAAAGGGACATTTTTTGTTGTCAGGAGGGAGGATGTTACATTCTTCTTTAACGGGAATCGTTTCGGGAAGAAAAATACGCCCATGGCCGGGAGGACTCGCCTCCTCATGCTGTCTGGAAGGATGCGGAAGTTTCTTTTCCTCAACTGCCGGACGCAACATCTGATCAAACATGTCATTCACTTCCTTATCTACCCGGTGGGTCGAGATGCGGGAAAGGTATATCTGGGTGGTACGGATAGAAGAATGACCCAGGCACTGGCTGATCAGTTCGACCGGCTTGCCGGACTCCAGCATTAGCGTGGCGAAAGTATGACGCATCACATACGTACTCAGGCGAAGGCTCAGCCCCGCGAGCCGACCGATCTCATGGGCATGGTGGTTCACACGGTGCAGGGAGGATTCTTCGGGAATATCATCGCCGCCGTCCTTTTTCCTGTTCTTACTCCGGTGAAGGAAAGGAAAGACATACATGCAATCCTCCTCACGGTAACGCTCCATGATCTTACGCGCCTCGGAAGGGATTTCAGTATCGATAGGAACTTCCGTCTTGCTGCGGAGATAATGGAAGTGATTGTCGGCATCGGCCATCTCCCACGTAAGGTTGAAGACATCCTGGAACACCATCCCACGCATGAATAAAATGAATAAGAGGATGTCAAGGCTCTCGTGCAGATGGGGAGACAGGCTTTCGCGGAACTTCGCATCAAGCAACCGGTCTGTCTCTTCTTTGGTCAGGGCACGCTTGGAAGACTGTTTTCCGGAAAAAGTGACCTCACGGAAAGGATTGGGCTGTTCAGACAGGTGCATACTGAACAGTTTACAGGTACCATTGTACATCGCACGCACATTACGGAAATAAAAATCGGAGGTTTGCGG
>NZ_QSUN01000052.1:0-519 GCF_003438995.1 Bacteroides sp. OM05-12
CGTACATAGCTTAAGTCATAATCCATTTGAAAGGCACTGTTTCCAATCCTAGTTACTCCATCAGGTATAATAATAGTATCTATTTCATTGCTGTAAGCTAAAAACAAATTAGGAATTTCAGTGACACCAAGTGGAATATTTATACTCCTTAAACTATCAGTTTGTGCAAAAGCACCTATCCCCAAATGAATTGCACTTTCAGGAAGCACAACTCTCCTTAATAAAAAAGAACTCCAAAACGCTGAATTCCCGATAGAATCCAGTCCTTCCGGAAGATTCATTTCATCCATTCGGGTGTTATAAAATGAAAAACCATCTAATATTTTTAATGATTGAGGCAGTACCAGTTTCCGAAAACTTTGGCAATGGGCAAAACACTCCCATGGAATTTCCGTAATACCTTCAGGAATGACAAGAGGATCTACTTCCATCCAGTGGCATCCGCAGAACGAACCCGCTGAGAACTTTTTTAAAGAGGCAGGAAAATTTATTTTCTTGAGACGCATATTCGAAAAAGCC
>NZ_QSUN01000052.1:529-2486 GCF_003438995.1 Bacteroides sp. OM05-12
CGAAAAAGCCCATTCTCCTATCTCCGCGATATTATCGGGTAAAATAATATGTTGAATATTAAGATAGTTATCCGTAATATTAGGATAAAAAAGGGCATAATCCGGAATCCTGTTACCTTCTATTGTCGCACTTTCTAAATTAAGCACGGTTAGTTTTCCAAGACGGGAACAATTATATAAAGTTTGGAAATCCACCTTATTGATAGTGCCTTTTACTACAACAGAGTCTATTTTATCCCAATCATCACCCAGACCTTTTTCCAACTCTCCCGGAGCAGGAACAGTTACTACTTTGTAAGACTGCGCTAATCCCGAAAAATGCATCAGGAAAAGGAACAATAAGCCAAAAAGATATTTATATGTTTTCATAAGGCTATATTTATGAACCCGTTTACTTCACCACCACTTTTTCAGTTTTCCGACCTGCCTTCACCAAATAAATCCCCGGTGAAACAGTAAGGGTAAATGTACCGACCACTTTTTCTTGCCGAACCAGATTTCCATTAACCGCATAAACACTGACTCTTGTCGGTATATCCGTAGGATTGTTTATTATAATCTCTCCATCAGAGGTGCTGACCGTACAGCTTGGAGCGAAGGTTATTCCACAGGAAGAAGGGAAATTATCGGTTTCTATTATATAATCAAAATCTTTCCAACAATCAGCATTTCTATATAAGTCACTTGTTCCTATAGGTACATAAAGTGTAAGTTTTTTAAGAGAAATAAAAGGCCACGAATCATTTTTGTCTCTATCATCATATTGAGCAAAAGGTGGTGTCTGCGCAGGACAATATACCTTTTCAAGAAGATATGAATCAAAGAATGCTCCTTTACCAATAAATTTAATCGTTTCCGGAAATACGATTTCCGTTATACTATTTTGATTGAACGCATCCAAACCTATTCTTTGCAAATTCCTTGGGAAATGCACATACCTTATATTAAAATCAATCATGAACGCATTTTGTCCAATAACAGTAACATTATCTGGAATGATAATAGTATCGATTGTCATACTATATGCCAAAAACAAGTCCGGTATGTTTGTAATACTTTGCGGAAATTTTATATTATGCAAACTATCATTCTGCGCAAAAGCACCTAACCCTAAATGAACAGTACTCTCCGGAATTATGACATTCTTTAATTCTCCTGCCCCCCAAAAGGCCGATTGTCCAATCGAATCTAACCCTTCAGGAAGATTCATTTCCTCCATTCGAGTGTTATAAAAAGCGAACCCGTCTATCATTTTAAGCGACTGGGGCAGCACGAGTTTCCGGAAACTCTGACAATGCCCAAAACAGTACCATGGAATTTCTGTGATACCTTCAGGAATGACTAGAGGATCCATCTCCATCCAATGACATGAATAAAAAGAACCTATTGAAAACTTTTTTAAAGATGAAGGAAAATTAATCTTTTTAAGATACATCATAGAAATTGCATATTTACCAATTTCCGTTACATTATCGGGCAAAATAATACGTTGAATATTAAGATAATCATACATAATATCGGGATAATAAAGAGCATAATCCGGAATCCTGTTACCTTCTATTGTCGCACTTTCTAAATTAAGTACGGTTAGTTTCCCAAGACGGGAACAATTATATAAAGTTTGAAAGTCTACCTTATTGATAGTGCCTTTTACTACAACAGAGTCTATTTTATCCCAATCATCACCCAAACTCTTTTCCAACTCTCCCGGAGCAGGAACAGTTACTACTTTGTAAGACTGAGCTAATCCTGAAAAATGCATCAGGAAAAGGAGCAATAAGCCTAAAAGATATTTATATGTTTTCATAAGGCTATATTTATGAACCCGTTTATTTCACTACTACCTTTTCTGTTTTCCGACCTGCCTTCACCAAATAAATCCCCGGTGAAACGGTAATAGCAAATGTACCGACCACTTTTTCTTGCCGAACCAGATTTCCATTAACCGCATAAACAC
>NZ_QSUN01000053.1 GCF_003438995.1 Bacteroides sp. OM05-12
ACCGCAAGCTTGGTGGGGCCCACATAGTTACGGGTACCGTTATTGAGGAACTCACCGCATGTAAAGCACTCATACGATTTATAGTCGAAACGGACATAACCCACCGCGGCTTCCGCTTCCATGCCCCAATGCCGGGAGAAATTCCAGCGGTAGCCGTAGCCGATGCCGCCGCCCGCATACCAGCCGTCATGCCGGGAGTCACGCAAATCCTTGAACAGGCCGAAAGGGAAATGCACGTTGCCGATATTGTATTGACCGCCCAATGCGTGCAGGGCGAAAAAATGCCCCCTTAATGCCTGACGTGTCCAGAGACGGACTTCCGGCTGTGCCATCCAGTGTTTCCATTTACGGTTATCCTTCCAGTTCCAGCCGTTGTAATTGCCGGAAACATCCAGGCTCCAACGTTCCGCAAGGGGCAATTCAAAACCCAGGTTGATAGTACCGGTAGCGTCATAGAGGAGGTTGCTCTTGATGTTCCATTTTTCAGGGACGTTCTTATCCGACTGTTCCTGACCTTTCATGGGAAGAGCACAGCAACAAAGGCAGCCTATTATGAACAATGTTTTCTTTTTCATCTGTCATTATCTGTTTTATAATTCATATGCCGGAATACGGAAATCGGAACGCTTCATCCCTGCACGCACGGAAAGGCCCGGAGACAATTCGAGATAATCGTCACCGGCAAGAGTGCACATCAGGGGAAGGGAATACTTATAGATAAGCGTGTCATCCACCACAACACGGTGCAACCAGATATCCGCCTCGGGAAAAACCTCTTTCATCATGGTTTCCTCCACACCCGGAAGAATGGACTGCAAATTGACCGCAGATTGTTCATACGCCGCCCAACTGTCTCCCGAAGGAAGCCGGAACAAATGGACAAGGTCCGTATTGGCTGACTCCAAAAGGAGAATCCGCTCAAGAGGGGGGCTCATTACACTGTTTATCAAAATATTCATACTCCTTTTTCTTGCAGCCGGCCAAAAACAGAGGTTATCTGTACAAACTAATTATGCGCATTTCGGCGGACTGTCGTTGTATCGCTTTCTACATAAGAAAGAGATAAAGAAATTCAAAAAGGGGTATAAGCCTGTACTTCAAAGACTTATGGCTAAGATTTTGGGAAGGGAATACCTTCATGAAGGGAACAAAGAGAGGGGAGAAATAAAAATGGGTGAAAAAACAATATAAAAAATTTGCTGTTTTGGGCAAAATACCTATCTTTGCAAAAGATTTTAATAGAAATGTCTCTTTCTTATGTAGAAAGGGACATTTTTTGTTGTCAGGAGGGAGGATGTTACATTCTTCTTTAACGGGGATCGTTTCGGGAAGAAAAATACGCCCATGGCCGGGAGGACTCGCCTCCTCATGCTTCCTGTAAGGATGCGGAAGTTTCTTTTCCACGACTGCCGGACGCAACATCTGATCAAACATGTCATTCACTTCCTTATCTACCCGGTGGGTCGAGATGCGGGAAAGGTAGATCTGGGTGGTACGGATGGAGGAATGGCCCAGGCACTGGCTGATCAGTTCGACCGGCTTGCCCGATTCCAGCATTAGCGTGGCGAAAGTATGACGCATCACATACGTACTCAGGCGAAGGCTCAGACCCGCGAGCCGACCGATCTCATGGGCATGGTGGTTCACACGGTGCAGGGAGGATTCTTCGGGAATATCATCGCCGCCGTCCTTTTTCCTGTTCTTACTCCGGTGAAGGAAAGGAAAGACATACATGCAATCCTCCTCACGGTAACGCTCCATGATCTTACGCGCCTCGGAAGGGATTTCAGTATCGATGGGGACTTCCGTCTTGCTGCGGAGATAATGGAAGTGATTGTCGGCATCGGCCATATCCCACGTAAGGTTGAAGACATCCTGGAACACCATCCCACGCATAAATAAAATGAATAAGAGGATGTCAAGGCTCTCGTGCAGATGGGGAGACAGGCTTGCGCGGAACTTCGCATCAAGCAACCGGTCGGTCTCTTCTTTGGTCAGGGCACGCTTGGAAGACTGTTTCCCGGAGAAAGTGACCTCACGGAAAGGGTTGGGCTGTTCAGACAGGTGCATACTGAACAGCTTACAGGTACCATTGTACATCGCACGCACATTACGGAAATAAAAATCGGAGGTTTGCGG
>NZ_QSUN01000054.1 GCF_003438995.1 Bacteroides sp. OM05-12
ATCCAGAGCGTAGCCAAGATCGGCGAGAATGACGGTGGCAACGTAGACCTTCCGGGTGACGAGAACCAGGGAGAGCCTGTAGGTGAAGCTACTACCTTCATGCAGTGCAAGATCAATGTTTACAAATGGGTAGGCAAGAATATGGATATTGAGGATTTAGGCAAATAATCCCTTTGCCCATCCTTATGAAAGGCGGAAAAAGATATCCTGTTTAACCGCCTTTCATCCAAAAAGATTCCGCTCCGGACTCGCAAGAAGGCCGGCACCGTACCCTCGGGGGACGGGCGGAACAATAAATATATATAAATGATAAGAGAATGAAGCTGAAACGAATTTTAAGAACCTCCTTTGCTGTCTTTCGGCAGACGTTGTGTCTGGGAGCCTGCCTGTTTGCCGTTCTTTCCTGCGAATCGGATGAATGCCCGAACCGGTCTTCTGCGGAGGACGATGTATATATCAGTTTGCGTATCAACGTTCCCGGTGATGCGGGTACCCGTACACGCGCCCTCTCCGTCGCCGACGAATCGGCCATCGATAATCTCCAGGTGCTGGTATTCAACGCTGTGGACCAGTTCCAGTACAAGGCGGAGCTCGGTACGCCGGATGCTGTCTCGGACGGTAAAGTCTATGTACGGTTGAAAAAGAGTGTTCGGGGAGAGTCCTATTATCTTGTGCTGCTGGCGAATGCGGATGAGGTGAACCCTTCCGGCAATCCTACCCAAACGGAGGTGTTGGAGCAATGCACATTTGCCGCTACTACCGGTGGTAATCCCGGTTTTCCACATAGCGAAGGTACTACACTCCCGATGTGGGGTGAAAGCATCCCGCAAGTCATCGACAGTGATACCAACTTCGGAACAATCTCCTTTTACCGTGCCGTAGCCCGTGTGGATATCGGTGTCAATTTCCAGAAGGACAGCGGTGACGGAACCGTGCCCGACGATAATCCTGTGGCGGACGGCTCGAAGCGTTTCAGACTGACGAGTGCGAGAGTCTATAACAGCCTGGATAAGGGATATGTCGCTCCGCTGTTGGGGTATGGCACTATCAGCATTCCCGGTACGGCTTCGGTATATACTCCCGACAACTATGTGGATTACTCGGTAAATGGCTGGAAACAGACCGACCATGAGATTTATCTGCCCGAGGTGAAGAATCATACGTTTGACGGTAGCAAGAAATCGTTGCAGGAACGTTGCTGTATCATCGTGGGAGGGCTCTATACGGATACGGATGATAACTTTGATAATGTGTCGGAAACCTACTACCGCATCGACTTTCTGGGAGACGGGAAGACGGACGACACGCTGCTGGATATCTTCCGCAACCACCGTTACGTGTTCAATATCACGAGTGT
>NZ_QSUN01000055.1 GCF_003438995.1 Bacteroides sp. OM05-12
ATCAGGATTAATTTTAGATTTTATTAGGTTTAATACCTATCGTCATTGGCAATAAGTTCTCATAATCTCTTCGGCCAAGCATGATTTCGTGAAAGAAGCTTTTGAAAAATTCCAAGGCTGAGATGCCATGCATCTTGCAGGTTGATATGATGGTATGGTAAGCTGCCGACACATTCGCCATCCTGTCGCTACCGAAGAACAATGAGTTCTTACGTTCGCCGGCAAGGGGACGGATGAAGCGCTCGGCAATTGAATTGTCAATACTGTAACGTCCGTCTTTGAGATAGGCAAAGAGCTGCGTCCAAAACGTATCAAGATAACGAATGGCTTTTTCCATCAGCTCACCTCGTGGAGAATGATTTTCGGACAGCATTGCGTCCAACTTACTGCGTAACCTTATGACGATCTCTTTTGTTTTCAACTTTTGACGAAGAAGCCCAATCTGTTCGGCAGAAAGTTTTCCATGCTCATATTCAGCTTCCAACTTGTAGAGTTCTCCAATACACTTTAAAAAGTATTCAGCATCCTTATCACCTCCCTGTTCAAGGGCGTATTTAAATTTAGCACGGGCATGAGCCATACAACAGATATGTTCCACATCTATCAGCTCATTATCAAGATACATATAAACATTGTAGCCATCCGACTGCAAGGACTTCACTTGCGCATTTCCAAGAATCAGGCGAAGCGCGTCACGGCTTCTGGAACCTTCCCCGTAACAGTAGATTGCTATTTTAGCTTCCTTGTTCACCAGACACCAAATGTATTTCTTCCTATAAGTATCGTTTATTTTTACCCTGCACCAGGTTTCATCACAATTTATCACAGAATCTTTCTCAAGGCACATATTCTTCAGTACCTTGACCAACTCTGCCATATAAGTGCCCCCTTTGGCAAGCCAGTTGCTTAAAGTCATCCGGCATACACGCATTTTCTCATCCATTATACGTAAGATCTCACGGTAGAAAGGGGTGTCAAGCACATATTTATTGAAAGCAAGATAAGCCAGGAAATTGCTGGATGCATGGGTGCCGGGAACCTTGTCTATTATCTCCGGTTCACCGCTTTTAGGGAAGTAACCCTCATAAATCTTACCATCGGGCATCTTGTAGCGAACCACCTGATACTGATGTTCCAATATCTCACTGATTTGCTCGTAGGAGTACTTGAAAAAGACCTTCAACACTTGCGCCTCTTTGGGTAATTTGCCCATATCCGAGCGGTGTGAAACAGACTTACCGGCTTTCATGGTGCGATATTCAACACCTTGGCGATACATACGGATCTCCTTTGCAGG
>NZ_QSUN01000056.1 GCF_003438995.1 Bacteroides sp. OM05-12
CACCTTTTCTGTTTTCCTACCCGCTTTCACCAAATAAATCCCCGGTGAAACCGTAAGGGTAAATGTACCGACCACTTTTTCTTGCCGAACCAAATTTCCATTAACCGCATAAACACTGACTCTTGTCGGTATATCCGTAGGATTGTTTATTATAATCTCTCCATCAGAGGTACTAACCGTACAGCTTGGCGCGAAGGTTATTCCACAGGAAGAAGGGAAATTATCGGTTTCTACAATATTATCGAACTCTTTCCATCCATCCGCAGACCTATATAAATCACCTGTTCCTTTTGGTACATATAAAGTACAATTCTTTTCGGAAAGGTGAAAAGGACCATAATAAAAATTATGACTATCCAACTCCGCTTTAGGGGGAATCTTCGCCATACAATACACTCTTTCAAGTAAATCCAAATAAAAAAAAGCCGTACTTCCTATATACTCTAAAGTCTCCGGAAAGATGATTTCAATTATATTTGTATTATAAAAAGCATATGTTTCTATTCTTTTTAGAGATTTAGGCCATCGTACATAGCTTAAGTCATAATCCATTTGAAAGGCACTGTTTCCAATCCTAGTTACTCCATCAGGTATAATAATAGTATCTATTTCATTGCTGTAAGCTAAAAACAAATTAGGAATTTCAGTGACACCAAGTGGAATATTTATACTCCTTAAACTATCAGTTTGTGCAAAAGCACCTATCCCCAAATGAATTGCACTTTCAGGAAGCACAACTCTCCTTAATAAAAAAGAACTCCAAAACGCTGAATTCCCGATAGAATCCAGTCCTTCCGGAAGATTCATTTCATCCATTCGGGTGTTATAAAATGAAAAACCATCTAATATTTTTAATGATTGAGGCAGTACCAGTTTCCGAAAACTTTGGCAATGGGCAAAACACTCCCATGGAATTTCCGTAATACCTTCAGGAATGACAAGAGG
>NZ_QSUN01000057.1 GCF_003438995.1 Bacteroides sp. OM05-12
CTGGCAAGGCGTGTCAAAGCTATATCTTTAAAGCGGCATTGATGATAGATTAATCCTAACCTCATAGATAGGTAATAGGCTTTCTTAATGTCCGGATACTCCCGGAAAAGTATTTCTGCACGTTGCCGCTGAGAAACGGTCCAAAGGGATTCTTTTTTATACAAGAGGTATAAGCTACGGGCTAACAGCTGTTTACGGCTATCGCCATTTTCAAAAACAGGAGCATGATATTGTTTGCCGCAGGCTTTTGCATGCGCTATCTGGATGGACTCCTCATCCAGAGCCTCCCAACGGGCTTTTACTCGCATCTCCTGAACAGCTTCATAAGCAAGCTTTTGCACATGAAAACGGTCGGTAACACGCTTGGCGGCAGGAAAACAAGTACGTGCTATCAGCTCCATATTGGGAGCCATATCAAGAGTTATTTCACGAACCTGATAACGACAGCGACGGGAGAGCTTAAGCAGGACGTTGCTTACCGTACGGGCATCGGTACCTTTTATGACAGCAATAATACTACCGGCCTTGCCATGCCTTTCCTTGTTTATCAGAATAGTATATAGTTCGCCACGGGAGAGGGCGACCTCATCAATGCCGACATAAGCACCAATATTCTTCTCATACAACAGCCAGTCTTCAGCATGGGGAAGCTGCTCCCAATGCAAATAATCACTCAGATGAGTACGGTACTGCCGTTCCAACAACTCACCGTCAACGCCATACAACTCACCCAGTAGCTTGCAACTCACGGGATGACTATCAATATAATGCTTTTAAAAAAGACGCAAAATTTTGCGTCAAACGGGTACCTGAAGCCACCATACGCCAGTTACGGCTGATATAACTATTATCAGACTTCAGCATCCAGCGGCGGCGGCGAATATTCAGGAAAACTTTCTTGCCACGCAGAGGGAAGTCCTGAACTACTA
>NZ_QSUN01000058.1:0-333 GCF_003438995.1 Bacteroides sp. OM05-12
TTTTGACTTTTTGAACCGTACATCGTCTTTCGGTTGACTTTCAATTGCTCGGCCAAAGCATCTTTTTCACTTTGCAGGAGGCGATAAGCATCTTCCTTGTCTTTCAAAAGATTCATCAATTCCGATAACTGCCCGCGAAGAAGCGTGGAAGCTTCATTGGCGGCAAGTTGGCTCTCTGTCATCCTGTCCAATTTATCCATCAAAGAATCGATGCGTTCCCGATCGGATTTTTGGGAACTCATTAACTCTATTATCAGTTTGGACTTTTCTTCTGTTGTCATATCCGAATAGGGATCAAACCAAGGCTCCGGAGTGATTTCCCGAAGCTCAAGG
>NZ_QSUN01000058.1:343-673 GCF_003438995.1 Bacteroides sp. OM05-12
AAGTTCCCGAAGCTCGAGGTTGCGCGAAGCGGTTAATATTTTATCTCTTTCCGGTTGATCCATATCCCTTTTTTATACTCTATAAATGTACAAAAAATAGATATACAAACCAACATAAAACGAACTTATTTATCTGACATTTAACTCTTTAATAATAGGGCTCTCAAGTAACAAGACTACATCTTTCCAACTTATGGAATAGAACGTCCGGTCACCTTCATGAACGACTTTCATGAACCGATAATTCGATGTGAATTTCTTTTCATACAAGCTGTAAGACCGCCGGTCATAACTGAACATGCGTATTTTCCGAAAATCCTTTGACATGAC
>NZ_QSUN01000058.1:683-903 GCF_003438995.1 Bacteroides sp. OM05-12
TAATAGGGCTCTCAAGTAACAAGACTACATCTTTCCAACTTATGGAATAGAACGTCCGGTCACCTTCATGAACGACTTTCATGAACCGATAATTCGATGTGAATTTCTTTTCATACAAGCTATAAGACCGCCGGTCATAACTGAACATGCGTATTTTCCGGAAATCCTTTGACATGACAATGAACACATCACCATCTTCAGGCTCCTGATTGAGTTGCTG
>NZ_QSUN01000059.1 GCF_003438995.1 Bacteroides sp. OM05-12
AGCAACGAAGATCAGCATTTGTTTTTAAATTTTAAAGACGTCATTTTTGGACGCTAACATAAAGAGCTTTACGAACAACTACTAAATCATGAAACGCATCGGGGCGTTATCAAATATAATATTTCTAAAACAAAAATTAACTGTGCCATGCGCGAGCTCGGTTGTGAGCCGATATACAATCGGAGCTATCGCGGTTTCCATGTCCTGCTGCTTACACCCGATAAAATCGTCTCCTACCGGTCTGTATGGCTGATCCGTGTACCTCCCGAGGAGCCGGAACTTCTTTTATAGTTCTCTATTGTGTGACAGTGTGACACTGTGACAGTGGTTTTATTAGTATTATATGTAATAGTAAAGTAGTATATATACAATACTACATATATAGTATATATAATAGTCCGAAAGTACGTGTCACGCTGTCACACTGTCACGCTTTTCAGTTAGCGTTCAGTTTTGACATCCCCCTGATAGAATCCTCTTGCTCCGTGCAATGGAGACGCTTGAATTTCCGCGTATGCGTGTTCATAACGGACGTGGTTTTCGGATAGTTCAGCTGGCACCGGAAGAAATTAGCCGGTTGGAGAGATGTGGTCTGTATTTTTCAAAAGCCTGAAAATAAGCCTCTTCCATTCGACGATTAATTTCGGTGCGGCATTTGTGACACTTGTGACACCTGTTTCTTAACTTTATATAGTATATATATAATAAGTATATGTATATATCTGTCTTGTCCTGCTATAGGTTGACTCAAACAGATCATCAAATGAGTTCAAAAGAATTA
>NZ_QSUN01000006.1 GCF_003438995.1 Bacteroides sp. OM05-12
AGACAACCTATAGTAGGATTATTAAGTTTAACCAGTCAACCAAAAACAGGACGATACAATCACTTATATTATTACTATGTATATATAAGGTTTGAAAGTAGGTGTCACAAGTGTCACAAATGCCGCACCCGATGTTTTTAAAAAAACACCTTAATGTTTGTTTTCAATCACCCTTATGTTTTTAAAAAACATATAGGTTGATTTTAAAAAACATCGGGTTGATTGAAAAAAACATATAGGTTGATTTTTTTAATGTCTTGATAACTATTTTTATTTATGGAGAACTAAAACCTAATTAATCCTTTCTCCATATCCACGGACACATTACCCGTAGATGATTGGTGAAATAGTGGAAACACGCCATCACAATCCCGTGGTGGCGGTTTTCGTAAATGAAAAACTCTTCGGGGTTGTGTCCTAATGGTGAACGAAAAGCTTTCCACCGCTTATTGAAAGGTTTCTTCGGATTGCACCATACGGGCAATGAATCATGTTCGTCACACTCTCCCAAAATACCCGGAGCAACGACCGACTGTACTCCCAATTTCCTTGCACGCATGCCATAATCAAAATCCCCTAAAGCATGACGGAAACGATAATCGTTCATTCCAACTTTTTCGAGAACGCTTTTAGGGAACAATACAATATTACCGTTAAAGAAATCGCACTGTTGTGTTTTATCCGATGGATGCATTAATCCTTTCTTCTCCGTTCTTCCACCATAAGTGATAATAGCCTGATTTCCTACGGCACAGGTCTTTCCTACAATAATACACTTATCCTTATAAGCATTTGATGTTTGTAATAAAACGCTTAATGCATCCGGATAAATGGTAGTATCATCATTCAGCCACATATAGAAATCATAGTCGTTCGTTTCAGCAGCCCTACTCCAAGCCCTATACATTCCTCTGTTCCAAAACAGATTCCCATCTGCGTGAAGGATGTTGACATCAGGGAATTGTTCTTTGACAGCTTCGGGAGTTCCGTCGGTACAGCCGTCATCTGTCAGGTAGACGTCTACGGTGTATCCTTCTATCGGGAGCTGAGCGTATAGGTTTTGCAGGCATTGTAGGGTTTTTGCCTTGCGGTTGAAGACGGTTAGGAGGATGGCTAAGGATTGCATGTTACAATTTAGATCTGTTCCAATCAATATTTTCTTTAATTATTTTACAAGGGATTCCGGTATACATAGCATTTCAGAAATACACCTTTAAACGAAAAAAGTTAGAGAAACGATATTTTCAACTGTTATTAAAATGGATGAGGTTGTAAATTGATATTGTTATACTCAGAATGAAATCGTTTTTTATAAGAGATTTAAGCATGAGATTTATTATTTAATGGATTTTGTATATAGAGAAATATATTGGTCGCAGATTGTCGAATCGTTGTACTTAGTAGTTATTATCTGATATGCTCTTTGAACAACTTTATTGACTTCTTGCGGATTTGTACATACATATTCTAAAGTACTGCAAATAGAGTTAGGATTAGAAACGTCACAAAGGAAACCTGCTTCTCCGTATTGTAAGACGTATGGAACAGCCCCTGAATTTATTCCGCCTATGACCGGGACTTTTCTGACGATGCTTTCAAGTAATGTATTTCCAAAAGTTTCTTCTAATGAAGGAGTTATAAATAAAGTTGCTTGGTCAATATATTCTATAAGTTTATCATGTTTTACTGATCCTACAAGAATAACTTGTTGTAGTAGATTCTGCCTTTTCCATTTTTCTATAATCGGTTCTCCTTCAATGAAAGGTGCTCCTACTAATTGTAAAATAGCATTAGGAAACTTTTGTCTGAAAAGTCCAAAGGCTTTCAATAGATTTTTTATATTCTTTCTTTTGTCATTACTGGAAGATATACATAGAATATTTAATTTATTGGATTGTAAATGTGAATCTGTTCTGATGAAAGATGATTTTATGGAATTTGGAATTATGGGAACGGTTTTATGATATTTTTTTTCTATTAATTGAGCGGTATAAGGAGAGTTTGCTACAAAATGAATGTCTTCTTGTTGAAAAACCATTTCATTTATTATATATTTAAAACACCACGTTATTTTGTTTTTGGCTGACTCAATTTTCCATATATAAGAAGCCCAATCCCTTACTGTACATATAACAGGAATTTGCTTGCTGTAATATGAAGCTGCATAAGCGAAATCATAAGTCCAGTGTGCATGTAAAACATCTAAATCATCTAACCGATCTTTTAATAATACTTTTAACGAGTAAGCATTTTTGTAAACTCCCCATAAGTATTTCCAAGGATATTTTTGGTATGCAGTTACTGTATGAATTTCAAGGTTTTGACTCTGTATTTTAAAACTGTTATTCGCGATTGTAAAAATACGGACAAAATGACCGGCTTTTAAGAAAGATAATATTAGTGTATTTACAGCCGGAGCAGCATTGGGATAACAGTTGCTTTCTAGTAGTATTTTATCTTCTTTCTCTTCGAAGAATGGGAGAAAGGTGCTGATATCCACCATTGAAATAATTCCTATTCTCATTTCCCGATACAATAATATTCGACTCCTAAATTTTTCATTTCCTGCGCGTCATAAATATTCCTTCCGTCTATAACCAATGGTTTGTTCATGGCTTTCATCACGACTCCCCAACTTGGCAGGCGGAACTGTTTCCATTCGGTAAGTAGCAGTAGGGCGTCGGCATTGAGTACGGTGTCGTACATGTCTGCGGCATATTCCACTGCATTACCAATTCGACGGTGGCATTCGTCCATGGCAACCGGATCATACACACGGACTTTACATCCGGCTTTTAGCAATAGATCAATGGTGACCAGTGCCGTAGCTTCACGCATATCATCCGTCTCCGGTTTGAAAGCCAGTCCCCAAAGAGCGATTGTCTTTCCCTGGAGGGCTCCACCGTAATAGTTATTCAGTTTGTAGAACAGAATGCTTTTTTGATTTTCGTTCACTTCCTCTACCGCTTTCAGAACTTTCATACTGTAGCCATTCTTTTCCGCGGTTTTTATCAGTGCTTTTACATCTTTAGGGAAACAACTGCCGCCATATCCGCATCCCGGATATAGGAATTTGTTACCGATTCGGCTGTCCGAACCAATACCTTTACGTACCATATTCACATCTGCACCTACTAGTTCGCATAGGTTGGCAATGTCGTTCATGAAACTGATACGGGTAGCGAGCATGGAATTTGCTGCATATTTTATCATCTCTGCGGATGGGATGTCCGTGAAGATTACCCGAAAGTTGTTCAGCAAGAAAGGGCGATAGAGTTTACTCATTAGTTCCTGTGCCTTTTCGGATTCAACACCGACCACTACACGGTCAGGACTCATGAAGTCCTTGATGGCTGCACCCTCTTTCAGAAATTCGGGATTTGATGCCACATCAAATTCAATGTGTACACCGCGTTTATCCAGTTCTTCCTGAATAACGGCTCGCACTCTACGGGCTGTTCCAACGGGAACGGTCGATTTGGTAACTACTACCAGATATTTATTCATGTTTTGCCCGATAGTTTTTGCTACTTCTAGCACATACTTTAGGTCTGCGCTTCCGTCTTCGTCGGGCGGTGTGCCTACAGCGCTGAATACGATTTCCACATTATCTAGGCAGGAGGTGAGGTCAGTTGTAAAGTTCAGGCGTCCTTCTCGGTGATTTCGGAGTACCATTTCATCCAATTCAGGCTCATAGATAGGAATCTTTCCATTCAGGAGATTCTTGATTTTTTCTTCATTGACGTCTACACAAGTGACGTTTACGCCCATTTCGGCAAAACAAGTACCGGATACAAGTCCTACATAACCTGTACCTACAATTGCGATATTCATAATTGTTTTTTTTAATTATCTTTGCTTCCAGAAAATACTTCTGATCCATATTTTGAAATCCCGATCAGTCATATCGCGGAATTGTTCGGAGAATCCCATGGCAATCATCATCCATAATGAAATGTTCATTATGTCAAATCTATTAAAATCTTCAACCCATCCGTAAGCCCATCTGAAGGCTATAAATACACCTAGAATTTTAATATAAATATTGTTTGATTTATAAACTGCCAAATATGAACTTTTTAAGTAGATAAGACTGTACAAAATAACTCCGACCAGTCCCAACCATGTGAAAATATTGGGGTGACATACTTCATTGGAATGTCGTTCATATTTTCCTGTTTTTAGATTTTCTGCACTATAACTGCCAAAAGACATAGAATCATTGCCTCTTGCAGGAGTACGCCCAAACCATATGTAATTATGTCTGATAGCCGAACTTATAACTTCTTCATAAATGAAAGTGCGTGTATCTGCAGATAAATCTTCCTCAACCCATTGACCATTAACCATTTTTCGTTCAACTATCTTTCCTTCATTTTTGGATAAATCTTCAAAAATGTTAAACTGTCCGCTAATTCCTAGAAATAATAAGATTATAGGTAAGATATAAAATGTCCAGTGCAGAAGCTTTAATATTTTATTGGCAAAGAACTTGTGAAATAATATGCAGGCACTCATACATAAAGTAAAGAATGATTTTAAAACCTGACTTCGTGCTCCCAAATTAGCAAATAGCATTAATAATAATAGCAAGATAAAAATATATCTCCATTTTTTAGGAATGATGGGTAAAAAACAGGCAATCAAAAATATTGGACTTAAATAAAATTGATAGCTCGCAGTTCCTATTATCCATATGAATAATAGAAAAAATAGAGGAATTGCGTATTTAATCCATACGTGAAGTACATCATGCGATATTTTGGGTATAGAAAAAACATATGCAAAAACAGGTAATGACAAAGCTAATGCTCCGGTGATTAATTGTTTCCATTCCCAGTATCCATCTGCAATCAATATACCTCTAATACAACCTATAGTCATCCAGATGAGATAAATGAAGATAATAAGATAATCTTTATGATTGGATGGATGAAAATTCTTTTTTTTAATATGGAATAATAAAAAAATAGTTAAAAAACAAAAGATCCAATATATGACAGTATTTCCTATCGGTATTATACTCCATTGGGAAACAGACATAAAAGTAATTAGAAGTATAAAAAAAGAGAAAAATGTATTTTTTTTACTCATAAACATTATTAACGGACTATCTTGTTTTAAAGAATAAGTGGAATATTATATAAGCGAGAAGCTGTATTAGAGTAAGTTGAGTTTGTGCAACCTATAATTTTTTTTGTTCTACTAAGACAATATAATTCAGTGACAGCATTTTTCATTCCTTTTACTGTGTTTCTTGATAATTCCCATTTAGGGGAAATAATTCTGTTTGGAAATTTTTCAAGAAAAATTTCTTTAATTTGGTAGTCGTCAGAAGCTAGATAGAATTTACATAAAGGATTTACCTCTATTTCTTTGTTCATTAAGGAAATAAATTTTTCTATTGGATTTTCTGCTATTGCCGCTATATTATCAGTTCTACGTATATGAACCCCAATTATGTTAGATTCATATTTTTGAGTTATTTCATTAATTATATTTTCTATTGATTCTATTGGTCTGAAAAATCTTCCGATAGAATGTTGTATTTTTAGTGGGCAAAAACGATTATAGGCTGTTATGTAAATTTTATCCTTACCTTTTATTAAGTTATTGAAATCCATATCTAATATTTTATTTCCTTTATAGGAAGCATCAAATAACATAGAACGCCAAATATTAGGTATAAATAAATTATTTTTCCCACCAGGCTTCAAATAAAATTTGTGTAATGAAGAAATTGTAATGTCTTCGATTTCTATAGGTTGAAATAAATCCGTGTATTCGGCACAACAATCGGATGTTTTTTCCCAGTATATATTAATCGGGTAATGATAATGTTGATTTAATGCAATAGCGCTTAATATAGCATTCATTCGGTTGCATAATCCTGCTGTTGGAACTAATGTTATTTGCATATTAAATACTTTATGAGATTGTAGTTGCTATTTGTATTGTAATATTAATCCTCTTTGAATGGCTTATATAGATTCATTGGCAAGAGGACAATGCCTTATAGATATGTTCTCCGTGAACTAATGATTGCCGTATTTTGTGACAATTTTCAACCATTATAGAGTATTGTTCTGTCGTTAGTTTATCCGCAATCGTATCTATTTCGTCTAATGATTCAATTGTTATGCCTATTTTATTTTCTTCTACAAATTTGGCTGCTGCACTTTTTCTCCATACAATAATCGGAAGTCCGGCAACAATGTACATTGACATTTTATGGGGATTATTGACACATAGATAATTGTCCGTTTCTTTGGCAATGAAATCCCCCTCCCAGATTAGTCCGAAATGTCCTTCAATAATATTAGGTAATATGTCTGCATCGACACATCCTTTGTAAATTGAATTTCTGAATTTCATTTCCGGCCCTCCGTATATGATTAAATTATAATTATGTGGCTTATTATCCATATTTTGAAGAAATTTGGATTTACTTAGGTTACCGGCAAAGACAACTTGTATGCGTTGATCGGGTGTTCTTGTTTTTGTACGTCGTACAGGCAGGTTGTAGATATAATCGAATATATTTAATGAGATAATATTTGAAGTACAACCGAATAGTTTGAGTCTGTCGACCATAATGGGATTATGTGCTATTATATAATCACATTGCGACATTAATTTGATATCTGTGTTTATTTCACTTTCATTTATTCGGATACTTTCCGGTTCAGAGTATCTTAAACAATATAAATCGTGTATTAAAAATATAATCTTAAAATTCTTGATTCTTTTTATTCTTAAAATTTGTTTTAACAGTACATTGGATGTTTGTAAAAATAGAGTGTCTTCTTTTCCCAGGCTGAAAATTCGCATAAAGAGTTTAAATGCCAGTATCGTTTTCGCCAATTTATTGTGCCTGATTTTGGTTTTATCATTTTTCCCTAATGATTGAAATCCATTTTGTAAGACGAAATGAGAGATATCCTTTCGTGCTTTTGACGAAGCATTATATTCATTCAGGACATATTCTTCTATGATATACTTCATATCGTTTGCATATTTAAGACTTGTTCTATGATCGGTGCCATGTCATAATATTTATATTCAGCGAGACGTCCGCCGAAAATAACATTTGTCTCCTTATCAGCTAAAGCCTTATACTTTAAATAGAGCTTATTGTTTGTTTCATTATTTACCGGATAGTATGGCTCCATCCCGTCTTTCCATTCTGTGGAATATTCTTTTGAAACGACCGTTTTGGGGTGAGTGTCAACTTCTGCGCCAAACATTTCAAAATGTTTGTGTTCGATGATTCGCGTATAAGGAATTTCCCGTTCCGTATAGTTTATTACGGCATTGCCTTGATAGTTGGTGATATTATGAATTTCTTCTTCAAAGCGTACTGTGCGGTATTCTAGCTTGCCATAGCGGTAATCATAATATTCATCTATTTTTCCGGTGAACACTATTTTCTCCGCTAATGATTCCCAATAAGGACGGTTTTCAAAGAAATCTTTATCGGACATGGTTTCTATACCGGACAAAAGACCTTCAATCAATTTGTTGTAGCCACCGATAGGTATCCCTTGGTATTTATCATTGAAATAGTTATTGTCAAATACCATACGAACCGGTAATCTCTTGATGATAAATGCCGGAAGTTCCGTGCAGGCTCTTCCCCATTGTTTTTCAGTATAGCCTTTTATCAGTTTTTCATAAATATCTTTGCCAATCAGACAAATAGCTTGTTCTTCTAAATTCCGGGGCTCGGTGATGCCGTCAGCTCTCATTTTTACGACAGCTTCTTGCTTTTGCTCTTCTATCTTAGCTAATGCTTCAGCCGGGGTAGTCACGCCCCACATCTGATAAAAAGTGTTCATATTGAAAGGCAGGTTATACAACTTTCCTTTATAGTTGGCAACCGGACAATTGGTATATCTGTTAAATGGGACAATCGAGTTTACAAAATCCCATACTTCTTTATTGGATGTATGGAAGATATGAGCGCCATATTTATGAACATTGATGCCCTCTATCTTTTCGCAATATATATTACCCCCTAATTGTGGGCGTTTATCAATGATAAGAACTTTTTGGCCGGCTTGTTTGGCGCGATAGGAGAAAGTGGCGCCGAATAATCCTGAACCGACAATTAGATAATTATATGCTTTCATAGACTATAGCTTTTGTTTAAGAAATTATCTGTGGATTTGTTATAACTCCATAGCATGGGTATATGCTTTTTCAACAAAACACCAACTATGTAGAATAAGCACAGTGATAAAATGGTTTTATAAATGCCAAACAGGATATCTGATTGTTGAATATTATTAATATCAATAGGCGATGTACCTAATAATTTGTAAGAAAATAGTGTTAGCTTTTGTGCTATTGGGTTTAGATAGGAAGCATTTGCATGCAATGCAAAAATGAAAAGTGAATAAATTCCTAATTTTTCAAATACTATGCTAAACCTAAAACGGCTAATCAATTTACTTATTATTACAACAAACGCTATACCACCGATACTTGAAGCAAAGAATATAAACGGATTTGGAATAATAGATAGATCTCCTATATCAACTTTAAAATTCATTATTCCTGCATAGATAAAGACCGGTAACGTTAAAACCAGTATAGTAATATCCAATCGTTTTCTATTATTGCTGTGATAGTATAAATCACCCAGGTATAGAAAAGAAGTTACTAAAAACGCTTGTGATAACCATAAGGGTAACTCTATCTGAAAATAGAAAAAGATTAAACCTATTACGGTTAAAAGAAAAATTGGAAGAAACGGATTCTTAAAATTCTTCTTAATAAGGTAATAAAAAGATACGGCAAAGAAAAGGCAGAAAATGAACCATAAAGGATAATCTATGTTTCTAGTCATGTAGAATGTTAAATCAGTGAGAGGCTTATAATTTCCTTTTAAAAATACTTTGAGTATGAGCTTTATACTCAAGCATATCAGATAGAAACTAATTAATGGGACTAACAAAGTTCTCCATTTTTTATAAAAAAAGACACGATATGAATCGTTTGGATTGATAAAACAGCCTGATAACAAGAAAAATAGGGCCATGTGAAATAATAATATCCAATTGAGGATTGGACAACAACCGAATGTATGTCCCCATACGACTAAAATAATACCTATACCCTTAGCTATATCTACGGATTTATCTCTTTGCATATATTTTCTGTTTGAGTTTTAGGAACATTGCGTATGTCATATTTTTTTCTTCTTTATTAAATGAAATGATATAAAAGAAATATAGGTAGGAAAGCATACTGACAATCGCGATAATAATGAACCGGATAAAAGACGGCTGCATTGTCTGCTTAATTATTTCCCCGACTAAAATGCCCAAACTTACACAGAACAACATGCTGAATATTACACTCTTTGTATAACTAAAGGCATTAATTTTACATAAAATCTGACCGAAATATAAGTCACAAATGATTTTGATAATTGTACCGATTATCATAGAGATATATAAGAATTCGGGGCTCATACCTAATATAAATCCAATGATGGTCAGCAGAACCGGCAGGAAGTTAATGATTGAACTCCAAAGCGAATACTTTTTAATTTTACCGACGGAGGCTATTGCTTGTGGTATGAATAAAGTGAGATTCTGCAGTATATTTGTTATTAACAGCAATATACAAAATGAATTGCTATATTGTGGTGGCGTTTTTAACCAAAGTTTTAGTATATAGTCCGCATCTACCAAAACAGGTATAAAGAAGATGGTAACAATGAAAAAAGTTATTTTTGAACCTGTTATAGCGGCACGGAGCATCAATGTATTATCTTTAGCGCCTGCGCTTTTGGTAATAACCGGGTTTAGAGCTTTTTTTATGCTTGAACCGAAAGTACCTAACTGCCCGGATACTTGGTTGGCAATACCTTGCGCTGCATTGGCTATAGTGCCGTAGAAATGATTCAAGACCAATCCCAAACCGTAGCCGGATAAAATCGTTGAAGTACTTCCTAATAAGTTCCAGCCTGCAAAGCTACTCATCTCTTTCATCAACCCTTTATGCCAATATTTGCGAAGCTGTATAATACATTCTTCATAGTGCTTATGGCAATATACCCGCATGATACTCATGGTTATCAATGGAATACATGCCATCAATATTCCATAAACAATCAGTTTATCCGAAAGGGTATAGACAACAATAAAGGCTACTATTAGTTTTAAAACAGATTCGATAATCCCTACAATGGAATAATAGAGCATATTCTCATGTGCATTAAGCACAGCATCGTATGGCACAGTCATTACGGTAAACATCGTGCTGACGATCAGACTTCCATAAACAACTTGTGCTGCAAAAACTCTGTCTGTCGGAATGTTGAGGATTCCATTAAAAAAGAAATAGCCAGCTATCAATAATACTACTCCAACGAGTAATGAAATGAGAAGGTGCAGAACTACACTGACATTGAATATACTTTTCTGTTTTTCTTTATTCCCTTCTCCTTCGGTATAGGACATGAACCGTTGAGTGGCACCTGCCATTGCCGCATTTAGAAATCCCAGCATGGCAATAGCTCCGCCTACGATATTGAAAATACCGAAGTCGGTTGCTCCTAAGGAATTAAGAATCAGACGGGTAGTGTATAACGATATGAACATCGTTACACCCATCTTAGCATATAGATAACCTGTGTTTTTAATTACACGGTTGGCTGTGGACATATTCTAAAGTCTCTGCAATTTTTTGTTCTTCTTTTGTCAATCCCCTCTCCTGCCAGCTATTGATAATCTCATTTGCTTCATCGGCCAATGCTTCATCAAGGACTTCTCCGTAACAATAGATAAGGAGTTGGCATTTCAATAAGGATGGAGACAATTGGTTTAGTATCCGAAAGATACGATCCAAGATGATTTGTTTCTTTTTATCGTCATCCTGACCATATATGACGGCGTTATAACCCATTAAGAGGGATAGGCATAGGGCAGCCTCCTGCTCTGCATCTTTTCCTCTGACGGGAAAAAGTGCATCAACCAAATGACGGATTTCCGTATTCACACGGCTAATGTCATCGGCATAAACAGGTTCGTCAATATAGTCGAGGAAAAGCTGCTGACGTGCTAAGCGTTGCAGTTTCTCGACCTGTACCTGTAAGGTATCCATGTATGTTTTGAATTATTCTATTTTGGTGCAGTACCATTTAGGGATGTGTATCATAACTCCCAGTGTGACAATGGTAATGACCACGTAAAAGCGATTTTTGTAACGGACTAACTTCCCTTCCAAACCTTTGAAAGGACCATGTGTGACGCGAACTCTCTGACCTTTTTTAGCTTCCGCCATAGCAGCATCTACATAGAGTGTGCCTTCGTAATTGGGATCACAGATGGCGCGAAATTCGATCATTTCTTTATCACGTATCTCATAATAACTTTGTGTATCACGATTACGGATAAAAAAGATAGGCACAGGGCAATCACTCGTTGCTTTGCTAATTTGTTTTTCACTCTGTGTCTTTTCCAGAAATAACAGATTATGAACTGCGGGTATCTGAACCCGATGTTTTTTACCATCAGGTGTGATGCGCTCTTCATAACGCATGGGGATGAAAGAATTTAGTCCTTTTTGGGTAAAGAAATCGGCTACAAACTTTTCTTTGCAATAGAAAGTGCGGACGGCATACCATACGCGCGTTTCTTTTTGCTCTTTCTCGTCTGGCTCTTCCATCTCATTTATTAGGTAAAATATTATTTTTTACTTTAATAAGCGTTTCTCTTAGGGATAAACCTTCCTGACTCTCTACAGTGTTATGTGTCTGTGAGTCAATAAGAAATGCCCAAAAGGAAATAGCCTTTTTGTCCTACCTCTATATAAGAGGTAGAATAACACCCCTACATGATTGTCTTTCTGTATATTATGTAACATCTCAAGCTCGATACTTATAACTCTTCATCAAAAAAATGTCAAAATAAGCAGTTAAATGCAAGAAATTAACTGCTATAAAAATTGCTTTATATTATTGTTTTAGCTTATCTTTGCGGCGTTTTAGTACTCTGTCCATACCTCTGTGAGTACAACCTCTTATATAGAGGTAGGACTAATCTTGTCAAAGAATATTTCAGTGTATTTCATCTATATTTCATATTTATCATAAATAATCGGGAAAAGGTGCTCGTATCTCAAACTTTATTTTTACTTTTGTCTGCTGTAAAACAAAGGGGTGCCCCGGTGGGCTGAGATTATACCCTGAGAACCTGATGCAGTTAGTACTGCCGAAGGGATTGTTACTCTTTTCTTTTCCTGCATCCGCAGCTCTTTGTATTTACACATTACTTATTTTATTTATGAACATAAAATGCTATGAAAGTATTGGTAAATAACAAAGAACAGGAAGTTACTTCCGACACTTCTGTTTCCACGTTGGCACAATCGTTGCAATTGCCGGAAAAAGGGATTGCTATCGCTGTAAACAACCGTATGGTTTCCCGTACGGAATGGGATGGTTTTGTCTTGAAAGAGAACGATAACATAGTAATTATTAAAGCAGCTTGCGGAGGATAAATCTAAATGGATTTACAGTTTATTACACATTTCACGGATAGATATTCGTATTATGATTCGGCACGGATGGCACTGGAAGGTGGTTGCCGCTGGATACAATTGCGAATGAAAGATGCTTCTTCGGAAGAATTGGAACAGGAAGCGGTAAAGGTACGGGCATTATGCCGGGAATATCATGCGGTGTTTATCATTGATGACCATGTGGAGTTGGTGAAACGACTGCATGTCGACGGGGTGCATTTAGGAAAGATGGATATGCCGGTGGCAGAAGCCCGTCGTATATTGGGGAATAATTTCATTATCGGAGGTACGGCAAATACTTTCGAGGATGTGAAAATGCATTATGAAGCCGGAGCTAACTATGTGGGATGCGGTCCTTTCAGATATACGACTACGAAGAAGAATCTAAGTCCGATACTTGGTTTGGAGGGATATAGGAATATTATTTCCCGACTGAAAGCGGAGAATATAGCGATGCCGTTAGTCGCCATCGGAGGTATTACGAAAGAAGATATTCCGGTTATTGCGGAAACGGGAGTGGTTGGTATCGCTCTATCCGGAACGGTGCTGAGAGCGGATGATCCGGTTCGGGAAATGAGGGAATTGGTAGAGATGACCCGACAGTTGGGAGTGGAATCGGATTGGCAGATGGAATATTTTAAAGACGAAAAATATAATAAGAAGTAGAATATACGAATATGGAGAAATTGATTATTGCGGGAAAGGAATTTAACTCCCGCCTATTCCTTGGAACGGGAAAATTCAGTTCCAATCAGCTGATGGAAGATTCTATTCTTGCATCCGGCTGTGAAATGGTGACTGTAGCCATGAAACGTGTCGATTTGGATGATAAAGAAGATGATATGTTGAAGCATATCGTTCATCCGAATATCCGGCTTTTACCGAATACTTCGGGCGTTCGCGATGCGGAAGAGGCTGTTTTTGCCGCTCAGATGGCACGCGAGGCTTTTGGTACAAATTGGTTGAAACTGGAGATTCATCCGGATCCCCGTTACCTCCTACCCGATTCGATTGAAACACTGAAAGCGACTGAGCAGTTGGTGAAGTTGGGATTTGTGGTATTGCCTTATTGCCAGGCGGATCCTACGCTGTGTAAACGTTTGGAGGAAGCCGGAGCTGCCACAGTAATGCCTTTGGGTGCTCCTATCGGAACAAATAAAGGTTTGCAAACGAGGGACTTTCTGCGTATTATAATAGAACAAGCAAATGTACCTGTTGTAGTGGATGCCGGTATCGGTGCTCCGAGTCACGCCGCAGAAGCAATGGAACTGGGCGCATCCGCAGTGTTGGTAAATACGGCGATTGCTGTGGCCGGAAATCCGGTAGAGATGGCAAAAGCCTTTAAATTGGCGGTAGAATCCGGACGAATGGCTTATGAAGCCGGTTTGGGATCAGTGGGCTTCACTGCTTCCGCTTCTTCTCCTTTAACTTCATTCCTTGACTAAATAAAAACAATTATGGAAGATAACAAAAAAGATAAGCCTTACGCACATCGGGAAAAGGCATATATACAAGGTACAATGTTTCCTTTTATAAAGGTAGGCATGCAAAAAGTGAACCTTACTCCTACCGTGACTACGGTAAACGGTGAAAAGATAACTACCCCCAATGCTCCTGTTTATATATATGATACAAGTGGTCCGTTCAGTGACCCGGACGTGAAGATTGATTTGAAGAAAGGCTTGCCGCATATGCGTGAAAGCTGGATTACAGGTCGTGGAGATGTGGAGCAATTGCCTTCTATTACTTCCGAATATGGTAAGATGCGCAGAGATGACAAGAGTTTGGATCATTTGCGTTTTGAGCATATTGCATTGCCTTATCGGGCTAAATCGGGAAAAGCGATTACACAAATGGCGTATGCCAAAGCGGGTGTTGTAACTCCTGAAATGGAATATGTGGCTATCCGTGAGAATATGAATTGTAAAGAATTGGGTATCGATACGCATATTACTCCCGAGTTTGTACGTGACGAGATTGCTGCCGGACGTGCTGTTCTTCCTGCCAATATCAATCATCCGGAGAGTGAACCGATGATTATCGGACGTAATTTCTTAGTGAAGATTAATACAAATATAGGGAACTCTGCCACAACTTCCACGATTGAAGAAGAGGTGGATAAGGCTGTATGGAGCTGCCAATGGGGAGGTGATACGTTGATGGATTTATCTACGGGAGATAATATCCATGAAACCCGTGAATGGATTGTACGTAATTGTCCTGTTCCGGTAGGTACTGTACCTATCTATCAGGCATTGGAGAAAGTAAACGGCAAGGTGGAAGACCTTAGTTGGGAGATTTATAAAGATACCTTGATTGAGCAATGTGAACAAGGGGTGGATTACTTTACGATTCATGCCGGGATACGTCGACACAATGTACATTTGGCTGATAAACGTCTGTGCGGTATTGTGAGCCGGGGCGGTAGCATTATGAGTAAATGGTGCTTGATTCATAACCAGGAAAGTTTTCTTTATGAGCATTTTGATGATATTTGTGATATTCTCGCTCAGTATGATGTCGCTATTTCTTTGGGTGACGGACTTCGCCCGGGATGTATTGCCGATGCCAATGACGAAGCCCAGTTTGCAGAATTGGATACGATGGGAGAATTGGTTGTTCGTGCGTGGGATAAGAATGTACAGGCATTCATAGAGGGGCCGGGTCATGTGCCTTTGCATAAGATTAAAGAGAATATGGAACGTCAGATTTCTCATTGCCATAATGCGCCTTTCTATACGCTCGGTCCGTTAGTGACGGATATTGCTCCGGCATACGATCATATCACATCGGCTATCGGTGCGGCTCAAATAGGTTGGCTGGGTACTGCTATGCTTTGTTATGTTACTCCGAAAGAACATTTGGGATTGCCTAATAAGGAAGATGTGCGCACGGGAGTGATTACTTACAAAATTGCTGCTCACGCTGCGGATTTGGCAAAAGGTCATCCGGGCGCGCAGGTGCGTGATAATGCATTGAGCAAGGCACGCTATGAATTCCGTTGGCGTGATCAGTTCCATTTGAGTCTGGATCCGGACCGTGCTTTGGAATTCTTCCAGGAAGGACGTCACACAGACGGCGAGTATTGTACCATGTGCGGACCTAATTTCTGTGCAATGAAATTGAGCCGTGATTTGAAAGACGTGGAAAATAAATAAAATGGAAGCCGGAAGTTTTAAAGAAACATTATCAGGAAAACTGGGCAGGCAGATGGTAGACGGTATTGTGAGGCAGGTGGAAGAAACACCTGCCCGCTTTTCCGAACTCTATTCTTTATTGGATGATGAAGACTCAAAGATTTCATGGAGAGCTGCTTGGGCATGTGAAAAGCTATGCCTGAAGTATCCTGAATTCTTTTTGCCCAAACGCGAAGAGTTGATGGAACGGGCAGTGCGGTGTATGCATGACGGTCAAAAACGCCTGTTATTAAATATGGTTTATCTGCTTCCCGTGTACGAACCCATTTCTGTGATGTTTCTGGACTTTTGTCTTTCAGCGATGTTATCTCCTAATGAAAGTGTTGCCGTGCAGGCGGTTTGTATGAAGTTGGCATATTCCCTATGTCTGAAAGAACCAGAATTAATGGGTGAACTTCAGGCTTATTTGGAGAATGCGGAACCGGAATATCTTTCTACGGCCGTACAGTGCACACGAAGAACGATTCTTAAAAAGATAAGAAAAGGGAGAAATAATAGTTTATCAGAACTTTAAAATAGCAAATACAATGTTTTCAGAAGAACTTGAAAAAATAAATTGGGAGGAGACGACCAAAGCCATCTACTCCAAGACTGATGCCGATGTGCGACGTGCGCTCGGAAAGTCACGTTGCGATGTGGATGATTTTATGGCATTGCTCTCTCCTGCTGCCGAACCCTATCTGGAGACGATGGCGCAATTAAGCCGTAAATATACGTTGGAACGTTTCGGAAAAACCATGTCGATGTTCATCCCTTTGTATATAACAAATTCTTGTACTAACTCTTGCGTATATTGCGGATTTCATATCAGCAATCCGATGAAGCGTACTATCTTGACCGAGGAAGAGATTGTCAATGAATATAAGGCAATCAAGAAACTGGCTCCGTTTGAGAATCTGTTGTTGGTGACGGGTGAAAATCCTGCCAAAGCCGGAGTACCGTATATTGCTCGTGCGCTTGACTTGGCAAAACCTTATTTTTCTAATCTTAAAATAGAGGTTATGCCTCTTGATGTAGAAGAGTATGAGGAACTTACGCATCACGGTCTGAATGGTGTTATCTGTTTTCAAGAGACTTATCACAAAGCGAATTATAATATTTATCATCCTCGCGGAATGAAGTCTAAGTTTGATTGGCGTGTAAACGGTTTTGACCGTATGGGGATGGCGGGAGTACATTCTATCGGTATGGGAGTGCTTATCGGGTTAGAAAAGGATTGGCGTACGGATATTACGATGATGGCTTATCATCTACGCTATCTTCAGAAGCGTTATTGGAAAACCAAATATAGCGTGAACTTTCCTCGTATGCGCCCGTCTGAAAATGGTGGGTTCCAGCCGAATGTGATTATGAATGATAAGCAATTGGCACAGGTGACTTTTGCCATGCGTATCTTTGACCATGATGTGGATATCTCTTATTCAACCCGTGAACCGGCAAAGATTCGGGATCATATGGCTACGCTTGGAGTGACTACCATGAGTGCAGAAAGTAAAACGGAACCGGGAGGATATTATAGCTATCCGCAGACTTTGGAACAATTCCACGTAAGTGATGAGCGTACGGCAAAAGAGATAGCAGCTGTATTGAAGTCTTTAGGACGAGAACCGGTTTGGAAAGATTGGGATGAATCCTTTGATCATGTAAAAGCAGTGTGATATGCGTTATGACAGACAACTTATTCTTCCGGAAATAGGTGAAGAAGGACAGCGTAAACTTGCCCAAAATAAAATCTTGATAGTCGGCGTCGGTGGATTAGGCTCTCCCATTTCCTTGTACTTGACAGGCGCAGGTGTGGGTACTATCGGACTGGTGGATGATGATGTGGTTAGTATTACCAATCTTCAGAGACAGGTACTTTATTCGGAATCGGAACTGGGTATGAAGAAAGCAGAATGTGCAGCAAAACGGTTGGCTGCACTAAACGGAGATGTTAAAGTAATCCCCTACTCAACCCGTTTGACAGAAGAAAATGCGAAAGAATTAATCGGTCAATATGATATTGTGATAGACGGATGCGATAATTTTGCCACCCGTTATTTGATAAATGACTGTTGCCTTGAACTGGGTAAAGTGTATGTTTACGGAGCAATAGGTGGTTTTGAAGGGCAAGTTTCCGTATTCAATTATCAAGGGAGTACGAATTACCGGACGCTTTATCCCGATGAAAAAGAAATGACGGAAATGCCAGTCCCGTCAAAAGGAGTATTAGGAGTAACTCCCGCCGTGGTAGGCAGTGTAGAAGCGAATGAAGCAATAAAGGTTATTTGCGGTTTTGGTGATGTCTTGGCTGGTAAATTGTGGACAATCGATTTACGTACAATGCAAACGAATATAATTTTGTTGTAAAACCTTTGTAGCATAGATGTTAATCATTAACTTTGCTCTGCAATCACATATTCAATAGATCATGAAACTAATCGTAATAACCAAACCAACGTTCTTCATTGAGGAAGATAAGATTATCACAGCCTTGTTTGAAGAAGGTCTGGATATTCTTCATTTAAGGAAACCAGAGACAGCCGCTATGTATTCAGAGCGTTTGTTAACGTTGATTCCGGAAAAATATCATCGATATATTGTTACGCATGAACATTTCTATTTGAAGGAAGAGTTTGGTTTGATGGGAATCCATCTCAATGCACGAAATTCGCAAGAGCCCAAAGGTTTTTCCGGTCATGTAAGTTGCTCTTGTCATTCCATAGAAGAAGTAAAAGCGAAAAAGCGTTATTATGATTACGTTTTTATGAGTCCGATATTCGATAGTATTTCTAAGAAAGATTATAACTCCGCATATACCCCCGAAGAACTTCGACAAGCTGCTAAGGAAGGAATAATAGATAAAAATGTAATGGCATTAGGAGGCATTAATCCCGATAATATACTACAGATAAAGGATTATGGTTTTGGTGGTGCTGTTATTTTAGGTGATTTATGGAATAAGTTTGATGATTGCAAAGATCAGGATTACCATCGCATTGTACAGCATTTTATTAAATTGAAAGAAATGGCGGATTAAAAAGATATTTTTAGTTCTATTAAAAGGATGTCCCTAATCGGTCATCCTTTTTTTGTATAAAAATGCAGATATGCAATTCTATAATTAAATAATATTAAAAATAAAATATAAAATATTTACAAATACTATTAATCCTATATATTTGAAATTATACATAAGTTATTATAAATCGTCACTCAAATTTATTAAATGTTTATTATTCAATATTGTACTAAGGAATTTATATTCTGATTTGATAATAAATAGGATTCTTGTTATCAAGTATAGAATTAAAATAATTATCAAAGAATCCTTAATAGCTCTTATTGATTTCTGAAGGGAAAGCAATAGACGTTTAAAACCTTATCACTATGCGGAGAACTACATTTTTTTTGTATTTGTTCTGCTTATGTGCACTATCATGGAATAGTAATGCACAGAACATTTCGCTTGAAAAGCTGGTGACGAATCCTAAATTGGCTTTAAAGCCTGGAGAGATGCAACAAGGCCAGCAGCCTTCACCTAACCTACCTCAACAACCAACAATTTCTTCGGATACGAAAGTCGAGTTCGTCAAGAAGAAAGAGTTGTCATTAAAGAAAGGGAATTGGATACTGAATACTGAACAATCTTTTGTGAAGCAGCAAAATAATAAAAAGAATGTGATTAAAAAAGCTGTTGCCGATATGAGTGGTGTATATATCCAAAAGGATTATAGTCATTATACTCCGGATGAAGTTAGTTACACTTGTATTGCTATTTCCAAAGTAGATGATACAACGCTGAAAATATTGAATTTCTGGGGAATGAACAGTGAAATAACAGCAACAATTGATGCTGGTGCAAATACAATCAGTATAGCTCCTCAGATGATAACCAATCATCAAACTTACGGTCCTGTTTTTATTTATCCAGTGGATCTGAATACAATGAAATATAGTACTACTGATCCGATAACAGGTATTATTGATGCAAATGGAGTTGTGACACTTGCTTCATGGGGAGTATTTGTTGCAGAAGGGAAGTATGCCGGAAGTTGTTTTGATGCAATGGATAAGACGGAATTGGTTCTTACGAATGCTGTTATATCTAATGTTTTGCCTAAAGAAACAGAAAAGTATGGTGCATTGATTGAGCAAAAATATGATAATGAATTGTCTATCATTAATTTTGCGAATAACGGAAGGGCGGTTAATGTGACATTGAATGCTGATAAATCACTTTCAATATCTCCGCAATACATATTTACTAATGGTACTTATGGTGATTTTTATTGCAGTGCGGCTGATTGGAGTACTTCCGGGTTAATTGAAGGTCCTATTCAGGGAACCGGTACAGCAAATTCCTTAACGCTAGGAAGTTGGGGCGTTTTTAACCGGATACAGAGTTCTCTTTGTGCAATGCAAGTATTATCCACTTCGATAACTACTTCTATTACTATTCGCTATCCTAAAGAATTGACTGTTGATTTTGAAGGAAGTGGAACTGCCAGTGCACCTTATCAGATTAAAACGGTGGAAAATCTGCAAATGTTATCTCAGCAAGTCAATAAAGGGACGAATTATAAAGGAAAGTATTTCAAATTAATGAATGATTTGGATATATCTACGATGACTTCCCGTTTCCGTACGATAGGTGATTCCGAATCGCATGCCTTTGCCGGAACTTTTGATGGAAACGGTAAGACCATCTCCAATTTGGAATTGGAGACAGGAGGTGATAATTTTGTTGGATTATTCGGTGTACTTGATGCTGCCGGAACAATTAAGAACCTAAATATGAAAGGTATAAACTACGTTGCCAGTGGTAGTTATATTGGTGGTATTGTAGGAAAGTGTATTGGAAATTTGGAAAATTGTACTGTAGAAGGTAAAATTGCTGTTAAAAATGTAATTGCCGGTGGTGTAGCCGGTTATGTTTATGGTATTCTGAAGAATTCTTCATTCAGCGGATCAATTTCCGGATTTGGTGATACCGGTGGCGTTGCGGGAGCAAATTACGGGCAGGTTCTAAAATGTTGGGCGAATGCAAGTGTTACGATGGACGGATATATCTCAAGTATGAATAGAGCTACGGGAGGTGTAGTTGGTTCTCAAGTGGCCGGTAATAGAACAGATTGCCAGACAGCAGATTGTTATTTTGTCGGGAGTGTCTCTGATACATACGGATATGGTTATATCGGTGGCGTTGTAGGAGAAGCATTGAAAGGAAAAGTAACCCGTTGTTTCAATGTTGGTTCGGTTAGTACCATGACATCTGAAGAGGTGCACGGTTCTGCCGGTGGTGTTATCGGTTTTACATTAGAGTTAACGGTTACGGATTGCTACAATGCAGGTACTGTAGTAAATAGCAATAATGGCCTATGGGTTGGTGGTGTTATCGGATATATAATGAAAGGTGTAGATATGGGTGGTGGAGAACCTGATCCGACTGTCATTAAGAATATCTATAATTCCGGTATGGTAAATTCTGCATCCATGAATGGACAGAAAGCTTTGTATGGAGAAATTTATTCGGAAGATATTCTTCAAAATGCTTATTTTGATAAACAGGTAACAGGACTTAGTGCTAAAATCGGAGAAATGTCTACGGTTGATATGACCGGTGAAAATGGTCTTTCCGGATTTGATTCAAGTATTTGGACCTTTACTAAAGGACTCTATCCACGCCTGAAAGGGATAGACAATGTGGATGCCGCTTATTTATCCGCTGCCGCTATGACGCTCAACGGAAATGAAACGATTAAGAAAGTGAAGAAAAACTTTAAAGTCAGCACTGCTAATAATATAATTTGGAAAGTATTCTTTAATAAGAATTTTGTGGATAGTGATGATGGCCTTTCTATTAGCGGAAGTGATGTTACTTTAAAGAATATATATTCCACAGAATTGCTTTGTGCTTTCACACCGGATCAAAAAAGTTTCAAGTTCTATTCTTTAGCTCTCGTAGCTAAGATGTTTGACGGTGAAGGAACGGAAGAATCGCCTTATCTGATAAAATCAAAAGAAGATTTTATAAATCTGAATAAAGCAACTACGGTACACGGTCAGCCTCATGAAGGAGATTATTTTAAGATGACGAATGACATTGATTTCGGATATGGTGAGGACTTTTCAGGAGTTGCAGCAAATGGAAACAGTTCGTATGCATTTGCAGGTATATTTGATGGAGACGGATATGCTATTCATAAATTGAAAATTGTTGCAACCGGATTTGATGATAAAGGCACGGCCATTACAACCGGTGCTTATTTGTATCCGGGATTATTCGGGCTGTGCACGCAAACTAGTGTTATCAAGAATATAGTTGTGGCAGATGATTGTGATTTCACTTTTTGGGCTTATGGAGGACCGATTGCAGGATATACTGAAGGACGTATTGAGAACTGTTTTAACTATTCTGATGTAAATGCGGTTAGTGGTTATATTGCCGGTATAGCCGGAATGACGGGTGAGACTGCTGTTATCAGTAATTGTTATAATGCAGGTAAGATTCTAGCGGGAGAAACCGGTGCCGGTGGTATTGTAGGATATAATATAGGTACCATTGAATTCTCACAAAATGACGGAGAAGTTCTTGCCGATTTCTTTAATGCATATAAAAAGAAAGGAACTCAAAGTACTGCCGGAGGTATTGTAGGGTTGAATTACGGGACAATCAATAGTTCTTCTAATAACGGATATGTTGCTTCCTATAAAAATGTAGGTGGTATTGTCGGAGGAAACTCGAATGCAAAAGAAGCAGGTAATGTGACATCGTGCGTGAATACGGCTTTAGTGGATTGTCTTAGTGATGAGATTACCAAAGGCGGTATCATTGGTAATTTAGCCGGTAAGAACGTTATTGCAGACAATTATTATGACGCACAGATCAACACATCCGGTGGCGCTAATAATGCTAAAGTAAGTGGTATTAACGGATTAACGACGAAAGAACTGACCAAAGGTACAGTATTAACCAATTTGTCTGATGATGTCTGGTCTTTTGTTGCTAACGGATATCCTGTCTTGAAATTATTTGCCAATGAAGAAGCTGCGATTGCTGCACGTAATATTTACGTTGCTTTTGCAGATGAAGAATCACGTTCCGCTGTCAAAACGGAAGCTACACTTTCCAATCGTTCTTCCTTGACATGGACATTGAAGCAGAATAAGAATTTCCAGATTTCCGGACGTAAGCTCATGGTGACTATTCCTACGGACGAAACAGTAGCTTATGATACTTTGGTCGCAGTATATGATAATTATCAAAAGGCATATCCTATTATGGCTATACCGGAAATATTGAAAGGTACGGGTACAGAGAAAAGTCCATTCCTCATTGAGACGACAGAGGATATGACCAAACTTGCTAACTTTATCGAAAAGTCTAAGATGGAATATAGCGGAAGTCATTTCTTGTTGGTCAATGATCTGGATTATACAGATAAGGAATATGTGCCGGTGTCAGCTACCGGTAGTATCAAATTCCAAGGATACTTTAATGGTAACGGAAAGAAGATTTCTAATGTAAATTATGAAAAGACCACCTCTTCCAGCAAATATATCGGTTTGTTTGGTACTGTGGGTGAGAGTGGAACAATCAGCAATCTTACTTTTGAAAGTGGCTTTATTAAAGTTTATAGCTATGCTGCCGGATTAGTGGGACGTTTATATGGTACGATTGATAATTGTATTAATAAAGCAGATATAGAAACTTCCAATTCTACTTATGCGGCAGGTATAGCTTCTATCGCTTATGAAGGAGCAACGATTAAGAACTCTTCAAACTACGGAAAGATTGTTACCAAGAGTGATTATGCGGCAGGTATCGTTGGTAGTCTTAGTGCTGGCGCTGTTGTAGACGGATGTTTCAATAGTGGAGAAATTGCTCCGACCAAGAATTATGGAGCCGGAATTGCTGCTCTTAGTAAAGGTACGGTGCAGAATAGTTATAATACCGGAAAAGTAAGCGGTGTTACTTATATGGCAGGTATTGTAGCCAGTCATGCCGATGGCTGTACGATTATGAATTGTTACAATACAGCAGAGATATCCGGAACATCAGGAACTGTAGGCGGTATTATTGCTACTACAGCAAGTAAAGTGAAAACTTTGATTGATAATTGTTATAATACGGGCGATATTTCCGGTGGAGGAACTATCGGTGGAATTGCCGGTAAGGTACAAGGTGGCAATGATATACAAAATTGTTATAATACAGGTAATATAACTTCTACTAAAGCTAATGCCGGTGGTATAGCGGCAAGTCTTGGAGGCGCAACGGATTATGAAACGAATCTGATTAATTGCTATAATAAAGGAAATGTGACGTGCAGTAATGGAACCTATGTAGCAGGTGTAGTAGGAACTATTACCTCTGGTGCTAAGGTGGAAAGCTGTTATAATTTAGGTACGGTTTCAGCTACAGGTAATTTCGTCGGTGGATTTAGTGGTGGATGTTCCAGTCCTGCAAATAATTGTTGGAATGCCGGTGATGTAACTTCCGATGGTTACGGTGTAGGAGGATTTAGCGGTATCGGTTCCGGTACGGTTACTAACAGTTTCAATGTAGGTAATGTTACTTCCAATGGAGGTAGTGATGGTAGCAGATTCCCGAATGTAGGAGGATTCTGGGGATATGGAAACCCGGAATTAACGAACTGTTATAATATGGGAACTTTGACTGCCCCTGATTTTGTCGGCGGATTTATTGGTGTCGCTTTATTGGATGGATTAAAGATGACAAACTGTTATAATGGCGGTAAGATAGTTACAACAGCTACTACTAAAATAGGTAATATCATTATGCCGTATAGTGAAGGCATTGTAATCGAGTCAAAGAATGTCTATTTTGACAAGTCGGTTAATCCTGTTTATCCGGTGGATTCTATTGGTACGGGATTGACAACTGCGGAAATGACAAAAGCCGGTATGGGAGATGATTATGTTTATGCAACGGCTACCTACCCTGTCCTGAAAAACTTTACGGATAATAAGATTGCCAATTTCTATGCAACTACGGTCGTTTTTGATGGACAAGATACATTCGATAATGTAACAGCTGATTTCCAGATTGGTACTCCTTCCGGTATTACTTGGACTGCTTCAGAACATTTTGTTATCGAGGGTAATGATGTAATACCGGTGAAAGTAGGTAAAGGTACTCTTACAGTTACAGCGGACGATTTGACAAAGACTTATTCCGTTAATGTCACTAAAGCAAATTCTATTGATGAAACGATGGGAATGAAGGAATGTATAAGTCGTACTTATTATACTGTAAGCGGTATGCTCATATCCAAACCGTCTAAAGGTATTTATATTGTAAAGAGCTTGTATGATGATGGAACGGAAGAAATCAGTAAAGTGATTATTGAATAGTTCTTATCCTTCTGATTAATAAAAAAGCCGTGGCTGATATATAGCCATGGCTTTTTACTTTACGAATAAACGAAAATAATCTTATTTTTCAAGAAGATCCTGTTTCATACGTGCAATGTCGTTTAGATAATCCTGCAAATCCTGTTCATGATCTTCTTCTTCTGCAAGGATATGTTTAGCCATATCACAAGTGGTAAAGTCGATACCGTTGGTATAGTTGGCGATTTCTTGGTAACGCATGATAGCGCAACGTTCGGAAGCAATATTCTGATGCAGAATATTTATCGTATCGAAGTCTGTCGGTGCAAGATATTTGCAACGGGCAAGTTCAAACCATTTCATTGGATCTAATACGGGAACACCTTCCAATTCAATAATACGCTTTGCGATTAAATCGGCATGGTGTTTTTCTTCTTCTGCATGTTCCTCAAGTTCGGACTGTACTCCCGGACGCAATATACCTTCCACTACCTGTGCTCCTACCCAATATTGATAATAAGCCAACCACTCTTCTGATAAAGCAGCATTAAGCTGTGATAATAGATTGTCTACGTCGATTTTACCTCTTAGAATTTTCACACTTTCTTTAGCCATAGTTGTAAAGTTTAGAATTAAACGTTCTGTTTATAATATGTACTTCAAACAAAGAGAAATGAGTTTTGTTCATAAGCATATCGTTTGGTGCTAATTACAACTGGCTAAAGAAATTTTTATGCTCTTATCTATAGATCAAACCATAGAACTTGGTAATTTTAATATGATATTTAAATGCCTGAAACAAGGATTTTCTCTATATATGTATTCTTATCATTATTAATTTTCACAATATATACGCCTTTACTCAATCCGTTTAAAGGTATTGGATTACCTTCCAAAGAAGTATTTAATACTAACTGACCGGATAAATTGTATAATGCTACTTGCCCTGTTTCGATTCCTCTGATATTCAAAGCACCATCAGATACTTGTAATTTAACTTGCTCTTCCGAATTTTCATTGATGGAAACGCTTGCATATAATGATAGATCCATGCACCAGTATAAATAACCTTTTATTTCGGTATTATAAGCGAACGAATAGAATTTTTCTCCTTTACCGTCGCATTGTACATAGCCCAAATCATACTTATCATTAATATTCATTGTACTAAGGTCTTCATAAGCCTCTTGGCACTTTTCCTGTATGTAATCTTCCAATGGAATATGTGATGTCGCTCCTTTAGGCAATATAAAGTCGATATATTTACCGTCAGGCTTATACAGTAAAGAACCGTCATTCAGAACTGAATTGATTCTATAATCTGCCTCCACATCTTCAATAACAGGAAAAGTGAATTCTCCGGTTTTTAGGTCAAATAATCCGGGTTGGGCATACATTTTTATATCAGCAAGTGATGTTCCGGATTTCAGCAAGCCGGCATTAACAGCTACATAACGTCCGTTGTCGCTCATTCGGATATAATTTACTGCGCCTATACTGAATTTGCGGTCTTGTTTGAAGTAAGCTTCTTCATCCTTATTATACGTTTTAAGCGAATCATTATATACTTTTGCTTTATCACCGTACTCTTGATAAGCTGCTGCATAGTTGTTCCATCGGGTAACACCTTCTTCCGTTTCCGTATCAAAATAATCCTGATAATGTTTTTTAGGGTCATATTTCGGGTAAGGTAAAGTTAAATCCTTTATATATGCACTGACCGAATCGTCAAATGCTTTCAGATCTTTTTGATAAGCCTCCAATTCTTTATCGTTCATGAAAGTCGTTACATCCGGTTCTGTTGGCATATTGCGTGGGTATACTGGCTTTTTTGCATCTTTATTTATCATCCACTCTTCTCCGCAAATTTTTAAATCGTATTCTCCCTTATCGTTGCGTGTATAAACGATGGGAAAAGAATAGTATCCTGAATTGTCGATATAACGACCGGAAAGAACGGAATTATCTTCGGAAATAAGTAATACATCAAAAGCTTGCGGAATACGTCCGCCCTGGTCTTCGTTATATGCAGGTAGCACATCATATTCGTCCCATGTTCCGTCGGATTTCTGTTTCCATACGATCGGAACACGTGCGGCTTCATCTGCAAAGGTTACTTTTCCCACTGCATGATTTTCTTGTCTTCCTACTATCATTTTCCCGTCACTAGATATGTTATAAACGCTGGCACCCTTATGAACCCCGTCTTTGCTGCCGGGAAGAAGATTCCAGCCTTTTTCAGGTGTCCAGTATGCAGCCTCCCCTTGATAGGAACCTCCTCCTAAACCATCGTTGTTAATTTTGGCGATTAAGTAAATTTCAGTTTCCCCATCTCCGTATTCCCAGGTTTGGTCTTTTATTCTGTCATAGATGGTTACTTTGCCCTGATCGGAAAACCATAGGAAACGTCCGTTTGGAGATGACCAATAAGGTATAGCACCTGTTTGCATCATAAAAAACTCCGGAGTATCTTTTAATATTCCGTCAGAACTCTGTGCTTGTATTGCCAATGAACATAGACTAAAGGCTAATACTGCGAAAATTGTTGCATAGTTTTTTTTCATAAATACATTTTTTTAGTGGGTTATTACATTGGCAAATGTATGTTTCTTGTTATAAGAAAACAAATGAAGATTCCCCAGATTGATAAAATTGGGGAGATTGCACCCTCTTTTGTGGTTTTATTGGCTATTTCAAAACAATGTTTTAAGTTTTTTACTATTTTTGCTTCAAACTGAATACAATGAAAGCATTAAAAGAAAAAAGATTTTCATGTTATTTATTCTTGATTTCTATTATTTTCTGTTTGGAAGTAAATGCTGAAATATCATATCCGGATTTGATGAAGCTATCTCCGCAAGAGTTGTCCGAACGTGGAGAACTCTTTTTACAGATAGCTATGCCGGACAGTGCGATGAAATATTTTACGGTTTTAGCCGGTTCTTATTCTGAAAAAATGAGCAAACAAGATAAAACATACTGTGCATTGGCTTATAAGGAACTGGGAAACAGTTATAACAATCAAGAAGATTATGCAACTGCTTATAATTTTTGGATGGAAGGGTTGCAAATAGCCGAAAAAGAAAATCTCCAAGATCTCATCCCTGTATTTTATAATAATATAGGTAATATCTTATACATTTTCAATGAGCCTGAATTGGGAGTTCAATGTTATAAGAAAGGTATAGAAAAAGCAAAGGATATCGGTAATTGGGAGGATTATAGGAAGATTCTTATAAATATTACCATGCAACTGGTCAATAATGATCAACTGGATAAAGCTCAAAAATATTATATGCTTTTAAGAAAAGAAGCGGAAGTGGATACTACAGCATCTTTTCGTCATTATATAGCATTTATATCTGCCCAAGTTCATGAAAAAGAAGGAAAATACGATCAGGCTATTGCTGATTGCCAAACTGCTTTAGACATTGCAATAAAAAGAAATCTCATTGGAAATATCAGTTCTGCATATAGTTATATTGCAAATCTATATATTAAGAAAAACAATGTTGATTCTGTACTCAACTATTTGACACGGAATGAAGAGTTTACCCGTAAAAATCATTTGTCTTACCATCAGAAAAACAATTTGCTGAATCTTTCCGAATTCTACAAACAACGCGGAAATTTGAAAAGGTCCATGGAGTATAAACAGGCGTATTGGGAATTGTCGGATTCTCTTTTTAATCAAAAAAAGGCTACTCAAGTAAAAAATTCTCTTTTCTCCTATGAGATTAAAAAGAATTATCAGGAAATAGCTCAGCTTACTCATAAAAATGAATTGGCAGATAAGGAAATACGCTATCAGCGTAGTCGTGGATGGCTGTATTTCTCAGGTATGCTGATAGCTATTTCTTTTTTGCTTTATGTGTATCACCAGAAAAAAAAGCTGATGCAAACTTATCGCAAGCTTTTTGAACAAAATAAAGAACTTTCCTTGTATAAAGAAAACTTTTTGTCGCAGGAGGAAAAAGGGAAAGGTCAAAGTCTGCCGGCAAAAGAATCTGTATCGGTCGGAGAAGACTGCCCGTTTCCTTCACGGAATGTTATTCCGGAACAGGTTAAAGATGAATTAAGTAAAAAGATCTCCAGCATATTGCACGAAACAAAGGCTTTCTGCCAAACCGATTTTAATTTAGATAAGTTGGCTAACCTGACTAATTCCAATACATCTTATATATCACAAGTCATCAACGAGGTTTATGACTGTAACTTCCGTACCTTACTCAGTAAATATCGTATTCAAGAAGCTGAACACTTGTTGAGGAATGCGGAGATTTACACGAATCAGACTATCCAAAGCATTGCGGAAAGTGTCGGGTATAAGTCCTCATGGAGTTTCACACAGCATTTTAAGGAAATCACAGGAATGACTCCGTCTATTTATATACGTTTGCTGAAAGAAGAAAGAAATAACCGCCAAAAACATTAGATATGAATAAAATGTTTATATTTACGGGCTGGATGCGGGGTAATTCTCTCATCATGACCTTTTTATTAATCTAAAAGAAAATGTTATGAAATTCTTTATCGACACAGCCAATTTGGCTCAAATCCAAGAAGCGAATAGTCTTGGTGTTCTTGACGGTGTAACGACAAATCCTTCCCTGATGGCTAAAGAAGGGATTAAGGGAGTTGAAAACCAACGGAAACATTATATTGATATTTGTAATATTGTGCATGGTGATGTCAGCGCCGAAGTAATTTCCACGGATTATGAAGGCATGATTCGTGAGGGCGAAGAACTTGCTGCACTGAATGATCATATTGTGGTAAAAGTACCTTGTATTGCGGATGGGATAAAAGCTATTAAATATTTCACAAAGAAAGGTATCCGTACGAATTGTACGCTTGTTTTTTCTGCAGGACAGGCATTGCTGGCAGCTAAGGTAGGTGCTACTTATGTATCTCCTTTTGTCGGTCGTCTGGATGATATTTGCAGTGATGGCGTCGGACTTGTTGCTCAAATCGTAGATATGTATCGTTTGTATGGCTATAAAACGAAGGTGTTGGCAGCATCGATTCGCAATACCCAACATATTATGCAATGTGCGGAAGTGGGCGCAGATGTGGTAACCTGTCCGCTGGCGGCTATAAAAGGTTTGTTGAACCATCCTCTGACGGATAGTGGATTAGAGAAATTCTTGGCCGACTATAAGAAAGTAAACGAATAGGCACTTTATTTAAATCAAATAAAATGAGATTAAAGCCTTTAAAAGTCGGTTTGTTTGTATCATTGTTCTTATTCGGTATCGTTGCTTGCAAGCAGGCTCCCGTATCAAAAACGGTGAATGGGGTTGTTATGGATGCTTCGATGAACAATGTAACTATAATTACCGATAGTGGTGATACTCTTAATATCAGTACGATGGATGCAGATCCGGCGAAGGTGCACGGAGTACTTATCGACGATTCTGTGAAGGTGACTTATCAAGTGGAGAAGCTCGATGGTATGAAAATCCTTCAGGCAGCCGAATTGGTTGTTACTGTTCACTCTCCTTATTATTATATACAAGGTACTTGGACAGAGCCGAATCCTATAAAACCGGATGAAGCCCAAGGATTTATTTTAAATCAAGATGGTACGGCACGCTCTGTGGGCATGGCAACCCTCCTCTATGAGAGCTGGAATTTGGATGATAATGAGCTGACAATGAACTATAAAAGTATTGGAAACGGACAAACGCTGGAAGGTACGGACACATTGACGATTGTTAAAATCAATGCGGATTCATTAGTCTTGGCAGATAAAGCCGGAAAGGTGATTTGGCGTTTGGCAAGACAAGAGTAGTAGTAACAGGAATATCTCAAAAATAGCTTTGTCATCATAAAAATATTCAGGCACGAATTATTTGCGTAATTCGTGCCTGAAATATATTGTAACGGTGTCTATAAAAGACTTATGATTTGGTGTGCTTAATGTCTTCTTTGACAATTTTGTCCATTTCTTTTAGTCTTTTCTCTCTTTCTGCTTCGCTCATGGGAGCATTATCGTCGTGAAAAACATTATCAGCTCTATCTGTCATGTCTTCACTCCAATCCTCGAACATGTTCTTTGCCGGTTGTCCCGAAAGAGTTTCATTCTCTTCAGCAATGGGGACATTTCTTTCTATTATTTTAGCCATAATATAATGAATTTATAAATCGTTATTATCTTCCTCGTCGTCCACCAGATTATTCAATTCTATTTCCAGATCGACCAATTCCTGTTCCCAAAGTTTTTTTATATTTAGTGGAGTGCTTTCCGGTGCTTCTTCGAGTCTCTTTTGAGCAAGGTTTATTTCATGCTCCATTCTTTTGCGCAGATTCATAATCTTTTGTGTTATTGGGTTTATATTAATTGTTATAAGTTATATAGATAACAAATATAACCCTATAATGTTTCCATAAAATAAAAAAAGGCTACCTGTCGCAGGCAGCCAATCTCTGTTAACCTTAATCTAATACTATGAAAAACATATAACAAAGGTACTGATTTCTAGTAAATAAGCAAATTATCGGGATGAAAAGCGCTGTATTATAACATGGTTTAATATGACGATTAATATGTTAACATATTAACGTAAAATTAATAAATTGTACATTCGTCTTTAACGGACAGGTCGTTTGAATCGTTTTGCCTTGGTCGGTCATTCGTTTGACCATGGTGAAACGACAGGCTTCCCATGCTTAAACGACAGGTTGAGCCGGGTGAAACGATTCGACAGACAGGACGTTGGTCAATCAACTAAAACCGACAGCGCAATCCTGTCTGTAAAAAGCCATTCTCACCCCATCCCAATTCCAGAAAAAAGCCCCATGTTCTGCCTATCTCCATACCGATAGGAGATAATTGGTATGCCGTGAAGCACTGAGATCTTTTTATGGTTGAGTTGGTTTTAGCTGTTGCCAATATCACTCCTATCCCTAATTTTGAATAAAACTTCAAGATGTTTCCATGACCACGAAACCATAGAAATTTTACGGTAGGCATAAGTGTATAATAATTATATCGCTCCTTCTGCAACATATTATCGTATTTATCGTAGGTTTTCTGTTGGAATCCCGAGTAAGTAAAAGTACCTCCTACTCCCAACCATGGTTTTGCATAATAGTTATATCCGAAATTGAATGCTCCCAGTATATTACCACTCTCCGTACGTTCTTTTGAGAAGATATTAATCAAGTCATTTCCCACAAATATGTAAGCATTGAATATGTCTGTAACCGGTAATGTGCCCCAACTAAAGGTCACTTCATGCCGTTTGTTCTCAGGTATTTGTGCCGAACTCGGTTCGGGTATAAGCAATATCAGTAGTATTGCGAGGATAAGCTTTTTCATAAAGAGTATTTGGGTTGTTAATATAAAAATAGGCTGCAACCACCTATCAATGAAGGGTTGCAGCCTAAAAAATATAATGATACAAATTATTCTTCAATAGCTGCCTGAGCCGCTGCAAGTCTTGCGATTGGCACACGGAATGGAGAACAACTTACATAGTTCAGTCCTACACGATGACAGAACTTCACGGATGAAGGTTCACCACCATGCTCGCCACAAATACCGCATTTCAAATCCGGACGAACTTGGCGACCTTTCTCTGTTGCCATTTGGATTAATTGTCCTACACCGTTTTGGTCAAGTACCTGGAATGGGTCTACTTTCAAAATCTTCTTTTCCAAATAAATCGGTAAGAAAGAAGCGATGTCATCACGAGAATAACCGAAGGTCATCTGAGTCAAGTCGTTTGTTCCGAATGAGAAGAATTCGGCAGAAGAAGCGATACGGTCGGCTGTCAGTGCTGCACGAGGAATCTCAATCATCGTACCTACCTTATAATCGATTCTATCACCTAATTCTGCAAACAGTTTCTCTGCTTCTTCACGGATTACTTTCTCCTGTTCCTTGAACTCATATAGGATACCGGTCAGAGGTACCATGATTTCAGGATGTGTCTCCACTCCTTCTTTCTTCAGTTCAAGAGCAGCGCCCAAGATAGCACGTGTCTGCATCTGTGTGATTTCCGGGTAAGTATTTCCCAAGCGGCAACCACGGTGACCTAACATCGGGTTGTGCTCGCACAATGATTCTACACGTTGCTGGATATAATGCAGGCTCACACCCATTGCTTCTGCCATTTCCTGTTGTCCTTTCAAATCGTGAGGAACGAATTCATGCAAAGGTGGGTCAAGCAAACGAACTGTTACCGGACAACCGGCCATTGCCTTAAAGATACCTTTGAAGTCGGCTTGCTGATAAGGAAGAATTTTTGCCAATGCTTTGCTGCGGCCTTCTGCATCTTCTGCCAGAATCATTTCACGCATAGCTTTAATCTTCTCTCCTTCAAAGAACATATGTTCCGTACGGCAAAGACCGATACCTACGGCACCGAAGTCACGTGCAACTTGTGCATCATGCGGAGTGTCGGCATTCGTTCTTACTTGCAATCTTGTATATTTGTCTGCCAGCTTCATCAGTTCGGCAAAATCACCGGACAATTCGGCAGCTTTTGTTTCTACCTTATCTAAGTAAACTTCTCCCGTACTTCCGTTCAAAGAAATGAAATCGCCTTCTTTAAGCACAATACCTTCTATTTCTACGGTACGGTTCTTATAGTCTATATTCAAAGCTCCGGCACCGGAAACACAGCATTTACCCATACCGCGGGCAACAACGGCTGCGTGAGAAGTCATACCTCCACGAGCTGTCAGGATACCTTCGGCGGCAGCCATACCTGCCAAGTCTTCCGGAGAAGTCTCGATACGAACCATTATCACTCTCTTGCCGGCAGCACGCCACTCGGCAGCGTCTTCTGCGAAGAATACGATTTGTCCGGCAGCAGCACCCGGAGAAGCCGGAAGACCACGTGTTAAGACTTTCGCTTTCTTCAAAGCCTCTTTATTGAAGATAGGGTGAAGAAGTTCATCCAGCTTATTTGGTTCTACACGAAGAATTGCAGTCTTTTCATCCACCATTCCCTGACGTAGCAAGTCCATTGCAATCTTAACCATAGCACCACCGGTACGTTTACCGTTACGGGTCTGCAAGAACCAAAGCTTGCCTTCCTGTACGGTGAACTCCATATCCTGCATATCTTTGTAATGGTTTTCCAGTTTTGTCTGAAGCATATCCAGTTCCTTGTAGATTTCGGGCATTGCTTCTTCCATAGAAGGATATTTGGCTGCTCGTTCTATTTCAGATACTCCTGCCAGAATAGCCCAACGCTGAGAACCGATCTTCGTGATTTGTTGCGGTGTACGGATACCGGCTACAACATCTTCTCCTTGTGCATTGATAAGATATTCGCCGTTAAACAAATCTTCACCTGTTGCAGCGTCACGAGAGAAACATACTCCGGTAGCGGAAGTCTCGCCCATATTACCAAATACCATTGCCTGAACGTTAACAGCTGTTCCCCACTCTGCCGGGATACCTTCCATCTTTCTGTAGATGATGGCACGTTCGTTCATCCATGAATCGAATACGGAGCAGATAGCTCCCCAAAGTTGTTCGTAAGCACAAGTCGGGAAATCTTGACCGGTTTGTTCCTTGACAGCAGCTTTGAAGCGTTTAACCAACTCTTTCAGGTCTTCTACGTCCAATTCGTTGTCCAGTTTTACGCCTTTTTCTTTCTTGACTTTCTCGATGATAGCCTCGAACGGGTCGATATCGTCTTTGTTTGTAGGCTTCATACCCAATACGACGTCACCATACATCTGTACGAAACGACGGTAAGAATCCCATGCAAAACGTGCATTGCCTGTCTTGCGAATCATTCCTTCCACTACTTCGTCATTCAAACCTAGATTAAGAATCGTATCCATCATACCGGGCATAGATGCACGCGCACCGGAACGAACAGAAACCAATAACGGATTTTCTACATCACCGAACTTAGAGTTCATCAATGCTTCAATATGTTTGATGGCTTTTTCAACGTCAGCTTTCAGTAATTCGACAACTTTATCTTTTCCAATTTCAAAGTATTCGTTACAAACGTCTGTCGTGATGGTAAATCCGGGAGGTACGGGTACACCGATTAAATTCATTTCCGCCAGATTGGCGCCTTTACCGCCCAATAGGTTTTTCATGTCGGCCTTGCCTTCCGCATGCCCGTTACCAAAGGTATAAACTCTCTTTTTGTCCATTGTATATGTTTTAAAGTTAAAATGTGATTTTATTATTCGCAAATCTAGGCATATTTTATAAAACATGAAACATTTTAGAGGAAATATATAGTAAAAAATGCAATTTCGACATTACAAAATATTTAATTTAGGATATTGTTAAGAATTCCGGCTAAATTGATTAATTTTGCACCGAAATAAACTATATTAAGTAAAGTGGCGCGTAAAAGAAAAGAACTTCCTGTACTGGAAGAAATAACGATAACAGATGTAGCGGCTGAAGGCAAAGCTCTGGCTAAAGTGAATGATTTGGTAATATTTGTTCCCTATGTGGTGCCGGGTGACGTGGTTGATTTGAAACTTACGAGAAAGAAAAACCATTATGCGGAAGCCGTTGCGGTAAAATTCCACGAATATTCTCCTGTCAGGGCCGTCCCGTTTTGCCAACATTATGGCGTATGTGGTGGTTGCAAATGGCAATGCCTGCCTTATGAGGAGCAAATAAGATACAAGCAAAAACAGGTAGTAGATAATCTTACCCGCATCGGAAAGATAGAGATGCCGGACGTTTCTCCTATCCTCGGTTCTAAGAAAACGCAGTTTTACCGGAATAAACTGGAATTTACTTTCTCCAACAAGCGTTGGCTGACTGAACAGGAAGTGAAAGAGGATGTGGTATATGAGCAGATGAATGCGGTAGGATTCCATATCCCGGGAGCATTCGATAAAGTGCTTGCCATTGAGAAATGCTGGTTACAGGATGATATTTCCAACCAAATTCGTAATGCGGTTCGTGACTATGCTTATGCACACAATTACTCTTTCTTCAATCTTCGTTCTCAGGAAGGTATGCTCCGCAATATCATCATTCGTACCTCTTCTACCGGGGAATTGATGGTTATTCTTATCTGTAAGATAGTAGAAGAAAACGAAATGGAATTATTCAAGCAAATGCTGGCTTTCATTGCCGATGAGTTTCCACAGATAACTTCTTTATTATATGTTGTCAATAACAAATGCAATGATACATTCAATGATTTGGAAGTGAACGTATTTAAAGGTCAAGACCATATCTTTGAAGAGATGGAGGGATTGAAATTCAAAATCGGTCCGAAGTCTTTTTATCAAACGAATTCTGAACAAGCCTATATATTATATAAGGTGGCAAGGGATTTTGCCGGACTTACCGGGGATGAACTGGTTTACGACCTTTATACCGGAACGGGTACGATTGCGAACTTTGTCTCCAAACAAGCTCGTCAGGTTATCGGTATCGAGTATGTACCGGAAGCCATTGAAGATGCTAAGGTCAATGCAGAGATTAACGGGATTAAGAATACCATGTTCTTTGCCGGAGATATGAAAGATATATTAACGCAGGACTTTATCAACCAATACGGTCGTCCGGATGTTATAATCACCGATCCTCCGCGTGCAGGTATGCATCAGGATGTGATAGATGTCATTCTCTTTGCCGAGCCTAAACGTATTGTTTACGTTAGTTGCAACCCTGCCACACAGGCAAGGGATTTGGCCTTGTTGGATGCAAAATACAGACTGACGGCAGTGCAGCCGGTGGATATGTTTCCACACACTCAGCATGTTGAGAATGTGGTTTTATTGGAAAAAAGATAATTAAAAGTTATGCCAGAAAAGAAAAAGAAGAGTTCCGGTCGTCCTTCGGCGAGAGCTGTAGCAAAATATACTTCATATAATGTATATGAACCTGCTGAGTTAATGGATTTTTTAATACAGAAGATTGCAGGTATCAGTCGCAATAAAGTAAAGACATTGCTTACAAACCGTTTAATCTTAGTAGACAATAAGATTACGACTCAATACAATTTTGAGTTGAAGCCGGGTATGAAAGTGCAGATAAGCAAAGAAAAGAACAAGAAAGAGTTTCGTCATCAGATGTTGAAAATTATATATGAAGATGCCTATCTGATTGTTGTCGAGAAGAAAGAAGGATTACTTTCCGTCAGTACAGAAAATCAAAAAGAACGTACCGCACAGCACATTTTGAATGAGTACGTAAAACGTTCGCATCGGAATAATCGGGTATTTGTCGTTCATCGTCTGGACAGGGAGACATCGGGAATAATGATGTATGCCAAAGATGAGAAGACGCAGAATACATTGAGGGATAACTGGCATGATATTGTGACCGACAGGCGTTATGTGGCAGTTGTTGCAGGGGAAGTGGAAAGAGATGCGGGAAAGATTGAATCCTGGCTTACTGACCGTAAACTCTATGTAAGTTCGAGTCCGTATGATGATGGTACGGGCAGACTGGCGATTACTCATTATAAAACAATAAAGCGTGCCAACGGATATTCATTGGTGGAACTGAAACTGGAAACAGGTAGAAAAAATCAAATACGCGTACATATGCAGGACTTAGGACATCCGGTGGTAGGCGATGAAAAATATGGTGACGAAAAGGTTGACCCCATTGGACGTTTGGCTCTTCATGCTTTCAAACTCTGCTTTTATCATCCGGTGACGGGGGAAGTCATGCAGTTTGAAACGCCCTACCCTACGCCTTTTAAGAACTTGGTGGTTCGTAAACAGAACGGATAATTTTTGTTTTTTTTGTATAACAAATAAAACTTTTCTATATTTGCGGAGTTTTTTCAGTGATTGTAGTATTAATTAAATTTGAAGAAAATGAAAAAGATTATTCTATCACTTATGATTCTATTCGCAGCAATTTCTGCAAGTGCACAAGTTTATGTTGGCGGTTCATTGGCATGGACACATGATGATAACGCTAATGTTGGTGCTGATATTAATCAATTCAAACTCGCTCCTGAAGTCGGCTATAATTTGAACGATGATTGGGCTGTGGCAGTAGAATTAGCTTATACACACGGTAAGACTAGCAGTGCAAAATCAAATGCTTTCTCTATCGCTCCGTATGCCCGTTACACTTTCTTTGAAAAGAATATCGTTCGCTTATTCCTTGACGGTGGCGTAGGTTTTTCTACTTATAAAGTGAAAGGTACAGATAGTGACAATGGCTTTGAAATAGGTATCAAACCGGGTATTGCTGTTAGTTTAACTCCGAAATTGAGTTTGCAAGCCAGATACGGTTTCTTAGGTTATCGTGATAAATATGCAGGTGCGGGTGCCGGAAGAGGCAGTATTTCCGGACTGGACTTTAATCCGAACAGTTTGAGCCTCGGTATCAAATATGAGTTTTAAACAGTCAAACTTTTTATATAAATACAAAAGCCGATTCTTAAACAAAAGGATCGGCTTTTTTGTTGTAATATTATCAACATAATAATAATTTTAATATTAACTAATACATTGAATACCATGAAACAGAAACTACAATTTGCAATGGTTGCTATGTTAATGATTTCTTCTTCTTTATATGCGAAAGTATCAAAAGATTCAATTTGGACTACGGATGGAAATATAGGCGTGAAGTTCACTCAGGTAAGTTTGACGAATTGGGCTGCCGGAGGTAATAATGCTGTTGCTTTTGATGTACAGGGGGCTTATCAGGCGAATCTGAAAAAAGGCAAACATATATGGAACAGCAGAATAGAGCTTGCCTATGGATTGAATAAGAATAAGGGTGAAGGAACGCAAAAAAGTAACGATAAGATTTATATCAATACGAACTATGGATACGAATTGGCAAAACACTTATATTTCAGTACTTTGCTTAATTTCCAAAGCCAGTTCTCACCGGGTTATGATTATGCGGTCAATAAGGATGTTTCCATCTCTGAATTTATGGCTCCGGGTTATTTCATCGTAGGTCCGGGTATCAGCTGGATTCCTAATAAATATTTCAATGCAACGCTCTCTCCTATTTCTTGGCGTGGTACTTTCGTACTCAATGACCGTCTTTCCGACGAAGGCGCCTATGGTGTAACTCCGGGTGATAAAGTTTTGTCCGAATGGGGGGCGAATCTGAAAGTAGAAGGTAAATATGAGTTTCTGAAAAATATGACCATCTATTCCCGTGCCGATTTCTATTCGGATTATACCCGTAAACCTCAGAATATTGATGTAAATTGGGAGGTACAACTGAATATGAGTATCAATAAATGGTTTTCTACCACACTGACCACCAATTTGGTTTATGATGATGATGTGAAGATATTGCAAAAGGACGGAACAAAGAAAACCTGCGTACAGTTTAAGGAAGTATTGGGCGTAGGAGTACAATTTAATTTCTAAGATATAATAAGGAGGATACATCAAAAGTATCCTCTTTTTCATATATATAAGAAACTAAATTCATAACTTTGTCCGATTAAGAAGAAAGTTATGATTAATACGGATTTACATATTCATTCACAGCACAGTAGTGACGGTGAGTTCAGTGTCGGTCAAATAATAGATAGATGTACGGATCGAAACATCTCTACTTTCTCAATTACGGATCACAACTCAGTGAAAGGGATTGATGAAGCAGTGTGCCATGCACAACAGTCCGGATATGATTTTATTCCCGGTATTGAGATAGATTGCAATTATAAAGGAATCAATCTGCATGTATTGGGATATAATATTAACTGGAAATCAGAGGATTTTATAAAATTGGAGACTGACATATCTATTAAAGTAATGGACTCGTTTGCCGGAATGATTGATAATCTCCGTCAGTTGGGATTCATAATAGATGCGGATGCAGTGTTTGCCAAGTCTGATGGAAAGTTGCCAACAGGCGAACTGATAGCCGAGGTCATGTTGTCAGACAGAAAATACTATTCTTCATTATTAACTCCCTATATGGAAGGTGGCGAGAGAAGTGATATGCCTTATATCAATTTTTATCTGGATTATTTTGCACAGGATAAACCGGCATTTGTTCCCATCCATTATATGAGTTATAAGGATGCGGTAGAAATGATTAAAGATAATGGAGGTATACCTGTTGTTGCACATCCGGGACTGAATTTGAAAGGTAAAGAAAATATAGCGGAAGAACTACTGAATAACGGAGCGGAAGGTTTGGAAGTGTTTAATAATTATCATACTGGCAATCAGATTGATTATTTTGCCGGTTTGGTTTTGCAACAGAATGGCATAATGACTTGTGGCAGTGACTTTCATGGAAAGACGAAGCCATTGATAAATATCGGGCAATTTAAGTTTGATAATCGTTTTGAGGATTATTTAAATAACTCCATTTTACGGATAAAAAGTGATTGCTGATTTTAGGGCTCACCCGATAATTATCAGAGATAAGTATGATTATCTATAAGTTTCATCCTTCAGGTTGTCTGTTTTATATTGATAGTTAACGAGTTATCCTGAATGATGGAATCATTCAGCCAGCTTACAAGATCTAATTCTCGGCTGAATCTTTTTTCGGAGAAAGGTTCAGGATAACGAACTGATAATCAATCATGAATTGGTAAACTGAAGGATTGAAGGCTATTTCAGGACAATTTGTTTTTTAGACTGTTTTATCGGCAAAACATCTTGATGTTTTTGAAAAACATAGGGTTGATTGAAAAAAACATCGGGACGTTTGAAAACAAACATACGGTCGATTGAAAACAAAGGTACGGTCCTTTGTTCACAAACTCCTATCGTTTGCGGACAATCGACCGTATGCTGAACAGCAGGGGGAACCGCCTACCTACAAGAAGATGAAACAGGATAGATTAAAAAATACATGATTTTATGAAAAGCCGACTTATATTTATCCTCAATGCCTATCGGGTGAACCGATTTTAGGGCTTGATTTTACCATGCTTCAAATTCTACATATTCTTCGTTTAAGTATCCGCTTAATGTTCCTCTTCCGATATATACGTCATCAAAATATGATACGTTACTCGGTCCATATGCCATTACAATCGTTCTTTCATTATCTTCCCAATGCCAATAAAAAGGATTGATGTGCTCTATTCCGTCAAAATAGTATTCTTCACCTCTACCTCCCGGGTAAAATACGAATCGTTGTTCATAATAACGGCCATGATCTCCTTCCCAAGAATCTATCCATGTTGTTCCGCATAAGAGATCGGTGTTTGAACCATAAAAATTTATCTCGCAAGAAGACAGGCTTATCAAGGATAGTATGAATAATGCGGATATACTCAAGTGTTTTATAATCTTAGTTTTCATCTTTTTATTTTTTTAGTGCTACTTCTATCTTTTTCTTGTGTACGAAAGTAGATAAATAATTCGATTCTTTATGGAGAAAATCCCTATATTTGTCAGGAAAATGCCTAATTTAAATAGAGAAAATGGAATTACCACTCTTACTGTTATCACTGCTTTTTAACGTTATTCTGCTGATATTGTTTATATTAAAAATAAATAAGAAAGAGGATACATCAAAGGTTGAGAATGTTTTGCGGGAACAATTCAGGGAGAATCGTGAGGAGTTGAATCAGAGCATTCGGGAATTCAGAACGGAACTGACGCAAACTTTCAGTCTTTCTATCCGGCAAATGCAGGATACGTTGCATAAAAACCTGATGACCGGAAATGAACTGCAAAAAGAAAAGTTTGATGCTATGGGACGTACACAGGAAGCACTTATCAAGTCCACAGAAAAACGTTTGGATGATATGCGCCTGATGGTAGAAGAAAAGTTACAGAAAACTTTGAATGAGCGTATCGGACAGTCATTTGAGATTGTACGTTCGCAGTTGGAGAATGTACAGAAAGGGTTAGGTGAAATGAAGAGTCTGGCACAAGATGTAGGCGGTTTGAAGAAAGTTCTTAGTAACGTAAAGATGCGCGGCACATTCGGAGAAGTGCAGCTTGGTGCGTTATTAGAACAAATGATGAGCCCGGAACAATATGATGCCAATGTAAAAAACAAGAGAGGCGGAACCGAATTTGTGGAATACGCCATCAAATTGCCGGGAAAAGATGATGCTAACGATACCGTTTATTTACCCATCGATGCTAAATTTCCTAAAGATGTATACGAGCAATATTACGATGCTTTTGAAGCCGGAGAAGCATCACTGATAGATTCTTCTTCTCGTCAACTGGAAATTACCATCAAAAAAATGGCCAAAGATATCCATGATAAATATATAGATCCACCCTTTACAACAGATTTTGCCATTATGTTTCTACCTTTTGAGAGTATTTATGCGGAAGTGATACGTCGTACAAGTTTGGTGGAAACACTTCAAAAGGATTATAAGATAGTAGTGACAGGTCCTACTACATTGGGAGCTATACTGAACAGTCTGCAAATGGGTTTCCGCACGCTTGCCATTCAGAAACGTACGGGAGAAGTGTGGACAATCCTTGGAGCGGTAAAAACCGAGTTCGGCAAGTTTGGAGGTATGTTGCAAAAGGTTCAGAAGAATCTTCAGAACGCAGGCGACCAACTGGAAGAGGTTATGGGTAAGCGTACACGTGCCATCGAGCGGAAACTGCGTGAGGTAGAAGCTCTTCCGGCAGAAGATTCGAATAAAATTCTTCCTTTGTCGGATATAGATGAAGATTTGGAATCAGATACGGATAACATAGATTCCCTGTAAAATAGTAGAATCTGCATTATCCGTATTATCTTATATTATTCCATTATTTCTCTTTTCTTTGGTAAAGCCAGATGTAATACGATATATCCTGCGATACCGGAAATAATCGTTCCAAGAATTACACCCAGTTTAGCCTGGTTCAGCAATACAAGGTTATCTCCGAACGAGAGGTTGGCAATAAAGAGCGAAACGGTAAATCCGATACCGCCTAATAAAGAAATACCCGCAAGACCTTTCCAGTTTACTCCTTTGGGGATTTCCACAATCTTGGTTTTAACAGCAAGAAAAGTGAATAAGAATATCCCGGAGAATTTACCTATAATCAATCCTAAAGCGACTGCAATGGTTACAACACCCATTATTTCCCCATTTCCACCACTTAGCATGACGCCTGCGTTGGTAAATGCAAAGACCGGTAAAATGAAGAAGTTTACAAATCGATGCAGCCCGTCTTCCATTGCTTGCAAAGGGCTGATAACATTGTCAGACGCTGCTTCCAGACGCTTCAACGTTTCAATTTGCTCATTTGTCAGTATAATACTATTCTCCTGACTGGCAGGGAATTTCTTGATATATCGTCTGATGCGTTCAAGGTATCTTCCTATTTTCAGTTTAGGACGTGCCGGAACGAAAACGGCGATCAGTACGCCTGCGATAGTGCTGTGTATGCCTGATTGTAGAAATAAATACCATATCGCTATCCCTATCAGGAAATAGAATGTCTTGTTATTTACATCATAACGATTACCCAAATACAAGATAAAAAAGAAGATAAGGGAAATAAGCAAATATTCCACTGCCAAATGTGAACTATAGAACAAGGCAATGACCAAAATACCTCCAATATCGTCGATTACGGCAAAAGCTGTTAGAAATATTTTCATGCCGATAGGTACACGATTACCTAAAAGGCTGAGCACACCTAATGAAAATGCAATATCCGTAGCCATCGGGATAGCCAGACCGTTGGCTCCTTCCCCTTCACCCTGACTGCAAATAATGCTGTATACCACAACAGGTAAAATCATTCCTCCACACGCTGCAATGAACGGAAGTGCCGCTTTTCGCATACTGGAGATTTCACCGACAAGTAATTCGCGTTTGATTTCCAATCCCACCATAAAAAAGAACACTGTCATTAACGCATCATTGACAAAGGCTAAAACCGTGAGTGGTTCGCCATTGTGTGACAGTAAATTAAAGTGCCCCATCTGAAACGATACTTTAGCATCAAAGAAAGATGAGTACATTCCGGCTAACGGTGAATTTGCCACTATGGCAGCAAGAATAGCAGCTATAAATAATAGTAAGCTGGCATTCGTGTTGCTGCTCATAAACCGCATGATAGGTCTTGTTGTTTTCATCATTATGTACTAAATTTAAGTATAATCTTCTATTGAGTCTTATATGCTTTAAGAGATAAATTCTTAACCCACAATACAAATATACCGGTTAAAAGTAAATTTAGCACAATAGTAAGTACAGAAATTATCAAAGCGGGTCCTCCTAAATTATATCCCAATGCAATAAAGATGATGCCGGCTCCCACTTCTCCCCGGGTAAACATACCGATGGAAAGAGCCAATCGCTCGCTAAGTTGTCTGTCACGATAGAAAAATACCGGAAACAGTTTACCGATGTTAGATAATATGGATACAAGCACCACATGGAAGATGATAATTCCCCAAGGCATCATCGGTTGAGAACCTGTGATGGAATGAGTACCGGCAATACTTTCTGAAAATTCTACTCCGATGAAAGTAGGCATACTTAATCCTACTAAAAACATAAATAGGAATGATATACCTGTGGATACTTTCTGCTCAATTTTGCTGTCTATATGTTTGTGCTTGATAATCATACCGAGAACGAATGCCGGTAATAGCACTTCAATATGGATACTGCCATCTTCTCCATAAAGATTTTTAGAAACAATATAGACAATCTGTGTGATGGCGAAAACGACAGCGGAATATAGAACGATAGCTTTCCAGTCCTGACGGATATTATAGCTTCCCATCTTTTTCCATCCGAAGACCAGCAACAAGAATACAATCAGTACTACAATAATAAGCTGCCAACGCATTCCTATCATCATGATTTGCAGAGGAATCATCAGTAAGATGGTATCCAAATCATCGAAGATAGCCAATACTTGTATCTTTTTATAGATCCAACTGGATTGCAACTTGAGGGCAGCAAGCATGGTAAATAATATGCCTGCGGAAGTAGGTGCTGCAAACCGGCTCAATAGCAGATTTTCTTTCCATGCTTCCCAACTATTCCAATAGTCGGGAGGAAGAAGCATATACATATAATAAAGGGCTATGAATATCCATGGAAAAGCGGCCGTAGCCATTGCCACAAAGTAGTCTTTCGTATAGGATTTCCAATGACTCTTATCAACTTCAAATTCCCGTCCTACATTTATCATAATAAATGCCAGGCATACATATAATAAGGTATTGGAGCCTATTTTAAAAGACGCATAATTATCTCCCAAGGCAGAGGGGAGTAACTGTGACGCTACCAAACCTATAATCAAGAATACAGAAAAAGACAATACTTTTTTCATAGATTGCTTGCTTTTAAATAGTTATTTACCAAAAAAAGCGTACTAAGGTATGAGCTCATTTTTATATTGGGTTATGCAGTTGTTATGGATGGGCGGAAACATAACAACTGCCGGTTATTAAATCTTTCGCTAATCCAGTTTCAATACAGCAAGGAAGGCTTTCTGCGGAACTTCCACGTTACCAATTTGTTTCATTCGCTTCTTTCCTTTTTTCTGCTTCTCAAGCAGCTTACGCTTACGGCTGATATCACCTCCATAACATTTTGCAGTAACATCCTTTCTGACTGCTTTAATGGTTTCACGAGCAATGATTTTGGCACCGATGGCAGCTTGAATAGCAATTTCAAATTGCTGCCTCGGAATCAATTCCTTCAACTTCTCACACATTCTCCGTCCAAGTTCGTATGCATTGTCTACGTGAGTCAGGGTAGATAGAGCATCGACCGGTTCACCATTAAGCAAGATATCCAGCTTAATCAGTTTTGAAGGACGGAATCCTGCCGGATGGTAATCAAATGAAGCATATCCTTTGGAAATACTTTTCAGTTTATCGTAGAAGTCTATCACTATTTCGCCCAACGGCATATTATAGTAAAGTTCCACACGGTTGCCTGATATATATTCTTGCTTCAGAAGTTCACCACGTTTACCTAAGCACAATGTCATGATAGGACCGATATAGTCCGTTGTAGTAATAACAGAAGCTTTGATAAAAGGTTCTTCGATATGGTCGATTAATGTTGGGTCAGGCATTCCACCGGGGTTGTGCACTTCGGTCATATTGCCCTGCTTGTCGTATATTTCGTACGAAACATTCGGTACGGTAGTGATAACATTCATATCAAACTCGCGGTCCAAACGTTCCTGTACGATTTCCATATGCAGCAATCCTAAGAATCCGCAACGGAACCCAAAACCTAACGCCAATGATGATTCCGGTTGAAAAGTTAGAGAAGCGTCATTCAATTGAAGTTTTTCCAATGAAGCTCTTAAATCCTCAAAGTCTTCTGCTTCAATTGGATATACTCCCGCAAATACCATAGGCTTTACTTCTTCAAATCCGGAAATAGCTTCTTTGCACGGACGGCCTACGTGAGTGATCGTGTCTCCCACTTTTACTTCTTTAGAGGTTTTTATACCTGAGATAATATAGCCAACATCGCCTGTACGAAGTTCTTTACGAGGTATCATATCCATTTTAAGCACTCCGATTTCATCAGCATCATACTCTTTTCCCGTATTAAAGAACTTTACTTTATCACCGGTACGAATGACACCGTTTTCTATCTTAAAGTAAGCGATGATACCTCGGAATGAATTGAATACGGAGTCGAAAATCAATGCCTGCAACGGTGCTTCTTCGTCACCTTCCGGATGTGGAATCCGTTCGATAACAGCTTGAAGTATTTGCTCTACTCCCATACCTGTTTTACCGGATGCACGAATGATTTCTTCACGCTTGCACCCGAGAAGTTCGATGATTTCATCCTCCACCTCGTCCGGCATCGCACTTGCCATATCACATTTATTAATGACAGGTATAATTTCCAAATCATGCTCAATTGCCATGTAAAGATTGGAAATTGTTTGTGCCTGCACTCCTTGCGAAGCATCAACAATCAATAACGCTCCTTCACAAGCGGCGATAGAACGGGATACCTCGTAAGAAAAATCCACATGTCCCGGAGTGTCAATTAAGTTCAGAATATATTTTTCGCCCTTAAATTCATATTCCATTTGTATGGCATGACTTTTAATCGTAATACCTCTTTCACGTTCCAAATCCATATCATCCAGCATTTGCCCTCCGGTTACTTGGATCGTATTGGTATACTCCAGCAAACGGTCTGCCAGTGTGGATTTTCCGTGGTCTATGTGAGCTATGATGCAGAAGTTGCGTATATTTTTCATTTTAAACAGTTATTTAATTGTAAATAAGAGCTTTACATATAAAGATTTGCCTTACGCTAAAAATGTTCGTAAAACAAATAGTAATATGCAATATAGCCAAATACTTTACCGGGCACAAAGATAATGAAAAATATGAGGTTTTAAAAGCTATTTTTCAATAAGCAGAGGTATATGAACTGCCAAATTTTATGATAATAAAAGACTTTATGAATGATTATTTTTCTACCACCTATTCCACATATTTTAATTTTGCTAACCTAAAAATATCATATTTTTCAGTTTTATTTAATACAATCATCTATTTATTTGTATTTTTGCATAACAAAATGATGGCGATGAAACGAATTACCTATGTAATACTACTATTATTATTAACTTCTTGCTTAGAACAAATTGATTTTTATACAGGAAAAGGATCAGATGTGAAAACGCAAGATGATTATAGTGTTTATCTATATCCTTATGATAAGGAAAATCACAATGTGACGGCAGAAATAACCATCCAAACCGATGGGAATATTGATTTAGATGATATTACTCCACAAATACCGTATTTGAAGTATAATAAGTCATGGCTATTTCTATTAACCCAAGATGATTGTAAACAAGTTGCTTATTGTTGCACTTGGGCTGCAATTAATGGGAAACCTTTGTCTAACGAGTATTTTTATAGTGCCAACCAACTTAAGGCCGGGGATTTGCCTCCCGATATATATTACTTAGGAAAAACATTAGGGTGTACCGACGGTGTTGGAAACGAAGTACGTTTTAATTTTACTACGACGTTGGCTCCTGAATATGAATGGATGAATAAAAGAGCAAAAGTCAATAAAGGATATACGAAAGATTATTATCGCTTTTTTATGAGTGCCGGGCTAAACTGGGATAATGTTGCGGAATTGGCCAATTATGGTGTAGGTATTGCTTTTCATGATGTAAATGTAGAGGATGTAAATAATGCGGATACTATATTGAAACATTATGCAATTGTACAAGACTCTATCCGTCATGAAATGTCGGGAAGAGGGTGCAAATTTCTCGCTGAACCTAATGGGAATAAAACGTATGTTACGGCAGCAAAGATGTATTCACCTATACAAATCATGACTGCACAGGGTGGTGATCTAAAAACTATATATCCATTTAGGGAAGAAACTGATTTAAAGAAAATGTTGATAAAACGTATTTTCTATGAAAGCCCGGAAAATGTTAAAACGGCTATAATTGAACAATTAAATCTTCCTATTGAAAGGAGAAATGCAATTCATATGGGAATACACCTTACAAGTTCTCCGTGGGTAGATTTACTACTCTGGATTAATGATATGTATGGGAAAGATGGCGACGATTCTGTTTGGTTTCCAAGTTTGGAGGAATATTATGAATACAACTATTACCGCATTCATAGTACGATTCGAAAGGAAATAAAAGGAAATGAATTAAAGCTATATGTTACGTTACCAAGTGAGGGCGATTTTTATTATCCTTCCATTACGGTTAATCTAAATCATTTAACGATGCAACATGTTAAAACTGTGTCATCAGGAAATATGGTAACCGGACTATCCTATGGGGATTATGCCGATGGAATGATGCTTAACATTGATTGCCGGAAATTCTTACTTCAACATGCTACACATTTCGTGGAACAGTATGAAGAGGATAAGACAAATGAATCAAATAAAACGGACGCTATTTATTTTGTGAATATGCTTAAAGAATCTGAGCAAAAACAACAGCTATTAGATAGAGTGAAATAAAAAATGCGTTGGTAACATTTCAAATGTACCAACGCATTTTTTATAAATCAAGTATGTAACTTTCTTAGTTCAGTTTGACAAATAACTCACCTTCCACTTCGGAGGTAGAAATTTTGTCTTCTCTTAGTAACCATCCCAGACCAAGGAAGAAATCCTTATCAACCAGTTTAGTCACCTTCTTGATTTGCTTGTGAGTCAAACCATCAGTACCATTTAATGCAGACCAAATCTGTCCTGCAATAATACCTGCTTTTTCTTTTAACATTTTCAATTTGCTTTTAGTTAAACGTTATCCGCATCCTTGCTAAAAGGATGTTTGTGTTTATTATCGCTGCAAAGATATATAAATTTATGTTATACAACACATTATTGCGGATAAAATTTATTCTTAGGCCTTAAAAAAGTTTCATTTTCTTACTTTTTATGCTCTTTTTGGAGATATTCAATCCATATTCTTGCTGCTTCTTCTACCGTTTTTACGCAAGGACGTTTGGCATAATATTGCGAAGTTCGTTCTTCCGGAGTAGAGACGATCGGAGTTGTTTTCTTCAATCCGAGCAGTTCTCCGCAATTGATAGACCCCATTCTATGCTTAAATTCGGCTGCTAATTCTTGTACCAGCGCATAATTCGCAGCTTTACCGTCACGGTCTTCCGGAATGATTGTACCTTTTTCGAGCCCTGCAAGCATAAATATGCCACATGCAGCTCCGCAGGTTTCACGCATTCTTCCAATGCCACCACCAAAGGAAGCTGACATCTTTAATGCTTGTTCTTCTGTGAATCCGTACATATCGGCAAATGCTGCAACAACTGCTTGTGAACAATTATATCCGCTTTTAAAAAGCTCTACTGCTTTTTGTATTTTATCTTCCATTTATCTTAAATTTAATTTTATGAAGTGAAAGGGCATAAAAAAAGGCTACCCGTCACGGGCAACCAATCTTTGTTAACCTTAAATCTAATACTATGAAAAACACGTTGCAAATATACGGTATTTTGAGATACGTGCAAATATTTCAGCAATAAAAGTATGCTTCATAACATGATTTAAGATTTGTACATGTTGATTATTTGTTTAATGACTTTTTTTATGAAAATAGCAACATAATATTTAATACGGATACAATAACTGCTATTGTGTAAAGTACGAATGTACTCCATTTGCTATTCACATATCTGCCCATTACTTTCTTGGAAGAAGTCAGGGCTACTTGTAGAAATACAGTGAACGGTAATTGGATGCTTAATATCATCTGAGAAATAATCAGTCCCTTGAATGGATCTCCAATGAAGAATATCAAAAGGAGTGCAATTCCTAATGAGATAATGACACCTATCCTAGAGTGAATATCTTTTATATGGTAAGATTCTCCGAAGATTCCGGCAAAGATAGAGCCGGCAGCCATTCCGCTGGTGATGGTCGAAGATATACCTGCCATCAGCAGTGCCAAAGCAAAAACAATAGCTGCATTGCTACCCAATAATGGTTCCAATAAAGACTTTGCCTGTTGTAACTCTTCCACCGCAGTATTTGTCTTGAAAAATGTTGCTGCTGCCAGCAGGATCATGGCACTGTTAATGGCCCATCCTACAATCATGGAAAACAACGTATCATAGAATTCATATTTCAGCACTTTCTTGATAGAAGATTCATCCTGCTTATTGTATTCATGGCTCTGGATAACCTCCGAATGCAAGAACAGATTATGAGGCATAACTACTGCACCCAATACACTCATGATAATAAGCATACTGCCTTTAGGGATGCTTGGTGTTACCCAAGCCTGTGCCGCCATAGGCCAGTCGATGTCTACCAAAAACAATTCGTATAGAAAAGACAAACCGATGACAGATACGAAAGCGATAATGGATTTTTCTATTCTTTTATAAGAATTGGTGAATAACATAATAAAAACAAAAACGGTAGTTAGTATCGATCCCCATATAATAGGTATATCCAAGAGCATCTCCAAAGCGATTGCTCCTCCAAGTATCTCTGCCAGTGAAGTGGAGATGGAAGCAAGTACAGCCGTACCCAATATGGGACGCGACACCCATTTCGGAGTATATTGCGTAGCAGCTTCCGAAAGGCAGAGTCCTGTGACGATGCCTAAGTGTGCTACGTTATGTTGCAGGATTATCAGCATAACGGTAGATAATGAGACTACCCACAACAGGCTGTAACCAAATTCGGAACCGGCGGCAAAGTTGGAGGCCCAGTTACCTGGGTCAATGAAACCTACCGTAACAAGCAATCCCGGACCTATATATCTAAAGATATCCAGACCGCCTAAATAACGTTTATGTTCTTTGCTTTTTAAATCTTTCAGGAAGTTATACATAGTTGTTTTATCTCTTATTTATTATTAACGTTGGTCAAAAGTACAAAATCTAAACGTTATTAGGGTTGATTCTGTTCATCGAATTTATTGATAATACGATAAATACTGAGATATATGTATAAGGCTAGCGAATAAATCCGGCAAAGAACTGATAAATGAAATATCCGCAAACGGTAAGTTTTAAAACCGTTCCCAATAAAAAGCCTACTAAAGACCCGAATCCTGATTTTAGTGCTTGTGACAGTTCTTTATCACCAAGCAACTCTCCTATCACTGCTCCCAAAAACGGTCCGGCAATCAGCCCCCAGGGTGCAAAAAAAAGTCCGATGACCGTACCGATAACGCATCCCCAGTTGCCCCACTTACTTCCTCCGCTGTATTTACTTCCTAATAGAGGGGTTAGATAATCCAATATTTGCACTACTACCACGATAAGCAGCCATACCAACAATTGAGCAGTAGTATATTGCACTTTGTCTGTGAAATGCAGAAGCAAAAGCCCGGCATAAGCCAAAGGAGGTCCTGGAAGCATGGGAAGTATACAGCCCAGCATTCCTGTGATTAGGCAAATAACACCTAGAATTATTAAAATAGCGTCTATCATAAAAATTCCTATTTCAATGTTTAAAGACAAAGATATACTATTTCTTCCAATTTGTGATAATCCTGCTTAAATAGATAACAAAAGCTTTTTTTTATAAATTCTATTTTCCTCTGTCTCAGGGTGAACTATTCCGGATAGAAGATGTTTTCTCATGATTATTCTTAATAATATTATAAAGCTATGCTTAATTTGATCGCTGCATTTTTTGTTTGCTCTGGCATTGGTATTGCCGTATGGATTATTTATGACCTTTCGAGGCATAAGCAGTCTATGAAGATAATGAATGCTGTATGGGTACTTTCCGCTTTATGGGGTGGCTATTTTGTCTTATGGGCCTATAACAAATTTGGGCGGGAGCAGATTCAAATGAAGATGGATGATAGGTCAATGATGATGGAAAGTCCCCGTTCATTTTGGCAATCTGTCTCTCTTTCGGCTTTTCATTGTGGCGCAGGATGTACATTAGCTGACATATTAGGTGAATGGATTACATATTGTATTCCTGTCCATATTAACGGTAATCTACTTTTAGGCAGTTGGGTGATTGACTTTATCTTAGCGTTGATTATTGGTGTTTATTTTCAATTTTATGCTATCCGTGAAATGGAAAAGATTTCGGTTTCGCAAGGATTATTCCGTGCTTTCAAAGCTGATTTCTTTTCTCTTACTTCCTGGCAAATCGGGATGTATGGTTGGATGGCCGTTGTTTATTTTATTTTGTTTAAAGGTATCTCGGTAGAGAAAGATACCTGGCTATTCTGGTTTATGATGCAAATAGCTATGTTTTTCGGATTCATTTGCGCTTATCCAATGAATATATTTCTGATAAAATCAGGAGTTAAAAAAGGCATGTAATATCATGTGAAATTATAATAGAAAAGAGGAATGTATCCTTCTCCATGACACATCCCTCTTATCTATTATAAAAGAATATTTTCCCGAATTAAAGAATACTCTTCACTGTTTCCATCATTCCCTTTTCCTGAATAGAATCCAGATATCCCTTTACGGTGTCTGTCAGTCCCGGAATATTGTTCAGGTTCTCACCCCAAATGAATTCTGCACTCAACACGCCTTCTGTTACTTTCTTGGTACAATCTGTAGCCCAAAGTTCTTTCAGCAGGTTCATGATTTCCGGTGCATCGTTGGGTACGATATCTGCGCCGTCTGCACGTTTGCCACCCTTATAATAAGTGATGATAGCGGCAAGACCCAAAACCAAACCTTTAGGAAGTTCTCTCTTACGCTGCAAGTAAGTCTTTAATCCCGGAAGATCACGGGTTTCATATTTCGGGAAAGAGTTCAGCATAATGCTGGTTACTGCATGGTCAACAAACGGATTGTTGAAGCGTTCCAAAACATCATGAGCGAATTTCTCCAATTCATCTTTCGGCAAGTTTAATGTCTCCATTAGTTCGTCAAACATTACCTTATGGATATATTTACCAATCACTTCGTGCTGACATGCCTCGCGTACAATATTTAATCCTGCAAGGTAGGCCACCGGAGAGAGAACCGTGTGAGGACCGTTCAGCAGTGTTACTTTACGTTCATGGTAAGGAGCTTCGGACGGTACGAACAATACGTTCAAACCTGCCTTATCTGCCGGGAATTCTTTAGCGATTTCCTGCGGAGCTTCGATTACCCACAAATGGAATATCTCTGCCTGAACAACCAAATTGTCGTCATATTGCAGTTTTTCCTTGATGGCGTCGATGTCTTTACGAGGGAATCCCGGAACGATACGGTCTACCAAAGTAGCATATACTCCACAGGCTTCTTCAAACCAAGTCTTGAACTCGTTGCCAAGATTCCATAGTTCGATATACTGATAGATGGTTTCTTTCAGCTTGTGTCCGTTCAGGAAGATAAGTTCGCAAGGGAAGATGATCAAACCTTTTGATTTATCTCCATTGAATGTTTTAAAACGATGATAAAGCAGTTGAGTTAATTTTCCCGGATAAGAAGAAGCGGGAGCGTCGGTCAGTTTACAAGAAGGATCGAAAGCAATACCTGCTTCTGTTGTGTTAGAAATCACAAAACGCATTTCCGGCTGCTCTGCCAGTTTCATAAATTCATCGTTTTGTGAATAAGGGTTGAGTGCACGGCTGATGACATCAATTTTAGTCAAACTGTTTACTACATTTCCTTTGTCCAATCCCTGAAGGTTTACATGGTACAGACAATCTTGTGCATTCAGCATATCTACCATACCTTTGTCAATCGGTTGAACGACTACTACACTACTATTAAAGTCTGTTTTTTCGTTCATGTTGTAGATAATCCAATCTACGAATGCGCGAAGGAAATTACCTTCACCAAACTGAATAATTCTTTCAGGGCGCTGAGCCTTTGCGGCTGTTTCTTTGTTCAATGCTTTCATATTCGTTAAATAAAATGTTTATATAAGTTCAAAATAATAATCTATATTTTCTTTCATAAGGATGTCTATCGGCATATATTTTACCGGTTCTATTTCTCTTTTGAAAACTATTTTATCTGCTAATGTCTTTACTGCACAATAACCTTGTAATCCCGGTCGCTGGCCAATCAGGAAGTTGATGACTCCGGCTTTTAAGAACTCCACATTCTGGGGTAGTAAATCATATCCTAACACCCCTTCCATTCTACGTCCCGATTCTTTTAAATATTTACCTATCTGGTAGATGCGTGAATTAAACACAGCTCCCAGATAAGTACCTTTGTGTGATTTAAAGAACTCATCAAGTGTAGCTGTCGTTACTTCTTGATTATCACGATCCAGTATCACTTCGTGAATTCGGGGAGTAATGTGATGTTCTTTCAGGTAGCGCATAAAGCCTTCCAAACGTCTCTGCATCTGAAATTCCGCCGGATTCTCACGAAAATTGCTCAGAAATAGCATCAACTCCTTACCTTCACTATACTCCCTCATCAGTATCTTTGCTGCAATATATCCGCTTTGATAAGAATCCTGACCAATGTATTTGAGGGCGTTTACTCCTTCCAAGTTAACATCGATAAGCGCAAACGGAATATTCATTTTATGTAAGGAAGTGCAGAACCGGATGGTCTCATCTTTGAAATTTGGTGCAAGCAATATCGCATCCGGCTGTTTTTCTATTAATTCCTGTTGAGCCTTTATATATGATTCTCGGCTTGAGTGGTTATAAAAGATAAAATCAGTATTTACATTGAATGCTTTCAGTTCCGATGCCGCTTTTTTTATTCCTTCCGCCACACTGTACCAATAATCATTCTCTTTATAATAAGGTATAAGACAGTAGATGCTATACTTCTTTTTGGCAGCAAGCCCGATAGCAAACATATTGGGCTGATAATTGATTTCATCCAATATCTTTTGCACTTTAGCCCGGCTTGCTTCGGATACCTCTCCCCTATTATGCATGACTCGGTCTACCGTTCCGGCAGATACTCCGGCCATCCGGGCTATATCTTTAATTGTATATGTCTTATCTTCCATCGTATCAGAATTAAAATGCAAACCAGTATCTTTACATAAACCGTTTAAATATTCTAAATATTCGCCACAAATATACGAATAATTTTGTTATCCCAAATAAAATATCTACTTTCGTGTTCGGAAACGGTTAATAAAAGTAAAAGAAGATAATTATTCAGCCGTTCTATAAGTGAATACGAAATATTTCAAATTTTAATAACATTATCAATCTTAAAACGTCATTGGGTTATGAAAAACTTTATGGATGAAAACTTTCTTTTGCAGACTGAAACTGCTCAGAAGTTATATCATGAACACGCAGCAAAAATGCCTATTATCGACTATCATTGTCATCTGATACCTCAAATGGTGGCCGATGATTATAAATTCAAGTCATTAACAGAAATCTGGCTGGGAGGAGATCACTATAAATGGCGTGCGATGCGCACCAACGGTGTAGATGAACGTTATTGTACGGGAAAAGATACGACTGATTGGGAGAAGTTTGAGAAATGGGCAGAGACTGTTCCTTACACGATGCGCAATCCGCTTTATCACTGGACTCATTTAGAGTTAAAGACTGCCTTCGGCATCAATAAAATCCTGAACCCGACAACGGCCCGTGAAATCTATGATGAATGTAACGAAAAGCTTGCTCAGCCGGAGTATTCGGCTCGTGGTATGATGCGCCGTTACCATGTGGAAGTAGTTTGTACTACGGATGACCCAGTGGATTCTTTGGAATATCACATCAAAACCCGTGAGAGTGGTTTTGAAATCAAGATGCTTCCTACTTGGCGTCCGGATAAAGCAATGGCAGTAGAAGTACCGGCTGATTTCCGTGCTTACATGGAGAAATTATCGGAAGTAAGCGGCGTGAAGATTTCCGGATTCGATGATATGGTGGCTGCTTTGCGTAAACGCCATGATTTCTTTGCAGAACAAGGTTGTAAACTTTCTGATCATGGAATTGAAGAGTTCTATGCGGAAGACTATACAGATGCAGAAATCAAAGCTATCTTTAATAAGGTATATGGCGGTCAGGAATTGACGCATGAAGAAGTTCTGAAATTCAAATCGGCCATGTTGGTTGTATTTGGTGAGATGGATTGGGAGAAAGGTTGGACCCAACAGTTCCATTATGGTGCTATCCGTAACAATAACTCAAAAATGTTTAAACTGTTAGGGCCGGATACCGGTTTCGATTCAATCGGCGAGTTTACAACTGCTAAAGCAATGGCTAAGTATCTTGACCGCTTGAACAGTAACGGCAAACTGACTAAAACAATCCTTTACAATTTGAATCCGTGTGCTAACGAGGTAATTGCTACCATGCTTGGTAATTTCCAGGATGGCACAATTCCGGGTAAGATTCAATTCGGTTCGGGATGGTGGTTCCTGGATCAAAAAGACGGTATGGAAAAACAAATGAATGCGCTATCTGTTCTTGGTTTGTTAAGCCGTTTTGTCGGTATGTTGACAGACTCCCGCAGCTTCTTGTCTTATCCGCGTCATGAGTATTTCCGTCGTACTTTATGTAACCTTATCGGTAAAGACATCGAAAATGGTGAAATACCTTCTTCTGAAATGGCACGTATAGAACAAATGGTAGAGGATATTTGCTATAACAATGCGAAGAATTTCTTTCAGTTTTAATGGGTAGATTTAATAAAGAAAGAAGCCTTCATTCATTATAGAGTGGAGGCTTCTTTTTTATAATTATATTCAGTGTTTAAAAGTAACTTTTCGGTTCATAATGAAATTGACCGCACCATAAATAAACAGTCCTAAGAATTGTACCAGATATTCGTTTATATCCGCATGGACTATCAGCGTCTTAAAGAAAGCATACTGACACCCGTATGCCATTAAGAAAGCTACAGCAAAATAGCAGATTTCACGTCTGAGATTCGTCTTCCGGGTTTGGAACACCCATAATTTACTCCAGATAAAACTGTTGATCAAGGCACCAATATACCCTACTGCATTTGATAACCCTAAAGGAAAATGCATCCATCGCATCGCTACATATATAATATAAGTGATGAGGGCATTGGACATTCCAACAATGACAAACCTTACTATTTGTGTACTTTTCTTTGGAGACATTCGATAAAAGGGCGGAACTTAGTGCTCCGCCTCATTATAGGGAATTTTATTTCTTTTCTTTTATGTCTACAATTAAATTCAATTCATCTAACTGTGCCTGGTCTATTGCCGCAGGAGCATCCAACATTACATCGCGTCCGCTATTATTTTTAGGGAAAGCAATGCAGTCACGGATAGAATCCAGTCCGGCAAACAAACTTACCCAACGGTCGAGACCGTAAGCCAAACCACCGTGAGGAGGTGCTCCGTACTTAAACGCATTCATTAAGAATCCGAATTGTTCCTGTGCCTTTTCCGGTGTGAATCCCAAAATCTCAAACATCTTGGCTTGCAGATGCGGGTCATGAATACGGATGGAACCTCCACCTACTTCTACCCCATTGACTACCATATCGTAAGCATCCGCACGGACAGCTGCCGGATCAGTATCAAGCATTGGGATGTCTTCATCTTTCGGATGTGTGAACGGATGGTGCATAGCCATCAAGCGACCTTCTTCTTCGCTCCATTCAAACATTGGGAAGTCTATCACCCATAAGCAAGCAAATTTGTTTTTATCGCGAAGTCCCAATTGGCTACCCATTTCTAAACGAAGTTCGCATAATTGTTTGCGAGTCTTCATGGCATCGTCTCCTGAAAGTATCAGAATCAAATCACCCGGTTTGGCACCGAAAGCGGCTTTCATTTGTTGCAGCACTTCTTGTGTATAGAATTTATCTACGCTTGATTTTACATTTCCGTCTTCTTCAACACGTGCATATACCAACCCCTTTGCACCAATCTGCGGTCTCTTTACGAATTCGGTTAACTGGTCGAGTTGCTTACGGGTATAGGTTGCTGCACCTTCAGCACAAATACCTCCGATATAGGCTGCGTTGTCGAATACGGAGAAACCATATCCTTTCAGAACGTCCATCAGTTCAACGAACTTCATGCCAAAACGAAGATCTGGCTTGTCGCTACCGTAATATTTCATGGCGTCATTCCATGTCATACGTATAAACGGTTCGGTCAGCTCAATTCCGCGAAGTTCTTTAAACAAGTGTTTGGTCATTCCTTCAAAAGTAGAAATAATATCTTCTTGTTCAACAAAACTCATTTCACAGTCGATTTGTGTAAATTCCGGTTGACGGTCGGCACGAAGGTCTTCATCACGGAAACATTTTACAATTTGGAAGTAACGGTCAAAACCGGATACCATCAATAACTGTTTGAGTGTTTGAGGTGACTGAGGCAAAGCATAAAACTGTCCCGGATTCATACGTGAAGGTACAACAAAGTCACGTGCACCTTCCGGAGTGGAACCGATAAGCATCGGAGTCTCTACTTCTAGGAATCCCAAACTATCCAAGTAACGACGCACTTCCATCGTCATACGGTGGCGAAGTTCCAGGTTCTGACGAACTGCTGTACGGCGGAGATCGAGATAACGGTATTTCATACGTATATCGTCACCACCGTCCGTATTATCTTCTATAGTGAACGGAGGAGTCATTGCTGCGTTTAATATATTCAACTCGCTTACAATAATCTCAATATCTCCGGTAGGAATATTTTTGTTCTTGTTAGAACGTTCGCTAACGCTTCCGGTAATCTGAATGACAAACTCACGGCCCAGCTTATTTGCACGTTCGCAAAGCTCCGCATTAACTTCTTCATTAAAAACAAGTTGAGTAATACCATAACGGTCACGAAGGTCAATGAAAGTCATACCTCCCATTTTACGCGCACGCTGTACCCATCCTGACAGTGTAACGTTTTTGCCTGCATCGGAGATATTTAATTCTCCACATGTATGTGTTCTAAACATATATATTGTAGTTTAATATTTTCAATGGTGGCAAAATTACTAAATAATTATTGATTATTTAGCATATTATTCTCAATAGTTTTCAGCTACTTTTATTTAGAAAGCATAGAAAAGGGGTACCCTTGCCGGATACCCCTTTCAATTGTTATATAGAATCTATATAATTAGTTTCTTGGCAATGCTTCTTTTACTACCATCGGACGGCCTGCATATTCTGCTCCGTTCAATTCTTTAATAGCGTTTTGAGCTTCAGAAGATTCAGGCATATCAATAAATGCGAATCCTTTTGATCTTCTTGTGTCGCGGTCAGTGATAAGTTTCACTGAATCAACCGTTCCGTACTCTTCCATTACTTGTCTCAAATCCGATTCCTTAACATTGTAATTAAGGTTTCCTACATACATGTTCATAAAATAAAAATATAAAAATTAATAATTCAATAATAACGTTTAAGGGGAGAGCTTTGAACAGGATGGATTTACTCAATGATTAAACTGAGGAGATACATAATGAAAATAGATCGAAATAAACCTCTTATTGTTTGTTGATGCAAAGAAACGGATTCTATTTGGATAATCTACTATAAAACTAAATATTTAATTAATAATATATCTTTATTTATAGAATAAAGCCATACGTTAACTGTTTGGGAAACCAATGTGCCTTAAATAGAAAAAAGCCGATACATAGTATCAGCTTCATCTTATTCTGTCGGGGTAGCGGGATTCGAACCCACGACCCCCTGCTCCCAAAGCAGGTGCGCTAACCGGACTGCGCTACACCCCGAAAACTCTATCAATCAAAACCTTCTTATTTCGTCGGGGTAGCGGGATTCGAACCCACGACCCCCTGCTCCCAAAGCAGGTGCGCTAACCGGACTGCGCTACACCCCGAAAACTCTGATTAGGTTTTGTTTTCAAAAGCGAGTGCAAAGGTAGAAACAATTTTGGAATAAGCAAACGCTTTGAGGATTTATTTCTATGTTTATTAAGAAAAATATTTTGAAATAATAAAAAAGGAGAAACACGATTGTATTTCTCCTTTCCTTCATTTAAAGTAAACTTCTTATTTTATAACATCTAATTTTTTAAAGCATTTCACTAATTTATCAACAGCAAAATCAATCTGTTCTTTTGTATGTGTAGCCATCAGCGCAAAGCGTACCAATGTGTCCTGAGGTGCACAAGCCGGTGGAATAACCGGGTTAATGAAAACTCCCTCATCGAACGCCATTTTAGTGATCATGAAAGTTTTCTCCATATCACGTACATATAACGGAATAATAGGACTGGCGGTATCACCAATTTCAAAACCGGCATCACGGAAACATTTTAATGCATAATTAGTGATTTTCCACAAATTCTCTTGGCGTTCCGGTTCATTCTGTATGATATGTAGAGCTTCCATTGCGGCGGCTGTGGCTGCCGGAGTATTGCTTGCAGAGAATATATAAGAACGTGAATTATGGCGTAACCAATTGATCGTAGCTTTGTCGGCAGCAATGAAACCACCGATAGATGCTAATGATTTAGAGAATGTTCCCATTATCAAATCCACTTTATCGGTTAATCCGAAGTGATTACAAACACCACGTCCCTGTTTACCGAACACTCCCAATCCGTGAGCTTCGTCCACCATGATACATCCGTTGTATTTTTCGCTTAGTTTCACAATTTCCGGTAATTTAGCTAAATCACCTTCCATAGAAAACACTCCATCCACAACAATCAGTTTAACAGATTCCGGTTTACATTTAGCCAGCTCTTTTTCCAAAGCCGCCATATCGTTATGCCTATATTTTAATTGGGTGGAGAAAGAAAGACGGCGTCCGTCTACGATAGATGCATGATCGCGGTCGTCACATATAATATAGTCGTTACGATCGGTCAAGCAGGATACGACACCTTCATTGACTGTAAATCCGGTTGAATAAACCAATGCATCTTCTTTACCTACAAATTCAGCTAATTCTTGTTCTAGTTGCACGTGAAGATCCAATGTGCCGTTTAAAAAACGCGAACCGGCACATCCGGTACCGTATTTACGTGTTGCAGCTATTGCCGCATTGATAATTCTTTGATCATAAGTGAGACCCATATAAGAGTTTGATCCGAACATCAGTACCTTTTTTCCGTCCATCAGTACCTCTGTGTCTTGGGCACTGTCTATTTCACGAAAATAAGGATATACACCCTTCGCCTTTACTTCTTGTGGAAGTGTGTACTTTGCTAACTTGTCTTGTAATAATCCCATAACAATGTTTTAATAAGCTCTCGCCTATATTAATGTATATACTTTTTCAATACATTCTGTTTCCCTCTTTTTATCTTTTTCTAAAAAACAGGCTGCAAAGATAATAAAATATGTAACTCTAAGTATCCTTTTTCTGAAAAAATACATCTTTAGGGTGAAAACTAATCCATAAATTTCATTGTTATTGTATAAATGTACTATTTTTGTCAACAGTATTAATAATGATGGCATGGAGGGGAAAAAGAAACTAATTTTCATCGTTAATCCGATATCAGGCACGCAAAATAAGGAACAAATATTAAATCTTTTGGAAGAAAGGATTGATAGGGAGTTGTATGAGTATAAAATTGTGCGAACTGAATATGCAGGTCATGCAGCAGAAATAGCATCCCAGGCTGCTACTGAAGATACTTATATGGCTGTAGCTATCGGAGGAGACGGTACGATTAATGAAATCGCCCGTGCGCTGATTCATACGCAAACAGCTCTCGGCATTATACCTTGCGGGTCAGGCAACGGGCTTGCACGACATCTGCAAATACCAATGGAGCCTAAAAAAGCAATTGATATTATTAATAAAGGTAATATTGAGTGCATTGATTATGGAAAGATTAACGATATACCTTTCTTTTGTACCTGTGGAGTGGGTTTTGACGCTTTTGTCAGTCTTAAATTCTCCAAGTCAGGAAAACGAGGACTCCTCACCTATTTAGAAAATACGCTCCATGAGAGCCTGAATTATAAGCCTGAGACGTATGAGATAGAGAATGAAGACGGTACAATGAAGTACAAGGCGTTTTTGATAGCCTGTGCCAATGCTTCCCAATATGGCAATAATGCTTATATTGCTCCGCAGGCATCTTTAAGCGATGGCTTGATGGATGTCACCATCCTCGAACCGTTTACCGTACTCGACGTTCCCGCTCTTGCTTTTCAACTGTTTAACAAGACTATCGACCAAAACAGCCGGATTAAAACATTCAAATGTAAAAAGATAACCATCACCAGAAGTAAGCCCGGAGTGATTCATTTCGACGGAGATCCGATTATGGCAGGTGATAAAATTGAAGTAAAGATCATTAGCCAGGGATTAAATGTCTGTGTACCTCACAATGACAGAAAAGACTATAATGTTCTTCAAAAGGCCTCTGGCTATATCGGAGGATTAAAACCGATAGGCGATGCCATTGTAGAAGATATAACCAACAGAAATCGGTTACTGTTGGATAAGAACAAAGCATTAATCAAGAAACTTAAAGGAAAAAGCAGTAAAAAATAGTCGCTTAAAAGAGCGGAATTTCCAATCATTTTATAGAGTTAAATTTACCCATATATATTTATATAAATATATATGGGTAAAAACATCTAATAAATACTCCTTATCGAATGAGAATAATGTATTGGAAAATTGAATTGTTTTATCAGGATGAGCAATTCGTTTGAGCATGGGAAGCCTTGCGTTTACCCTTGCCTATCCTGTCGTTTCAGCAAGGGTAAACGGATAAAAGATATAACCGGTTACATCTTCAGATAATAATCTTTGGTCAATTCAATGTACTCCTCAGTATAAGTGTGCCGGGAAAGCTCGATGGTCAGTTCATCGGTTTCGCAAACTTTGTCTTGATAAGAAAATGCAAGCAGAGCTCTTTTGGGTATTGCATTCGGAGTGGTGTGAATCATTGTTCGGTGTATGGAATATAAATGGTTGTTTTCTGCAATACTTACTACCCTCTCCATAACATCGGCAGGAATGACTACCGAAAAAAGCCCGTCAGGATTCAGGAGTAAAGCTGACTTGCAGATTAAATCTTCATAGGTCAGTTCTTCCGTATGTCGTGCCATATCCCGCTGATTATTCCCGGATTTCAGAGAATCGGAAAAATAAGGAGGATTGGACACGATAAGGTCAAAAGTTTCGTGAAAAACATATTTTTTGAAGTCAGCATGAATGACATTGATTTTGTCTTTCCATGGCGAACGGGCTACATTCTCCTGCGCTTGCAGTACAGCATTCTTATCCATCTCTATTGCCGTGATATTTGCCGATTCATTACGCTGGGCCATCATTAATGAAAGCAAACCTGTTCCGGCACCTATATCGAGGATTTTACGGGCATGAGATACATCCGCCCACGCGCCTAACAGGACTCCGTCCGTACCCACTTTCATGGCACATTTGTCATGCCATACAGTGAATCTTTTGAATTGAAAATAAGGATTCGGCATTGTTACTAAACGAATATTTTCGTCAAAAATAGGTAAATCGGGGCGAAGATATAAACTATTATCAAATAAATTGGCACAACTATTGTATATTTCTTAGGTAGAACTTTATTTTTAGTGAATAATGAATTAACTTTGCAGTCGCTTTTTTGTGACTGTCAGTTTTGGCATAAACTCAATACACACATTAGAATGATAAAAAATAGTAAATACCTAAGCGAAATGGAAGAGTCAAACGACAATGCATTTTCTTTGATTGCTGATTTTGAAGGAAATGAAGAACAGTTGTTTGACGTTAAAGTAGAAGAAAGCCTTCCGGTATTACCTTTACGAAATATGGTGTTGTTTCCCAGTGTAGTACTTCCTGTTACCGTAGGAAGAACTTCTTCTTTGAAATTAGTAAACGATGCCTATAAAAATAGCAGTTATATAGCCGTTGTTTGCCAGAAATCGTCGGAAACGGAAACACCTGGTTTCTCTGATTTACACCCTATCGGCACGGTTGCCAAAGTAGTTCGTATATTGGAAATGCCGGATCAGACAACGACGGTTATTCTTCAAGGTATAAAACGTCTGGAGCTAAAGGAAATAACAGAGACTTATCCGTATTTGAAGGGTACGATCGAAGCGAAAGACGAAAAGCTGCCACCTAAAGAAAACAAGGAATTTGAAGCATTGGTTGAAGCCTGCAAGGATTTAACAATCCGTTATATAAAGACTTCGGATTCAATGCATCAGGAAGCTGCATTCGCTATCAAGAACATCACGAACCGTATGTTTTTGATTAACTTTATTTGTAGTAACCTTCCATTGTCGAAAGATGAGAAAATTGCACTATTGCAGATTTCTTCTCTTCAGAGTAGAGCTTATAAATTGTTGGAAATACTGAACCGTGAAGTTCAGTTGGCAGAAATAAAAGCATCTATCCAGCTGCGTACAAGGGAAGATATCGACCAGCAACAGCGTGAGTATTTCTTGCAACAACAAATCAAGAATATTCAGGATGAACTGGGCGGTGGCGGTCAGGAACAGGAAATAGAAGAGATGCGTCAAAAAGGCGCACGCATGAAATGGAGTAATGAAGTTCATGAAATCTATAAGAAAGAGCTTTCCAAACTGGAACGTATGCATCCGCAATCTCCTGATTATAATGTTCAGTTAAACTATCTGCAAACAATGTTGAGTTTGCCGTGGGGTGTTTATACAACGGATAATTTCAATCTGAAAAATGCCGAAAAGACATTGAACAAGGACCATTACGGTTTGGAAAAGGTGAAAGAACGTATCTTGGAACATCTTGCCGTATTGAAGCTCAAAGGCGACTTGAAGTCTCCGATTATTTGTTTGTACGGCCCCCCGGGAGTTGGAAAAACATCTTTGGGAAAGTCTATCGCTGCTGCTTTGAAGCGTAAGTATATCCGTATGTCATTGGGTGGAGTTCACGATGAAGCTGAAATCCGAGGACACCGTAAGACTTATATCGGTGCTATGCCGGGACGTATCATTAAAAGCCTGATTAAAGCTGGTTCTTCCAATCCCGTATTTATTTTGGATGAGATTGATAAGGTTGGTGCAGACCGTCAGGGAGACCCTTCGTCTGCCCTGTTGGAGGTACTTGATCCGGAACAGAACAATGCTTTCCATGATAATTTCCTTGATGTGGATTATGACTTGTCGAAAGTCATGTTCATTGCGACGGCAAATAATCTGAATACCATTCCTCAGCCCCTACTCGACCGTATGGAGTTGATAGAAGTGAGCGGATACATCACGGAAGAAAAAATCGAAATAGCCCGTAAGCATCTTCTTCCGAAAGAAATGGAAGCTACCGGTATCGATAAACATGATTTAAAGATACCTAAAGATACGTTGGAGGTCATTATTGAATCATATACCCGTGAATCCGGAGTACGTGAACTGGAAAAGAAAATCGGTAAGATTTTAAGAAAGGTTGCGCGTCAGTATGCTACTGATGGTTATTTTGCCAAGAGTGAAATAAAACCGGCAGATTTGAATGAATATTTGGGTTCGCCGGAATATACCCGTGATAAATATCAAGGTAACGAATATGCCGGAGTAGTGACAGGATTGGCATGGACAGCCGTAGGCGGAGAGATTCTGTTTGTGGAAACCAGCCTGAGCAAAGGAAAAGGAGGCAGACTTACATTAACAGGTAATCTGGGAGATGTGATGAAAGAATCCGCCATGCTGGCTTTGGAATACATTAAAGCACATGCAGGATTATTGAATATTGATGAAAATATCTTCGACAATTGGAATATACACATCCATGTGCCTGAAGGAGCTATACCGAAGGATGGCCCGTCGGCAGGTATTACGATGGCTACTTCTCTTGCTTCGGCATTGACACAGCGTAAAGTGAAGAAGAATCTGGCAATGACCGGAGAAATAACTCTTCGTGGTAAGGTGCTTCCCGTAGGTGGTATTAAAGAAAAGATATTGGCTGCCAAACGTGCCGGTATTAAAGAGATAATCTTATGCGAAGAGAACAGAAAGAACATTGAGGAAATTCAGGATATTTATTTGAAAGGTCTGACTTTCCATTATGTAAAAGATATCAAAGAAGTATTTGCATTGGCTTTGACAGAAGAAAAAGTGGCGGATGCGATAGACTTTAGTAAATGAATAACAAGCAATTGACCGAATGACTTTTGACTTACAATATACTGACCCGAAATCAAATGCACGAGCCGGACTCATCACGACCGACCACGGACAGATAGAAACTCCTATTTTTATGCCTGTGGGAACGGTGGGTTCTGTGAAGGCAGTGCATCTGACTGAGCTTAAAAATGATATAAAAGCACAGATTATTCTGGGGAATACCTATCATCTTTATCTCCGTCCGGGACTGGATATCTTGGAAAGAGCCGGAGGTTTGCATAAATTCAATGGCTGGGACCGCCCGATTCTGACGGATAGTGGCGGTTTTCAGGTTTTCTCTCTTTCCGGTATTCGCAAGTTACGGGAGGAAGGAGCAGAATTCCGCTCGCACATAGATGGTTCAAAACATATCTTTACGCCCGAAAAAGTGATGGATATCGAGCGTACTATAGGAGCCGATATAATGATGGCGTTTGATGAATGTCCTCCCGGAGATTCGGATTATGAATATGCAAGGAAATCATTAGGATTGACCCATCGTTGGTTAGATCGTTGTGTAAAACGTTTTAATGAGACGGAACCTAAGTATGGCTATAATCAATCCCTCTTCCCGATTGTACAAGGGTGTGTTTATCCGGATTTACGTAAGCAGTCTGCAGAATTTATTGCTTCTAAAGGGTGTGACGGAAATGCGATCGGAGGTTTGGCTGTAGGCGAACCCGTGGATAAGATGTATGAAATGATAGAACTTGTCAATGAGATACTGCCGAAAGATAAACCGCGTTATTTAATGGGGGTCGGCACACCGGTCAATCTTCTCGAAGGAATAGAAAGAGGAGTAGATATGTTTGACTGCGTTATGCCGACACGTAACGGACGTAACGGAATGCTTTTCACCAAAGAGGGTATTATGAACATGAGGAATAAGAAATGGGAAGATGATTATTCTCCTATCGAGCCGGATGGCGCTTCTTATGTGGATACACTTTATAGTAAGGCTTATCTTCGTCATTTATTTCATGCACAGGAATTACTTGCCATGCAGATAGCCTCTATCCATAATCTTGCTTTTTATTTATGGTTGGTGGGTGAAGCTCGCAAACATATTATTGCCGGAGATTTTTCTACATGGAAGCCTATGATGGTAAAACGTTTATCCACAAGATTATAACCATTGGGCAATGAAGAAGTTGTTTAGATGGAAGTTAATAAAGAAGCTTGATAAATATATTATTGTCAAGTTCTTGGGAACATACGTTTTTGCCATTGCTCTGATTATATCAATTGCCGTAGTATTTGATATTAATGAGAAAATGGATAAGTTCATGACGAATGATGCGCCGTTAAAAGCCATTATCTTTGACTACTACATGAATTTTGTCCCCTACTTTGCTAATCTTTTCAGTCCCTTATTTGTCTTCATTGCTGTTATCTTTTTTACTTCCAAAATGGCGGAGAATTCGGAGATTATCGCCATGTTCTCTACCGGAATGAGCTTTAAGCGTTTGATGCGTCCTTACATGATTTCCGCAGCCATCATTTCTATCGTAACCTTCTGTTTGGGTTCTTATGTAATTCCCGAAGGCAATGTCACACGACTTGATTTTGAGAATAAATACATAAAGAAGAAGAAAATAGATTATGTACGCAACGTACAGTTGGAAGTAGATAGCGGAGTTATAGCCTATATAGAGAGATATGAAGATTATAATAAAACCGGTTATCGCTTCTCACTTGATAAGTTTGAGAACAAGAAATTAGTGTCTCACATGACAGCCCGAAGTATTACGTATGACACTTTGTCCGAATACCGATGGACAATCAAGGATTACATGATAAGAGAATTGAAAGGTAATAAGGAGCATATAACCAAAGGCGATAAGATGGACAGCATTATTGTAATGGAACCGTCTGACTTCCTGATAGCACGTAAGCAACAGGAAATGATGACCAGTCCGGTCCTGAAAGAGTATATTCTCAAGCAGAAACAGAGAGGTTTTGCCAATATCAAAGAATTTGAAATAGAGTATTACCGACGCATTGCGATGTCTTTTGCCTCTTTTATCCTGACCACCATCGGCCTAGCCCTTTCTTCTAGGAAAACTAAAGGAGGTATGGGATTGCATCTTGGTCTGGGATTGGCATTGAGTTTCTCTTATATCATGTTCCAAACAGTTTCTTCTACGTTTGCCATCAATGGTAGTATGCCTTCCATTATAGCGGTATGGATACCTAACATACTCTATACTTTCATAGCTATTTATCTGTATACCAAAGCACCAAAATAAAAAAAACTTTTATACTTTTCATATTAGTTTTGTATAGTTTTTGATAATATAAAACATATTTTATGCAAAAAGCTAAATAATGCTTGATTTTTGTTTACTAAATGTTTATATTTGAAAATATTCTTAAGTAACTATCACTCAATATATTAATTTTAAATCAATGAGCTTATGAAAAGTGTTACTTCATTAGGATTGAGTTTACTTATAACAGTCTTATTTCTGTTAGGAAGTAATGTAAAAGCAGTTGAAACAGTTCTTCTTTCCGAAACTTTTGAAACAAGTCAGGGAGGCTTCTCAATTATACAATATGGTTCACGTTTACCTGACGGATTAAGTGCAATTTGGAAATATGATGTTACAAACAAGCAGATGAAGGCAAGCGCTTTTGTCAATTCAATCAAATATGAGGCCCAAAGTTGGTTAGTATCTCCTGAATTGGATTTTACAGATGTAACATCTGCAACATTAACTTTTGATCATGCTGCAAAAGATTTTGCAGAAGTAACAGATGAATTAACTGTGTGGGTAGGGACTCAGGAGCCCTATTCTTCGGCATTTCCTGACTGGCATCAGCTGACAGTTCCTGTTTATCCTAGTGATGGTAACCAAGAATTTGTGTCTTCCGGAAAAATTGACTTATCGTTTGTGATAGGAAAAAAGCATGTTTTTATCTACTTTAAATACAAAAGTACGAAAGAAGCCGCACCTACTTGGAAGATAAAGAACGTGAAGGTGGTAGGTGATAAAAAAACTGATCTTCCTACCGGAACGGTTGAACCTTTATTCGTAGACTTTGGTAACGTCGAAGTAGGTTCTTCTGCTACAAGGGAAATAAGAATAACTCCTCTTTATGAAACAGATGATTTGATTATAGATATTTCTCCTGCAACCTCGACTTTCACTTTATCTCCTCTTTCTATTATTGATAAAAATAAGGGAACGTTATCAGCAACGATAACATATACTCCTACGGGGACTTATACAGATGAAGCCAAATTAACCGTGGTGGGTGCTGGTTTTAATCCACCCATAATAGTTCCTCTAAAAGGAAATGGAGTGGTACAAAGTTCCAATGTAATACTGGATGAAAGTTTGTTGACTGAAGAAAGTTTTAATAAATTCTATAAAGAAAATGTTATAGGTGATGAAACCTGGTATTTTAGTAATAAGTATGGTGCCGGTATGTCCGGTTATAATCGTGAAGAAGCAGAGTCTTATGCCAATGAAGATTGGCTTTTGTCACCGAGCTTGAATTTAGGAGGTATAACAAAGGCAATGCTTTCTTTTGAACATGCCATTGGTCCAACTAGTTTAGAAATAGAAAAAGGAAATTATTCACTAATGTTTGCTTCCGATTATGATGTGCCTCAATTGGAAGAAGAAAACAGAGTACCTGTTGCTTCATGGGAAGAAGTAACTATTCCGACTTACCCTGATAATGTGAAGTGGGTATACAGTCCGGTTGAGATTGAAATTCCTGCTAAGTATTTAACTCAAAATTTCGGTTTTGCATTCCGATATAAATCGACAGATAAGGAATCAGCTATTTGGGAGATAAAGAATATAAAACTGACAGTAGGAAGAGCCAAATCGTCTTCTTCTATTCAATCGACCAAAAAAGCCAACACGATTTATGTCTCTGGTGATATCGTTGTAATTAACGCAACTCAGACAGCAATAATAGAGGTTTATGATGTAATGGGACAAAAAGTAATGATGCGAACTGCCGTTAAAGGTTTCAATTATATTAATGGTTTGCAGAAAGGGCAAATCTATATTTTCAAATTTGCAAATGAAACCTACAAAATAGTGTTTTGAAAGTTAGGATTGATTTTATAAAAAAGGGGCTGTCATATAAATCTACCATATTTTAGGTCTTGATTTATTAGACAGCCCTTTTTATTTTTGTTGTATTGATGTCCTCTCTGGAACTCTTTCTCTTAATTGAAATAAGAAGAAAGCTGGGATGCGGATATGTTCTTAGCTACGATCACACCTCTATCATCCAATAAATAATTTTTGAAGCCTCTATCTAAATTATACTTTTTAAATATAGAAGAAGCTTCTCCTTTTGTTTCCAAGTAACAGTCAGAAGACTGTACCTTGTCTTTTCTTATGGTTTCGCTGAACACCGATTGGTAGTCGTCAAAAGATACTGAAACCATTTTTACATCTTTAGATAAGTTTTGAAGCGCATTGTTTAGACTGACATTTTGCATTCTGGATTGCGCATCATAACTTGCCCAAAAGCTGAGCAATACATATTTTCCTTTCAAGTTTTGAAGGTCAAGCTGCTGCCCGTTGAATGTAGCATCGATTTTAAAACTTGGAGCTACATCTCCTACATTCAAACCACTTGTCGGTTTGTCTTTTTCTACAAATGAAGTCAAGGAACTAATAAATAATACAACAAAAATCCACGTTACATATTTCATGTAATAAGGCTTTAGTTAATACTATCCGGGACTGCCCTTAAACAGTGGTCTCTTCCCGGAACATTACTTAAACTTTGCATCAAAATATTGATAATCAAAGCGCTTAGTTTTAGAAACCGTGTGCAAAGGTAAGTACAATTTACTCACTTATCCAAATAAAAAGGTAAAAAAAGAACTATTTGGTCTTTAATTTTATGTTATTTAGCATAAAATATATCCATTCAATAGGCATTTAACACAAGCGATAATATAGAATAATATTTATTTTCAATATTTTCTTTATCTCTAAATAGCCAATATATTACTATTATTTCCGTTACTCTTAAATATAAAATGATTAGCATTACTTGGATAACAATTAAAATAGCCTTTTGATTTTATTATTTTTAATCAGACAGAAATTTGATACCCAAATTTGCCATTTGCATCCAATTACGATTATAATAGGCATGTGCTAATAAAAACATTTTAAATTTGTGAGGTAATTATTGACCTATAACTATAAAATAATATTATATTTTAATGATATATACTGACATTTCACATCTTCCCTTAAATGGGCATGAGGCATATCTGAAAGAAGGTTTTGGGGGGCTCTGTACAGGTGGAACTGCTGTTATAGAAGTTTTTTCGGTCAGTCAGCGAATATCTACAAATGATATTGTTACTATTTTACCATTGCAATTAGCAGCAATACGAGAGATTAGCGATGATTTTTCCATGACATTTTTTAAGTTTGACAAGACTATGTTTATTGATATAATGAGTGGTCTGGGGAAAATAACTCCAGATTTCTTTTTCTATATGCGAAAGAATTTTCTATATCATTTAAATGATAGTGAGGTCCGAAGGTTCTCTAATTATTGTAATGTCATCAATTTCCGAAATAACAATGATGACCCTGTTTTCCGTAATAAAACGATTATACATTTATTTCAGATTTATTTTTGGGATTATTATGTATCTTTTCTAAAAAAGGTAAATAGTGAGAAAATACCTCTTACAAACTCTAATAAAGAAAACATAGCTTTTAAATTCGCAATGTTGGTCTCTGAATATTATCGTAGTAACAGGGAAATCTCTTTTTATGCAGCTCAGTTATGTATATCGCCTATTTATCTGACAAAGGTAATTCAAGAAATGAACGGACAGTCTCCTCATGAGATGATAGCAGATTATCTTATTATTGAAATAAAAAAACTACTTCGGGATTCACATATTGATATAAAGAATGTGGCTCAACAAACAAATTTTTCCAGTCAATCAGCATTAAGTCGTTTTTTCCGTCAGCAGACAGGTATGTCTCCTTCGGAATATCGACGTATGATTCATACTATACGGTAGGATTATAGTGTATTTATATAAAAATATCATATTATAATATGGAACAAACAAAAGAAGATTCCCGCAAAAGCGACAAAGAATATTTTGATGAAAAAATGTCAGAACTACTGACGGAACAAATATTGTTCCCTGAGAGTGTCTATGTTCATTTACCGATAGGAATTGAAATCTATGACACAATACCTATTTTACGTGGTATAAATAATCGTGCCTTGGAAATATATGGAGTTGAAGATAAAACTGCCGTTGTTAATAAACTCAACCTTTTCGATAGTCCATATATTGATGAGGAACTTAAAGCCCGTATACAGGCAGGTGAAGATATTACTTTGGAATTTGAGTACGACTTTGACCGTATGAACAGAGAATATTTTTCTTCTAGTCATCAAAAAACGATTATATATGAAGTTAAAATAGTACCCATTCGCAATAGTAACAGGACTATTTTAGGATATATGTTGCTTACTAATGATGTGACCTCTACTAAAGAAGCCGATTTTCGTACGGAAGAAAGTAAGAAGAATTTGGAAATGGCTATGGAGGCGGCAAATATGTCCTCTTGGGTGTATGATTTGCAAAATAATGTATTCAGTTCGTTGCATGGAAACACGATTGTCAGAAAAGACATGAAATTAGAAGAACTGCAGGGAATACTTCACCCACAAGATTATGCTACATTGACAGAACTTTTTAATCAGTTGATAAAAAGAGAAATAGAACACGGGCAAATAACAATACGAGCATTCGATAAGCTACAAAATCAGTATCGTTATTATGAAAGCCGGATGCGACTATCATCCGAACATCGGGGGAAATTGCTGATTATAGGTACACAGGTGGATGTGACTAAAAGAATACAAATGGCGAAAGAGACACAAGAATTGATTGCCAAACGTGAAATGGCAATGAAAGTCAGTAATATAGTCCATTGGGATTTTGATGTACAAACCCAATACTTTGAAGCCTATAATGACCCGGTGAATGATTATGTATCGGATCAATTATTAACTGTAAAAGAATACTTGAATGTAATCCATCCCGAAGATCAATCTGCAACTTTGGATGCCATTCAATCTATGATGATGGGGAAGGAGACAAATATTGACCTTGTCTGTCGTATGCAAACTAAATATGACGATTCCTGGCAATATTGCAATATAATAGGTGTTCCATTTGAGAGAGATGATAAAGGAAATGTAATTCGTTTTACAGGACTTCGACAGAATATTTCCAAGCAGCATCAACTTGATGAGGAGCTTAGGGAACGCAACTACAGAATGGAACTTACATTTAAGACAGTAGGTATGTCTTATTGGGTTCTAGACTTGGATACCAAACAATTTCATGCCTTCAACGATCCGGTTAATAATTATGATTCGGAAAAGAGCATTTCATTAGAAGATTATTTACTTGTTACTTATCCTGATGATGTAGATGTAGTCCGTGAAAATTTTGAAGGAATGCTTTTGGGAGTTAATAAAGAACTCAGTTTTCAATATCGATCCAGAACTAAGTGGGATAAGGAATGGCAAACTCTCATTGTAACAGGAATCCCAGCAGAAAGAAATAAGAAAGGAGAAGTAACTCGTTATACCGGCATTACATTCAATAATACGAAGTGGGAGAATATGGCCAATGAGTTGAAGGAACTAAAAGAAAAAGCTGAACTTTCGGACCGGATAAAGTCTGCTTTTCTAGCCAATATGAGCCATGAAATACGTACGCCTCTAAATGCAATTGTTGGATTCTCCGAACTGTTAGTGGATTGTGATGATCTGGCTGAAAAGAAAGAGTATATGGACATCATTGAATTTAATAATGAATTACTACTTCGCTTAATCAATGATATTTTGGATCTTTCAAAGATTGAGTCAGGCATCCTTGAACGTAAACGGGAAAAATTCAATCTACGTAAGGTCTGTAATGAGTTATGTGCAACAATACAACCCAAAATCACTAATCCGAAAGTTGAATTCCGATCAGTTTCAGGACCGGATTGCTGTGTTGTTTTAGATCCGAATCGACTAAAACAAGTGTGGATGAATTTTTTAACTAATGCAGCAAAATGTACGAAAGCCGGATATATAAAAATGGGATATTCCATTGAGAGAGGAGGAATCCGGATTTACGTGGAAGATTCGGGAGTAGGTATTCCATATGAATTACAAGATAGAGTTTTCGGACGTTTCCAGAAACTTAATGATTTTGCTCAGGGAACAGGGTTGGGACTAGCCATTTCCAAAGCTATTATAGAAGGAGCAAAAGGAGAAATAGGCTTTAATTCAGAGCCGGGTGTAGGGTCTACTTTTTGGGCATGGATACCTTGTGAGATTGAAGATTTAAATGATAAAAACGAGAATAATTCCGATCCTTTATCGCAATTACCTGCTTTTAAAGAAATCAAGGAAAAGGATATGAAGATTCTGCTTGCCGAAGATAATGATAGTAACTATTTATTAGTCAAGAGTATACTTAAAAACTTCAATCTTAGTCGGGTTTCCAATGGAATAGATGCTGTACGAAGTGTACTTGAAGGACAATACGACTTTGTTATCATGGATATAAATATGCCGATTATGGGTGGTTTGGAAGCAACACGCAAAATTCGGGAATTCAATGCCCAAATACCTATTATTGCGCTTACAGCCAATGCTTTCGATTCTGATAGAGTTAGTGCGATGGAAGCTGGTTGTGATGCATTCTTAACAAAACCTGTAAAAAAGGATCAGTTGCTTGATTTTTTACAAAGAAACAATATATGATAAAATAACCTTTATTTGGAATTTGATATAATGCAATCATTGAGCTTTTAGCAAAACCTTAACTTTTTGTAATAATGGACTGGTTTGTCCCAGTCTATTATTATTTATAGACCGTTTACCAGACGTTATTTCCCATCATTTAATTTGTTTCAATATGAATTTTAACTTTGGTACTTTATGTACTTGGTTTTAAAGATTCTTATTTGGAAGAACAAGGAAAACTATAATCAGTAGTTTAAACTTTGGAATGATTTATTATCTTTGTCGGCAAATATAAGAGCAAATGAAATTTACGGAGTTAAATTTAGACGATTGTGTGTTACAAGCATTGGATACGATGAACTTTCAGGAGTGTACTCCAGTGCAAGAACATACAATTCCTGTTATACTTGAAGGTAAAGATTTAATAGGTGTAGCCCAAACCGGTACAGGAAAAACTGCGGCTTATCTTCTTCCTATTCTTAATCGGTTGTTATCTGATAATCATCCCGAAGATGCCATTAATTGTATTATTATGGCTCCTACAAGAGAATTGGCACAGCAGATAGATCAACAGATGGAAGGGTTTGCCTATTTTGTACCAGTTTCAAGCGTGGCGGTATATGGTGGAAATGACGGTGTATTGTTTGAACAGCAAAAGAAAGGACTTACTTTGGGTGCGGATGTTGTAATCGCTACTCCGGGACGTCTTATCAGTCATTTAGCTTTGGGTTATGTCGATTTGTCGCGCGTTTCCTATTTTATTCTTGATGAAGCCGACCGTATGCTCGACATGGGTTTCTCTGACGATATTATGCAAATCGTGAAATATTTGCCTAAAGAACGCCAGACCATTATGTTCTCTGCAACGATGCCGGCAAAAATACAGCAATTGGCAAAGACAATCCTACGTGATCCGGTAGAAGTTAAATTAGCTGTATCCAAACCTGCCGAGAAGATTATACAAGCTGCGTATATCTGTTATGAACGTCAGAAATTGGGTGTTATCCAAAGTTTATTTCAGGATGAAGTACCGGAGAAAGTTATCATATTTGCATCTTCTAAGATAAAGGTAAAGGAAGTAACGATGGCTTTGAAACGCATGAAACTGAATGTAGGTGATATGCATTCGGATTTGGAACAAGCGCAACGTGAATTTATCATGCATGAGTTTAAAAACGGGAGAATAAATATATTGGTTGCAACGGATATTGTATCTCGTGGCATCGATATAGATGATGTACGTTTGGTCATTAATTATGATGTTCCCCATGACTGTGAAGATTACGTTCATCGCATCGGACGTACTGCCCGTGCAAATAACGACGGTGTAGCTATTACATTTGTTAGTGAGAAAGAACAAAGCAAATTCAAGGAGATAGAGCTATTTCTGGAAAAGGATATTTATAAGATTCCTGTACCAGAAGAATTAGGAGAAACTCCGGTATATAATCCCAGAACTCAGAGCCAGCAAAAACGTCCCTATCGTAAGCAGGGCGGAAAAAGAAACTTCAATTCCCGTAGAAAGAAAGAATAAAGGTAATAAAAAAAGGTGTGGCAAGAAGTCGCACCTTTCATATTAACCGATATATACATTCACATTCAGGAAGAGAAATAAACCTTCATCTTCTTCTTCAAATTCTATTTTGTCCTCTCGTGCCAACCAGCCGACAGCCATGTTTAAATCAATATCATTTAAACCGGAACTCTTTTGTAGCTCTTTATAAGACCATCTTAAGTTATTACTAAGCAGATTCCATAGAATACCAGCATTATAACCAATCGTTGCTTTATTCATTTTGTTATCAATATAAATAGGTTAGTAATAAATAGCTCGTACAAATCATTACAAATATAACAAAATATAATCTGTTTGGTTTTAATGCTAGCAATAAATAACATTATTAATCAATATAATTAACATTTATAACATTGGGGTGTAACTTCGTTTTAATTACTATTTCAGTGAATAATATTTTCTTAAAAGAATATATATAGAGTATGTGTACTTCTTTCTTTTAAAAGTTAAATGATTATCTTTGTCCGACTTACAACTTAAATTAATGAAGTATGATATTAAATGAAAGAGACGCCCGCCATGAGCATCTGCTCAATGTGGCAAAGCAGATAATGACAGCCGCCCGTACGGCTCCGAAAGGAAAAGGGATAGATATCATAGAAACAGCGACTATAACTGACGAAGAGATAACCCTATTGTCAGAGAAACTGATACAAATGGCAGAGGAAACCGGATTGAAGTTTTTTCTTCGCGATGCCGAGAATATTCTTAGCGCAGAAGCTATTATATTAATAGGTACGCGAGAGCAGGTACAAGGCTTAAACTGTGGGCACTGTGGGTTTCCTACTTGTGTTGCTAAGCCTGAAGGTGTACCTTGCGCCATTAATTCCATTGATTTGGGAATTGCTATCGGTTCGGCTTGCGCCACGGCTGCCGATAATCGTGTAGATAGCAGGGTTATGTTTTCGGCAGGGCTTGCCGCTCAACGTTTGAATTGGCTTATTGACTGCAAAAGTGTAATGGCTATTCCTATCAGTGCCTCTTCTAAGAGTCCATTTTTCGATCGTAAATCTAAAGAAAAGAAATAGGATGGGATTATTCGCAACTTTACCGGGTATGGGTGGTACTGAGAAAGATTTGCAGCTCACCTTTGGACTTTCGATGGAAGAGATAACCGAAATACGTGAAACTCATTTGCCCGCCGAATGGTATCCTCAAAGCGGAGTGCAATTGACATGGCCGCATGCCGGAACTGATTGGGCCTATATGTTGGAAGAGGTTCAGGAATGTTTCATTAATATAGCGAATGCAATCTCCCAACGGGAATTGGTCTTAATCGTAGCACCTGATACAGAAGCAGTAAAAATGCAGCTTGAAGGTAAAGTAAAGATGGAGAACATTCGCTTTTTTGAATGTGAAACCAATGACACTTGGGCTCGTGATCATGGTGCAATATCCCTGTTAGATGCAGAATCTCCCCTCCTACTGGATTTTTGTTTCAATGGTTGGGGAATGAAGTTTGCCGCCAATTATGATAATCTCATTACCCGCAATCTTTTCAAAGCCGGTCTTTTTAAAGGAAGATACATGAATTGTTTGGATTACGTTTTAGAAGGAGGCTCTATCGAAAGTGATGGCAAAGGTACATTATTGACGACATCAGAATGTTTATTGTCCGACAATCGCAATGACAAGATGAATCGTGTAGAAGTAGAAACCTATCTTCGCTCTAAGTTGCACGTGCAGCGTGTTTTATGGTTAGATTACGGCTATTTATCGGGAGACGATACCGATAGTCATGTGGATACGTTAGCTCGTTTTTGTCCGAATGATACGATAGTTTATGTGCAATGCTGTAATAAAGAAGATGAACATTATGAAGCATTGAGACGAATGGAAGATCAACTTCTTACCTTCCGTACATTGGATGATAGACCTTATCGTTTGTTACCCCTTCCGATGGCGGATACCATTATGAATAATGATGAGCGTCTACCGGCTACTTATGCTAATTTCCTGGTTATAAACGGAGCTGTGCTCTACCCTACTTATAATCAACCGGGAAATGATATGAAAGCCGCTGATATATTGACATTAGCTTTTCCTGACAGAGAAATCATCGGTATCGACTGCCGGACATTGATTAAACAACACGGTTCTTTGCATTGTGTTACAATGCAGTATCCTAAAAACATATTGAAATAATGAAGAAAATAAAAGTAGGACTGGTACAGCAAACTAATACTGCGGATATACATGAAAATCTGAAACGATTGCATGCTAATATAGAAATTTGTGTCAATCAAGGTGCACAGTTGGTTGTTCTTCAGGAACTTCATAATTCTCTGTATTTCTGTCAAGTAGAAGATACAAATAACTTTGATTTGGCCGAACCGATTCCCGGCCCTTCTACAGGATTTTATGGAGAAATTGCTGCTCATTATAAGATTGTGTTAGTAACATCCTTGTTTGAGAAACGAGCTCCGGGACTGTATCATAACACAGCTGTAGTTTTTGATACAGACGGAAGCATAGCAGGAAAATACCGTAAAATGCATATTCCCGATGATCCGGCTTATTATGAGAAATTCTATTTCACTCCCGGTGATTTGGGTTTCCAACCGATTCAAACGTCATTAGGAAAGTTGGGCGTGTTGGTTTGCTGGGACCAATGGTACCCGGAAGCAGCCCGTCTGATGGCTTTACGAGGAGCTGAAGTACTAATCTACCCCACTGCTATCGGATGGGAAAGCACTGATACGGAAGAAGAAAAATCCCGCCAGTTAAATGCATGGATTATTTCTCAACGAGGACATGCCGTTGCCAATGGATTGCCGGTAATTTCAGTTAATCGCGTAGGGCACGAGCCGGACCCTTCCGGACAAACGAATGGAATACAATTCTGGGGAAACAGTTTTGTAGCCGGTCCACAAGGTGAAATTTTAGTTCAGGCCTCAAACAATGAAGCCCAGAATATAGTAACGGAAATCGATTTTACCCGAAGCGAGAATGTACGTCGTTGGTGGCCTTTCCTTCGCGACAGACGTATTGATGAGTATGGTGAGATAACCAAACGTTTTATCGATTAAGTCGCATCCTAAGCGGTTTCAAACTTTGACTCACCCGATAATTATCGGGGATAGTAAGATCTGTTTTTCAACATACGGTCCTTTGCTTGCAAACGATAAGAGTTTGTGAACAAAGGACCGTATGTTTGTCTACAAACGTCCTGATGTTTTTTTCAATCAACCTGATGTTTTTAAAAAACATCAAGGTGTTTATAAGTGAAATACAGTGTAAAAAACGAATTACCCTCAAATAACCTTCAATCTTTCAGTTTGCGAATTTAGGTTTGACTATCAGCGTGTTATCCTGAACCTTCTTTAGAGAAAAGGTTCAGCCGATAATGAATGATGAGTATATCTGCTGAATGATTCCATCATTCAGGATAACTCATTCAGTATCAATGCAAAATCGACAAACTGAAGGATGAAGCTTATAGGTAATTGTTGCACTGAAAGCATACAAAAAAAGGAATATCCGGGTTCATCCCCTACAAATATCGGGTGAGCCCAAACTTTTCCATCCTTTTTCGGGGAAAGAATCAAATTTATTTTCACTGCTCTTTACGCCACTTTAAAAGCGGAAATAGAAAGAAAAATATACTAAGATAACAAACAAGTGAATGTGCGATGTAAACAATTCATCTCTTTTTCTGTTCTAACCATAAAATGATTACCTATATATTTAAAAACAACTTAATTATGAGAAAAGTATTATTTTTAGCTGCAATGTTTCTAGTAGGAATTGCAGGACTTGCACAAGCTCAGACTTCAAAAAGAGACATGGAAAGAAAAGACCGTAAAGAAGCGAGAGAGGAAAAGAGAAAACAAGAAAAAGCATTGGAAGCCATTCAAGATACAATAGCGTATCAAAATGCTATCCAAGCTCTGAAAGACGGTTCATTCGTTGTAGAAGCTAACAATGTTATTTTCAAAAACGGAATTATGCGCTTTGTTTCTTCTAATACAAACTTTATTTCGGTAAACAACGGACAAGGTATTGTACAGACTGCATTTAATAATTTCATTTATAGTCCCAACGGTATAGGTGGAGTTACTGTTAAAGGTTCTGTTGCCGATGTTAGAATGAATAAAGATAAAGATGGTAACATCTTTTATAGTTTCAGTATCAATGGTATAGCTATCTCTGCCACTGTAGACCTTGTTCTGACCGGAGGCACAAATCAAGTGAGTGCGACAGTCAATCCGAACTTTAGCGGTAATACACTTACATTTAGTGGAATATTGGTTCCTTATGACCAATCCACTGTATTTACAGGAACATCCCTGTTCTAAATCTTTATAATAATTTGTTCAAAAGCAGAGTGTTTACGGATACTCTGCTTTTTCATTTTTAAATCATCCCAATGCTCTTTCTCCCCGGATTTCTTCATATTTCTGTTGATTCACAAATGCCAGAGCTGCTCCTAATGCGGTTCTGTATTCAGCATATTTCGGAATATGGAAATGACAATGATACATATCTTCCAGCTTTGGGAATATATCGGCACATTGTGGCAATTTAGCCAGATTACCGATTAAAATAAAATCCTTAATAGAACTGTTCAATGCGGCAAGAATAACCGACTGCCCGATACTTTGCAATACCATTTGAATAATACCTGTGGCTATATCCTCAGACGAAGCATTGGCATCTGCTTTGCCGAATGTAGAAGCGGTAGCGTCCAGTGGAAGACCGGGTAAAGGGGCATTACATATGTCTTGTATTTGCAGATTTATATTTTCTATTGCTCCTTTCTTTGCCATTTCCACTACATGACGAATATCATGTGTCTTAAGTAATAGTCGGGAAAGTCCCAGAATCGTACCTCCTCCGATACCTATTCCTCCTATATGTTCTATATTCGTCCCTTCTACTTTCACAAAAGATGTTCCTGTACCCATACTTACAACGATTAGGTCTTTTAATCGAGAACCATGATGAGCACCTAATCCATTTGCGAGAAATTCATCAGTACGTGCTGTTGGCAATCCATATAAAGGTTGGTTCACATAGGCACTCCCTACCCCCGTCAGCATCACTTTCTCTATTTCATTCAGACTAATGCCATTATCATATATGTACTTACCGAATGCGCCGAACAAGGAGGTTATCGGGTCTGTGGCAGTAACAAGCATCGGATGCTTTATTTCTTTCTTGTCGACACCGATTATTTTAGTTGTACTCCCTCCTACATCTATACCGATTACAATACCCATAATGCTATGCTTTTAATTATATTGACTGCAAAGATAAAAGTTTATTGTTCTCACAATAATAAATTTTCTATCTTTGCTTCATTATTTTAATCTAAATAGCAATTACATATTTATGAACGATCCAAAGAAAGGCAACACAAAAGGCTTTTCCAGAGCTTTTTACGTTGCAAACACGGTAGAACTTTTCGAACGAATGGCTTACTATGCCATCTTCATCGTATTGACGATTTATCTCTCCAATATTCTTGGTTTTAATGATTTTGAAGCAAGCATGATTTCCGGCCTTTTCTCCGGTGGACTCTATCTACTTCCTATTTTTACCGGGGCATATGCCGATAAGATTGGTTTTAAGAAATCAATGATTGTCGCTTTCTCATTACTTACCGTCGGTTATTTTGGATTAGGAGTGTTGCCTACACTACTGGAAGCCGCAGGGCTGGTAAGTTATGGTGAAACTACCCGCTTTAGCGGGCTTTTGCAAAGTTCCGAGAAATGGATGATTGTACCGGTTTTATTTGTTATTATGGTAGGCGGTTCTTTTATTAAGTCTATCATTTCCGCATCAGTGGCAAAAGAAACAACTGAGGCAACACGTGCGCGGGGATATTCTATTTTCTACATGATGGTCAATATCGGAGCATTTACCGGAAAAACAATTATTGATCCTTTACGTAATTACATTGGCGAACAAGCATATATTTATATCAATTATTTCTCCGGATTCATGACATTAATCGCTTTACTTGCCGTTATCTTACTTTATAATTCTACTCACAATGCCGGAGAAGGTAAAAGTATGCGTGAAATCGGCAGGGGCTTTTTAAGGATTATGTGCAATTGGCGACTGCTTATCCTTATTCTCATTATAACAGGATTTTGGATGGTTCAACAGCAACTTTATGCAACGATGCCCAAATATGTAATTCGTATGGCCGGCGAAACGGCAAAACCGGGATGGATAGCCAATGTTAATCCCTTTATTGTGGTATGTTGCGTAAGTTTCATAACCAAACTGATGGCTAAACGAAGCGCTGTCACTTCCATGAATATCGGAATGTTTTTAATACCGATATCAGCTTTATTGATGGCTGCCGGAAATATGCTGGGAAATGATTTGTTTTCAGGGATAAGTAATATCACATTAATGATGGTTGCAGGTATTGTGATACAGGCTTTGGCGGAATGTTTTATCTCTCCGCGCTATCTTGAATATTTCTCTTTGCAAGCTCCTAAAGGTGAAGAAGGTATGTATTTGGGATTCAGTCACCTTGATTCTTTTTTGTCCTCCATACTGGGTTTCGGATTATCAGGCATCCTGTTGACCAAGTATTGTCCGGATCCTATGTTATTTGAGAGTCACGAAGCATGGCAAGCGGCCAGTGTTCATGCACATTATATTTGGTACTACTTTGCCGGCATTGGTTTGATAGCAGCTTTAGCCTTATTGATATTTGCCAAAGTGACCGAATCCATCGATAAAAAGAAGAAAGAAATAGATTAAATATTCATTCTTTTTAGTATTTTTGCAAACCTTATGCGGCATCTTAGCTACATAAGGTTTTTTCATAATCCGACTATTACAGATGAAAATAAGATTTATAAGCCTGGCAAGTGGCAGTAGTGGAAATTGCTATTATCTGGGTACAGAAAATTACGGTATACTGATCGATGCAGGAATAGGTATCCGCACAATAAAGAAAGGCTTAAAAGATATAAATGTATCGCTTGATAGCGTTCATGCTGTATTTGTTACCCATGATCATGCCGATCATATTAAATGTGTAGGCTGTTTAGGAGAAAAATATAATATACCTGTCTACTCTACCCACAAGGTACATGAGGGCATTAATCGTAGCTATTGTGTGACAGAAAAGTTGTCTACTTGCGCACATTATATAGAAAAAGGAGAAACTCTATGCCTCAAAGATTTCAAGATCTCAGCCTTTGAAGTTCCACATGACGGTACTGATAATATTGGTTATTGTATAGAAATAGATGGAAAGACATTCTCTTTTCTTACTGATTTAGGACACATCACTCCTACTGCCGCCAGTTATATATGCAAGGCAAATTATCTTATCCTTGAAGCCAACTATGATGAAGAAATGCTGAAGATGGGATCTTATCCCGGATATTTAAAGAAACGGATTTCCGGTCCCAACGGACATTTAAGTAATATGGAGACAGCAGAATTTCTTGCCGAAAATTTCTGTGAGAACATAAAATATATTTGGCTTTGTCATCTCAGTAAAGACAATAATCATCCAGAACTGGCATTTAAAACGGTAGAATGGAAACTCCGGGATAAAGGAATTATTGTAGGTAAAGACGTGCAAGTCATAGCTTTAAAGAGAAGTATCCCTTCTGATCTTTATGAGTTTGAATAATGCCGGGTATTTTTTCTGCTAAAAAGATTAGAAAATGTTTTGCAAAATAAAATAAAACTTCTACTTTTGCATCCGCAAACAAAAACAGATGCACTCTTAGCTCAGTTGGTAGAGCAACTGACTCTTAATCAGTGGGTCCAGGGTTCGAATCCCTGAGGGTGTACAAATGGTATTGAAAACCAGCAAGTTATAAGAATTACCCCTCTATTTACCCCTCTAATGGGGGTGATGAGTGGGTTTCTTGTTTAAGAGTAATCCAAGCTCTTACCGTTATGGATATGGTCTGGATACCTTGAAAACGCTTGTAAACTTCAATGAGAGAGGATTCACGCCTTATTAGTGAGGCTTTATTTTCTCTTTCTTAGACTCTTCAGAAGTAGCCATGCTACGTAAAGCGTATGCGTGTATGGCAGATGTTCAGTGAACTTTCACGGATTCAGTGAAAGAGATTTCAATAAATCTAATCCATTTTATATGGTTAATAAAATTATTGGAAACAGGATGGATAAACCCGTTCTGAACATGGTATCGTATGATACCATAACAATGGTGCTGTATCAGCAGCAAAGCGATGTTTCTTTTCAAAAAAGTGTTCCGCAACATTTAGACACAGGAAGTCTGAAAACGCTTCCTTATGGTTCTGATGATATGAAAATTTGTGGAACAGTTGAAAACCTCCGCATTACTGTCTATCCTGAAAAGATTGTTATCATGGGTAGTCTATGCAAGTATTTGAAAGGAAACAACGTTCAAGGTCTTAGCATGGAGGAAACACGTCAAGCGATTGATTTTCTTTCGCAAAAGTTGTGTTTACCTTTAAGGTTGGCTCGTGTGATGCGGATTGATGTTGCCTACAATGCTATCGTATCTCAAAAACCTAAGGAGTATCTTAATCGACTTGGGAGTTTGAGTAGGCATGATAGGCTGGAAGAACCTGATTCTCTTTATTACAAACAGTCTAAAACTCTTTTGCATGTATATGACAAGAATAAAGAGATGAAGCGTAAAAGAGAATTTTTCGATTGTGGTTTCAATGGAAATATACTGCGTATCGAATTAAGGTTTTCCTATGGGAAGCAGGACTGGAAAAAGCGCTTTGGAACTGAAACCGTTTTAGTTGATATGTTGCTGAACGAGACTTTCTTTACCAATCTTGTTAAAATGCTCTATGGACGGTACAAGAAAATAGAGAAGGTCAATGATGTGCAGTTAGACCTGCGAGCTGTAAAAGGCAAAAAGGACGCCCGTATTTTTTTGGTTGCATACATCTTGAAGGTGCAAGGATATGTTCCCTTGGAGAAGATGATAAGCGAACAACAGAAGACTGGACGGATTAGTTCTGGACAGGTTGACTATCTACGGTCTGTGATTAGTGAGGCTAACAGTGTCGACCAATCCTTCATTCAGAAAAGCAGTCATATTGAAGAACTGGATGCAGCATTTGAACTGATGAGGAAAATGTACGGTTTTTAAAGAACTTCTATAGTAAGCGAAAGTTTCCTTTATTTCAGAGGACTTCAATTACTTAGTTCTCTATCAGTTTGGAAGGGTGATATGATGTGAATTTTCATGTCATATCATCCTTTCTTTATTTACATACATCTTCAATCCTGTATAATTTGTTCAGGTAACAGCCTGATTGCATAACAGAACTTCATATCAGTATCAGGATTAAAAGAAAGGACATCGCATAAAGCATGCCCCTTCTTTCCTCCCAATCGAGTTCATCAATCAATGAACCACTTATATCGTTCATCACCATGTAATGCGCTGCTTATTCCTACCGCCATTTCAGTAGCGTTCAGACTTCTGTCTAAGAAGCTGTCGATATAACTTGACTTGTTAGCTCCAGTCAGAAGGTTGTAGAACCGCCACATATCCAGTTCACTACCGAAGCTACCGAAATTCTCGTCACTGATGTATGTTCTTGCTACGGAGTTTATCTGCGTATCGGTCAGCAGCATTCTTGGTAGTCGTTTTTGATAGCCTTGTGGTAAGCACTGATACAGCCGCATTCGCCCCAGCAAGGTAACGAACTGGTGTTCGGTCATCACTGTATTACCAAGAGACTGCATCAGATGCAGATGCTTTGCAGGGTTGTACTGGTTAAACAATTCCAATAAAGCACGGTACAAGTCTTTTGTACTGCTGACCTCTATTTGAGAACGGTAGCCGTCAGTAAACACGCACATATTGCAACACACTTGATTCACAAAGCCGATAGCTACGCTGAACCGTTCCAATGTCTTTCTGCTGTACAGGTTTTCACGATTGTACGCACGTACCCCTACAATGGAGAGATTCAGTTTGTTGCCGCCTACTGTCTCGAATATTGTAGGAATATCAATGGCGAATGCACACCGTTCATAATAAATGGTCTTGTCGCTTTCTAAGAGTTGATTTGCGGGCTTGTGTATCGCTTCGGGTGTTCTTCCTTTCACTACATGAGAAACCTGAATAGCAGGCGTCTCTATGCGTTCTCCATTGAAGAAGGAAGTGGCTGCATCATAGGCGGTTTCAATGAATGCAGGGTGTGAAATTGTGAGTTCGTTATCCTTCGCAAAGACGGGAATGATACATTCCGATTTGAGGGATTTCAGGTCGATTTCCGAGGTGTTCGCTTCGATAAAGTGATTTGTCTTCTTGACGGTTTTCGGCTCGTCTAAGAGGATTTCTGCATCGTCTGCGTAGCTGTTTAGCCCTAAGGTCTTTCTCGGTTCTTGCTGTGCCATATTCGGCAAAATGGTTACTGCTTCCATGTTGATAAATATTAATGGTTATTGATTGGTTTACGGATAGAAAGTATGCTAAACGGTATCTCGTCCGTATATTGTTCCTATCTGAATACAGACAGGGTTATAAAATGGACTTGGGAGTATATTGGAACGGATTGGGAGAATTAATTCATCAGGTATAGCGATGAAAAAGTAAAGTAGTGCTTTTTCATCGCTTCATTCTCTTAAAATCAGGTTAATAACCAATGCTTGAAGTATCGGGGCTTTTCAGCTATCGTTAGTCTTTTTCTATTTTGTGTTATTTCACAGAAGATAGCCTGATAAATAGTGTTGTAGTATTGAAGGAAAATGAATGAGATACGCAGAAACCATAATGTAGTTTTTGTTAAAAGCCTGTTAATTTGAATCGTCTTGCCAAGATTGATTTTAGGAAGGGGGAGGATTAAAATTTTAAAAGCGAATAGTGCGGGGGGATATTAAAGGATAGGCTTCTTGTGCTTATAGGTATAAGAAAATTGTATTTCAAGGTGGGCTGTCTGTTAATGAGTTTATCTTTTATTCATTCAGGATAATTCGTAGAATGAATTTAAAATCTTACTCTAAAATAAAAGAGTCGTAACAGAGCATTCCATTACGACTTTCTTTTTATTTCAAGTGAGTATTAACTTAAAAGCTGTACGCTATAAAACTTTATTGTACACGTTTACAGTTGATAGTAATCATCTTTCTTCCGTCTCCTTCTTCATCCCATTGGAAAGACGCAGTGGAAGTAGAAAGAGATATCACTTTCATATCCCAGTTCGTATCTTGATTTACATATTTACCATGCATCACCTTTGAACTTTCATTATAAGTATAAGTACAGTAATCAGACTTTGTTCCGTCCTCATCTGTAAAATAGAAATGTGTATCGGTAACAACATAATAAGGATAGCCATCCCATTCTTCTGCTACTCCATTTGTTGCTGTCGTTTCTATCTTCCACTTTCCGACAAGACTTGCAGCGTCACCACTTTTATCATCTTCATCGTCATCACTACAAGCTGCGAAGTTCACACACATAATTACGGCTATCAAAGCCATTCCGATAACTCTTAATGTTTTCATTTTATTAATAGATTGTTATTCTTGCTCCTATGTTCCTTTTCGGAGCGTTATCAAATAATAAGGCATGAGGAACACGACATGAAGTCGCATGCTTTTTTAATCAGAAACTAAATCCTACAGAAGCAGACACACCATGCGGATAAACATCATCACCGTCTTTGTTCCAAGCTTCTCCGTATGCCTTAGAATTATAAGTATACCCAACTTTCAGAAACACAGATAACGTCTTATAAAAATTCCAATTCACACCAGCTCCCGGATTTGCATAGAATCCTGCCGCATCAAGTAGACTATAGCCTATTTTCGCATCAACAAACGGAGAGATTTTCTTTTTAAGGAAGGTGTATCTCACGCTACCATACAGCGGTATGGAAGTGTAGTCGTCACCTAAACGCACACCTGCACCTGCACCGATATAAAAGTGGGAGCCAAGCTGAACCCCATGCGTGGTGTAAATATCAGTAGTACTGAACATTCCTATATCATCAGTATGGAAAGTTCTACCGCCTTCAATAGAGCCTTTATAGCTTTGGGCGTTGCACGTTAGAGAGTTCATGCTCACTGTTACAGAAACAAGAAGCATACCGATTAATCTTGAAGTTTTCATTTCATTTTAGATTGATGCTTACCTGCTCCCTTGTAAGCTGTTAAAAATGAAGAGGCGTGGGAACATTGAATATTACTGTACTGAGGCTCTCGACTGCCCTTACCCAATAATAAACAATAGCCCACGCCAAACGATATATAGACTGCTCCAAGCAGAGCAGATATATAACATCAGCGTGAGCGTTCTTGCTTATTATCTTGGGTAAAAGAATTGTCGAGATTCCAGTACAAGATAATATCTTAAACGCTCTTTATTATAATATGTCTGCACCTCGTAAACGAAATGCAATGCAAAATTACTTTATTAAAGCTAATCAGCCAAGAAAAAAGCCTTTGTTTTTTGCATATACAGCAACATGTATTGGGGGGAGATATTTTCTTAGATAGAAAAAACGCCAGTAAGCCACATTTCAGACGCTTATAGGCACTTTTTTACGTGGGGGATAAAAGTATAAAGCCGCTTCCCAAAACCCGAGAAACGGCTTTATCTTCCCATTTTGACTATCTTACCTCTTGGCTCGGAGATATGCTTTCCGACTACTTTTCATCAGTTCCAAAGCGAGGTCGGCATCAATAACTATTTTCCGTCCGACCTGCGATATAGCTTTGTCAATGCAACCTTCCTGCTTTATTCGGTTGGCGGTTGCTATGGAGCAATGAAGTAGCTCTGCAAGCCCTTTCAACCCGTAAACACGATGTTTTACATTCTCTGTTCTTTCAGGCTGAATGGGATTCTGATTGGAAATAATTGGTTGTAAGATGTCAAGAAGTTCTTGAACCGTAAGTGCCCCCACGGGCTTGTTAATGTCCATTATTTAACATTTAATAAATTTACGTTCATCTCTGCACCGCATTTACAACTATAGAAGAGTATGGTGCAGTCCTTCTGTATAATCTGTCTTAGTAGACCTATGATGCGAACATGGCTCTATAAAAAAGCCCTGATTTTACACGGTCACAATACCTTTCATTTTCTGAATGCAAAGATAAAATAGAATCGATTAAGAGCCAAATAATAGGCAGGAATATTCACTATATTAGATTATATTCCTGCCGACACTTTGTGAGAGCATGAGCTACTATCATTCAGTAAGCTGTTCATAAGACATTCGACTTTTTCTATCGCTTCATTGTCTGATAGCAATTCCTCCAATGTACTAATTAAACGGCTTTTTACGTCCTCCTTCGGCTTATTCCACCTTTTCATGTAATCAGCCTTAGCCTCCTCTGAAATCTCTATATATGGCTTCATTGATGCGTAATCACGGTGCCCCGTCCATTTCATCACAACCGCGGGAGGGATTCCCAAAACAAGTGAGCAACAGATAAAGGTGCGACGTGCATCATGACAGGAGATAATTTGATAGAACTTGTATTCAACTCTCCTCCGTTCGTTTCCAATATAATACTCATCAACCCACTTCTTTTTTAATTGAGCCAGTAATGCAGCTTCCTTTAGGTAGTCATTCAGTTTCTGATTTGATAAAGATGGAAACACCCGTTCTCCTTCTTGTTCTGTTTTTTTGTATTTCTTGAGGATAGACAAAGCACAGTCGTTCAAAGCTATTTGTAGTCGGTCATCTGTCTTTTCCGTTACGATATTCATATTCTTCCCTTCTATATCGCTCCAGCGGAGTGATGTCAAGTCACTGTAACGTAATGATGTAAACGCCATGAAGCAGAATAAATCCCTTGCCAGTTCCAAGTTCTTCTTGTTTCTCGGATATTGAAAATCATAGAATTGCATCAACTCCTTCCAAGTCAAGAAGGAAACGGAGGTCGGAATTTCTTTGAGACAAGTATTGAATTTCAAGGTTTCCTGATGAATCAGTAGTCCGTTCTCGTCAGCCCACCGCAGAAACCATTCTAAAAAATCAAAGTACTTATTAATAGTCGTATTGCGGTATTTATGTTGTAATTTTCCGTTTTTATCTTCCGTACGATATTCAACAAACCAATCTCGGAGAGCCAGCAGTTTGTTTTCTGTAAGGTTCTGAAATGAGAGGTCAGGAGAAAACCTTCGCAAAATGTTTTTTAAGGAGATGAATTTCTTTGTCACATTCGGCACCCAGTTCTTTTGCTTCTTTTGAGCTTCTATGTATTCATCCCATACCGTAAAGAAGCTTTTGTTTTCTACTAATACCTTGACTTTTCCAAGCCTTTCATTAACCATTAGTTTGACTTCCTCCTTTGTCGGTATATGCTGGATGCCTTCATAATATTTGAAAACATCCTCTATTGCATTTTTATAGCTTCCAATAGCACGGCTTATCTCTGATGCGGTCGCTTTATGCTTCCCTACCGTATGGGTGGTATTTCTTAACGGTATTTGATTTGCTTTGTCCCATTTTACTTCGTCACCATAGTAACCAATATAGAAGTCTATCTCACCTTGCATCCACTTAACACGGCAAATAATTTGCTTGTTACGGGCTTTAATGAAAACCCGTAGATTCTTTTTAATGTTCATGTTTCTATTAAATTTTAAATTAAACAATGGAGCAACAAGAAAGAGGGGTAAAAGTTGTTTTTACCCCTCTTTTTGATGCTATTTATTAAGAATTCGTGAATATGTAATATATGGATATATAATATAATATGCTGATATTGAGTGCTGTTAAGTATTTAATGTCATTAGTTTAAATATCAGTTCTACTCCCTGAGGGTGTACTTGATAAAGAATAAAAGCCTTGATTTTCAAGGCTTTTTTCTTTTTATATAAGGGAAAAGCTAAAATAGGTAAAATAATCAGCCTGATAACTTTATCTCTTAATCGGAATCATTATCTTTACCGCCGAAAAAATTAAAAATACGAATTTAATATTTAATCTCATGGACGAAGGCCCGTATAGTTACAGTAAATCACAAGTATTAACCATCTTGTAAGGGCTTTAACAGTATCCTTACAAGAGTAAATTGTAAGGATATGACAAATGAAATCAATGTTCGTTTCCAACAACTTCTTAATGAAAAGAACTGGAAACTGCTAAAAGAAGAGCTGAACTGTCTGGAACCTCTTCACATAGCAGATGTTTTCGATGAGTTATCAAAATCAGATCAGATATTACTATTTCGCCTCTTACCGCGTAAGCTGGCAAAAGAAACGTTTGAATATCTGCCGCAAGACAGACAAAAGGATATTGTAACAGGTCTTGCCGCTAATGTCGATAAAATTACGAATCTGCTTAATGATTTGGAACCGGATGACAGAACTGCCTTCTTCGAAGAACTTCCGGGAGAAGTCAGTCAGCGTTTGGTACAATTACTATCAGATGAAGAGCGCGAGATTACTACCCGATTATTGGGTTATCCTAAAGATAGCATCGGCCGTTTGATGACACCCGAATACGTGGCAGTAAAATCCTATTTTACGGTACAGCAAGCATTGGATCATATTCGTAAATTCGGACGTGATTCTGAAACATTAGACGTCATCTACATTGTAGATGAACGCTGGAAACTCATTGATGACATCCGAATCAAAGAGTTGATTTTAGCATCACCATCTCAACAGGTTTCGGAACTGTGTGATAATCGTTTCGTAGCTTTGAATGCATACGAGGATCAAGAACGTGCCGTGAAAATGTTTCAGGACTATGACAGAATGGTATTGCCTGTGACGGATTTAAGCGGTACACTATTAGGTATTGTTACAGTCGATGATGTGTTGGACGTAGTAGAAGAAGAAAATACGGAAGACTTCCAAAAGTTTGGTGGAACGGAAGGATTGGATTTATCTTACACCAAAACATCTTTAGGTGAAATGGTAAAGAAGCGTGCAGGATGGCTCGTCCTTCTCTTTATAGGGGAAATGCTTACGGCTTCTGCCATGGGATATTTTGATGAGGAAATATCCAAAGCGGTAGTGCTTGCTCTTTTTGTCCCGTTAATTATCTCCAGTGGAGGAAATTCCGGTTCACAGGCTGCCAGTTTAATTATCCGTTCATTAGCACTTGACGAATTAAGACTGAAGAATTGGTGGTATGTAATGAAAAAAGAGATATTATCCGGACTGCTCTTAGGTACAATACTTGCCGTGATAGGATTCATTCGCATTCTTATCTGGCAAAAAACAGGAATATACGATTATGGAGAATATTGGTTATGGATAGGAGCCAGTGTTTCCGTTTCGCTTATTTTTATTGTATTGTGGGGAACAATATCCGGTTCTATGATTCCTTTTATTCTGAAGCGATGCGGATTAGATCCGGCTACTGCTTCAGCTCCATTTGTTGCAACCTTAGTGGATGTAACGGGATTAATAATTTACTTCACTGTCGCCGCTTTATTCCTGGGCGGAAAGTTACTTTAAGAACATACGGTCCTTTGTCTGCAAACGATAGGAGTTTGTAAACAAAGGACCGTACCTTTAAAATCAATCGACCGTATGTTCTTTTTAAGGGAACGTTTTCTATGAATATTTCCACTCGATTCATTTAAATCAATACTTCATTTAATAAACAAAATAAGTAAGGTCTTGTTATTCGTGTAAATAAAGACCTAAGCTTATGAATTTACGAATATGGAGCTTTACGCTCATTTTATTTCTTTCTTTATCCGCCTTTTCACAGAAGGCGAATAAATATCTGGTACATCCTTTGCCCGTTTCATGGACAGAGGCAGATACAGTATTCCAGCAAATTCTACCGATAGATGATCATTGGTGGAAGGCGTTTGAAGACCCTATGTTAGACTCACTCATCAGTGTTGCTGTGAAACAGAATTATTCTGTACTTACTGCCATAAACCGTATGGATATGGCGAAGGCAAACTTACGGATAGAGAGAGGAAGTTATTACCCTTCATTGGCTTTGTCCGGTGGATGGACCAAACAGCAAACGAGCGGAAATACAAGTAGCATTCCGCAGGCTAAAGAACATTATTTTAATGCTGCACTCAGTACGAGTTGGGAAGCTGATATTTTCGGAAGCATCCGTAATCGGGTTAAAGCTCAGAAGGAAACATTTATGGCGTCACAAGAAGAATATAATGCAACAATGGTTTCTTTGTGCGCACAAGTTGCTTCCGGTTATATCAATCTGAGGCAACTACAGCAGGAACTGGACGTAGTCAAAAAGAACTGTGCTTCTCAAGAAGAGGTGTTAAAGATTACAGAAGTAAGATACAATACGGGATTGGTATCTAAATTGGACGTATTGCAGGCTAAATCAGTGTATTATAGCACTAAAGCCTCTATTCCGACTATCGAAGCAGGTATCATTCAATATATAAACTCATTGGCTGTACTTTTAGGTGTTTATCCTGCCGATCTTCGTCCTTCATTAGAAAAGATAGGGCCTTTACCTGATTATATGGAGTTGGTGAGCGTTGGAATTCCGGCAAACTTACTTCGTCGCCGTCCGGATGTGCGCGGAGCCGAAAGAACGGTCAATGCACAAGCCGCTCTGTTGGGAGCATCCAAATCTGATTGGCTTCCTCAATTCTTCTTGAAAGGTTCTGTGGGATATGCATCCAAGGATATGAAAAACTTTGCGGAAAAGAAAAGTCTGACTTATGAAATCGCTCCTTCATTTACCTGGACTTTATTTAACGGCACAAAGCTGGTTAATGCAACAAAACTTGCCCGTGCACAATTGGATGAAGCTATCAATCAATACAATCAAACCGTGCTGACGGCTGTACAAGAGGTGGATAATGCAATGAGTACCTACCAAAACTCCATCAAACAAATTGTAGCTTTACGGGAAGTTCTTAATCAGGGACAGCAAACGCTGAAACTCTCTTTAGAACTTTATAAGCAAGGACTGACCCCTTTTCAAAATGTGCTGGATGCACAACGTTCGCTTCTTTCCTATGAGAACTCGTTAGTGGAAGCCAAAGGTAATTCTTTACTTTGTCTGATACAAATGTATCAGGCACTTGGAGGAGGATGGCAAGAATAAAAGACTATAAACATAAAAACTTTCTATATGAAACCAATACTATATATAACTATTTCATTGTTTTTCTTACTATCCTGTAAGGGTAAAAAGGAAACAACAGTTGCAATGCCGGTTCCTGAAATCAGTGTAGCTTATCCGGAAGTGAGAGATGTTACCCTGACCAAAGATTATCCGGGATATCTTACGGCTGATAAAACCGTAAATCTGGTAGCAAGAGTAAATGGTACACTGCAATCCATTAACTTTCAGCCGGGAAATCGTGTTAAACAGGGACAATTACTATTTGTGATAGAGCCTACTTTATACCAAAATGCCGTATCACAGGCTGAAGCAGAATTAAAAACGAGTCAGGCACAATTGGAATATGCCCGAAACAGTTATGAGCGAATGAAAGAAGCAATCAAAAGCGATGCAGTCAGTAAAATACAATTAGTGCAGGCAGAATCTTCCGTTGCAGAGGGGGTGGCGGCTGTGGATAATGCTAAAGCCGCATTGAATACGGCACGTACTAATCTGGCTTATTGTTATGTAAGAGCTCCTTTCGACGGAACGGTTGATCGTTCCCAATATGATGTGGGAAGTTACATCAGCGGTTCTCTTCAACCCGTCACCCTATCCACTATATACAAGGATGACAGTATGTATGCTTACTTTAATGTTGCGGATAATCAATGGTTGAGTATGTTATTGGATGAATCCGGTGAAAGTGCCCAACTACCAAGTGAAGTGGAGGTGAAATTAGGGAAAGACGGCACAAGGATATATACGGGAAAATTGGATTATCTGTCACCCAACGTGAATCTTTCCACCGGGACACTGAATATACGAGCGAACTTAGAGAATCCGAAAGGACTTTTAAAGAGCGGGCTTTATGTAAGTATTACATTACCTTACGGAGAACAGAAACAGGCAATTCTTGTATCGGATGCATCTATCGGTACAGACCAGTTGGGCAAATTCTTATATGTTGTAAATGATTCCAATATCGTAAAGTATAGACATATATCTACGGGGCAACTGATTAATGACACTCTTCGGTTGGTAACAAAAGGTCTTATGCCTCAGGAGTGTTATGTAACAAAAGCTTTAATCAAAGTTAGAGATGGAATGGAGATAAAGCCTGTCATTACAAATTCTAAACCGTAACCGATATGTTTTCTAAATTCTTCATCAACCGGCCTATATTCGCCACAGTGCTTGCCTTGCTCTTTGTGGTGGCGGGATTGATTACATTAAATATATTACCGATTGCACAATATCCGGAGATAACTCCACCTACCGTGCAAGTTTCAGCTTTTTATCCCGGAGCGAATGCCGAAACCGTGGCACAGACAGTGGGTATTCCTATCGAACAGCAGGTAAACGGAGTGGACGGTATGTTGTATATGAGTTCTAATTCATCAAGTTCCGGAGCTTATTCATTGACAATAACGTTTGCTGTTGGAACAGACATTGATATGGCTACCGTTCAAGTACAAAACAGAGTCAGTGTAGCTCAAATTAATTTACCGGAACCCGTTATTGTACAAGGAGTAACCGTGCAAAAACAATCTTCCAACATTGTTATGTTTCTTACTATGACCGGAAACGAATCCATGTATGACGGGCTTTATCTGACCAATTACGCTAAATTAAACTTGGTAGACCAATTAACCAGAGTACCGGGTGTAGGAGCTGTCAATGTGATGGGGGCAGGTAATTACAGTATGCGTATATGGCTTGATCCGGAAGCAATGCGTATTCGCAATTTGACACCTCAGCAAGTCTATCAGGCCATTGCTTCTCAAAATATCGAAGTATCTCCGGGGTATGTAGGACAACCAATAGGTAAAGATAATGATAATCCTTATCAATATACGCTTTCCGTACAAGGACGTTTATCCTCTCCTGAAGAATTTGGGAATATTATCTTGCGTGTAGAAAATGGCGGGAAGATGCTTCGCTTAAAGGATATTGCAAAGATTGATTTAGGAAGTGCTTCTTATGGTGTTGTATCCAAGCTGGAGGGTAAACCTACCGCTGCCATTGCTATTTATCAATTACCGGGTTCCAACTCTCTGGATGTATCAAAAGGAGTAAAACAAAAGATGGAAGAATTATCTGCCAATTTTCCTGTTGGAGTAGGTTATCAGGTAACGTTGGATACAACAGATGTGGTGGATGCCTCTATTGATGAAGTCTTGGTTACTTTTTTGGAGACTACAGCTTTGGTTGTACTTGTTATCTTTTTATTCTTGCAGAATTTCCGTGCAGTAATTATCCCGTTCATTACCATTCCTGTTTCTCTGATTGGTACGTTGGCGGTAATGGCGGCAATGGGATTTTCAATTAATACATTGACACTTTTCGGGTTGATACTGGCTATTGCAATAGTCGTGGATGATGCAATAGTCGTTGTCGAAAATGCCACTCGATTACTGGATACAGGAGAATACACTGATCCGAAAGAAGCTGTGGTCAAAGCTATGGGAGAAATTACCGGACCAATTGTCGGTACGGTTCTAGTATTGCTGGCCGTATTTGTTCCAACAACTTTAATCAGTGGCATTTCAGGGCAGCTTTACAAACAATTTGCATTGACTATCGCCGCTTCTACCATATTGAGTGGATTTAATTCTTTGACATTAACACCAGCTCTTTGTGCTTTATTTCTTAAAAAGAATAAACCTTCTAACTTCTTTCTGTTCAAAGGATTTAATAAAGGATATAATAAAGTACAGGAAATCTATGACAAGACGGTAGGATGGTTATTGAAACGTCCTTTTCCTGCTTTCTTGTCTTACGCCATAATAACGATAATCGCAATATTGCTTTTCATGAAATGGCCTACTACCTTTATTCCGGAAGAGGATGACGGATACTTTATCGCAGTTGTACAACTTCCCCCGGCATCTAGTCTGGAACGTACGCAAAACGTAGGTAAACAAGTAGAAAAGATACTGTCGAGTTATCCGGAAGTTAAAACATATTTGGGGGTAAACGGTTTCTCCATTATGGGAGGAGGTGAATTACCTAATGCTGCAACCTATTTTGTCGTATTGAAAAACTGGGATGAACGTAAAGGTAAAGAACATACAGCTCAGGCGATAGTCAATCGCTTTAATGAGATGGCCTATGGCATACAAGAGGCACAAGTATTTGGTATGGTACCACCTGCTATTCCCGGTTTGGGAGCATCCGGAGGTCTGCAACTTCAATTGGAAGACCGGAAAAATCTGGGTTCCACAGAAATGCAGAGAGCTGTAGAAACGCTTTTGGCTAATTATCGTACTGAGCCTGCCATTGCGGGATTATCTTGTATGTATCAAGCCAATGTTCCACAGTATTTCCTGAATATAGACCGTGACAAAGTACAATTTATGGGACTTCAGATAAGCGATGTATTTTCTACATTAAGTTATTATATGGGGGCCGCTTACGTGAATGACTATGTTCAGTTCGGACATATTTATCAAGTAAAAATAGAGGCGGGAGAACAAGCTCAAAAAGTAATTGACGATGTTTTAGTATTGAGTGTAAGCAATAGTTCCGGTGAAATGGTTCCTTTTTCATCCTTTACCAAAATAGAAGAGAAATTGGGCATGGATCAAATTAATCGATATAATATGTATTCAACGGCTTCCATCACTTGTAATGTGGCACCCGGTAGCAGTTCTAGTGAAGGCATTGCAGCAATGGAATCTTTAATAAAAAAAGAGTTAGGTGATGAATTCGGTTTTGAATGGACTTCTGTTGCTTATCAAGAGACACAAGCAGGATCTACAACGACCATTATTCTAATAATGGCAATGTTGGTGGCATTTTTGGTATTGGCTGCACAATATGAAAGTTGGACAAGCCCGGTCGCTGCCGTTATGGGTATTCCGGTAGCATTATTAGGAGCCCTTATGGGATGCTGGATTATGGGAGTACCGGTCAGTATTTATACCCAAATCGGTATTATCTTATTAATTGCTCTTTCTGCTAAAAACGGAATATTAATAGTAGAATTTGCCCGCGATTTTCATGCACAAGGAAATTCTATCCGGGAAGCAGCCTACGAAGCAGGGCATGTTCGTTTACGTCCTATCCTAATGACCTCTTTCGCTTTTGTACTTGGTGTAATGCCTTTGTTATTCGCAGCAGGAGCCGGAGCCGCCAGTAGAATATCGTTGGGAGCAGCCGTCGTATTCGGAATGGCAATGAATACAATTTTTGCAACTATCTATATTCCTAATTTTTATGAACTGATGCAAAAGATACAGGAGAAGATACAACCTCCTAAAAAACAGGAATAAACTTGCCGTTTATTTATAATCTCTTTAAAGCTGTTCTAAGATGTGATATATTATTTCATTTTAAAGCAGCTTTGTTTTTTATTTAATTTGTCGTATCTTTATTCTTTATTAGAAAGGAATTATATGGATTTACGCACAGCAAATGTAACAAGATATATTCTGCCTTTACGAGAAGGTGGGTCATTGCCGGCTTTGGTTGAAGCCGATGATGAGTTTAAGTATGTCGTAAAATTCCGAGGGGCAGGTCATGGCACGAAGGCTTTGATAGCTGAATTGATAGGAGGTGAAATAGCAAGGACCTTGGGCTTTCGTGTACCTGAAATTGTGTTTTTAAATTTAGATGAAGCCTTTGGACGTACCGAAGCCGATGAAGAGATACAAGACTTGCTCCAATGGAGCAGAGGTTTAAATCTGGGATTACATTTTTTATCCGGTGCATTAACATTTGACCCCATCGTACATGCAGTGGATTCAAAAACAGCATCTCAGGTGGTGTGGTTGGATGCTTTACTTACAAATGTAGACCGCACTATTAAGAATACAAATATGTTAATGTGGCATAAAGAACTATGGTTAATTGATCATGGTGCTGCTCTCTATTTCCATCATTCATGGGAAAACTGGCAGAAACAAGCATTAAATCCGTTCGCACCGATTAAAGATCATGTTCTTTTATCATTCGCTGATAGACTTGACGAAGTTGATCAGGAATTCAGACAACTGTTAACTTCCGATAAAATACGGGATATTGTCGATACTGTTCCGGACGATTGGTTAAATTGGACAAAAGATAATGAAACGCCTCAGGATTTGAGAGAAATATACATTCAATTTTTAGAAGAAAGGATAAAGCATTTCGAATTATTTGTAAAAGAAGCGCAAAATGCAAGAGCAACACTTATATGAATACGCTGTAATTCGTTTTGTTCCGAAAGTGGAACGAGAAGAATTTATTAATGTCGGTATTGTTCTGTTTTCAAAACAGGCTAACTATCTTAGTGCACGTTATATCTTAGATGAGAATAAATTAAGGATGTTCTCTACAGAGTTGGAGCTGTACTGCCTGAAAGATGGTTTACGGGTATTTGATAAAGTCTGTCAAGGCACAAAAGAAGGAGGATTGATAGCGGCAATGGATATCCCGGACAGATTTAGATGGCTGACAGCTGTGAAGAGTTCATGTATTCAAGTTTCCCGTCCGCATCCCGGCTTTTCTATGAATTTAGATGCAACTTTAGATAAACTGTTTAAAGAATTGGTACTGTAATTAAAGTCCCAATTCTTCATCAATTAAGATCACTAAAATTCTTCCTTTTGGGAAACAGCGTTCTATAGTCAACCAAGCATTACATATTCGTTGAGGAGAGTTACAATCATGACATTTGCCGGTCTTTGCACATGGTGTGTTAAATCCCGGATGACGTGCAACATTCTGCGGAGCTGCTATTTCCTTAATTCGTTTGACAGCATCTTCCGGAGTGGAGACTAATTTATTCTTACCTGTCAACAATACAACTCGTTTAGGTCCGAAAGACAACGGAGCAATTCTATTACCCACCATGTCAAGCCAATGCAAACTACCTGTTACACTCACAGCATTAATACCGGTAAAAAATAAGTCGGCAATTAATCCCTTTCTACGTTCTTCCATATTTTCTTCACGTGACAAATCAGGATTAAATCCATCATGAAACATTAAATCCTTTCGTTGTCTGAGCTCCTCTACGATACCGGTTTTCCGCACTGTTATCGAATCACCATAAGATACCGTTTGTGGATGTATCTTTTCTATTTCTTCTCTTAGTCTGTTCCCGGCTTCTTCCAAAGAAGAAACGATTTCTATTTCAAAACCATGTTTACCTAAATTCTTGGCACAGACATCTAATGATAATTCATTCATAAGTATTCACCTTTGTTGCAAGCAAATATACGATTTATATCTTAAATTAATGATTTCATCCTACTATTCTATATATTATACTAATTTTGTACCCAACTTTTATATTTTTCAATAAAATAAAAGTTGTAAGTTTATAGGTGAATAAGAATATATTTAATTAAACATGAAACAAATGAATAATAAAACGACAATAAAAAGATATTATCTATTGGCGATGTTATTGCTCTTTTGCACAACAGCATCTGTTATAAAAGCCCAAAGCAAATTCCATATTGTATTGGATTATCATTATAATTTAGGCTTGAATGAAAGATATTGGAACACAACTTTCAATCGGAGTAATTATAAAATGCACGGCAATTCATTCCACCTAACTGCACTTTATGACATCCCAAAGAAAATGGCTGTTGGAATTGGTATTGGTGCAGATCGTTATGAAGAACCAGGGTACAATACATTTCCTATTTATGGAACTTTTCGATACAAACCTATATCTAAAATACCCAATGGCTATATCTTTACAAACCTTGGTTATGGAATCTTTAAAAATGAGAGCATAAATCCCGGTTGGATGTGGGATGTAGGTATTGGCTATACCAAAATGTTCCGTAAGCATTTCGGGTTGAACTTCCAGTTAGGGTATAATTTAAAAGAGTTTAGTGGTATTCCTTCTTATAAAGTCAATAACGAAACTTGGGAGACTACATATATAGGGGAGAAAAGTAGCATTCGTCATTCGTTGTCGTTTGGTGTTGGACTTGTGTTTTAGGATAGCAATAACCTGAAAATAATTGTTGACCTTGCCTTGTAAAATAGAAAAGCCCTGAAAATCAAGGCTTTTATTCTTTATCAAGTACACCCTCAGGGATTCGAACCCTGGACCCACTGATTAAGAGTCAGTTGCTCTACCAACTGAGCTAAGAGTGCATTTTTGAATCGGATGCAAATGTACGGTTAAATTTGAGAATACCAAAATATCACATCGTTTTTATGTATAAATTTAATCCTCTAATCTTTCTTTGATCTTATATAAGAGATTAATTGCATAGTTAAAAGTAGGATTTTCATAATGCAAAATGGATTGCTCTGATAATGCTTCGACTGTTTCCTTTAAATTTAGACAAAGCGTTGCTTGATCTATTTGAAGAGATTTAGGAAGTTCTCGGCCTTTAAACCAATTTACTAATTCCTGAACTTCTTCCAATGAATATTTATCTTTATATTCCATAATTATTAGGATGTTATATAATCTAATTTACAAGAAAGGCGTGAGCACATTAGCAAACCAACCGACAAAACGTTTCCATATAGAACGTTTTTTCCAGTTTTTGGAAGTTAATACGGTACTGTTAGTTTTATCTTTTTCAAAGATATTGCTTAATTCGTGAGTTATTCCTCTATCAAAAATGAAGGCATTTACTTCATAATCATAACGTAGACTTCTGCTATCCAAGTTGGTTGTTCCGATAGTACAGAATAAATCATCCACCATCATTATCTTTGAATGATGAAACCCTCCATTATACAAATAAACGTTTGCACCTCGTTTCATTAAACGGTGAGCTACATGTACTGAACCGTCTGGAGTAAAACCTATATCAGCTTTTGAGGAAAGCATAATCTCCATTCTTACACCACGTTCTAATGCATTCTTCAACGCTTTTTTTACCGAATGTGTCGGCAAAAAGTAAGGGTTTACTATTTGTATCTTATATTTTGCCGCTTGGATCGCTTTTGCATATGTCCTACGCATTTGCTTCGGTGTTTTCTTTGGAGCACGATCCACTATTGCAATAGCCTTATCATATCCGTTCAGTGAATCCTCAGGCAATGGGAAATATGCCTCTCCTCCTATTTCCTGCTTTGTTGTCTTATTCCAAATAGTGAGAAATATTTCTTGCAAATAACCTACCGCATCTCCTTCTATACAAGCATGCATATCTCTCCATGCACCGATCTTTGGTAAACCTTTTATATAATAATCCGCAATATTCATACCACCAGTATAAGCGATCTTACCATCTATAATGGCTATTTTACGATGGTCACGATGAAAAACATGATTTATATAAGGAAAGTGCAATGGATCAAAATGATAGATTTCAATTCCCTTAGCACGTATTCTTTTCAAATGTTTCTTCTTTAAAGGACGGCTATTAGACCAATTACCAAAAGCATCAAACAAGGCTCTAACTTCAACTCCCTCTTTCGCTTTTATTGCCAATAAATCAAAAAGTGCATTTGCTATAGAATCATTTCGAAAATTAAAATATTCCAAATGGATATGATGTTTTGCTTGCCGGATAGCATCAAACAGATCTTCAAACTTTTCAGTACCGGATTTCAGTAACTTAATATGATTGTTACTTGTTATAGAAATACCTTCATCCTGCAAATAAGCTATTAAAATTGAATCACTTGGAGAGTGTTCATTTACCGTTATTGCAGATATGCTGTCCTTATTTTGACTATGTATACTTCCACAAAAGACACATAGAAAAAGTAATATATATGTTTTCAATGTTTACAATTTAAAAAATTCGGTTACGAAATTACAAAAAAAATGTGAAGTAAACCTCATAATCAAGTCAAATCATCGGCAAAAATAGAATTTTGTTAACTAAAATATTTTTATCTTTCGAGAAAAAACATATATTTGCATGACAATTATCAAATTAAAAATTATCGTAATGAAAAAAAGTAAATTGACTATTGCTTTAGCTGTCCTTTTGGGCGGAAGTGTTATGTTTAGTTCATGTATCGGTTCTTTCGGACTGTTCAATCACATGATCAAGTGGAATCAAGGAGTCAGCAATAAATTTGTTAATGAGCTTGTCTTCTTCGCTTTGCATGTTGTTCCAGTTTACGAAGTTTGCTATATGGCAGATATTTTAGTTATCAACTCTATTGAATTCTGGAGTGGTTCTAACCCTATTGCCAGCATTGGCAATATTAAAAAAGTTCAAGGTGAGAATGGTAATTATTATGTTAAAACCCTAGAAAACGGATATTCTATTACCAAAGAAGGTGAAACAGCAAGCATGGATTTGATTTTCAATCAGGATAATCAAACTTGGAGTGTAGTATCCGAAGGTGTTGATGCTCCATTGCTTAAAATGAATAATGACGGAACGGCTTCTTTATATATGCCGGATGGTACAACAATGAACGTTACACTTGATCAACAAGGTAAAATTGCTGCATGTGAGACTCTTATGAGCAATACCTATGCGGTCAGATAATTAAATGATGGCCTATAAGTTTGTATTTTTACAGATTACTCTGATTATATGTATTTCCTGCGGTCGATCTCCGGAAAATGAAGTTAAGAGTTCAACCATAAATTTTGCACGAGCTTTTTATTCTTTAAATTTCCAAGAAGCAAAAAAGTATTGCATATCGGGTACATCCCCGGAATTTGATTACTATGTTTCTAACATAACGCAAGAAAGTATAGATGCTCTGAAAAAAGCAGGAGAAGTACAAGTAGAAATATTAGATATAAATATAAACAATGAAAGTTTATCTGCAAGAGTAAAATGTAGAGTTACTAATTGTCTGAAAATAAATCCGATAGAAGGTGCTTCTATTGTTGAAAAACAATCTGAGAAGATTTATAATTTGAAAAAATCAGGTAAAGATTGGCTTATAGACTTACACTAAAAAAGATAAAGGCTACTCAAGGGTAGCCTTTCTTTATGTCTTAAAATTGCAGTAAAATTATCAGAATGGATAACCAACGGCAAAATGAAAAGCAAAATCTCTGCTAAATTTAGGATGTATAAGTGGAAAATGTTCTTTTTGAGTTACATAAGCCGGATTAACTGCTTTCATCCCTCCATCGAAACGAAGTACAACAAAATCGAAATCAAAACGTATTCCTAAGCCATAAGCCACTGCTATTTGTTTATAGAAAGTATTGAAACGGAATTGACCACCAGGTTGTTCTTTATAATCACGGATTGTCCAAATGTTACCGGCATCAACAAAAGCCGCTCCATGCAGTTTCCAAAACAAGCGCGTTCTATATTCAACGTTTAAATCCAACTTTACATCACCGGATTGATTCATAAAGTCAATATTTTTGTCTTCCCCTTTAAAACTACCCGGGCCTAAAGTTCGTACCCCCCAGCCTCTAACACTATTAGCACCTCCGGAGAAATATCTTTTCTCAAATGGTAACATATCTGAATTGCCATAAGGATAAGCAATACCAAGTCCTACATGGAAAGCGAATGAATTGCGATTATCTATGGCTATATTTTTAGAAAAATCAAAATCACCTTTGACATATTGTGCATAAGCAATATTCCAAATAGCATATCTATTATCCATTTTTCGTTGTTTTATCAGTTTGGATATACCATAAAATATATTCCCGGCCGATTCTAGGTTAAGGCGGATTGAATAGGAATTTTTTGATGCCGTATTATTGACAAACGCTCCACCAATACTATTATAATGGTAACTATATCCCATTTTTACAATAAGCAAGTTCTCATAATTGTATTTTAGAATAGAATTACTCATGCTATCCAAATATTCTTCCTTAAATTTTTTCTCTATACGAGGCATATAAACATAGTTTATATCTAATAAATCTACTTTGTGCTGTGCTTTCTTACGCATTGTCCACTTATAACTCCATGTTGCGGAAGCTACAGTGCGAGCAAACTCCGGACGTATCTGGGAATTGTATTGTATGCTTACTTCCGATGTGGCACGAATATTACGCTTGAATTCTGAAGAAAGAAAAGGAAAAAGGAAACAAGGGAAGTTCAAGCTCGTTTCCACTCCATATTCCGTATAATTGTCATTACTGTATCCTTGTAAACCAGTTATAGCTTCATAGGCACCACGCAGTTTTATAGTAAATATCTCTGATCCTTTAAATAGGTTCCTATGCTGGAAAGACACAGAAGCCGCTGCTCCCAAATCACCGGCAGAGTTTGTTCCTTCCAATTCTGCCGAAACGGATTTCTGTTTGCCTTTGGTTAGCATGACATAACAATTTAATTTTGTACTGTCATTATTTTCTATCTCTGCAAAACGTATATTGGTATATTTCAGTGCACGTAAACGGCCGAAATAAGCATATGTATCTTGGACATTTTGCTCATTATACAGACTACCCGAACTGATATGCAGGTTATCTACCAATACTTTGGGACGAATAAAAAGTTTATCCTTAAAATAAATAGGATAATCCTTGTAATGTACCGAATCATTAATATTGATACTAGTCAAAGCAGACGATTTTAAGACATCATAATCCGTTATAAAACTAATTTTGTTTATCTTATATTGATAGTGATCTTTAGGATTATCATTCTGAAATGCCTTATAAGGCTGCAAATGCAAGGTTACATCCACAAGATAAGTGTTACGTGCCGTATCTGCAGTATAATAAATAAAATCCTTATTGAATTTATAATATCCGTGTCGTAATAGATAATCGGTAATCCTCTGTCGTTCCGCATCCAATACATTCACATCAAAAATCATCCCTTTGTGCATTTTCATATTGGCAGAATCCATCAAGAGATATTGTTCTATCTGTCGGTCTTTTATGTCATAATGTACATCGCGTATCATATAAGGTTTTCCCGGGTTCAGCTTATAAGTCAGTTTCAGTTTCTTTTTAGAAATTTTCTTTTCCGCAGACACCGAAGCACTCATATAGCCCATATTATTTAAAGCCTTCGTGAGCTCTTCTTCAGAACGTTCTGTCGCTTCCTCATCATAAATAACAGGAGCATCCCCTATCCTACGAAAGAATTTATTATACCATTTAGTAGAATCTTTTCCGGATAAGCAATAAGTATATAAAGGGACCTTGACCAAACTAAACCATTTTGCATTCGGATTCTGACGTACATAACTACGAACGGATGAAGGCTTTACTTCTTTATTCTCAGATACGAGCTTTACCTCATCCAATAAATAATGATCCTCCGGTATGAATTTGGATACCGAACAAGAGGCAAGGGTGAGTGATAAGGTTATATATATATATTTGAGAAAGTCTCTTTTCATACAAATCCGTCTAAATGGCAAAAATGCGCCTACAAATATAGCTTTATTAAAAATATCTTTTTAGCTTTGCCTGCAAATTATTCAGTTTTTTAAGGATATAAATATGCTGAGCAAGAATAAAATCAAATATATTCATTCGTTAGAACTTAAAAAAAACAGAAAAGCAGAACATGTCTTTGTTGCTGAAGGGCACAAGACTGTCGGTGATTTACTGGGACACTTCCCTTGTAAACTTTTGATTGCTACGAAAGAATGGTTTGATAAAAAACTTTCATTCCAAGCAGACGAGATAATAGAAGTAAATAATGATGATTTATTTAAAGCCAGTTTCTTAAAAACGCCTCAAGAAGTACTTGCGGTTTTTGAACAACCTGAATATACGACAGATGCCACAGTGGTTTCCCAATCACTTTGCTTGGCATTGGATGATGTACAAGATCCGGGTAATTTGGGAACAATAATCCGCCTTGCAGACTGGTTTGGCATCGAACATATCTTTTGTTCTAATAATACGGTGGATGCTTTTAATCCTAAAACAATTCAAGCGACGATGGGAGCTATTGCAAGGGTAAAGTTGCATTATTGTTCTCTTTACGAATTGATATCTAATTTAAAGGACGTTCCTGTTTATGGAACTTTTTTGGATGGGGAAGATATTTATACACAAAAACTATCTTCCAATGGTCTAATTATCATGGGAAATGAAGGCAACGGAATAAGTCAGGAAGTGGAACAATTAATCAACAAACGATTATATATACCTAATTATCCTCAAAGCAGAGAAACATCCGAATCTCTAAACGTTGCGATAGCCACTGCTATCGTCTGTTCCGAATTCCGCAGGCAAGCATTATAATCGCACTAACGAAGCATCAGGCAGTAATGTCTTTGTTGTCAAATCAATGCCGGAAAGATAATAAGCAATATTTCCATCAGTAGATTTACAACATAGATCTGCTATGATGATTTCAAAAGAAGTATCTTTTGATAGTGTATATTGTGGTATAGAGGATAATATGATAATCCCGTTCAACCAAACAGTAGATTCGATTTCTTCTGTCAACGGGAAAAAATTGGTAACCTTCCCCCCTGCTAATTCAACGACGTATTGTTTATAAGACCGTTCCGGCGATAAATATAAAAGTGGAGCCGCATATCGTTTCATAAATCTAGCGCTGTTGCAATTGAATTTCATCCTTTTTCTGTATATCTTTTGCAGCAGCAGAACGATGACGATTGTTTACAGATATTTCCAGCTGCTTCAAATCGTTATCGTCTTTGATAGAGTCAGACTTTGAAACAGAAATACTGTCTGTTTGCGGGTGATGATAACGCATCAAAGTAACATTGTCTATCAATAATACTTTCTTCTCATCATTACCTGGATAATAAATGAAACCTTTCAGCTCTTTCATCTGATATGCGGAATCCGATTTAAGGACTAACGAATCAACTCTTGGCCGTACTACTTTCTTAACAACCTGTATCAACGAATCGTTTTCATATCTCATATACATTGCCATTACTGCCGTATCCGGTATATGTTTATTAGACAGGAAAGTATAGCGCATCTTCCATACCAGTTCATCATGCTGCTTGAAATTAGTATCGGCAGGTATGTCAAACTTCAGTTTGTTGGATGTAATGTAATTGGTAAGCATATTCAGTGGGTTGCCATACCACACATTGATCGAATCTCCCGGCTGGGTTTCTTTAGGTTTATTATCTCGGATAGCAATTAAATGATTGATAGTCTCCTGCTCTTTTTTATAACGCTTATTGATATTCTCATAGATTTTAGACAGTTCATCCGTATGGCGGGTATACCACACCATTGAAGAATCAAATTCCGCTTGAGTAGTATGATGTTTCTCTAATACATAATTAATGTATAGAGGTTGCTTGTATTTTTCTTCATAAGATAATTCATCCGCCATAGCTTTTGCCATATGATAGTCATACAACAATTGCTCCATCTTTGCCGGTTTGATAATATCTTTAGGAATCCCTTTCTTGCATCCACCCAAAAGCAGACATGAAAAGATAATTCCACCTATGAAGAACCTATTAAGCATCTTTTTTATCTGACTTATGTTCCGAATGATGTAAACTCTCATTCATATATTTACTATAAAAAAGCAGTAAGGCGATAATGCCACAACTGATGGATGCATCCGCAAAATTAAATATCGGACTGAAGAATATAAAATGTTCTCCTCCCACAAACGGCATCCAATGCGGCCATGTCGTGTCTATAATCGGGAAATAAAACATATCCACTACCTTTCCATAAAACCAAGTGGAATAACCTCCGCCTTCAGGCATAAATGTGGCAAGTGTGGATGTAGTGCTTTCATTAAAGAATACGCCATAAAACACACTATCTATAATATTTCCCACAGCACCGGCCAATATCATGGACATACATACGATATAACCGGTCTTATACCCTTTCTTAATAATTTTCACCAAATAGTAAATAATCAGAGCTACGGCAACAATACGGAAAGTTGTCAAAAACAGTTTTCCAAATATTTCCATGCCGAATGCCATTCCGTTGTTTTCCGTGAAATAAATGTAGAACCAATCCGTAACACGAATACTTTCATGCCAATACATCTTGGTCTTTACCAAAATTTTTATGACTTGATCGATTATTAATACCGAGAAAATAATTAAGATGGCCAATTGACCTTTGGAGAGTAGTTTCTTCATTTTAGTAATTAAGAATTGAGAACTGAAAATCCGGAAGCCTACAGATTCCGAACTTTCAATTCTCAATTAAATAATAAGATTATCGTTTTGAACCTTCTTTTGCTTCGATACTCAATGTAGCATGAGGAACAGCACGAAGGCGTTCTGCCGGAATCAGTTTACCTGTCTCACGGCAAATGCCATAAGTTTTGTTTTCAATACGCACTAATGCAGCTTGCAAACTTTGGATGAATTTTAATTGACGCTGTGCCAATCTTGTTGTTTCTTCCTTTGATAATGTGCTGGCGCCTTCTTCCAATACTTTATATGTAGGAGATGTATCATCTGTATCATTGCCATCCTGGTTCATGATACTCAACTTCAACTGATCATAATCACGTTGCGCTTTTTCCAGTTTCTCCATAATAATGGCACGGAATTCTTCAAGTTCCGCATCCGAATATCTCGTCTTTTCTGCCATAACTATTGTTTTTAGAGGTTATTATTATTCTTTTACTACATTTATCTGTAAAGTAAAGTCATCGAAATCAAGTTCGGTTCCTTCCTTCACTTCATCTGCTAAATCAAGAGAATTAGCTAAAACTTGGTTGCGAATATAAGCATTATATTCATTTACCGCATCATCTGTCTGAGGATTTTTAGATAAAGTAATCTTTATTTTATCTGTTATTTCAAAACCATTTGACTTACGGATATTTTGAATACGGTTTACTAACTCACGTGCAATACCTTCACGACGAAGTTCTTCCGTAACAGTCACTTCCAATGCAACAGTAAGTTTTCCTTCATTGGCAACCAACCATCCCGGAATATCTTCACTGAATATTTCTACATCACCGGATTCGATGACAGCTTCTGCGCCATCCAAGTTTAATGTGTACTTACCGTTCTTTTCCAGTTCTGCAATAGCATCTTGCGACATTTCGGATACAGCGGCAGCTACGGCTTTCATCTGCTTGCCAAACTTCGGACCAAGTTTCTTGAAATCACATTTTACTTTCTTTACCAGCACTCCGGCTGCACCATCCACAAACCTGACTTCTTTTACATTCACTTCATTCATGATAAGCGACTTCACTGCTTCTATGTGCGCGCGTTGTTCTTCGTCAGCCACAGGAATCATGATACACTGCAATGGCTGACGTACTTTTATATTCACTTTACGACGCAATGCAAGTACCATGGACGTAACGTCTTGTGCCATTTGCATCTGCGCTTCCAGCTCTTTGTCAACCAGTGTCTCATTACTTACCGGGAATTTAGCAAGATGGATGGATACCACATTGTCACGTCCGGTCGTTGAAATCAGGTCAGTATATAAACGGTCTGAATAGAACGGAGCTATCGGAGCCATCAATTTAGCGACTGTTTCCAAACAAGTATAAAGTGTCTGATAAGCAGATAACTTATCTTGTGTATAACCGCCACCCCAGAAACGTTTACGATTTAAACGAACATACCAGTTAGATAAGTTATCGTTCACAAAATCAGAAATCAAACGTCCGGCCTTCGTTGGCTCGTATTCATTATAACAAGTATCTACTTCTTTAATCAAGGTATTAAGTACAGATAAAATCCAGCGATCGATCTCCGGACGTTCATTCACCGGAATATCTGCTTCTTTATATGTAAATCCATCTACATTAGCATATAATGCAAAGAATGAATATGTATTGTAAAGCGTACCGAAGAATTTACGACGCACCTCTTCTACTCCATCCGTATCAAATTTCAAATTATCCCAAGGGGATGAATTGGTAATCATATACCAACGCAGAGGGTCTGAACCATATTTTTCAATAGCTCCAAACGGATCGACTGCATTGCCCAAACGCTTGGACATCTTATTTCCGTTCTTATCCAATACCAATCCGTTGGAAATAACCGCTTTATAGGCCACACTATCAAATACCATCGTAGCAATGGCGTGCAAAGTAAAGAACCAACCACGAGTCTGGTCTACACCTTCTGCAATGAAATCGGCCGGATATACCTCACGTGAATCCAGTAATTCTTTGTTCTCAAACGGATAATGGATTTGTGCATAAGGCATTGCACCGGAATCGAACCAAACGTCGATAAGGTCTGTTTCACGTTTCATCGGTTTGCCATCTTCCGATACAAGGATAATATCATCCACGTATGGACGGTGTAAATCAATCTTTTCGTAATTCTCCCCATTATATTCACCGGGAACAAAACCTCTTTCCTTATAAGGATTGGACGTCATGAAGCCCGCAGCAACGGATTTCTCTATTTCATTATAAAGCTCTTCCACAGAACCGATACACTTCTCCGCTCCGTCTTCACTGCGCCAAATAGGAAGTGGAGTTCCCCAATAACGGGAACGGCTTAGGTTCCAGTCATTCAGATTTTCCAACCATTTACCAAAACGCCCGGTTCCGGTAGACTCCGGTTTCCAGTTAATCGTTTTGTTCAACTTAATCATTTCATCTTTAGCAGCCGTCGATCTGATAAACCAGCTATCCAATGGATAGTACAGTACCGGTTTGTCCGTACGCCAGCAGTGCGGATAGTTGTGAACGTGCTTTTCTATCTTAAACGCCTTGTTGGAAGCCTTCATCATCATACAGATGCTAACGTCCAAAGACTCATCCTTGTCGGTGAGATTCGGATCATAGTCATTCTTCACAAAACGTCCTGCATATTCCTTATATAATTCTACATTAACACGCTCTTTTACAAATTCTTCATCCAATTCATCTAATGTATAGAATTTACCGGTCAAATCAACCATCGGACGAAGTTCACCTTTCTTATTAACCAACTGCAAAGGAGGCACACCGGCAGCTTTCGCAACCAATGCATCATCCGCACCGAAAGTCGGGGCAATGTGTACGATACCCGTACCATCTTCTGTAGTAACATAATCTCCCAGAATTACACGGAAAGCACCTTCACCCGGATTTACCCAAGGAATCAACTGTTCGTATTCCATACCCACAAGATCGGTACCTTTATATTCGGCAATAACTTTGAAAGGAACCAACTTATCTCCTGGCTTGTAATCTTCCAATTTCAGTTCTGCTGCTTTCGGATTAAAGTGAGCATTAAGCAACGCTTTTGCCAATACCACCGTAATCGGTTCACCCGTGTAGGCATTGTATGATTGTACGGCTACATAATCTATTTTAGGACCAACACAAAGAGCTGTGTTGGAAGGCAATGTCCAGGGAGTGGTTGTCCATGCTATAAAATAAGGAGTCCCCCACTCTGCCATCTCCGGTTTAGGATTCTTCATCTTAAACTGTGCTACGACCGTGGTATCCTTTACATCCCGATAACATCCCGGTTGGTTAAGCTCATGTGAACTCAATCCTGTTCCGGCAGCCGGCGAATAAGGTTGGATAGTATATCCTTTATATAGTAATCCTTTATTATACAATTGTTTAAGAAGCCACCAAAGTGTTTCGATATAACGGTTGTCATAAGTGATATAAGGATTTTCCATATCCACCCAGTATCCCATCTTATGAGTAAGATCAACCCATTCCTGTGTATATTTCATCACATCCTTACGGCAGGCAGCATTGTATTCAGCAACGGAGATAGTCTTGCCGATATCTTCCTTAGTAATTCCTAAAGATTTTTCTACACCCAATTCTACGGGAAGTCCATGCGTATCCCATCCGGCTTTACGCTTCACCTGATAGCCTTTCATGGTCTTATAACGGCAGAATATGTCTTTAATAGAACGTGCCATCACATGGTGAATACCCGGCATACCGTTTGCAGAAGGAGGACCTTCATAAAATACAAACGATGGACAGCCTTCACGTTCCGTCATACTCTTGGCGAAAACATTGTTTTCGTCCCATTTCTTTAGTACCTCTTTGTTTATCTGTGAGAGGTCAAACTGAGAGTGTTCAGCAAACTTCTTACTCATATTATTATGTGTTTTTTCTTACTTCCTAAAAATAAGATGCAAATTTACAAAAAAATAAGTAGATGGAAACTATTGTATAGTCTTTTTTGAGAAATTAGTGGTTATTGCTTTAAAATGGACTTTCCCGGAATTGCGACAAACATCGAGATGATTTAAAAAAACACCTTGATGTTTGTCTGCAATCAACCTGATGTTTTTTAAAATCACCGAGGTGATTAAAAAGGTACTGCAATTCACTTACAAACCCAATCAACGCGAATGGATTCATCCTTCAGTTTAATTAATTCGTATTTGATAATCAATTATTTAGGCTGAATGATATAAATTCCATGAATGTTTCAGAAAAAGAAAAGAAAGCTTCATTTGCTTTTTTCTATACTGAATCTTTTTTATCTGTCTGTTTCAGGTTAATAGTCTGATAATCAAATAGAGTATGGCTATAATGAAGGATTGAAAGATATTTTCAAGCAACTCTATTTAAATAGGAGTTTATCGGCAGTAAAATGCAGCTTTGGTTGGATAAAAAACAGATAGGAGTTTGGCTTCAAAGATACGGTCGTTTGTTTGCAAACGATACTTGATTGCAAACAAACGACCGTACCTTTAAATCTGAGAAACTATTACTCTAAAATGTCCATCCTAGACGGAGAACCGGTTCGATATAGAAACCGGCATTGCTATAACGCACATTATTGGTTGATTCGCTTTCCTCTTTCGTTATATCATGGTCTTCAACAGTTTCATAAGTATATTTCATTTTATTGGTCTTATAAGTTTTGAAACGTAGACCTAATTCCGTACCAACATATAATCCTTTATATACATAGAAGTCCAATCCAGTGAAAACCGAAGCATTAAAACCCAGATTAGCTCTATCATTGACATAATCAAGCGGATCATCTGACGGATATATATCATCATCAATATCATCTATTGAAGAAAATCCGCCATTGGTTATTTTTCCTGAATAAGAATTAGACGAAGCTTTATTACCATTTCTATAAGTTGTAGCACTTCCTTCAATATCGGTTGAAACAAAATGTTTACTGATGCCCAAAGCACCTCCTACATATAAATTCAATCTTTTTGCAATATCAAAATGACGTTCATAGCCCAATTCGAATGAGAAATCTCCGGATTTAGAGCTATATTCATCTTTATATTTATATTTACCGGTACCTAAACTAGACCCTGTTGTTCCAGTCAAAGGCACTTCTTTTTCATCTTCATCCGTAAACTTAGTACTGTTCATACCAAATCCCAATTTCAATCTCAAGGCATCATTCTTCGTAATAAAATAGCGAAATTTCAAGCCATCCAACTGAAAAGTATGACCTTTTTGGTCAAAAGGATTAAACTGAACTTCCGTACCGAATGAGCCGGCTTCGGGTTTAATTTGTCCAAAAGAAGAGGAACTTACTGCAATTAATGCAGCTGCAGTGAGAACTAATGTGAGATTTTTCATAAATAGAATATTTAGATTAATAATCAGTAATATCGATACAAATGTAGTTTATTTAAATATATAAACAAATTATTGCATCTTTTTATTTAATAAAAAAGAGAAGAATCTTTCCAGTGTGACCTATTATAAATAAACATTAAAATTGAACTAATGAGTATTTATTAATTCAAGAGCTTTATTCAATATATAGTCCTGTTTATTGTATATATCTTCAGGCATAATCTGAACGGGATAATCTAATCTGACTCCATTTGGATAAGTACATTCTCCATCAGGGTAATAAACTCCAATACCGGTCATGCGAGTACCATATCCACCGATAAAAGGAATGTAACAAACATTCCCCAATACACCACGTGTCATAGTGCCCACAACTTGATGTCTTGGTGCACAACTACATATTAAGCCTATAATCTCAGACTTACTGATAGAGTTTTCATTAACTAAAATAGAAACATTACCTTTATAATATTCAGCATTCTTTTTTCCTATGTTACACAATTCCGATCTTTTTCTGAACACTCCGGGATTAGATAAATCAGAGTAGCTACTAAAAGCATAAATCACTTCATCCGGTAAAAGAAAGTTCGCCAATACCGTATCAATGGCATTATCTATAGGATATTCTCTTAAATCTACTATCAATTCTGGAAATGCTTTTATCGAATCCAATTGTTGTGTCAGATCAATCGAAGTATACAACATCGGATTAATATAAGCAATCGTATCATTGATTATTCTTTTAGATATCAGAGGTTCTTGTTCCATAGGGGTACCGCCATTAGTTCCACCATAATATCCGAACAAACCTTTCAAAAGAATACTTTTCTCCTCTCCTTTTCTGATATAAGTAATAGATGCACTATCTTGACTGACAGACAATAAAGGATAGGTGTTAATCATGCCATTTTCGTTAGAGAATGAAAAATATACGTCTTTTTCTTTTCTTATATCTTTAATACTTTTTGCATTGATACTTATAATGACATCCCCTAATTCCAATCCGCATTTTTGTGTTTCTTCAAACCAATATCCGGTAATTATCAGTCCATCTTTATAAACTTTCGATTCAAACGGAATCTGATAGGATTCATATTGCCCTATATTAAAACCAGTATATGATGTTGGAGAATATGTTTCCGTATGTGCATCTTTAATTTCTGCTGTTAACGAAGTTATAGCTTTTTCAAAATCACTGATATTTTTTGCTTTCACAAATAGACGAATATATTTGGATAAAAGTAATTGCCAGTTATTTTCAAAATAAGGTCGATACGGATGAAAATAATTAATAATATTCCAATAACGAAATAAGCACAACAATCTATATCCATCATCATCCCAACTGATTTTGTCATAAAGAGGTTCAATAAATATCGGATAATCAAGGTGATATAAAGTCACTGAATAATTATAGAACGGTCTTGGTTTATTCAATATCTTTTTTAACTGCACACATAGATTATCCCCCAATTCCTGTGAATTTATCCAATTAAAATCAGGGCGAAACAAAATGGAATCTTCGTTTACAGTTATTTCATTTTTTATAGCTGCCTTATCTAAATCTTGTATCCAACAACATAAAGTGCGTTGCATAGATGTTTTGTCTGCACAATTCATAATTTTAGGTAAAATACGGAATAATTCGTAATTCCAATCATACATACCTGACTGTACAGCAGGATGATAATACTTCAAAAATCCCCATACTCTACACAATGTTTCTAAATTCCGGTAAGTTTCTAAAGAAATACTATCAGTCAAATTAAATTTAAATGACTCATCAAATTCATGATCCAATTCTGCCGGAGTCTCCGGATATATTTCATCTAATCTTTTATTATCTACTGAAAATGAAAAATTATCGAACCACAAAACAGCCTTTCCCTTATATTCTACCGCTATATCTGTATTCCATTTAGGAGAAATATTAGGGATCTTAAGAATAAAATTTTGCCATTTATCTGTAATTTGTAGTTTAGCTTCTTTAAAAATATTATTTGCTTGATAAATATATAATGAAATGGAATCCGAATATGAAATGTTATTCCCCTTATACCATCCCTCAAAAACTAAACTATCACCTTTAAAACGATATTCACAGAATGAATGTCTAATACTAAAAGAATATATGGAATCAGATTTTTCAGGAGATACTTTTAAGGAATACTTTCCATGATGTATCTCTATACTATCTTTTTGAACATCACAATTCCTTTCTAAATTGGTAAACCAAATCTTATTCTCTAAAAATGCATAATAATGAAAATACAACTTATTTAGTTCATAGAGTTCTTGCTCACTCATAATGTTATATTTCTCAAAATCAAGAAACTCCCGAAACGAAATATATTCCGGCTTCTGTGCAGACAAAGATTGAATAATAGATAATGATACGATTAGTACTATATATTTCTTCATAATGAATATCTAATCTTTTCACAATATATTTTCCGAATCTCACAACAATGATTTCCTTTATAGGCAGAAGTCGTATCATTATCGGCAATCCCCTCTCGAATAATTTCTATTATGTTATCCCCTGATTGCGCATATAATACGTTAGAGCTCAAGAAAAATAAAAAGAGTACAATATACATTATACTATTTAGCCGTGTTTTTTTGATTGTTAGTTCCATATATTGGTTTTTATCATCAACAAAAATAGCAAATAAAAGTAAATATTGCGACAGCATATTTAAATTTTTCTTTTATCCTAAAACATATTCACTCTAAAACTGTTAATCTACTTTAATTTATAGACTATCAGGAATCAACTAATACATAAAAAATATAGTTTTGCAAACAACTAACAAATGTGTTAAACATAAAAGTTAATATGAAAGAAGAACAAAATACAGAGCAAGCCATACTCAAGGCTGCAGAAAAAGAGTTTATAGAAAAAGGGTATGCTTTAAGCAAGACTACGGAGATAGCCAAGGCTGCCGGAGTGACCCATGCCATGTTGCATTACTATTTCAGAACTAAAGAAAACTTGTTTGATAAAGTATTTCAGGAGAAATCAAGATTGATAGCCGGCTCCTTTGCATCCATCGTAAATGAAGATCTTCCTTTTCTTGAGAAGGTAGCAAAAAGTGTAGAGATGCATTTTAATTTCTTGATTAATAATCCGAAATTGGCATTCTTTGTTGTGAGTGAAATCGTAGCGAATAAGGAACGGCAAGATACTTGCAAAAAAATGTTCCTACCGATTATCAATAATACGCTACGGAAATTGGGTCAATCTATTGATGAAGAGGTTGCAAAGGGAACTATTCGTCATATCGAGCCGTTTGATTTACTTTTATCCGTTATTTCACTAAATGCGTTTGTATTTTTGGCACATCCTATCGTTGATATGATAACCAACGGAGATGAGAAAGTATGTGAGGACTTTTTAGAACACCGAAAAAAGGAGAATATAGAACTGATTATAAGCAGGCTTAGAAAATAATATTTTTTTGCTTTGTTACTAACAAATATGTTAGACATAGTAGTTAATAAATAATTCACATAAATAATGAAAAAAGTAATTCAAACGGTTATTGCCATCCTCTTTTGTCCATTATCTGTGCTGTATGGGCAACTGACAATCGAAAAGTGTCAGCAGTTGGCGCAAGAAAATTATCCTTTGGTAAAACAGTATGGACTGATTGAAAAATCCAAAGAATACAGTTTGTCTAATGCAAACAAGGGATACTTACCACAGTTGAGTCTATCGGGAAAGATCAGTTACCAATCGGATGTGACAGAACTGCCTATAAAGATTCCGAATGTAGACATTGACGGAATGCGTAAAGATCAGTATCAGGCTGTTTTGGAATTAAATCAAACGATTTGGGACGGCGGTGCCATTAAAACTCAAAAACGAATGGTACGAGCCGGAGCAGAAGTAGATGCAACTAAGCTGGAAGTGGATTTATATCAGATTAATGACCGAATAAACCAGCTTTTCTTTGGAATACTTCTTATGGATGCCCAACTGAAGCAAAACAATTTATTGCAAGACGAGCTGCAAAGAAGTTATCATCAGGTAGCAGCATACGTGGAAAATGGGATTGCAAATCAGGCGGATTTGGATGCGGTAAAAGTAGAGCAATTAAATGCTATTCAACGAAAAAATGAAATGGAAGTTACACAAAAAGCCTATTGTGAAATGCTTTCGGCAATGATTGGGACGAAAGTGGATAATAGTCAACAACTCGTTAAGCCCAAAGAAGATGCGCTTCTGTCTTCCTATGAAATCAAACGCCCGGAACTCAACCTGTTTGAGAAACAAGATGCACAACTGGATATACAAAAACAAATGTTGCAAGCTAAAAATATGCCTAAATTTGGTTTGTTTGTACAAGGAGCATACGCTAATCCCGGATTGAATATGCTAAAGAATGAATTTACACCTTATTATATAGCAGGTGTCCGACTGTCCTGGAACTTTGGCAACCTGTATACCAAAAAGACGGAAAGCAAGCAGATTGAGATAAACCGCAACAGTATAAACGTACAACGGGAAACATTCCTCTTTAATACTAATTTGGAAATGACTCAAAATAATAATGAAATAGAAAAGCTGACCCGGCTGATGAAAGATGATAATGAAATCATCAAATTGCGTACAAATATCCGTAATTCCGCCGAAGCTAAGGTGGCCAACGGCACATTAACGGTCATAGAAATGCTTCGTGAGGTGACAGCCGAAGATCAGGCAAAACAAAACAAGGCGTTACATGAAGTACAGTTGCTAATGGCTATTTATAATCTTAAAAACACAACAAATAATTAAATCATCTTAGAATATGAAAACAGTAAAGAATGTATTGTTTTATGCAATATTTTTATCATTAACCGCAGCTTGCGGTAATGGCAACGGCGACTATGACGCGTCCGGTACGTTTGAATCCACTGAAATTATTGTTTCAGCCGAAGCAAACGGGAAAATCATGCGCTTCAACGTGGAAGAGGGAGATCTGCTGAAAGACGGACAAGAGGTGGGATACATTGACACGGTGCAATTGTATTTGAAAAAGATGCAATTACTGACAAGCGTGAAGTCGGTACAAAGCCGTCGTTCTGATATTGCCAAACAAATCGCTGCAACAAAAGAGCAGATAGCAAAGGCTGAAAAAGAGAAAAAAAGGAATGAGAACCTTTTGAAATCCAATGCTGCCACACAAAAACAAGTAGATGATATCGATTCTCAACTGGCCGTATTGCAAAAACAACTTGCTGCACAAATATCAACGTTACAGAACAGCAACCAGAGTGTAACGGAAGAAAGTTCGGCTATGGAGATTCAAGTAGCACAAGTAGAAGATCAATTGCAGAAAAGCCATATCATCAGTCCGATAAACGGCACTGTCCTGTCTAAATATGCAGAAGCAGGAGAACTTGCCACACAAGGAAAGCCGCTTTTCAAAATAGCGGATATTGAGAATATGTACCTTCGCGCTTACATTATAGCCGACCAGCTTACCCAAATGAAGTTGGGACAGGAAGTTAAAGTCTTTGCCGACTATGGAGAAGACGGTAAGCGGGAATATACCGGTAAAGTAACTTGGATTTCCGACAAAGCGGAGTTTACTCCCAAGACTATTCAGACGAGAGACGAACGCGCCAATTTAGTCTATGCAGTAAAAATAGCTGTAAAAAATGACGGATATCTAAAGATAGGAATGTACGGAGAAGTCAAGATATTAAGCGAGAAATGATGGAAAATGTAGTTTCGGTAAGAGAAATTGCTAAAAGTTACGGCAATGTACGTGCACTCACCGGCATCTCATTCGATATATCCAAAGGGGAAATATTCGGATTAATCGGACCGGACGGTGCAGGTAAAACGACTCTATTCCGTATTCTGAATACGTTAATTCTGCCGGATGAAGGAGTCGCCACAGTGGATGGGCTGGATGTAGTGGAAGAATACAAAGAAATACGTAAACGCGTGGGATATATGCCGGGACGTTTTTCTCTTTATCAGGATCTGACAGTGGAAGAAAACCTGACTTTCTTTGCCACCTTGTTTAATACGACCATTCAGGAGAATTATCATTTGGTGGAAGACATTTATACCCAAATAGAGCCATTCAAGAATCGTCGTGCAGGGAAGTTATCCGGAGGTATGAAACAAAAACTGGCATTAAGCTGTGCTTTGATCCATAAACCAACTGTACTATTTCTCGATGAGCCTACCACCGGTGTCGATCCCGTCTCACGAAAAGAGTTTTGGGAAATGCTCAAACGTCTGAAAGAAGAAGGAATCACAATTGTAGTTTCCACGCCTTACATGGACGAAATTCGCCGTTGTGACCGTATTGCCTTCATAAACAATGGAGAGATTAAAGGCATTGACACACCAGAACAGATATTATCCCGCTTCAGTGATATTCTTTGTCCGCCGGGATTGGAACGGAAAGAAACTACCGCACATAAGGAATATGCCATAAAAGTGGAGAACTTAACCAAACAATTCGGGGAGTTTACCGCAGTAGACCATATTTCTTTTCAAGTGGAAAAGGGGGAAGTATTCGGTTTCTTAGGAGCCAACGGTGCGGGAAAAACAACTGCCATGCGTATGCTTTGCGGATTGTCCAGACCGACTTCGGGTACAGGAACGGTTGCCGGATTCGATGTTACCACGCAACCGGAACTGATTAAGAAGAATATCGGATACATGAGCCAAAAGTTCTCACTTTATGAAGACCTGAAAGTATGGGAAAACATTCGTTTGTTTGCCGGAATATATGGCATGAAAAGCAAAGATATCGACCGGAAAACGGATGAGCTTCTCTCCAGTTTGGGATTTATGGAAGAGAGAAATACATTGGTAAAGTCTCTCCCACTCGGATGGAAACAAAAGCTGGCGTTCTCGGTTTCTATTTTCCATGAACCGCACATCGTCTTCTTGGATGAGCCCACCGGAGGTGTAGACCCGAAGACGCGCCGTCAGTTCTGGGAGCTGATTTATCAGGCTGCCGACCGTGGAATTACCGTTTTCGTAACAACCCATTACATGGATGAAGCCGAATACTGTAACCGGGTATCTATTATGGTAGACGGGAAAATAGAAGCGTTGGATACCCCGACAAAATTAAAACAACAGTTCAACGTGCCGGACATGGATGGTGTGTTCAGACAGTTGGCACGTAAAGCAACTCGTAAAGCTGATTAATTATGAAACAATTTCTTTCATTCGTACGCAAAGAGTTCTATCATATATTCCGGGACAAACGGACGATATTGATTCTGCTCGGTATGCCCGTCGTAGAGATTCTGTTGTTCGGCTTTGCCATTACAACGGAAGTCAACAATATCCGCGTGGCAGTATTGGACCCGTCAAACGATACATTTACGCAGAAAATAATCGAAAAACTGGATGCAAATGCCTATTTCATGGTTACCAAACGCTTGAACAATACTTCTGAAATAGAGAAAGTGTTCCGGAAAGACGAAGCGGATATGGTAATGGCTTTCAGTGAAAACTTTGATGAAAACATATATCATACCGGTGACGCGGGTATACAACTAATCGTTGATGCCACAGACCCCAACACGGCCAGTATGCTGACGAATTACGCGAAAAGCGTTTTGGCTTCTACGGTAAGTGGTTCGCCTCAAAATATAGAGACCAAGCTCCTTTATAACCCGCAAATGAAAAGTGCATATAATTTTGTGCCGGGTGTAATGGGACTGATTCTGATGCTTATCTGTGCCATGATGACCTCTATTTCCATCGTTCGGGAAAAAGAAACGGGCACAATGGAAGTATTGTTGGTATCTCCGATACGTCCTATTTTCATCATCATAGCCAAAGCCGTTCCCTATTTCGTCATCTCATGCATTAATTTGATTACAATTTTATTATTGTCGGTCTATGTATTGCACGTTCCAGTAGCAGGAAGTTTATTCTGGCTAAGCATATTGTCAATGCTTTTCATCTTCGTGGCATTGGCTTTGGGATTACTTATTTCCACTATCGCAGAGACTCAGGTTGCTGCGATGCTTATCTCCGGTATGGCAATGATGATGCCTGTCATGCTCTTGTCGGGAATGATTTTCCCTACTGAAAGTATGCCTGCCATCCTGCAATGGATATCCAATATCATTCCGGCAAAATGGTACATCATAGCAGTAAAAAAGATTATGATAGAAGGATTGGATATATCTTTTGCCCTTAAAGAATTGGGTATTTTATTATTGATGGCCACCGTTATCATAACGATAAGCCTGAAAAAATTCAATGAAAGATTATCAACTAACAATTAAGATAATGATACTAAAGTTCTTGATAGAGAAAGAGTTTAAGCAGTTGCTTAGAAATCCGGTATTACCCAGACTCATACTCCTATTCCCTTGTATGATGATGCTGTTGATGCCATGGGCTGCCAACTTGGAGATAAAGGATAATAATCTTTGTGTGGTAGACAATGACCATAGCCCGTCTTCCCGCAGATTGATTGAGAAGGTGTCCGGCTCCGACTATTTTAACTTGAAGCAAAATGCATCTTCATACGAAGAAGCGATGCTCTATATAGAAAAAGGAGAAGCGGATATTATTCTTGAGATACCTCGCCATTTTGAAAAGAACATGGTAAAGGAGAATAAAGTAAATGTAATGATTTCCGCCAATACGGTAAATGGTACAAAAGGGGGATTGGGAAGTTCTTATCTGGCTTCTATCGTCAGTGATTTCTCCAATACATCCGAAGCAAAACCGGCTATTCAAATGTCTGTGCTTAACTTGTTCAACCCTCATTTGAATTATAAAGTCTTTATGATTCCAGCACTGATGGTCATGCTACTTACAATGCTTTGCGGCTTCTTACCATCATTGAATATTGTGGGCGAGAAAGAGGTAGGTACAATCGAGCAAATAAATGTGACGCCTGTCGGTAAATTCAGCTTTATCCTGGCAAAGATCATCCCCTATTGGATAATCGGATTAATCGTATTGAGCATTTGTTTCTTTTTGGCAAAAGTTCTCTACGGTGTTGCTCCTGCCGGCAATTTAGGCACGATTTATTTCTTTGCCTGCCTGTTTATTTTAGTAATATCCGGTTTCGGTCTGATTATCTCCAATCACTCCGCTACCATGCAGCAGGCCATGTTCGTAATGTTCTTCTTTATGATTATCTTCATCCTGATGAGCGGGCTGTTCACTCCGATAAACAGTATGCCTCATTGGGCGCAATGGATTACGGTATTCAATCCTCTCACCTATTTTATTCAGGTCATGAGAATGGTTTATCTGAAAGGCAGCGGCATTGGAGAGCTGGGCACACAGTTTATAGCGTTATGCAGCTTTATGCTATTCTTTAATACTTGGGCTGTGCTTAGTTATAGAAAGACAAATAGTTAAAGGAAGCAGGTGAAAATATATGTGAGGGACTTTATTTATTTTTATAAATAAAGTCCCTCACATTACTTTTATGAGAAATATTTTATTCCTGTACGTAACTGAATTTATCAATTATAACTGCGCCTGAACCTGCTACTTTAGGATCTTTACTTCTACTTACAGAATATTCAAAAGTACAGCCTTTTGCCAAACCTAATTGTTTTATTTCATCTACACTTATCTTCTTTGCATACTCTGCAAAATCAGTTTTAGCGGCAGCATCTATTTCTGCTACATTTTTACCGGTAAATGTTTTATAGTCCATAAAACAACCTTTTCCTTTAAGATACGTTGTGATTAGAGTCAAATCTTGTAATCCAGATGAAGCATATCCTGTAATTCCATAGGTATAAGGATAAACAACCTGTTCATCATCATCACAAGCATTAAAACAGAAAGTCATAAGCACGGCACATAATAACAAAATACTTTTTTTCATAATGTTTTATTTTTAGTTTATTCGGTAAATGTAACACATTATTCTTATACACCAACTATAAACGATAAAATATTTTTAAAAACAATACTGATCGTTGAATCGTTTAACCAAGGGTAAACGACAGGTTGGGCCAGGGTGAACGACAGGATCACTATGGTTAAACGTAAGTTTTCCCTTGGGCAAACGATTCGATGATAAAGACAGAAAAAACGCCCGAAGGCTTTTAGATAAACCTACGGACGTTTAAAATTTAGATTTCAATATATTATTATGAAAGGGACAAGTGATTAATGATGGCTCAAATAATCTGCCACACCGTCGGTACTACCTTTCATGGCATCTTTGCCTTTGCTCCAGTTGGCAGGGCAAACTTCACCGTATTCCTCAAAATGCTGTAGAGCATCCACAACACGGATGGCTTCATCAACACTACGTCCCAACGGTAAATCATTGATGACACAATGACGAACGTTACCTTCTTTATCTATCAGGAACAAACCACGATATGCTACCGGAGCACCATCACAAACCCATTCTCCGGAATCATCCGGCTTATAGCATCCTGCCAATACTCCGAATTTTTCCGAAATAGATTTAGAGAAATCGGATACAATCGGGTAAGTCACTCCCTGAATACCTCCTTCTTTCTTTGGCATCTGCAACCATGAATAATGTGAATATTCGGAATCTACGGAGCATCCGACTACGGCAACATTACGTTTCTCAAATTCTGCCAACTTCTCTTGGAAAGCATGCAATTCCGTAGGGCAAACAAACGTGAAGTCCATTGGATAGAAAAAGAATATCACATATTTCTTACCGATATACTGTTCCAAAGAAAAGTCTGAAACAATATCTTTTCCGTTTACTACTGCTGTTGCCTCAAAATGCGGAGCTTTTCTTCCTATTAATGATCTCATACCTTTTAATTTTAAATTATTAATATAATCCTATTGTTTTTGTTTATGCAACAAAGGTAGGTATGCGATTGTTCTTCGCCAAATTATAACAATTGGTAATATTTATGGGATTATAGACAACATCTATGAAGTGATTCTAACGGTAATTTTAGATGAGGGAATTAATAAGTTGTTTGATTCCAACCGGAAACAGTATACCACTCAAGCCACTTGTAATAAGAGTTTAAAGAAGCATAACTGTCTTTCGGTTGCATGATATAAGTAGAGATTCCACTATATTGAGTAAGGTCAACTTTAAATTCCCTGCCAATGTATGCAGAATAACACTTTGGTGATGACTTTTGGAAAGCAGCAGGAGCACATTCTTCTAATAATGACTTCCATTGCAAATATTCTTCTTCAGAAGCAACAGATTTGATAAAACCATTCAAGTCATAATAGCGACACAAACTTCTTTGGTCATATTTCTGAATATCGGTAATATTCGGATTGTTTAAATAATCAGTATGTGCAGTAATAATACTTTTCGTAAAATCAACCAAAGCGTCCAGATTCTCACACTTGATAGCCGAGATAGCGCAACCATACGGCCATTCATCATTCGTCACCGCTCTGCCATCCGTATAATAACTAAAATAATCATTGATTAATTTCTCTATATTGCACTCTTTCTCAAACAGGGGAGCTATCATATACTGATATGGTGCGCCGGGACCCGGAGTCTCCGTCGGTGAGCCAATAACATATTTAGTATAATTACGTAATTCATAAATAACTTCTATGGATTGCATAAAGCAGGCATCAAAGAATATAAATTCAAATTTCGGAAATTGCTTCAATACGCTAACCAATTCCGGTATCTCCATTTTAGGTCCGCTATTCCCGTCATCCGTTCCAATCCAACGCGTAATTACTTTTTTACTACGGGATTCATCGGGCAACCATCCATCTCCATGCGACCATAGGATTAAACCGTAACTGTCTGCAGGGAATTTCTTAAATGTTTCTGTGAAAATACTGCGCATCTGATCTGCATCCACAGATGTTTGTTCGTTATACCTGCTAATAGTATCGCAAACTGCTTCTCCGGAAGGAGAACGCTTTAGGCGTAACAAACGTGGTTTCTTATAATCGTCAATATATAATATCAATCTATTATTATCACCCAAAGCACCTGCTGCCACCGCCTGCTTCATCTCATCTACGTCAGCTTGGATGAAACCGCTGAGAGAATTTTGTCCCATGATATACACCAGAACGGTGCGTTCGGCAATTTCAGGTTCCGGTTCAGGAAGCAATGTTCCTTCTTTCTCGCAAGATACAAAAAGGAATGCAAGCAGTAAAAATGGTAATAATAGTTTCTTCGTCATACGATTATTATTCAGACACTACTCTTCCGGTTTTGTAAATTTGAAATCTTCAGGTTTGATGGACTGAACGATTACATTTTTTTTCTTGTAACGGGCAACAACTTTATTAAACTCTTTTGTCAGCTTCTTCATATCCGTATTGAAGAAAATCATGCAAGTGCGGTCTGTCAACTCCTTATTGATTTCCAAATAGTTCTTTAACTGATAAGCATACGAGTCACGAGCCGGTAGAAAGCCGTTTGCATCTAAGTATACACTATCAATTACCTGTATATTCGTATTATAGACAATGGAGTCCGTAAACGATTCGGAAATACCAAATGCATATACCGGCTTATCATTCTTTTTCTTTGCAGATAAAGAACAAACACAAAGTACCAATAAAATGGTAAGAACTATCTTTAGCTTCTTCATATTTAAGTCATTAATAATAAATTGATTTGCAAATGTACGAAAAATACGGAAAGGTAAAAGATAAATAATAAAAAAAGGAGGTATGCCATCGACATAAACCTCCTTTATACCTTTTAAAGAATGTAAGAAAGCGATTTTTCCTATTACCCTAAATAAGATTTGAGCAACTTACTACGCGAATTTTGTCTTAATCTTCTAATTGCTTTTTCCTTAATCTGGCGGACACGCTCACGTGTGAGTCCGAATTTGTCCCCGATTTCTTCTAACGTCATTTCCTGAGTTCCAATACCGAAAAACATCTGGATAATTTCCTTCTCCCTTTCGGTCAGCGTAGAAAGAGCCCTATCGATTTCCTTCGAAAGAGATTCATTAACGAGCGAACGGTCTGCCATAGGCGAATCGTCGTTGACCAACACATCCAATAGACTATTGTCTTCCCCTTCTACAAACGGAGCATCTACAGATATATGTCTGCCGGATACTTTCAATGTATCAGAGATTTTGTCTACGGGAATCTCCAGTTCGTCTGCCAATTCTTCAGGTGACGGGCGACGTTCGTTTTCCTGCTCGAACTTAGAGAATGCTTTGCTGATCTTATTCAGCGAACCAACCTGATTAAGCGGAAGACGGACGATACGAGATTGCTCTGCCAAAGCCTGCAAAATAGACTGACGAATCCACCATACAGCATAACTGATAAACTTAAACCCACGTGTTTCATCAAACTTCTCGGCAGCTTTAATCAGTCCTAAATTACCCTCGTTAATTAAGTCGGGTAAGCTCAAGCCTTGATTTTGGTACTGTTTAGCCACAGATACAACGAAACGCAGATTTGCACGTGTAAGTTTCTCAAGTGCCACACGGTCACCTTTACGGATGCGTTGAGCGAGTTCTACCTCTTCCTCTACGGTTATAAGGTCTTCACGACCAATTTCCTGTAGATACTTATCAAGAGAAGCGCTCTCTCTGTTAGTGATACTTTTGGTAATCTTTAATTGTCTCATTCTTATAAAACAAATTTGAAGTGCAAAGTTACGACAAATTATTCTTTATCCCAATTATAACGCAACTTTTTCTATATTATTATTAATCTACAGGACAAAAAGGGTGCCGACTATGTACTGCCGACACCCTTTTTATATTTATTATACCTATTGAACTATTCTTGTGATAAGTCTACTGCGTAATTGGCACGTTTACCGGACGGGAACATTCCGGTGATGAACAATACTTGATCAGGAGATTTAGAAGCAGCTTTCAATACATCTTCCAAATCGCTCACCTTACGCATTTGCTGATTGTTCACTTTCAGGATGATAAATCCTTTGCGAATACCGGCAGCACCCATCTTTCCACCATTTACACCTGTTACTTCCAAACCGTAACCAAGGTTTAATTGTTTCTTCAAATCAGCGGGGACTTCACGGAATGCAGCTCCCAAGATATCCATATCAACACTCTTCACCACCTTCGTATTACCTTGCTCATTCTTCAAAGTCAAATCAACCGTCTTTTCTTTCTTATCACGGATAAGTTTCACTTTTACTTTATCGCCCGGACGATGTTTAGCCAAAGCTTCCTGAAGTTCAGGCATATTCTTGATTGCCTTACCGTCTAAACCGACAATGACATCGTTTACTTTAATATCTGCACTTGCAGCAGAACCGCCTTCCACAATCTCTGTTACCCAAACACCATCAACAACACCAAGCTCCTTGCGCTTATCGGCTAAAGTAGTACCGGATTTGTCAATCGGTTGATCGGACATAGCACCGTCACCTCCCAATGAACCGCCTTTGATACCAAGTAATGCGCGTTGTACCGTTCCGTATTGCTTCAAGTCAGCGATAACTTTCGTCATAATGCTGGTAGGAATAGCGAAACCATATCCTGAATAAGCTCCTGTTGGAGATGCAAGGGCTGAATTGATACCAACCAATTCTCCGCGTGTATTAACTAAGGCACCGCCACTGTTTCCCTGATTAATAGCGGCATCCGTCTGAATGAATGACTCTACGCCACCATTATAAATACCGATACTACGTGCTTTTGCACTCACGATACCTGCCGTTACGGTAGAAGTCAAATTGAACGGGTTACCGACTGCCAATACCCACTCTCCTACTTTTAAGGCATCGGAATCACCCACAGGAATAGTTGGGAAGTCATCCCCTTCAATCTTCACAAGCGCTAAGTCCGTACTCGGATCGGAACCGATGATACGTCCTTGGAACTCACGGTTATCATTCAACTTCACGGTTATTTCGTCCGCACCGTCAATTACGTGATTGTTAGTAACAATATATCCATCCTTAGAAATTATAACACCTGAACCAAATCCTACTCTTTCCGGAGTCTGCACACGCTGACTGCGTCCGCGCCCATCACCGAAGAAGAAATCAAAAATATCCGGAGCGTTTTGAACTGTTTCCACCTTTGAGGTTTGTTTTGCCTTAATGTGCACAACAGCATGAATAGAATTGTCCGCTGCTTGTGTCAAATCTACCGGCTGTGCATTCACCGCATCGAAAGCTGCCAACTTTACGTTCGGATTTTGCTGAAACATTTCATTGAAAGACTGGCTTTCCTGACCCGGCTTCATCATGGAATAAGTTGTAATGCCGGCTACTCCTGCACTGATTGCCATGCAAATAAGACCGACTCCCAAAATTGTTTTTGCACTCTGTTTCATATAATTCTTTTTATTCGTTAAATTGTTAATATTAGGCATTTATTTAACTTACTGACGTTAAAATAACAACAAATTCTGTTCGGTTATTCTCCTTGTCATTCTTTTTTGCTATCTTTTAACAGAGGATAATAGGGGCTTAACAGCGGTTAACGGCAGAATCTGCCAAATTTACATTCGTTATCTATGACTGCCATTTAGCATTTTAATTTTGGCAGTTTGAGAGCCTAATTCATTTATTTTCCCTACTTTTGCAGAATAAAGCAGTCGGTCGGTCTGTCGCTTGCATTTTTATGTATGAGGAAAGTCCGGGCAACGCAGAGCATCCTACTTCCTAACGGGAAGCTATTCGCGAGAGTAGAGTAACGCAGAAGAAAATAACCGCCTCTTCGGAGGTAAGGGTGAGAAGGTGGAGTAAGAGCCCACCGGTCGGGTGGTGACACATCGAGCCGTGCGTCTTAGGAGTTGTAAGGTCATGTAAACCGGCGCCATGAGGGTTGCTCGCCCCATGTCGGAGGGTAGACCGCTAGAATTTAATGGTGACATTGAATCCAGATAAATGACAGACACCTCTTTCGGGAGGAACAGAACTCGGCTTACAGACCGACTGCTTTTCTTTTGTATCTATACATTATATATATAAATACCAATGAACGAAAAAATAAAAAGGCTTTGGACATTCGTAACCTACGATATTTGGAGGATTACGGAAAATGAGGTTAGCCGGGGACGTTCTTCGATATATTTCATTATAAAGACTTCCATTATCTCTATCCGACGGTTCACGCAAGACCGGATTATGAACAAAGCATCTGCCTTGACTTATAGTACCTTGCTTTCTATTGTTCCGATTCTTGCCATTATATTTGCCATTGCCCGTGGGTTCGGTTTCTCCAACCTGATGGAGAATGAGTTTCGCGGAGGACTGGAAGGGCAAAGTGTAGCGGTGGAAGCATTACTTCAAATGGTCGATTCTTATTTAAGTCATACCAAAAGCGGAGTTTTTATTGGTATCGGTTTGGTAATGTTGCTATGGACGGTCATCAATCTGGTATCCAACATAGAAATAACATTCAACCGTATCTGGGAAGTAAAGAAAGGACGTAGTATTTACCGTAAGATTACCGATTATTTTTCCATGTTCCTTCTCCTGCCTTTGCTGATTGTCATCTCTTCGGGGCTTTCCATTTTTATGAGTACAATGGTGAAGTATATGGATGATTTTGTTATCCTCGCTCCTATCCTGAAATTCCTTGTAAGGTTAATCCCATTCGTTCTTACTTGGTTAATGTTCACCGGACTATATGTTTTCATGCCGAACACGAAAGTCAAACTAAAATATGCTCTTATCTCCGGCGTGATTGCCGGTTCGGCTTATCAGGCATTCCAATACTTATATATCGGTAGCCAGATATGGGTATCCAAGTACAATGCGATATACGGTAGTTTTGCCGCCATCCCGTTGTTCCTTTTATGGTTGCAGATTTCATGGACGATCTGTCTTTTCGGCGCGGAACTTACTTATGCCGGACAGAATATTAAGAATTTCAACTTTGAGAAAGATACTAAGAATATCAGCCGTCGTTACCGGGACTTTATCTGTCTTCTGATTATGTCACTCATTTGCAAACGTTTCGAGCATAACGAAAAGCCTTATACAGCGGAACAAATCTCATTGGAACACCAGATTCCTATCCGATTGGTTCATCAAGTGCTCTATCAGTTGCAGGAGATACATCTCATCCATGAAGTTGTAACGGAAGATTCCAAGAGCAATGCTGCGGTTTTCTTACCTTCGATGGACATTAATCAAATGAACGTGGCTTTATTGCTCGATCGCTTGGATACGTACGGATCGGAAGACTTTAAAGTAGACCGGGACAAGGAGTTTCACGGACAATGGGCCGCACTGATGCATGCCAAGGAAGAATATTATAGGAGCAGTAGCAAGATTCTATTAAAAGATTTATAAAATAATATGAAAATCAAATTTTTAGTTTACCTATTCTCCTTATTCTTGGCTATTCTAAATATAAATTATTTAAATGCTCAAGAAAAAACGATCTTTGTTTGGGGAGGAGATATAAACTTAAAATTCACTCAGTACATAGTTAACTTAACCCAAAAAGAAAATCCTAGACTTTGTTATTTGCCAACAGCAAGCGGAGACAATGCGGATAATATTAAACTTTGGGAGAAAATCTGTACTCAATTAAGAATAGACACACTTGTTTTTAAAGTTTGGGTAAGTTCTTCTGAAAACAACAAATCATTCGAAGATATACTTATGCATTCGGATGCCATTGTTGTTGGAGGTGGCAATACGTTGAATATGCTTGGTATTTGGAAAGCACAAGGCATTGACCACATTTTAAAAAAAGCTTTAGACAAAGGTATAATCTTAGCCGGAGGGAGTGCAGGAGCTATATGTTGGTTTATAAATGGAATTAGTGATTCTCGTCCCGTGAAATTGAGCTGTGTGGATGGACTAAACTTACTTCCCTACAGTACTTGCCCTCATTATGACCAAAACGAACGGAAGGAATTATATCATCAAATGATAAAGGAACAAAAAATGCATTCCGGATATGCTCTTGACGAAAAAGCAGGAATACTTTTTAAGAATGGAAAGGCAGTAGATTTCGTAAGTCAAAGTGATAAACACAATTCATTCTATATTTGTGTGCAAAATGGGGAAGTAAAATCAGAAAAAGTTAAATCCAGAATACTGCTACAAAATAATGCACTTCCGGAAAACTCCTATAAATCATCATCAATTAATAAAAGAATAAGCGAAATATCAGAGTATAAAGAACAAACTCCTTTAGAGGCATACGCTTCCGAAATCAAGACTATATATCAGAATAAAACACAAGTTCCTGATATAAAAATAGAAAAGACTTTTACCTATAACGATCAAATAGCAGGAATTGTAAATGATACCTACTTAAACTCTATGGGACTCTATAGCTTATGGTATTTTTATAATCACAATGGCACATGGACAAGTATGGGTGAAGATATAGGAGGCGAAACTCTTTTAGAATGTGAAATTACATTTCGAGAAAAAGCTCAAACCATAATAAAAAGAGCAAAAGAAAAATTCAATATGTCTAACTAAAAGAACGATCTAAAAACTTATACATTTTTCCTTTAGTCACTGATTATGGGGTTTCTATTTAGTTATCCCTTAACAATCAGTGCCTAATAAATTATTTTAAAAGCAAGTTTGTTACATTTTCTTAAACAATCTCTTACTAATACTTATTATAAGAAATGACTTTCTCTTTATCCTTTCTTGACTTCTTCCTTTTCTCTTTTACGGGATAACCGATTGTAATATCCAGCAATAACCGTTTGGAAGAAGGGATTCCTGTCAACTTCTTGATTTCTTTTTCATCAAACCAACCGAGTATGCAGGAGCCCAACCCTTCATCTTCTGCCGCCAATGAGATATGTGCGGCCGCGATGCCGATGTCTATCAAAGGAAAATGCTTGTCTTTAACCTTTCCGCCGAGAATAGAAGTGAAATTGGCCGACTCTTCCACGATGAGAATATGTACGGGAGCAGTAGCGGCAAATTTATTCATTCCCAGTCCGGCAGCAGCTTTGCCAACTTTCTCCGAGAGACCAGAATCGGTTATCACCACAAACCTCCAAGGCTGTGCATTGCAGGCGGAGGGGGCAAGGCATGCCGCTTCAAGAATGCGTTCAAGTTTCTCCGCCTCTACCGGACGAGTCGTATCATAAGCCCTGTCACTCTGACGTGCTTTGGCCAAAGACAAGAAATCATTCATATTGTTTCATTTAATTGAATTGAATCATACGGCTGATATACTTCCCGATGATGTCGAACTCTACATTTATCACACTTCCTACCTGTATCGCGTGGAAGTTCGTATGTTCGTAAGTATAAGGAATGATTGCCACCTGGAATGTATCATCCGTAGGATTGCATACAGTGAGGCTCACCCCGTTTACAGTTACCGAACCTTTGTCTACCGTCACGTAACCGCGCTTTGCCATCTCCGGATCCATGCGATACTTAAAAGTATAATACCAACTGCCATCGGCATCTTTCACTTCCGTGCATACAGCCGTCTGGTCTACGTGTCCTTGCACAATATGCCCGTCCAAACGTCCGTTCATCATCATGCTGCGTTCCACATTCACTTTATCGCCTACCTTTAACAAACCGATATTGGAACGGTCGATCGTTTCTTTCATTGCCGTTACAGTGTAGGTATCTTCCGTCATGCTGACAACGGTCAGGCAAACACCGTTGTGTGATATACTTTGATCTATTTTTAGTTCGTTGACAAATGAGCACTTCATGGTAAGGTGCAGGTTTTCACGGTCTTTTACGACTGAAACCACTTCTGCATATTCTTCTACAATTCCTGAGAACATAGTGTCTTAATTTTAATGAGTTATTAATTATACGAATATCAAAAATACAAAGAAAAAACGAGAAAGACGTTGCCTTTTATATTTTTTTGCGCTTGCCGGCCAGTAACCAATGCTGCTTTAACCATTCGCGTACAGGTTCATCATACAGTTTAAGAGAAGCATAAGCTATACCGATGGCCAGGAAGAAGATGGAAACCGCAAGGAATATATGCACGCCAAGCGGTGCGTCCGGATGATTGCTTGCCCAAGCTACTTGCATATATATCAACGGGTAGTGCGTGATATAAAGAGGATAGGAAATTTCTCCCATGAATTTGCAGACTGTTACAGAACGTTTACCCGTCACCTTGCTCCCCGCTCCCATGATTACGATCAACGGAAACATAATAAGGATACAGAAAGCCTCATAAGTACCGTTCATCCACATATTTGTTTCTCCGCCGATACGCGGCATCACAAGAATGGCCGCTACAAGGAGCGAACACCAATAGAAACCTCTCTTTATCGTAATCAGCCTGTTGACGCGAGAAAGAAGCAATCCCATAAAGAATGGATAAAGTAATCGGGAGGCTCCGATATATAGCTGAGTGGGAGTTATACTCCAACCGCCAATGACCGTATATGCTGCATACTCCCTTGTAGCCAACACTCCGAATACATCTATATTAAGGGCTAAATCAATGGTGAGACAGGCGGACAAAGCGACAAAGATTCCCAAGGCCACCTTCGAGAAGTGACGGATAAACAAAGCATATAAAATATTGGCTATATACTCCCACATCAGCGACCATGTAGGCCCGTTCAGCGAATTGGTCTCTGTCCATCCGCGAATGTCCCACGCAGTTATGGCAGGAATCATCAGGCAACCCAATATGAGCATCAGGATTACTTTCCACCAAGGTGTTTCCATTATAGAAGGGAAGACGGAACAAGCACCGAAATAGAACAGCGCGGCACCGATCAATGTACCCATTATCACCATCGGATGCAGACGTACCAACCGTCGCTTGAAAAAGTCTTTCAACGACATCCGCCCCCAACGGTCATCATACGCATACCCGATAACAAAACCGGAGAGTACGAAAAAGAAGTCCACCGCCAGATAACCGTGATTCAAGAGTTGATAAACCGGTCCTGCAGAATACGTTTCAAACAAATGGTAAGCTACTACAATCATTGCGGCCACACCGCGAAGCCCGTCCAGTATCTCGTAACGAGGCTTAGATGCCAAATAGGTTGTCGTCATTGCCTTTTATGCCTAATATCTATTGTTAATATTGAGCGGGCAAAGTTATCATATATTCCTATTCAAACCAAGTATTGCCGCTGCTATTCGTTTATGTTTTAGAATATAACTTCCGGTATCGTCGATTCGTTTCACCCGGGGCAACCTGTCGTTTAAGCATGGTCAAACGACAGGCTTACCTTGGTAAAACGCAAGGATGGGCATGGTGAAACGATTCGATGAATAAGACATTCAGGATGAGCGGAACGGGAGTATATAAAATAAAAAAGGAGTCACGCCTGACTCCAACCTTTGTTAACCTTAAAATCTAATACTATGAAAAACTGATGCAAAGGTAGTGATTTTCCGGTAAACTGCAAGTTTCGTGCTCGAAAACGCATGTTTTATAACATGATTTAATAGTTGCAATTTACCGATTAACATTTCTGCGTCGATTACTTCTTTGCATCACTTTCTTAAAGTTACTGCTGATTTGTTCGCCCATATTCATTCGGGTACTGTCTACTTTATGTATTTCGGTAGGTGTCACCGCATTTTTGTATTTAGCTTTACCTATGCGGAACTTCATCTTATCCAGATTGCCCGTGATGTTAACGCCGGCTTTGAACGGCAACGGTGATTTCAGAATGGAGATATGGTAATCGAAATTCATATCCAAACCTTGCTGACCACCTACGGCTGCCTTATAACGGTCTATTTCCACTATAAACGGATAAACGGTGACATTACCGTCTTTTACGGTTATATTGACCGATACACTGTCGAATACATTCTTTTTCTTATTCTTGAACATCAACATTTTGGATATTTCCGCAAAGGTTTCCCCATCCATCAGCACAAGACTGTCTCCTTTGATATGGATGGCAGATTTCAGTGAAGGTATCTTGATGTTCAGGTTGGAGTCCAATACCGCTTCCGCCGCTACATCAAAATTAACGAGCCCTTTGAATGAGCGCAACATCGGCACTACCGTATCCAACGCCGGGATAAAGTCTACCAACTTGCCTATGTTTATATCCTTTATCCTAAAGTCAAAGCCTGCATATCCTCTCGATTTACGTGCGGCACGATAAACGAGCGCCGTCTTCATCTCCGCTTCCAATGCCCGCATACTTAAATCTTTGAGATGAACCGCCTGATTACGGATATCCACATCACCGTGAACATTCTCAAACACCATCTTCTCATAAACAACCTTCTTCAAGTTCGTCTGCAATTCAAAATCAATATTCTTCGGTATCACAAACAGTTTCAAATCACTCGGCACAGTGTCCGTCTCAACCTGCAATGTGTCTTCCGGGAAAGAGAGCGCGTTAATCAACTGATTGCAATCCAACATATCCGAAGTTATTTCCAGATTAGCATCCAGCATATCCCCTTTCTTCATCGCTCCATATAGATTGGCTACCGAGCCGCTTGCTTTCAAATTGGATTTACCGATACGCATGGAAGCATTTTTCAGCGTAATCTTCTTATCCCCCACGGTCACTGCCGTTTTCTTCATACGGATAGGTAAACCAAACTCCGGAGTGGAGAAAAACAAACGGTTAAACCCGATGACACCTTTGGGCGTCCAGACAGAATCCCGTACCTTCTCCGCACGAATCTTAAAGCCTGCCACATCCAACCCCATCTTAGTCTTATTCATCCGACAGAACAGCGAATCTGTTTCCATTGACAGCCCGATAAGCGGCTTCGTAACATCCGCTTTACCCGGTTCGATGGTCATTTTAGCGGTAGTCTTACCACTATACACGAAGAGGGAATCACCCATAGAAGCCTTCATCTTATTCATTCCGAAATCACATTTCAACTCTACAATACGTGTAGTATCCTGCGGATTAGTCGTCTTAATGCGTGCCGATAGTTTTTCGACAGTAGAAGATAATCTCTTGGATTGTAACACCAAGTGACGTATCTCCGCCTTAGCCGCCAGTGTATTATCACCATGGAAACCCAATGAAGCATCTGCGGTGAAGTCGAAATCCTTCTTAGCATCTTTCAGTTCAAATCCTTGCAAGTTGAGCTTGCCTCTCAGGTTGATACGGCCTATATCCTGCTTCTTCAAAGAAGAAAGGCGGCATTTCAATTTCAGGTCGGCATCCAGCTTGCCATTGATGCTCACCCCTTCCTGCAACGGGAAAGTCTTGGACAAGGCAGTAAGATCTACGGTGGACTTGGTATTGAACGTGATATTCGGATCTGTGAACAGGTCCTCTACTTTCGCATCTGCCAATATATCGGTATGCGCACCTTGAAAGCGGAATATTTTCAAGTCTACATACGAAGGTTGTTCGTACATCAAGTCTACAAAAGCGTAGAAATCCGCCGACAGATGATCAATCCCGTAAGGCAATTTATCATATTTCGCCGAAGCCTCTATAATCTGAGCCTTGAGAGAAACTACCGGAATCTTCTTGTCTCCATACAATCCTTTCAATGTTCCTTCCACCTTTACTTCTCCTTTGGCAGACACCTTCTCTTTCTTTACGACGGATTCCGGTATCATGGCAAGCACCGTCTCTACGGAGGGTGCATGAAGACTGTACTTTATATCTACATCCACCGTTTTGGCCACAGTGTCACGTTTCATTGTTCCCCCAGCATCCAGTTCTATCCCATTGACCGACAAACGTGTGTCTTTCAATGTCCATGTCATCGTGTTGCGGTCTACCTTTATATCCGTCTTTACGGATGTAGCCACTTTGTTGACCAATAACTGACCTTCCTGCCAGAAAAGAATATTTTTATTATCGAAATCAAGGTAGAGCGAAGATGAGTTTTTGGTAAGAGAAGCTTTCACCTTCAGGTTAGCATCCTCCAAACGGGCATACACTCTTGTATCACGGTCTTCAAAAATCAGATTCGCATGCTTCAACTCTACATTCTTAATATCTATATCGCCATCAAACTTAGCTGTGGCGGTGGTATCTTCCTGTACCGTCACGGTATCCGGCAGCATGATGTCCCAGTTACTGTTCCCTTCCTTGTTCCTGAAAGCATAGACGGAAGCATTCTCCAACGAGATATTGTGGATGCTTATTTTATTCTTTGACAGATAGGCAACGGGATTGACCGTCACTATACATTCTTTAAAAGAGAGCAGTGAGTCCTTTTTATTCCACAGTGTATCATTCAGCGATTTTGAAACGAGTGTTCCGTCTGTTACTCTCAACCCAAACTTCGGGAAAGTGGAAAAGAACGTCAGCTCTACACTCTTCATATCCAAATGCGCATTCATGGATTTATTTGCCACATCCAGCACTACCGGAGTGAGTTTGACAGGGGTGAACACGAAGTTTATGGCAATGGCAATGGCTACGAATACCAAAACTAATAGAGACGCTAGTGTTATTGCTGTTATTTTAATAGTCTTTTTAAGCTGCTTTTTCATTTTTATATAGTAATAAGGCGCAAAATTAAAAAAGAAAAACCGGATTATGAAAATCCGGTTTCCTTTTTATCACATTTTGTTACCTGTCACTCTTATTTCTTCATAATCTTCATTCTTGTACCATTCACTTCTACAATATAGAAGCCAGCGACTAAGTTCGACATATTAACCTGACGTCCCACTGTGCTGATTAGCTTAGCACCCTGCACGCTATATACGTTAATCTCGGCATCTTCGTTGGAATTGATAGAAAGAACATCTACTACCGGATTGGGATATACAGAGAACGCATTCTCATTAACATTAGTAAGATTGGAAACTCCATCCTTTGAATAATGGTAAACAAATGTATTAACCTCCCAGTCAGTACCTGCTCCCACATAATCATAAGCTTCAATGATCTTATATTTATCTGCCAATTCCGTTGGCAATATCAAATCGGAATTAAGTATGGAATAATCATATTTCATACCTTCTCCCCAATTAGCAATCCAATGATCCTCATTCCACATATAAGCCATTTTTTCTATTCTCACATTATTTTCATAAATGTATGTAAACCTGCTTACATTTATCCAGTCATCCGCACCTGTTCCCTGTCCGAAAGCATGATGGGATTCAATCACATTATTGTCGGTATCATAAACATACTCTTCAGCAATATAAGCCAATTTCTGTCCATCCACATACTCCCAATATTGGGAACCTAGCAAATTTCCGACTGTATCCCAAGAGTATGCTTCTTCATATAAGCTCGTCCATACACCGTCTATCAGATGTTTCTCAATAACATAAGTTTCAAGGCCCAAAGTATTATATTCTACCCAAAGATCTTTTCTAAACTCTTTGTTATCAGCAGATGTATAATAGTACATCTTTTGAGATAGGTTAGCGCCTTTGTCTGTCTCAGTCCATGTTTTTTCTATATCAACTTCCTTCTGCCAACCGTTTTCTTTATTCATCTGATACAATTCATATATTTCCCTTCCCTTATCATCATACTCAAATGTTGTCTTACCGCAATACATCATTACACCATTATATTCTTCAATTCCACTCCAATCTCCTTTTGTCTTATTCCAAAAGGATTCTGTTTGCATATCGATTCTTCCATTTTCAAAAACATTTTCAAGTTTATAATAGCAAAACCAGTCCTTAGTTGCCGGAGCCCATAAATATTGTAAATATAATTCCGTATCACCATCATTATTAAATACGAAATATTGCTTTGTCAGCCCTTCCCATTCCATACCGGTCCAATAATAGCTTTCAAAAGCATTCTGTCTGTTTTTCTCATCATATTCGGCTATTAACTTATCCGATGGAATCCATTCGGATGCATCCGGATCATACATGAGAATTACTTGTTCGGAAATATTGCCTCGATTATCATATTTATATTCTTCTTTTGAATCATAAAACCACACTCCGTCTAGCATATAAGAAATAGTACAGGAGATACCCAGTTTCATTCCATTAATTACCTCATATACGAATTCTTCTTTTGAACCTTCATTCCATTCCGGATATACCAACTGTTGCGACAGCACATAGCCTTCATCATCTCTTGCGAAAGTATAGACTTCCACTTCTGCCCATGAAGAAGTAGATGCATCCCAAAGAGAATTAATGCGTTTTATAGACCAGTGCTGGTCATTATATATAAAATACTGTCGGCTTACTTTCTGATTGGCATTATTATGCATTACTACGCTATCTATCTGTTCCTTAGAATCACTTTGCGCATTGGCTCTTACAGTTCCGGACTCAAGCCAGCCATTTATATTATACTTTTCTTGTGCTCTGTTTGCTTCAATGGACGCTTTAGCTTTCAAGGCTTTGGCAGACGAAACAGAAAATGCTCTTTCCATAAATGGAACCGGAGCTTCTATTTTTTGTATTTTCCTCTCAACAGCAACTTTGTTCGTTAACCGATGCGGTCTCTTATCATTCTTATTTTGTGCAAAGACTGATACTGCAAGACATAAACTTAAAAGTAAAATTGTTCTTCTCATACCTGATCAATAATTAGATTGTTAAACGTATTCATTCAAACTCAGCCTGTTAATTATGTGACATGATCTTAACAGGATAAAAGATCTTATTGCAATTAGTCATTGCAAACCTAAAGAAATCGCATTCATTATCCAAATGCGATAATTGTCAATTCTTGAATTGACAATTAATCAAGCTGTTCTCTAGCCATTTTCTGGTAAATGGAAGGAGGAATACCGGTTATCTTTCTGAATACCTTGATAAATGAAGAATGAGATTTATACCCTACACTCTCGGCTATGGCCTGAATGGTATAGTTGCCATACTTGGCCGTATCCATCAGACGAACACATGCTTCCTGTATTCGATATTCATTTATGAAGTTACTGAAATTCTTCTGATAAGTTTCATTGATAACCTGCGATACATATTTGCTGTTGGAGTTTATCAAAGACGCCAACTTCTCCAAGGAGAAATCATCCTCACAGAATGCCTTGGTATTTTCCATAACATCCTGAATTGCTTCTATCAATGCCTGCTTTTGAGTATCGTTCAGCTTGCTTGCCTGATATTTGGCATCACTTGAACCTTCTTTGTGTACCTCCCCGCTTTCCTGACTTTGGGATTGATTCAGTTCATGTTGCAGAACCTTAATCTTCTGTTCATATTTCAGGCGAAGATCTTTATTATACTTCTCAGAAGCGATCACACTCTTATTCATATTGAATAAGTCGCGGTAGGATTTCTGTATTTCCTTCTTTTGTCTGTACATCACAATCAGCAGTGACGATATGATGATCAACCCCACCAAGATTCCGGTAAGAATCTTCTGTTGTAGTCGTATTCTCTGCTCTTTCATCTCCTGCTGTATATGCAAATTAGAGATTTCCCTATTCGTCTTCTCCACTTCATAAAGAAACTGCTGATTCCTTATCCGGTTGAACTCACGCATATTATACACCGAATCGGTGATAGAGAGATATTTACTTTTATAATATTGGGTTTTCTCCGTATCTCCCTTCATATCGTAATAATCCGAATAGACCTTTAAAGTTTGGGCAAACAGATGAATCATATTGTTTTTCTCTGCCAGTTCATTACATAAATGGAGATAATAGATGGTAGAATCTTCTTGATTCATTAACTGATAAGTCTGGAATAATTCTTCATATACAGAACACAAGTATTCCGTACTCATCTGATTTTTTTTGGTAAATTCTGCCGCCTTATGGAAAGTTCGTATAGCCTCCGGATACTTTGCTTCACTGACAAGAATCAATCCCCAATTATACAACGACATATAGGCTTTTACCGTATCTTGCGGTTCTCTTATCTCTTCGGATTTATAATAGTATTTTCTCGCCTTCTCTGTATCTTTAAGTTGGCAGCACACACCGGTAAGATTGGCAAGTAAATTAATTTCCACTTCTTTATTAGGATAAAGTCCGCGAAGTTCATATCCTTTTTCATAATAATCTATCCCCCGCTCATAATCATCAAACATACAATAGATGTTACCTATATTATTATAGAATTTCATCAACTCTGTCTTATCATTACAGGATTCACATATTTTCAACCCCTTGATATATAAGTCCAAAGCATCTGTGTAGTTACCTTGCAGATAGTATACATTGCCGGTTTTAAGATAGCCGACGGCGCAAAACTTTTTTTCTTCCTCACTTATCCCGTTATGAAAACGGCTGAAAGCAATCGTATATAGTACAATAGCCGTATCCTGATGCTGTTTTGCCAGAAAGGTATCCCCCTTTTGAATGACTTGCTCGACAGATAAATCTTGTACCCGGTTCAATAATGAATCATAAAGCATCTTATCCTGTGCCCCAATACCCGTACACACTAAAAACAGACCAATCAAAATATAGAATAGTTTAATCATATTTACCTCACTCAGCTGAATAAATCACGGTAAAGATAAACAAACAGCTTGAAAAAGCCATATTTATATTGCTTTTTTATAGCAAATTCACCTATATAAGGAACAATAGATTAGAAAACCGATGGTTCGCGAATGACACCGATTATGATGATTAAAACGGATTAATGATAATAAAATCCGTCTTCATCCGCTCAATTGGCGTCATTTGCGAACCATCGGTCTTTATAAAATGAGAATGGAGAGTTTATACCAACTCTGTCATTATTTTCATTAGTAAGCGTGTCCGTCGTCTTTCAATTCCTTCTCGGTTATCTTCTTCTTATCGATCGCCCTCCATGCATAGAAGATATAGGCAAGAACAAAAGGTACAAGAATGGAAACGTATGCCATTACTTTCAGTGTGAATTGGCTGGAACAACTGTTTGCCAATGTAAGCGAACTTTGCAAGTCGGCAGTAGACGGATAGTAAGCGGTATTGTTATACCCTGCGCAAAGCAGCAATGCCAGTACCGTCAATATCGTTCCAATACCTGCAAACCAGATACCTTTTATATAAGTCTTACCGAATAAAGTACGGATAATGCCATATAGCACCAACACCACTCCTATCAGGAATACGCCGAGCACCACCGGTATCTCGATGAAATTCATCAGATATTTGTAGGGCTGCATAAAGATTTCTTTTGTCTCCGGATTTACGGCAAAACCATCGGCAACCAACGTACGAATAACGAATGAGAGGAAAAAGACTAAAAACAGAATCGTATTGCCCCGCAGAGCACGACGGCATTTCCTGTTCAGCTCTTCATCTTTGATATTATTCAGGAAATAAAGAATACCCAAAATGCGTGCAAGAAAGAATACAGCCAAACCTAACACTACATTCCAAGGGTTCAACAAGGCTTCCAAACCATGCCACGGACTTGCCCAACTACTGATAACAGGCATAAATTCATTTGCCATATTGGCTTTATTTACATAGAACCCCGAACCGGTAAAGAATGTTGCCACTGCACCTCCCAACAATACCGGGCCCAGCACTCCGTTGATAACGAGAAATGTCTGATAAGTCTTCTTGCCAAGCAGATTGCCCGCTTTCGACTGAAATTCATAACTTACTGCCTGAAGCACAAAACTGAAAAGAATAATCATCCATAACCAATAAGCTCCGCCGAAACTGGTACTGTAGAACAATGGAAAAGACGCGAAGAAAGCACCTCCGAAGGTGACGAGCGTGGTAAATGTAAATTCCCACTTTCTTCCGGTGGAATTGACCATCAAGGAGCGTTGCTCGTCCGTTTTACCCAAGCAGAACAACAAGGAATTGCCTCCCTGTACAAATAAAAGAAAAACTAATATAGCCCCCAGCAAAGAGACCAAAAACCACCAATATTGCTGTAAGAAAATATATGTTGCATCCATATCATCTATAATTTAAGGGATTAATGATTTGTGTGTTCCGATTGAGGGCCTTTCTTTATTTCACGAAGCATAATACCGATTTCGGCAATCAGCATAATCGTAAAGAGTGCAAGGAAGATAAAAAAGGTTGTTTGTACAGAGCCGACACTCAGTTTGGAGATAGCGGCGGAAGTAGGCAGCATATCCTGTATGGCCCACGGCTGACGTCCGGTTTCGGCAACAATCCAACCTGCTTGTCCGGCTAGGTATCCGAACGGGATAGTCCACAAAGCAACGTATTGCATCCACCTCATTTTCGACAAGTCTTTCTTATATACAAAGAACAGTACCACAAGGAAGAAAAGTATAAAGTAACCTCCCAAAATCACCATCACACGGAAAGCATAGAAATTCAAAGGCACATTGGGAACCAGTTCGTTCACATCTTTAATATAGCCGTAACCGAAGTATTTCACATTATCCTGCAACGTCCGGTAAGCAGTTTCAGCAGTGACTTCATCTTTTTCTTTCTTTGCATTGCGGTAATCACTCAATGCCTGTATAGCGATCTTTCCTTTTTCTATTTTCTCTTCGGCAGAAAGGGCTTTCGTTCCATCCGCCATTTCATATCCTCCCTCGATAATCTCTTTGATGCCGGGCACGTAGCCATCCAGCGAACGGGTGGCGAGAAGAGAAAGCAGACTGGGTATTTCCACTCGAAAAGCAAACGGTTCTTTACCGTCATTATATGTTTCTTTATCAGGATTGAGTACTCCTACTCCCACAATTCCCACACTGTTGCCTCCTTCATAGAGTCCCTCTACTGCAGCAAGTTTCATCGGCTGCGTCTTGGCTACCTGATAACCGGATGAATCACCCGACCATAAAGATAGTAAAGAGGCCACCAAACCTACGATTCCTGCTATTTTAATACTTGACAAAGCAAATTCCCTATTACGTTTCTTCAATAGGAACCAGCAGCTTACGCCCACTACAAACACAGCTCCCAATACCCATCCGCTCAACACGGAATGGAAGAATTTAACTACCGCCATCGGTGAAGTGGCCACTGCCATAAAATCCACCATTTCATTACGTACCGTATCCGGATTGAACTCCATGCCTACAGGATACTGCATCCAGGCATTGGCAACAAGAATCCACCAGGCAGAGATTGTAGCACCAATGCCCGTAAGCCATGTAGATGCCAAGTGAAAACGTTTGCTTACTTTGTTCCACCCGAAGAACATCACAGCGATGAACGTAGCTTCCATGAAGAAAGCCAATATACCCTCGATGGCAAGCGGAGCACCGAATATGTCACCCACAAACCATGAATAGTTACTCCAGTTGGTTCCGAACTCAAATTCCAGAATCAATCCGGTAGCTACACCTACCGCGAAATTTATACCAAACAGTTTCATCCAGAACTGGGCGGTCTGTTTCCAAAACTCCTTGCCTGTACGTACATACAGCGTTTCCATAATTGCCATGATAACGGCAAGCCCCAGAGTGAGCGGGACAAAAATCCAATGATAAATGGCAGTAAGTGCAAATTGCGCTCTCGACCAGTCAATCAATGAAGCATCAATGTTTTCAATCATACGTATATTATTTTAAGTTTTAAATGATCTCGATGTTTTTTAAATTCATCTTGATGTTTTTATTCAATCACCCTGATGATTTTAAAAAACATCAGGATGAATTTGAATCTACTCCATACCCCTCTCTATTAACTCTGTTGCCACATACTCCTGCTTCCCTTCTTCCGTCCCTTTCTGATTCAAAACATTCGGGAAGAAAAAGAGCCGCAAAATAAAAAACATAATAAAAAGCTTAATGAGAATAATTGCCCAAAGTGTCTTGCCTAACGTCATCTGACGAAAGCCCTCCACATAAAAACGGTAGATACGAACAGGTAAACTACTTTTCATCTTATTAGTTTTTCATATTTGTAACGAGTACAAATTAAAAGTATTTATAGATAAAAACAAAATAATTGTCGATAAAAATTTAACGAACATATATATATATTGTATAATAACACACACAAACCTATTTTTGTTGAAAATACCAACAAAATTAGGATTATGAAGAAAAAGCCTTTATTGATAGCGATGATAATAGTTTGTTCCTTTCAAAAAGCTGTTGCACAAGACGGTATCTCTACCCGAGTATGGGATTTGGCTTCGTGCATAGACTACGCTCTGGAACAAAACATCCAAATTAAAAAAGACAAGATAGTTATGGAAGAGAGCATGATCGATACCAAAACGGCAAAAGCGGCACTCTTCCCGGATCTTTCATTCTCAACCAGCCACAATGTAGTGAACCGACCTTACAGCGAGCAGAGTTCTATCATCGACGGTTCTAACGTAATCAGTACGAGCCACAAAACCAATTACAACGGTAATTACGGACTGAATGCATCATGGACGCTCTACAACGGAAGTAAGCGTCTGAACACCATCGAACAAGAGAAGTTGAACAACCGTATCGCCAAACTGGACGTAGCTACATCTGAAAACAGTATTCAGGAGTCTATCACGCAGACTTACGTGCAGATTCTCTATGCTGCCGAAGCTGTAAAGGTGAACGAGAATACGCTAAAGGTATCCGAAGCACAACGTGACCGTGGTAAAGAGCTGTTGGCGGCAGGGAGTATCGCCAAGAGTGACCTGGCTCAGTTGGAAGCTCAGTGCAGCACGGATAAGTATCAATTAGTCACGGCTCAGGCTACCCTTCAGGACTACAAGCTACAACTGAAACAGCTTCTCGAACTAGATGGCGAGGAAGAAATGCAATTGACACTCCCTCAACTGGTGGATGCTGATGTACTTTCACCGTTACCCGGCAAAAGCGAAGTTTATAAATCCGCATTGGTACTGCGACCTGAAATAGAGGCAAGCCGACTAAGTGTGGAGACTTCAAAACTGGATATTGACATTGCCCGTTCCGGTTATCGCCCAAATATCAGTTTGAGTGCGGGAATCGGTACAAACCATACAACGGGAAGTGATTTTACCTTCAGCGAGCAAGTCAAGAATGGATGGAACAACTCTATCGGGGTTACTTTGAGTGTACCTATTTTCAACAATCGTCAGACAAAGAGTTCTATTCAGAAGGCTAAATTGCAACAGCAAAGCAGTCAGCTTGAATTGCAGAACCAACAGAAAATATTGTTCAAAACGATTGAAGGACTATGGTTGGATGCAAACAGCGCACAGCAACAATATGCTGCTGCCACCGAGAAGCTACGCAGTACGCAGACTAGCTTTGACCTTGTGAGCGAACAGTTTAACCTAGGAATGAAGAATACCGTAGATCTGCTCACGGAGAAAAATAATTTACTGTCGGCGCAGCAAGAGCAGTTACAAGCTAAATACATGGTAATACTCAACGCCAAACTGCTTCACTTCTATGCCGGAGACGAAATTAATTTGTAAAATAGTAAACAAGCAACAATATGAAAACAAAAAAAATCATCTTCATTGGTTTAGCCGTGATTGTGGTGGTCGGTGGAGGTATATGGTTCTTCAGAGGTTCTAAAGCCAAGCACAAAATTACCTATGTGACAGCGACCGTAGGCAAAGCCGACATCTCCAATTCCGTGACCGCCACCGGAACAATCGAACCGGTAACAGAAGTAGAAGTAGGTACGCAGGTATCCGGTATCATCGACAAGATATACGTGGATTATAATTCTGTAGTGACAAAGGGTGAACTTATCGCAGAAATGGATAAAGCAACTTTGCAGAGTGAGCTGGCATCGGCTAAAGCCACATACGACGGCAACAAGGCGGAATATGAATATCAACAAAAGAATTATGAACGCAGTAAAGGACTTCATGAGAAAACCCTGATCAGCGATACCGATTACGAACAGGCTTTATACAACTACGAGAAGGCGAAGAGTGCATTCGATAGCAGCAAAGCTGCATTGGCAAAGGCGGAACGAAATCTCTCATACGCTACTATCACCTCCCCGATTGACGGAGTAGTCATCAGTCGTGATGTGGAAGAGGGACAGACGGTAGCTTCCGGTTTCGAGACGCCTACACTCTTTACCATTGCCGCCGACCTGACCCAGATGCAAGTGGTTGCCGACGTGGATGAAGCAGATATAGGCGGTGTGGAGGAAGGACAACGCGTTACCTTCACAGTCGATGCTTATCCGAACGATACGTTTGAAGGAAATGTTACTCAGATCCGTTTGGGAAGTACTTCTAGCAGCAGTAGCAGCAGCACAACGAGCGAGAGCGTAGTTACCTATGAAGTAGTAATTTCTGCACAAAATCCTGAACTGAAACTTAAACCTCGCCTGACGGCAAATGTAACCATTTATATATTGGATAAAAAGGATGTTCTCGGCGTTCCGTCCAAAGCATTACGCTTCACTCCGGAAGAACCGTTGATCGGTAAAGAAGACATAGTCAAAGACTGCAAGGGTGAAAACAAATTATGGACTCGGGAAGGTAATACCTTTACGGCTCATCCTGTAGAGATCGGAATCAACAACGGTACGGTTACTGAAATAATCAGTGGCATTGCCGAAGGGACAAAAGTAATTACAGAGGCTAGCATCGGCATACCGGAAGGAGAAATGCCGGACATGCAGTCAGGTAATGAAAATACGGAAAAGAGCCCGTTTATGCCGAGCCATCCGGGAAGTAACAAGAAAAAGAAATAAAATGGGCAAGAAAGTAATTGAATTACAAAATATAAAACGGGACTTTCAGGTGGGAGAAGAAACGGTACGTGCCTTACGAGGTATCTCTTTCACCATCGACGAAGGTGAATTCGTTACGATTATGGGTACATCCGGTTCGGGGAAGTCTACGCTGCTGAATACATTAGGTTGTCTGGATACCCCTACCAGCGGTGAATACCTGCTCGACGGAATTTCCGTACGTACCATGAGCAAGTCCGCCCGGGCCATATTGCGCAACCGCAAGATAGGGTTTGTATTTCAGAATTACAACCTGCTGCCTAAGACAACTGCCGTAGAGAATGTAGAGCTACCATTAATGTATAATCCGAGCGTCAGTGCATCCGAACGACGCAAACGTGCTATCGAGGCTCTACAAGCGGTAAGTTTGGGTGACAGACTGGAACATAAATCCAACCAGATGTCCGGCGGACAGATGCAACGTGTAGCGATTGCCCGTGCATTGGTCAACAACCCGGCAGTAATATTGGCAGACGAAGCAACCGGAAACCTTGATACATGTACGTCATTCGAGATATTGGTACTGTTCCAAAAGCTGCACGCAGAGGGACGTACCATTATCTTCGTGACGCACAATCCGGAGATATCGCAATATAGCAGTCGTACCATCCGCCTGCGTGACGGACACGTGATGGAAGATGTGACCAACGATCATATTCTTTCTGCCACTGACGCACTTGCCGCATTACCTAAAAATGACGAAGATTAAAGAAAACCATAAATATGAACGGAACAAACTTATTTAAAATAGCACTCCGGGCGTTGGCTAATAATAAATTACGTGCTTTCCTCACCATGCTGGGTATCATTATCGGTGTGGCTTCGGTTATCACAATGCTTGCCATCGGACAAGGTTCCAAGAAGAGCATACAAACGCAAATTGCCGAGATGGGTTCCAATATGATTATGATACATCCGGGAGGTGATATGCGTGGAGGAGTTCGCAGAGATGCTTCGGAGATGCAAACGCTCAAATTGGAGAATTATGAGAAGTTGCGTGATGAAAGCAATTTCCTTGCCGCCATCAGTCCCAATGTATCTTCATCCGGACAATTTGTTTCCGGAAACAATAATTACCCTTCTTCCGTCAACGGTGTAGGACTGGAATATCTTGAGATACGCCAATTAAAGGTGGAGAGCGGAAGTATGTTCACTGCGGCAGACATTCAAAGTTCCGCCAAAGTATGTATAATCGGTAAAACCATTGCAGATAATTTGTTCCCCGATGGTAGCGACCCGATAGGTAAAGTGATTCGTTTCAACAAAATCCCTTTCCGGGTAATAGGAGTACTCAAATCGAAAGGTTACAATTCAATGGGGCAGGATCAGGATGATGTAGTCCTCGCTCCTTATACCACTGTCATGAAACGTTTGCTTGCCGTGACCTACCTGCAAGGCATTTTCGCCTCTGCTCTTTCTGAGGACATGACAGACTATGCCACGGATGAGATCACCACCATCCTCCGACGGGAACACAAACTGAAAGATACGGACGAGGACGATTTCACCATCCGCAGTCAGCAGGAACTAAGCACGATGCTTAACTCCACTACCGATCTCATGACCACCCTACTGGCGTGTATAGCCGGCATATCCTTGATAGTAGGCGGTATAGGTATTATGAACATTATGTATGTCAGCGTCACCGAACGTACCCGCGAGATAGGTTTGCGTATGAGTGTCGGTGCAAGAGGCGTGGATATTCTATCGCAATTCCTGATTGAAGCTATCATGATTAGCATTACCGGAGGTATCATCGGTGTCATTATCGGATGCGGTGCCAGCTGGGTAGTCAAGAGTATAGCGCATTGGCCTATTTATATCCAGCCATGGAGCGTATTCTTATCCTTCGCCGTATGTACGGTTACAGGAGTATTCTTTGGATGGTATCCGGCAAAGAAAGCTGCCGATCTTGATCCGATAGAAGCTATTAGATATGAATAGTTGAGAATTCTAAAATTAAATAACTAAATTTGTATCCATGAAAACAAGCGTCAGAAGCCGTCGTTCTATTTATCTGCTTATACATATTATCGTATGGGCACTGTTCTTGTTCTTTCCCATCCTCATGGATTGGGGAAGCAGTACGCTCAACTGGTCGGAATACTTGAGACGCCTGCCTGTGCCACTATCGTTTATGGCGATCTTTTATCTCAATTACCTTTACCTGATAGATAAATACTTGTTTCGTAAACAGCAGACCAGAACTTTCATCTTACTGAATGCAGTCATTATTATTGCCATCTGCGGAGGTATTCATATCAAGAATGAAGCTCACAGACGGCAGGAACAGCAGCAAACGTCTGCTTTCATGCAGCCCAAAGAAAAACAGAAGCCTCGTATACCTCATGAATTTCGTGAACGGGAAAAAGAGCCTTATTTCCATGCACGTATGGTTGCTTTGTTTATCTTACGGGATATGCTTTCGCTGATACTTACCGTCGGTCTTGCCGTATCCATCAAGATGACAAGGCGTTGGTATGAAGCCGAAGCATCCCGGAGAGAATTGGAAAAGAGCAAGACGGAAGCGGAATTGAAGAATCTGAAAAATCAGTTGAATCCTCATTTCTTACTCAATACGCTGAACAATATTTATGCTCTTATCGCTTTTGATACGGACAAAGCCCAAAAAGCGGTACAAGAACTGAGTAAATTACTTCGTTATGTGCTTTATGAGAATCAGGAAATATACGTACCTCTTTCACGGGAGGCTGAATTTATCCGCAATTACATCGAATTGATGAAAATACGTTTGAACGATAATGTCACGGTCAAGTCTTCTTTTAATCTTATCACAGGCAGTAATACGATGATAGCCCCGTTGATTTTTATTTCTCTCATAGAGAATGCCTTTAAACATGGGACGTCTGCCACTGAACCGAGTTTTATAGACATTACATTGGAGGAACGGAAAGAAGGTACGGTCATTTGCCGTATCGTCAACAGTTACCATCCGAAATCCGATGCGGACAAAAGCGGAAGCGGTATCGGACTGGAACAAGTACGCAAACGCCTGGAACTGCTCTATGCCGGACAGTATATCTGGCAACGTGATGTGTCGGCCGACAATCAAACGTATGAATCAATGCTTGTTATCTCCACTCAAAAAATTATAGAATCATGAAACTCACTTGCGCAATAGTAGACGACGAACCCTTTGCTTTAGGATTATTGGAAAGTTACGTAAAGAAGACTCCTTTCCTTGAATTGGTTGGAAAATATTCCAGTGCCGTGCAGGCGATGAAAGAGTTGTCGGATAAGGAAATAAATCTCTTATTTCTCGATATACAAATGCCGGAGCTCAATGGTATGGAGTTCTCCAGAATGGTAGACAAACGTACACGCATTATCTTTACCACTGCTTTCAGCCAGTATGCCGTAGACGGATACCGTGTTAATGCGCTCGATTATTTATTAAAGCCTATCAGTTATGCAGACTTTCTGGAAGCAGCCAACAAGGCTTTGCAATGGTTCGGACTGACACGTACACCAAATGCCGGTTCATCTGAAGAAGTCACTACACCATCTGCACAAGAAAATGAAATAGACAGTATCTACGTCAAAAGCGACTACAAGCTGATACAGATAAAAATAGATAATATTCTCTATATCGAAGGTTTAAAAGATTACCTCAAGATATATGCAGAAGACCAACCAAAGCCCGTCTTGAGCCTGATGAGCCTGAAATCCATGGAGGAACTGCTTCCTGCCAATCATTTCATGCGGGTACACCGTTCTTTCATCGTGCACAAGGATAAAATAAAGGTAATAGACCGCAACCGGATTGTTTTCGGTAAAGTATATATCCCTATCAGTGACAGTTACAAGAAAGAATTTCAGGAATATTTGAATAAGAGAAGCCTCTGACCGACTTGTATCCAACAGTATAAGGCTGTTTTTCATTTTTTCTGTAAAAGTTATCGTTTCTGAAAATAAATCGTAACTTTGTATGCGATAATCAGATAAACTATTTCTATTTTACAGAAATTACTACTATATGAAAAACAAAAAGATTCTCGCATTACTAACTATTCTGGTATGCTTTTCCTGCTCAATAAGATTACACGCTGTTGATAATTCGTTTTTGGTCAAGAATATGAAAGTCGAATATGCCGAAACCCCATTGGGCATCGATGTAGAGCAACCCCGTTTCAGTTGGCAAATGGAATCCTCCAACCATGAAAGAGGAAATTCACAGTCGGCCTTTCAGATTACTGTTTCCGATGAAAAAGGCCAATTGGTATGGGATAGCGGAAAGACAAAGAGTGACCTTTCATTAAACATCGAATATAGCGGTGCTCCTCTGCAACCCACTACCCGTTATTCATGGACAGTAAATATCTGGAACCAAAATGAAGAGCAATTTTCAGGTACGTCTTGGTTTGAAACCGGATTGATGAGTCGTGACCATGCCTATCAAGGTTGGAGTAATGCAAAATGGATTGGCGGAGGAGACGAAGATCTGCTATTATATTCCCCTTATTTTCCTGTTTTCAAATTAAGTTTCTCGCTACGGTTGGACGAGGCATCCCAAAGTACCCGTGCAGGTTTCATCTACGGAGCCAATGACGAACGCTTGATGCACAAGTATAAAAATCTGTATCATCTGGAAAACAAAAAAGACGAATCCTATATTAAAGTAGAACTGGATATTGCTCCACTGGCTTCGGGCAAAGAAGCGATGCTGAATGTCTACCGGGTAGGATACCATCCGGAAGATAAAAAAGACATTCCTTATAAAAGTTTCGCCGTCTCTCCCACTTTGATTAATAAGGATAACCGATATTCCTCTCATCAGATAAGCCTTCGTTCTGTTTATGGAATAACACGAATCTACATAGATAATGCTGAAAAAGAAACCGCTTGGCTCAATATGAATCCTTTGGGAGAAGGTGGTGATTTCATTACTTTTCCGGTTTTGGCAGATGTTGGCTTTAGCCTTCCTGCCGGGCAAACGGCTTCTTTCTCCAAAGTGGAAATAGCCAATCATAGAAGCCCTTCTAATGTGATAGCTATCATCAAAGATAGGGATTACCGGGTAAACGGCGGTACTACGGGATTTACTGAAATTTTTGCTTTGCCGGAGAAGTCCGCACCGATGCTTAGAACGGTTTTCACATCTTCCGACACAAAGCTAACGAAAGCACGTCTATACGTCACCGCACGGGGAATCTATGAAGTTTACCTGAACGGTAAACGAATAGGAAACGATTACTTCAACCCCGGATTAACTCAGTATAATAAGACACATTTATACCAGACGTTTGATGTTACAGATTATATCCATTCCGGCAACAATGCGCTCGGGGCTTTACTGTCGGAAGGTTGGTGGAGCGGCAGTTCTACCTACTCCGGAGATAACTGGAACTTTTTCGGAGACCGCCAATCTCTGTTGGCGAAACTGGTTATCACTTATGCGGATGGAAAGGAAAAGGTTATTGTTACCGATCCGGCTACTTGGACCTACTTTAATAAAGGACCTATCGTCTACGGCAGCTTCTTTCAGGGAGAAGTGTATGATGCTTCAAAAGAAGCCGAAACAGAAGGTTGGAGCACAGCTTCCTATCATGCGGCAAATTGGAAAAAAGCTTATGAAGTTCCTTTGGAAGGAAATATAAGTACGTCAGGAGATGCGAATATGCCACACGTAAATGATTATTCTAATTTTACACTTACAGGACAATTCGGTTCAACCGTGAAAGCCGTCAACGAACTAACAGCTGTTTCTGTGGAAGAAGTTCGTCCCGGAGTATTTGTCTATGATATGGGGCAAAACATGGCAGGAGTACCGAAGATTATCTTGTCGGGCATGAAACCGGGAACAAAGATAAACTTGCGTTTCGCTGAAGTAAAATACCCTGATCTACCGGAATATGCAGGAAATACAGGTATGATCATGCTTGAGAATATCCGTGGTGCCATGGCCCAAGATATTTACATCACCAAAGGCGGTCAGGAAACGATTCTTCCCCGTTTCACTTATCATGGCTACCGTTTCGTGGAGATAACGGGCATTGACAAGCCACTGCCGGTAGAAGCGGTGAAAGGAGTCGTACTTAGTTCTATTCATGGATGGTCTTCCCATTATGAAACTTCCAACTCCAAAGTAAATAAATTATGGGAGAACATCACATGGTCTTCTTGCGCCAATTTCATGTCTATCCCTACGGATTGTCCTCAACGTAACGAACGTTTGGGATGGGCAGGAGATATTTCCGTCTTTTCACGTACGGCAACATATTTGTCTGACGTTCCACAATTTCTAAGAAGATACCTGCGGTCAATGCGCGATATACAGCGTGCAGACGGACGCTTTCCCGACATTGCTCCATTAGGAGGAGGATTCGGTGGCGTACTATGGGGAAGTGCCGGAATTACAGTGCCGTGGGAATGTTACCAACAGTATGGAGACAAAGCTATGTTGGAAGAACACTATGACGCCATGAAGCGATATATTTCCTATATCCTAAAAGAAACCATCGACCCGGCCACTAATTTATTGGTACAATATAGAGTATGGGGAGACTTGGGCGACTGGCTCGGACTGGAAGATGAGAAAAATGATAAATCGCTGTTATGGGAAGCATATTTCATCCATGATTTGGAACTGATGAATAAAATGGCAATGGCTCTCGGTAAAACAAAGGATGCTGAGTGGTTCAAGAAGTTGCATGACGAAAGAAAAGCTTTCTTCAACAATACTTATATACAACCGGAAACAGGGAAAACCATTTGCTCTGCTTTTATGCCGGAAAAGGAAGGTAAGTTGATAGATATACAGACCTCTTATGTTCTTCCGTTAGTATTCAATATTATCAATGAGACGAATAAAGGTAAAGCAATAGCCAATCTGGTGGAAACAATCACTAGAGAGAATACAACGGATCAAGGTAGACTGTGTCCGCCCTACTCATTGATGACCGGCTTTATAGGAACCGCATGGGTAAGTAAGGTCCTGTCTGACAACGGTCATCCCGAACTGGCTTATAAGTTACTGCAACAGACCAGCTATCCGTCATGGCTGTATTCTGTGGAACAGGGAGCCACAACTATTTGGGAACGATTGAACTCTTACACACATACCGACGGATTCGGAGGAAACAACCACATGAATTCCTTCAATCACTATTCTTTCGGAGCCGTAGGGGCTTGGATGTACAACCATTCTTTAGGAATACAACGGGATGAGAACAGTCCAGCTTTCAAACATTTCATACTGAAGCCGGAAGTTGACCCTACTGGAGAAATGACGTATGCAAAAGGTTACTATGACTCCATGTACGGACGCATAGAAAGTAGTTGGAGCGTAAAAGACGGAATTTTCCGTTATACCTTCACCATACCTTGCAATACCACCGCTCTACTTTATCTGCCGGCTGCATCAGCAAAAGATGTCCGGGAGAATGGAAAGGAGATAAAGAAAAGCGTGGGAATAACATTTGCCGGTGAAAAAGACGGCAATATACTATTAAACCTTCAATCCGGTAATTACTCTTTTGAAGTAAAAAGATAAACCATAGTCCCGCACTTATAGCAACATTACTCTTGCACTGAGCAAATCAATAATTTTCGACCGTAACACATTGGGATTAATCGGTTTTGCAGCGTATCCGTCAAATCCATGACTAAGGATACGTTGTTCATCCGATGCATAAGCATAAGCTGTGACCGCAAGAATAGGGACTTCCGCCGATATTTTGCGTATTTCAGCAGTAGCTTCGTATCCGTCCATTACAGGCATATTCACATCCATCAATACAATATTCGGCTTGTGCGTCTTGAACAATTCCACGGCTTCTTCCCCATTCCATGCATGGAGAATATGATAATCCTTCTTGAGAATTGTTTCGAACAATTTGAAATTACTTATATTGTCTTCGGCAATAAGGATTGAAATCTGGTCTTTCGCCAAAGTTTGAAGTGTGTATTCCTGAACACTTTTTTTATTCAGTTCGGCTGGGATATTCCGTATTGTAAACCAGAATGTAGCACCTTTACCCGGTTCGGATTCCACTCCGATATCTCCACCCATTCGGTTTACAATGGTTTTACAAATAGGCAAACCTAATCCGGTGCCCTGTGCAAAACTGTTTAACTTAACGAAACGCGTGAAAACATCGGCTTGTTTCTCCGGTGCAATACCACATCCGGTATCGGTAACCCGGAAACGAAGCAAACCGTCTTTTTGCAATGAATATCCAATCGTAATGCCACCCTCTTCGGTAAATTTGATAGAATTAGTAATCAAATTAATAAGTAATTGGTTCAAACGGTTGCGGTCTGCCAAGATATTACACTCAAGAAGCCTTTCTTCAAATGTAATCGCCAAATTCTTTGATTCAGCCCGTGATTGCAACGAAAGAATTGTTTCCTCAATCAAAGTATTTACATCTACAGGAGCATCGACAAATTCCAGCGTACCGGCTTCAATCTTTGATAAATCAAGAATATCACCAATAAGCTGAAGCAGCAGTTCGTTATTATTCTCAATAATCTTAACAAACTCCTCACGTTCCTCGGTTTCATCTGTCGAACTAAGCAGATTGGCAAAACCTACAATAGCATTCAGAGGCGTACGTATTTCATGGCTCATATTGGCCAAGAATGCTGATTTTAGTCGATTTGATTCCTCGGCTTTATCGCGTGCATTAATAAGATCCTGTTCCATCTTCTTACGTTGTGTAATAACCAGTGAAGAGCCAACCAAGGTAAGCGGTTTACCATCTTCATCCCGTTTCTCTACAACTGCCTGTGCTTCCACCCAATCTATTTTGTATCCGGTTTCATCGTGTGATATGACGCGATACTCTTCGCGCACTTTATCCGAACGTCCCTCTATCAGATCGTTATAAGCTCCAAGAACCCGTTCCTTATCTTCCTTATATATCTTGGAAAAATATTGCATATCCGGAACTGACAATTTGTCTTCATCAACATTACGCCCTGTTTCACTCAGTTCTACCGGACGATTTACATCGCAAAGAATCTTATGTTCGCGTAAATTCCAATTCCACGGTACAATATTGGCTACATCAAGCGCCATCGCCAGTTTATGATTCGTGTCATCTATTTTCTGCTGAGCATGGTGCAATTCTGTAGCATCTACGTAATAGGCATCTACATAACCATCTTTCATGGCAGGAGTTACTACAATATTCTGATAGGAATTCGATTCGGAAAAATACTGTGTATAGGTAATGGCTTTCTTTTCTGTATCCGCCAACTCAGCCAGACGCAAGGATACATTTAAATCCGCACCGAAAAGTTCACTTGCCTGATAACAGTCCGATTCGACACCTTGAGCGAAATTCATTATAAAACGCCCGTTCGTTTGGCATATTTCCATATCGATAATCTCTCCCGAAGAACTACGCAATAGTTTTGCCTTCATATAGCCAACCGGCATATTATCAAAAAGATTAGCCAATTCACGACTGATTTCAAACTGTCGCTGCTGCGCTTCATTCAGAGTTTTCAACGTACGGATACGATGAAACAGGAAAGCGAATATCAGCAATGCTACAATCAAAACTCCGCCGAAAATAATTGGAGCTTTATGCCGTTGGTAAAAAGTAGGCCGGTCTAAAAAGACGCTATTGGACGGACATTGATTTATTGAAAAACCTTTCAATAGCAACGAAGGATAATTAAAAGTAGGAATCGCTTCCGTAGGAATAAAGAATGGAATTTCCCGGGCAGGAGTATTTGCTAATACAGATAAGATAGTTTGTTGCAAATGCGTTTCAAAAACCTTACTATCGAAAAAACAACCACCGATCATACTGCTATTCTTCATAACAGCACTTTTCAATGCAAAGACCGGAACGGAAAGATTGGCAATTACACGGTATGAATTGGCATTGAGTATGGTACTTCCTGCAATATCGGATAACCAAGTCCATGAAGAAAAAAGCACTCCGGTAGAATCAACATCAATTGTTTCCAGTTGTGACATCAGTTCTTCTAAAGATATATCCATCGCTGAAAGAAAACGATATTTAAGATGGGGATATTTCTGTGCCATCAAACGCTCCATATCATAATTAAGTTGCTGATTCATATAACGGCCGTCACCAATAAGTAACACTTCTTCCATAGCGGGAATCATCCGTTGTAACAAGTCTACATTGTCCAGAGGAAACATTTTTGTTTGCAAAACGGTCAGATTATACTTATCCGCAAGCGTAGAAAGCGGCACACGCTCTTCAAGACGAATCGGATATCTTTTAATATAAGCCATATCAGAACCGAAATAATCCTCCTCCGCACACAAAACCAAAGGTACATCTCCCCAACGGTTCCGGAGTTCATCCTTTAATAATAAAGACGGATTACCCAATAATAATATAGCTTTCGGAGCTTTAGCGGAATATTTATCCAAAACAGCATGCTTTAACATATCGAATTGTACCGTATCGTTTATGATTAGCATATTTAGATGTTCAACAAAGGTAGCAACACCACGTTCGTTGGAAAGTAATTTTTGAACCGGTTCAATGATTGCATTGCTCCACGGTGCATCCGAAGTATAGGTATTGATGATTAACAAATAGTCCTTTTTAATATTTAAAGTCTGATTATCATGAGCCTGTGCCATCAGTGTAAATACAACACTGGCAATCAGAAGCAAGCTCCACTGTCGCAGGGTGGAAGTCCTGTAATAGATGTTCAATTTCATGTTTGTATCAATAATTGGTGCAAACTTAGGAATTTAATTGCAAATCATAACTGTTATTCAGCTAAAATTAATCTTTTAAATTCCCAATAGATAGTTTAAAGCTCAACTATTTATAATTTTCAAAATAATTCGGAAAGAATCGGGGGAATTGCTCATCATATTCGACTCTTAACCTCATTTTATTTTCTATCTTTGCTACCGGATAAATTTCAGACAAAACTGTTTCGATATGAAAAACATTCTTCTCTCCGTCCTTTTCTTTACCGGTACTATTTCCATCTACGCACAGATAGCGGACAGTTACCGGGAGCTACCCAACCCGGTACAGACAGACCTTACGCAATGGGATAAAGTGAATACACCGAAAGTCAGCTGGGGAAGCACGGATGTACGCTATAAGAAAGAAGTGCCCCCAAGCGTCGATATAATGAAAAACCTCACGCTGTCCGCTTGGAAAGGAGAACGGGTATGTGCACAGTTCGTCATTTGGAGTAGTGAGGAAATCAAGGAACTGAATTTCTCTGCTGGGGAGTTACGTAACGGAGAAGAAAGCATCGGAAAAGAGCATCTGACCACTGCTTTTGTTCGCTATGTCATGACGGACGAGCTGAATAAGGACGGAAACGGGGGATGCGGACAACGCCCCGACCCTACTAAATTCGATTCCACCTTGGTGGCAGACCCGATAGACCATATCACCCCGTCGCTACTCATTCCCTCCCACTCCACTCAAGGAGGATGGGTCAGTATCCATATCCCCAGTCAGGTGAAAGCCGGAGCTTACCGGGGAACCATTCTGGTAAAAGACGGGGAAAAGGTTATATCCACACTTGGAATAACGGTGAATGTCGGTCAACGAACCCTTCCACCTCCTTCCGAATGGGCTTTTCATCTGGACTTATGGCAGAATCCTTATGCCGTTGCCCGGTATTATCAGGTCACCCCGTGGAGCAAAGAACACTTTGACTATATGCGTCCTCACATGAAGCTCTATGCAGATGCGGGAGGGAAGTCCATTACCGCTTCCATCATGCACAAGCCGTGGAACGGACAGACGTATGACTATTTTGAAAGCATGGTAACGTGGATAAAGAAAGCCGACGGCACATGGATGTTCGATTACACGGTATTCGACAAATGGGTAGAATTTATGATGGAAATGGGCATCAGAAAACAGATCAACTGCTATTCTATGGTACCTTGGAAACTCTCCTTCCGGTATTTCGACCAAGCTACCAACTCATTGCAGTCTGTCAGTACACAGCCCGGAGAGGCCGTATATGAAGATATGTGGCTTGCCATGCTCCGATCATTCGCCGCCCACCTCAAACAAAAAGGATGGTTCGGCATTACCTATATATCCATGGACGAGCGTCCTATGGAAACGATGCTGAAAACGTTGGAAATCATCCGTAAGGCGGACAAGGATTTCAAGGTTTCCCTTGCCGGAGCCTACCATAAAGAGTTGGTCTATGAGCTGGACGACTATTGCGTAGCTCTCCGCATGAAATATCCCGAAGACGTGAAACGGCAACGAAAACAGGCAGGCAAAGTCACTACTTTCTATACCAGTTGCGAAGAAGCACGCCCTAATACATTTTCTTTCTCCCCTCCTGCCGAAACCGAATGGTTTGCATGGTATAGTGCAAAAGAGGGATTGGACGGCTATCTCCGTTGGGCACTAAACAGTTGGGTAAAACATCCGCTGCAAGACAGCCGATTCCACACATGGGCGGCCGGAGATACCTACCTGATTTATCCCGGAGGAAGAAGTTCCCTGCGTTTCGAGCATCTGATCGACGGAATACAAGCATACGAAAAGATACGGTTGCTCAAAAAGGAATATGCCGAAAAGGGAGACAAACGCAAGTTGGACAAAATAGACAAAGCATTACAGCTATTTGACGAAACCACCCTGAAAGAAGTTCCGGCTGCCAAAGCTATCGGAAAGGCAAAACGAATGCTGAATAATTTTGAATGAGAGTGTCAAAAGCCAACCTTTTCTTTCGTCACATTCCAAACAAACAGCGTGTTTCCGATGACATACCTCCGCCACATACGTCTGGGCTCCATCAATAAGCGGTAGAGCCACTCCAAACTATGCTTCTGCCACCATAGAGGGGCACGCTTCACCGTACCGGCATAGAAATCGAACACCGCACCTATCGTGCCGATATGCCCCTTTACATCCAGCTCCGGCAGGTGACTGTAAGCCCATTTTTCCTGTTTGGGAGCCGTCATACCTATCCATAGTAAATCCGGTTGCGCCTCGTTTACGGCACGTATCATGGCTTGATTCTCCTCCGCTGTAAATTCCGGTTTATAAGGAGGCGAATAGGTTATTATTTTAATATTCGGATAATCCTTCTCCGCACGTCGGCGTATCAGTTCAAGTACCTTATCGCTACTTCCCAGAAAGAAGCACGTACCTCCCTTGGCATTCAGTTTATCCATTTCGAAAGCAAACAAATCCGCTCCCGCAATGCGTTCCATCCGTTCGCCTCGCAACCATTTCAGCGCCATCACGATACTTGCCCCGTCAGGAATCAGGACATCCCCTTTCTTCAATGCCTCCGCAAAGGCAGCATCCTTACGCGCGGTATTATAAGAATGTGCGTTAATCGTATTTATAAGTAATTTTGTATCCGGAAGAGACGATAAATCTTCTCTGAATTTCAGAAGTTTTATCTCCTTTAATCTTATCATAATCTTATTATCTAATCCTTAACAAAGATACGGCTTATTCCCGACATATACCGTCATACATCGGGAATATTTTGAATTGTGCGGCATTTGTGACACTTGTGACACCTACTTTTAAACCCTATATATACATAGTAATAATATAGTGATACATGTATATATACCTATTATATATATACTATATAGGGTTAAGAAACAGGTGTCACAAGTGTCACAAATGCCGCACTTTAATATTTTGTGTGACAGCGTGACGCTGTGACAGTGGTTTTATTAGTATTATATGTACTATAATATAAGAAATACATATATTAACTTATACATTATATAAATACAATAGTATATATAATAGTCCGAAAGTACGTGTCACGTCGTCACACTGTCACGCTTTTCATTTCAAACATCCCGATGTTTTTTAAAAACAACCTGATGTTTGTTCGCAATCATCCTTATGTTTTTTAAAAACATCGAGGTGATTTTTTTGTGTTTATAATAGATATGGATAGGAGAAAATGAGGGTTGATTTATGGAAGGAATGGGAAGTGGAGGAGTTGGAGAGGGTGATTTTATCCTACTATTTATCTTTTTTAGAAATACAATCATTCAAGATTGTCACCAGCCTTTCCTCAAACGATTCTAATGTAAACTCTTTTAAAAAACGCTCTTTTCCGGCTTTCCCCATTGCTGTACAGAGGTCGGGATGCTCTATCAGATAGATCAATTTATCGGTCAGAGCTTTTTCATCCTTTTTATCAATCAGAAATCCGGTCACATCATCAATAATAATATCAGGTATTCCACCTTCACGTGTACTTATACAAGCAAGACCTTGTTGCATAGCTTCAAGAATCACCAACGGAAAGCATTCGTTATGATAATAAGTAGGAAATACAAAAACATCGGCTCTCTCAAAGAAAGAATCTTTTTCACTCCCATACTTAGCACCATGAGCAAACACCATATCCTCCAAACCTTTCTGAACAAGGTAAGTATGAAATATGTCTTCCGTTATATCGCTCCATTTACCTACAAAATGACATTCAAAATGATAAGAATGCTGTTTAAGTAGCTGACAAGCATCCACTAAAGTCCATACACCCTTTTCTTCCATCATATTCGATAGAAAAAGGATATTAAAAGAATGATTCATGTTTTGTTTATTGTTCGGGAATACCGTTCGGGCAGATCATGATATTATCTCGTGAAACGTATTTCTTGATGTCGTTATAAAGAGACTCAGCAAGTAAAATAACTTTTAGATTCCGAAAGAATAATCTATATAGCAAGTTATCAATTACTTTATCTTGTCGAGCGGTCACCCCTTTATTGTGGTAGTGAACAACTACTTTGAATTTCATTAATTTTAGCATCTGCACAATGATAAAGTCCTTGTAAAAAGCTCCACCTCGTGCATTAGGAGTAACATATACCAATTGCGGTTTCAGTCTTTTCACTTCCTTACGGATTGTATTCAACAGATTTACGAATTGTCTTATTTTCCGCAGTCCTATCTTACCTATATCCGTCAGGTCTCTGGCTGTCGTAAGGTTGATATAGTGGCAGTCAAATGCTTCGTTTATCACATTGCTATCGTGAATGTATTTCCCCATCATCGCTGCACCGTGAACAGGGGGAGGCATGTGGAGAATGAAAAGAATGGAAGAGTTCATATATAATAGAATAGTATTTACTATTATTAAATGAGCAATCAATCAAGCCATTTAATGTATGATTTCTTTTTTCTGAAATAGAAATTCAATAAAAAACGAGGAGCTATATTTTTTATTGGCTGTATCAGTCCGACAGTACAGTGCAAAACAATCTTTCTTATCCAATAATGTTTTCGTTTATCAATACCTAATATCTCATCTCGTTCGAAAGCTATTATTAACGGATTATTTTCACTCAATCCTTCTTTAGCGTCATATATAGATACAATAAAGGGTTCATAATGAAATTTACATCCTGTCATGCGCATCCAGTAAAAGAAGTCGTAGTCAGCTAGTATTTTATATTTAAGATTGAAAGGATGATATTCTAAAAGGCTTTTCTTTACAATCACAGATTGATGTATAAAAGGCATTATTGGATTTCTATTTATTTCTTCATTATCATGAAGAATTCCTTTCCCTTCATAAAATTCCATTAAAGTATTCCCATAATAAGCATCAGCACTAGTTTTCTCTATTATTTTTTCAAAATTGCTGATAACATTCTCGTTATAAAATTTATCTCCCCCATTCATGAATAGAATAAAGTCACCGTGAGCGTTGTTTATTCCTTTGTTCATGGCATCATATACTCCTTTATCTTTCTCTGAAATGATAATAACTCGATTGGCAGGAAATTTATATTTTTCAATTAGAGATTTAACCGTATTGATTGTCGAATCTGTTGAATCACCATCAATAAGTAAAAATTCAAATGTTTCATCTTTTTGTTGAAATATGGAGCTGACAGTCTCACCTATTATGTTTTCTGCATTTTTGCAGATTGTTATTACACTAATCATAGTCTAGTATTTATAAAATCAACAGATTATGAAAATAATTTTATATTATGATTATCTATAAAATTTTGTTTTTAATAATTCTTTTGCAGCATTCTCTGGAGAAAGAATTCTTTTAACATATTTAAAATTGAAAACTTCTGATTTTCTATTTTCAATAAGTTTTTCAATAGTCTTAATCATCTCATTAGTATCCTTAATGAGAAAACCAAAGTTCCCACAAAGACTAAACAAATAATCTATATAATCATTGTGTAAAGAAATAATAGGACGTTCACAATCGATAGTATCAAAAATAGAACCACTCGCTGTATACTTATATCCATCTTTTGGTAACAAATAAACTGTATAATCCAATTGTCTGATTTGATTATACATTTCTTCTCGTGATACATAATTATTATTCATCCCTTCAGGAATTACTATTCCTGCTTCATTAATACATTCATGAGAATTCGGTAAATATCCTATAACCCTAAATTCTACATGTTGATTACCTTTAAAATGATGAGCCAACTTAAAGAAATCTATTGAGCCTTTTGACTCTCTTAAAATTCCTACCATACCGATAATCAATTTATTACTTTCTTTTTGATCTACCAATGGAAATGAATTAAAAATAGCAGTATGATCAAAACTTATCAATTTTTCTTTTACTTGTTGACTGACTACTTTTTCAACATTTTTTTTTATACTTTCTCCCAATACTGCAAAATATAGGTTTTTGGCAATGTTTATGTTAGTACGGGTGAATAAAGTCATACTCTTTCTAAATATCCATTTTGTTCGCCTTTTTAATTCTAGGTCTTGCATTTCACCATGACAAACTAAAAGAGTTTTTTTCCCTGATAATTTAACAGACCAATTTATAGGATATAATGACATAGCTGTATTATAGTTAATAATAATATCAATGTCTTTATGAGAAGTCAGAATGTAGTATACGTTTGTAATTGTTGCTATTATTTGCATAAACAGTCTTCCGATACTTTTTCTATTCCAAGTTGGAAGAATTATTTTTTTATAATGAATGTTATCAGGCAAGCCCTTTAGTAAATTCAGAATATTTTGTTGCGAAGATTTTGCTGCTCTATATTCAATTGCATCGTATATCAATGAAAACATTTTTAGTGATGAAGCATTAAACATTTCATGAGCATTCTCAGTTGAATAAGTATCAATATAAATCGCTCTTTTCATACTCTTTCTAATTCTTGTTTTATATATCCCCAATAGGAAAGTGTAGTACTATTTGTATCGTTATATTTTACTTTCCAAGATAACTTGAATAAATAAGTGTTTTGAATTAATTCATTCCATATTAAATGGTTAAATGAATCGTTTATAATTGGTGCTAAACCATGAATATTTATATTGTTAATACATAATTGGTCAATCCTATTTCTAACTTCAGAATATGTAATATACCCTAGATATATAATGTAGTCCATCAGAAAATAGTCGATAAAACGATTTTCATTTTTTATATATTCAAAGAGAAGGGTTCTGGTGAATGCAAATACAATACCTCCTTTTTGACTACCAAGAAAAAAATTACTCCATCGGCATTGTGTAATAAATAAGGTATCGGCTTCAAATCGACACGAATAAAAGGAAGATTTAAATAATTCTTCTGGAAGATTACTTATGGCCAATAGTGTGGAATCCATCCATACGCCACCATGTTCATAGAGTAAGCATGTGCGAAGAATATCTGCAAAATGAGCATTTCCAATTTCTCCCTTATGATATTTATCAATCACATAATCAGGAAGAGTGATGTACTCTTGATAATTATTTAAAGAGATAATAATAACAGGATGCCCATTCGCATGACATTTTAAAGCTTTTAGGCAAGTCCGAACCGTTAACGGCATATTGTCTTCTCCCTGTAACCAGCAAAACCATATTGCCCCGTTAAAGTCTGATGGAGATTCTTGCTCAAAGTGAAAATTATAAATCATTTCTCTGTAATTGCTCGTAAGATAACGAAGTACCTTAGCATGTTTCCTTTGCATTAACCATCTTGATATGTCTTTGGGGAAGTACCCCAAGAATGGCCAGATGAAACTGCTTATTGCAATGGTAAAGCCAAATTCTCTGTTATCTTTCCAACCATTGACGAAACGAAGAATGAGTTTTTCAACTTTATTCATTGATAGAATCCGATTTTAATGGAGAACATATAAATATCAACATTTTCAGTTTTTCCAGATTGGAATAATAGGAACTTAAAAATATAGGTGCGTTGAATATAAATATCAATCTAAAGATAAAATACTTGATATAAGAATATCTCTTTCTCATAAAAAGAAAGTAACTTGTAAAGAACATACGTCTATTCTTATAAGAATATTTTTTCCCTGTTTCTTTGGTCGAAATACATTCTAGGTGTACAATCTGAGGCCCTGGAACAATTTTTGCCTTATAGCCTACTTTATGATAACGGTATTGCATTTCTGATTCCTCATAGTACATGAAGAAATCCGGATCGAACATTCCTAATCGTTCAATGATTGAACGGCGTATACATATATCGGCTCCCATCACATAACCGACTTCTATACTTCTGGTTGTATCAAACTCTTTAGATGACTTTTTAGACTTTAGACCCAAACATCGGAGATAAAGATGAACCGTTGATTTTATAGCTTGATTTAAAGTGGGTATATCACCGTAGGAATTATTTAAATTACCATCCGGTGACAATAGCCAACTACCTATACATGCCACATCATCCGGCTGTTTATCGAAATTATCAACGAATAATTTTACAGCATTATTTTTAAGAATTGTATCTGAATTTAATAATAGAATATATTTTCCTGAAGAATAGTTGTATCCTAAATTATTGGCTTTTCCAAAGCCTAGATTCACCGTATTCTTCACATACTTGATATTGGGATATGCAGACAATATTTTTTCACTTTCATCAGTGGAAGCGTTATCTACGATGATGACTTCAAACTCGACATCATGTGTTTGTTCGAAGATACTATCCAAACATTGTTTGGTTATTTGTGCCGTATTGTAATTAACAATAATGACTGATATATCCATAAGCTAATTTTTACTATCGGTTAGTCGCTGATAGTCGTACACATTCACTTTTTCTCTAAGTGCCGTATAATACATTATTAAATAAAAGTACATGGCAAAAAGGACGCCACCACCGGTAGTCAACTGTAGAAAGCCATGAATAGTAGGAATTAAGATAATCCAGCAAGCATAATATTTCAGATAGGCAGGCACTTTGTTATTCCATATAGCTTTGACAGAATAATAAAGCAGAAAACTCACAGGAACAATACCATAATAAAAATATGTTCCCAACCAACCGATATCGCTGATATAAGTTCCCCGTGAGAACTGCGCCTGAAGCATCATTTCTAAGTAATACCCGCTTTTTGACCAGACTCCATTACCTAAAAGTACGGATATGAAGTCGTTTTTCATTTCAACCAGGTAGAGAGATAAGGCTTGCCATCTGTTGTAATTTTCGTCTTCCAATTGAAGTTGTGTTTCATTAACTAATGAACTGTAAATGGTATTCAGGAAAGGTAAAATACCGACTAATGCTATAACAGCCAATGTAATGAATAACATTTTCTTTTGGGTTTTCATCATTACCATGCCTATACAATAGAAAGGTAGTGTGCCGATAATTGTACTACGATTTTGTACAAGTATGATGTAAAGCATAAAGGCAGAGGCTTCTATTATGTCTTTCATAGTCGGACGATGAAACAGTTTCCCTGTTTTATAGTAAAGATAGATGATAGCAGAATTAAATCCCGGAGCAGCAAAACCAATATCTGTCGATGCGTTTGCTTTACGGCTTTCCAGCATTTCTTTTATCGCTTCAGGTGTTAAGAAAAACTGAGGAAAAACCAGACTGACAATGTAACCGGCTAAACTCACGTATGCGCATATTTTTATAGAGTAAAGAAAATCTTTATCCGAAGGTATTATTCTAAGAAATACCGGAAGAAACAAAATGGCATAGTTGAAACGCTGAGAGAAAAAAGTGTCTACTAGCGATTGACCATAATGATAGTATGGAACAAGCATTGAAAGCAACATAATGCAGACTATGACCCAAGCTACACTTTGATGTTTGCGATTATTCAAACTGTTGGTTGGAGATGCAGGAAAATAAAACCACCCTACAATTCCCCATAACATTGTCAATACAAAACTGACATTCCTTGTAAGAAATGATGCAGTAAAGATATTGGAAAGTAAACCAAACGCGAGAATAAAAAGGATTAGAATGTATGCTTTTTTAGACATGATTGATCAACTGAAGATAAATATAATCTTTTCTCTATTAATAAAACATTGTTCTAGTTTTACCATCAAATTCATACATTAGATTATGATTACGTTCTGCTATTTTTTTAGCGGGTATTCCACCTACTACAGTAAATGGTTCTACATCTTTTGTGACAACTGCTCCGGCAGCAATGACAGCCCCTTCTCCTATATGTACATTATGAAGGATTGTAACGCGTGGTCCTATCCATGCACGATCACCAATGATTATAGGACCGACTTTGGATTTGGTTGCTCTAAAATATGGATCATTATAGTCATGTTGGTCTGTCCATAAATGCACTTCAGAACCAATATTCACATTTTTACCAATTACAATACCTCCTCTCCTCGCATCTAATATAGCATTATCACCGATTATTGTTCCTTTATCTATTATTAAATTCCATGAACCTCTTAATTCGGCCCCGAAGTATACTACTGCTCCCTTTCCTATTTTCACCTTATATAAATTTGTATATAGAAAATTTCTTATGTAATGTGATGGTATTTTCCCTACTTGAAAAATAGAATATCGATAATATGACAAAAATAGATTACCTAGAAATCGTCTTAAGTGTTGTAATAATAATGACTGATTTGAAGTCTCAATGGACTGAGATATATCAATAGACAAATTGTCTTTACACGTTGTTCTTTTAATTACCCACCATTTTAATGGAAAGTAGAAGAGGGTGAATATAACCCATTTTATATAGATTATTATTAATAAAATGATAAATAGTTCTATCATAGATATAAGTGTTTAGAATAATTTTTGCTTATTATACCTACGGATTCCTATTGCATCCAAAAGTAAAGCTGTCCTGTAAACTATTATCTGCTTAATACTATGAGACGGAATCATATCTTTCCATTTTGTTTTATTTTGATATGAGAACCATTCTCTTTTGAATGGAGAATCACATAGGTTTGACCACGGTTTTGTTCCTGTAAAATGAATGAATATAGGGAAGTAAGTTTTTGTTTTAAATAAGTCTTCTTCATATTCTTCTTTGCTTATATAGCGAGTATGATAATTGGATATATAATTCCATCGGCTATCAAGTATCATTTTTTTATCAAATAATATTGCATTTAAAGCATCTTGATCAGGATGTCTTACTTTATTAGAACCGATATAGTTAATACACTTTTTGGTAAGTTCTAATTCTTTCCATTTTGCTACATTAATTAGCAGCACTCCTGAATTGAAATAATTATAGCTGGGATGATAACCTAATCGGTTATATAATGCCGGAAAACGACTCAGGATATCTTCTGTTGCACAAATGGCATTATCACCCATCTTTGTGGAAAATAATTCATTCAGATTACCACGACAAAGTATGTCACAGTCTAAATATAACACCTTAATAATATTTTTGTCTAATAGTTCCGGTAGCATCAAACGAAAGTAGATAACAATCGGCCATTGATCCGAAATAGGGAAACCCTTAAAAATAGTCTCGTCTATATCATAAAATTGGATGTCATTATTATAACGTGTTGCTATTTCCTGCAAGTCTTCCTTATTTTCATCCGTCAGGTGATAGCAAAGGATGTGCATTTTAAGATGTTCATCTCTATTATTTTCAAATAAAGACACCATCAGTACACCGCAAAAGCGAGTGTATTTGGAATCAATATTGCAAGCAATATGCATAGTTTCCGTTTTCATATAACTACTTATATTTTTTATTCTTTATCCACATAAGAACTGTTAGAAGAAAATTGCTGTATCTGAAAGAGCCGACAAGAGACCCTCTGAACCACGATTTTTTGAAATCTTTTCGCCATAGTCGTGATATAACAGCTTGTTGTGAATTTCCGTTTTCAGAAATAGTAAAAAGCTCTATTGCTTTCACATATTCATAGCGAGGATTCATGGCAAAATGGCCTAAATTCCATATACTGATGCTCAAAATTTCATTGTTGCAATTATATGCATGACAAGAGATGAAACCCTTAGCAACTTGTGTAAATAGGGTTGTATTGGTATTCATAACTTCGGTTTTCTTCTCATTATTGCTGGCATCGAAGATCGGAGTTATCTGATGATTGGCTTCTTGGTAAGACACAGTACGATTTTGATCAGTAACTGAAAATACATCTTCTAATAATAAGACTAAATCACCTATATACTTTTGTATGCCGTTCTTCATGAAATCGCATAAAAGTGAAGCTTTAAATTGTCCAGCATCCTTTATAGACTTTCTATCTTCGGATACTAAGAGATAATAAGCAAACAATGAGTTATGTCCTTTTCTCTTGAACAGTCGGTTTAAAGCTTCCTGACTAGATCGGGAACCGGTTATATCAACCATGCCGACATTATTCATGTCTGTTACTTCTTGTCTAAAATACTTCAATAAATGCGATGTCATTGTGTTCCGAACAGATTCAATCTTTTTTATATTAAAATCATTCGATAATATTGTGTGAAGCAATTGTTCTGTAGATAATTTATCCTTATCGACCGGCAACTCCAAATCTTTTATGTCAAGGCCAAATTGATCCAAATAATCTTGAGCGGATAAACCTTTAATACCTTTTAATTTTAAAAATGAAGTGTAGGATATATCTTCAATGCAAGGTAAATAAAGTGTCCGGCGACTGACATAAAAATAGGTTAATTTTATATCTGGAAATAAAACAGAGAATTCTTTTGCTATGAGATAAAACATATAGCTGTCTCGCGCAAAGAAAAGTAATTGTTTGATCTTTTTATTATGAGCATCATTTAGTATATCGTATACTTGAGATACAAATAAAGGAGCTATAATGTCAAGGACTAATTTTCTGTAAATATCTTCATAATCTGATTGATAGATGGAACGTACAATTGAAGCTATTAATTTTCTTGGCTGTTCAATGTAATTGGTTTCACTATAAATCGCTTTACCTGTATAAGGAAGTTGGACGGGGGAACTCAATAAATGTGCTTTGATGCCGTTTCTTTTGGCCATTAAATAATCACTGCGATGATTGTCACCGTAATGATGCCATGTGCTGATATTGTTATTCAAATCACTGAAAATATGTTGGTATAAAGTTCCGTGATGTTTGGTCTTAAGATATTCGGAAGAAACATAGATTTTATCATATTCTTCTTCCATGATATGCCATTTCATCAAGACTTCTTTAAGAACTTTTTCCGGCAAATGCATATCCGAAATAAAAATAATATGATAGCCTTGCTGACGATATTTTTTCAGACATGCTATATTCTTCCATATTGGGATCAAAAGTTGTGCCATCAAACTAAATTCAGTTTCCATAATATCACTATTCGGGACTGCTGTTAACGCACTGAAGTCACATTGTTTATAAATATCCTCAGTCGTTATTTCTTCTGTTGTGGTTTGCATATGTGCTGTTTGTTCGCCCATTTTTCTGATGCGTATAAATTCGCATAAATCCATTAAATTGACATCATTCCCTAATATATTATAGCCAAGTATACGAAACATTTGTTCTTCATTGCCGCAAGAAAGCAGCAATAAAGTATCGAATATGTCGAAAGAAGCAATTTTCATGATAAACTATCATTTATGTGAGATAAATAAGAAAGGGATTTTCTTCTTTCTTCTTCTAGCTGCTGATTGATCAATGAGTAATCGATTGTGTAGTTTTTCATTTCAGGAAATTTTCCTTCTTTAAAGAACTGCTGATGAAAATTGAATTGGTCAATAAAACTACGATGACGTGCATTCATAGATGTTTTGGAATCTTTCCAACGTAGAGTTGTAATAAATGGACGGTTAAAATTGGCGGAAAACGCCATTCCATGAAATGAATTGGTCACTACTATACTTGCATCCATGAAGAGTCGTAACCACTTTTCTACAGAAATAGGACCACTGTATGTCGCGTTTCCTTCTATACTTTTTTCGTCTCCTCCAATGTGAATAATAGGTAGATTTAGATCATTGGCAACTTTCTGGCTTAGCTTATACATATACTCTGTGGGCTGTAAGAAATAAGTAAGTACATAATTACGTCCTATCTTTTCTTTATCAGCAAAAACTTCCCATTCATTTTTATTTAATAATAGAGTAGGATCTAAAACATGTAATGCTTTTTTCCCGGATAATTTGCTTATAAGCTCTGCACTTTCTTTTTCGCGAGAAGAAAGAAAATCTAAATTTTTTAGACCCTTTACGAAATATTCTTTAACATGTGAAGGTATTTCTGGAAGTCCTATACTTGGAGCATAAGCCAATTTTATGGCTTTATTTCTTACAAATGTAAGGAAATAGACAGGGTTGTTATAGGTTATATAGGCATTCCATACTTGATCACTAGCAACTACATACGCATCATATATAGGAGGATTATCATATAGATTTTCTGTCTTGTAGTGGTATTTTGATAAGTGAAAGTTCTTTCGAAATGAAGTAAAGTTCCTGTAATCTACTTTATCTCCTTGAATGTTTTTTATATGCCATAAAAATTGGCGGAAAAGCTTATATTTATATATATATATAAGCTTTCCTTTTATACTTTTCCTACTTCCATGTATAAGTTGGGTAAAATGGAAATCGCTGGGATGATTATAGTCATATGCGTTTTGAGTAGCATAAAACATACCCGGAGGGCAACAATCAATTATTTCCGCAATACAATTGCAATGCTTTTCAATGGCATATTGAGTTGCAAATGCCTGCAACATGGAACCATAATTATGATAAAAATGAACGGTTACTATTCCAATTTTTTTGCTCATACTCTAGTTGTAAATTTAAAGATTTTACGAATTATCATGGCTGTATAACTAGGTTGAATACATGCCAATGTTGTGAATATCATTCCTTTCTTTTGATAATTTTGGAAAAAGAAGTTACGCATAGGGTGTGCTTTGGGAGAGGAGATTAATGACATGTTTCCTTGTTGTACAGTGTTATAGTCACTTTCAACAATACGAGGCATTGCTGATGACAACTCTTTTCCTTTCTGTGTATTTACAATAATTGCGCTGATACCTTTATTGTTATCTTTTGAAGAAAGAATCTTTTCTATTCCCCAAAAATCTCCTATAGTAATATCCGAACCACTACTTTGATTACGAAAATGACAGTTATGGCATGATTGTCTGAGATAGAGGTTATCTAGAAAACCTTTGTTAAAAATATCGTGCGCCCAATCATTGCATACGCATGATGGCGAGGTTTTATATTCTTTGAAACATAATTTCAAAGAATATAAACGCCAAAGACATTTGTTTTCTTTTGCTCTAAAGTTTATGTCAACAATTTCTTTTTTTCTATTCTTTATAATTCTAAATATGCATTTCAATGGGTTAGAGGCAATGTTCATTGTTTGCATAATTGATATTTCAGTTAAATAACTCTGAAAAACTTTTTGTGATGGAACACCGTGACAAATAATATCTATTGTATAAAGATTAGGATATTTTTTCATCTTCAAAAAACTATGAAGTCCTCCTATTTGACAAGGAGTACCTGTAAATAAGACAATTTTGTCTTCATCTAATAATTTCTTGACTTTTTGGAATGTGTTATTTATGTCACTTTGTAGATATTTTGAACGACGTAGCCTTTCTAAGTCTTTCAAATTGTCAACAATTTTATGGTGAAGATTCCAATCATTGTCAAAACTCGCCCCGGTTACAAATCCTCCTTTGTTCAATATCTCGTTTGCAAAATAATAAAATGCTCCTCCCGAAGAACTAGTCATTAATATGTCTTCATTTTCATGTTGATATGCAAATACACATATAGGACTGATATTTTTACGTTGAATCAAAATCGGACAAACTTTTTGGCATATTTTACAGTTGATGCACTGTTCATTGTCGATGACCGGGTATAAAAATCCTTCCGTATTACGTTCCATTGAAATGCAATGTTGAGGGCACTTTTGTGCACATGCGCTGCATCCACAGCAATCAGATGAATTATCCAAAATTTTCATTTCTTCAATTTATTTATCATTGATTGAGTATACCGAATACAGCGAAATGGAATACTAATGACAGCTAAAGCTATTTTACTTAATGTGCAAGCTATAGGGAACTGCATATTGTATCTAGTCAGCTTTATCATCTTGGAAGGGTGAGTATATATAGAATCATAATCATTAATGACGCGTGGAGATAAATATCGATGTAATATCTCATTTCGTTCATAGTTAAAGTGTTTTCTGTCCTGTGTACTAGTACCACCAAGTAAGTATTTGACAATAGTAATATCAAGTTTCTCATATTTACAGTTCCGTCGGATTAATGCTTCCATAAAAAACTCAAAATCAGATAATATTTTATAGGATTCATTATAGCCTATATCTTTCATTAATTTTGTTTTTATAATAGTAGCTTGATGATTAGGAGTTGCAATAAATAAATTTTTCATTGAAATTTCAGAAGGAGATTTCCATATACATTTAAAGACTTCTTGGCCATTAGAAAAGGACATGCAGCAAGCATTGCCTATATATATATCTTTTCCGTTAATTTGAGGCATGACTATTGATAGTACATTGTTATTCGCCAATGTATCCCCCGAATTCAAAAAATTGCAATAATCACCTTTAGACACAGCAATACCTTTGTTCATTGCATTATAAATACCTCTATCTTTCTCACTGACCCAATAAGTGATTTTATTTTCATATTGCTTAATTATATCTACACTACCATCTGTTGAACCACCATCAATAATGATGAATTCGTAATCGGTACAGGTCTGATTGACCACACTTTCAATAGTGCACCTTAGTCCTTCCTTATTATTATAATTTATAGTTATAATAGATAACATCATATCTTTATAAAAATCGTTGTCTGCTCCAATTAATATTGTTTTTGATTACATGAGATGGAAAACCGACATTCAATGTGTTTGATTCGATATCATGCGTAACCAATGAGCCATTACCTACAATTGAATTTGAAGCAATGTGTACTCCTTTTAGAATAGTTACTCCTTGACCAGTCCATATATGTTCGGACAATTCTATATCTTTCTCATCATTTATCTTTTTCCCGTTTTGTATGATAGCATGACTGTCTCCCGTACGAAATGTTACGTCATAAGAAATCATACAATCGTTTCCAATAGTTACTTTTTTCCCTTTTCCTGTAACAGCAATATGAGCACCTTCGATGGTAACATTATCGCTAATAATAATTGAATTATCAGAATCTTCTATCCAAAGAATGTGTCGTGAATAAGGCAATTCTTTCCAATTTCAATATTAAGATTCTTTCCTAATAGGATAAATTTGCATTTTGAAATCACGCTTCCAGTTCCAATATTAATTAACATATTATCGCTGTTATTTGACACATGACAGTTTACTTGTTGTAATTTACAATCTGGTGCAGTCATCTTTATTCCTTGCATTTTTGCTTTGTATAGGTAAAGTTGCCTATAGAATATCTTTTTTATTCGTTGTATCATTTTTAAATATTATTTCGCTTTATAAGCAGATAAATTCCATCTGAAAATTTTACAAAATTCACTATAAGAAAAATGCTTTAATATGAATGTTTTTAAATAATCCACACTACCATCTGTTGAACCTCCATCAATAATAATATATTCGTAATCCATACAAGTTTGATTGACTACAGATTCAATAGTTCTTCTTAAACCTGAAACGTTATTATAATTGATTGTGATAATTGATACTTTCATTTCTGTAACTTATTATTAATAAGATTGAAAACTCTTATTTTAAAAGATTTAATTCCCGGAGCAAAAAACCAAAACAGAACTACTGTTAATATGAAATAAATCACAAACAAGATAAAAACATACTTAATAAAATCCATCCATGATTGTGGCAGTATTAGGATAAAAGGACGTATAAAAACAACAAAAGAAAAAGACAACATCAACAATAAATAGTATTTTAAAGTTGACTTCCAATATTTTTTAATTTCTATATCAAAGCCCGAATTAAACAAATAATAGGGTTTCCAACAAACGACTATCAGCAAAAGAGGAACGATTTTTCCTATAAGAATACCTGATACCCCCAATTTTGGTGCAAGTAATAAAGTTAAGCCTAAATTAAGTAATCCTTCTGTCCATGCAGCCCAAATATCTGCATAATGCCCATAAGCATAATTAAAATTATCTACTACTCCTCGAGATAAAAAAATAAAAGTGTTAACCATAAGAAGAATTAATATACTTTTACTGAGTATATACTGTTCTCCAAGCCACAAAACAATAAATGGTTCTATAAACAAATATACAGATGTAACAACCAACCCAGCAATAAAATAACGTATACACATCAACTCCCAAAACACATCTAATATTTTATCTTTATTACCTTCTGCCACTAAATTACCAACTCCTGCACCTACACTATCTAAAGTTGAATTAAAAAGATAAGAAGCTTTAGTTATCAACAATGTATAATTTCCATAAAAAGCAACCATCTTCAAAGAAACAAAAGCAAAGATTAGTATTTGATCACTCTGCATTAATAAAAAGTCTTTCATCTTATGTACAAAGACCTGCCGAGTACTTTTCATTATTTGTGGATACTTACGATTATAAATTCTTGCTTCTTTTATGTTTGTTTTTAACCATGGATATTCCTTGTCTATCTTTATATTCAAAATAATACTTCCTATAACCCCGAAACACAGTTCAACCAAAATCCATACATAATAATTTTTGAAATAGATACATAAAACAATTTGTAGAATAGTTTTTACAACATTGGCAGATTGCAAATATGCAGATACTATGTAATTCTTTTGATCTGCTGTTAATAAAATACTCCTGTAATTTACAAAGTATCCTATCAATGAAGATATTAGAAATGAGTAGAACGCAAAGTATATAATAAAGAGGTTGAATGATGTATCTGAAAATATCAATGGAAAAAAAAGACTAACAACAAAAGCTATCAATAAAATGACACACCCAATATAACGATACAACCACCCAAATAAAGAAATCATTTCATTTATCGTACCTTGATCTCCTCGTTGAATTGGTTTATATAAATTAAAACCGATAGCAGCTCCAACCCCTAATTCTGCTATATTCAAAAGATTCAATATATTTTGTAATGTCCCTGTTAATCCTATAAAATCAGCTCCCAAACTATCCAAAAAAATTTTTCTGGAATAAAACGAGAGAACTAGCATTACAAAATAAAAGATGAAATTTATTCGAGCGTTTAATATACTTTTTTGAACCCGTGATGGCATTTTTTATCTAACTAAAAGTATTATAATCATATCTATTTATTCTACTTATGTTTCTATTAAGAAAAAATCATCTCCTTAACAATCTACTAAGTCAAAGATGGATAAATAAAAAGTAAGACTAATAGATATAATTCTCTAAATGTATATCCTATCTCAATATCTACTTTTTTTATGTTAGCGTCCAAAAATGACATATCCGATAATGAAAGCCGTCAAAAGAGGGTTCCACTAT
>NZ_QSUN01000060.1:0-525 GCF_003438995.1 Bacteroides sp. OM05-12
AAATATAAATATATATAGGAGTTGAAATCAGTCAGTTTTCTTCGTTTATTCTCCCTTGTGCTTGTTTTCATTCTCCCTGCTGTTTGCATCGTTCAGTCCTGCTGTTTGTTTCGTTTGTGCCCGGTGAGCCTGCCGTTTACGCATGGCCGAACGCAAGTCTTGCCCTGGTTAAACGCAAGTTCCTGCCTTTTCCTTTTCAATTATAATATAGTATTCCCGCGCACAATATATATTAATGTGCCGTTTCCCCGCCGCTTTTTCGGGGAGACGGCATTTTTATGTTCCACAACATATTTTGTTTCAGTGTATTACGATAAAGTTACGAAACTTCTTTAAAAAATAGGCGGTATTATTTGTGTGTTAATAATAAAGTCCTTACTTTTGCACCCGCTTCGCAAGAGAGCCGGGGTATTTGGATTGACATCTTGAGTGGGACGGTAATCCTCCTTAAAAAATAAAACAAAAAAACTTGTTGAAAAGTTTGGAGTTGATGTTATAAAGGTATTATCTTTGCACCCACGTCGC
>NZ_QSUN01000060.1:535-745 GCF_003438995.1 Bacteroides sp. OM05-12
GTTATAAAGGTATTATCTTTGCACCCACGTCGCAAAAGTTCGGACGTTTCCTTGAGTTGTTTCAAGGGGATGAAAAAAAGATCGAAAAAAACTTGGAAAAGTTTTGGTTTTGAGAAATAAAGTCCTTACCTTTGCACCCGCTTTTGAGAGAAAGCATAAACCAAGAGTTCTTTGAAAGATTTACATAAACAATACAAGTAGTACAAGATC
>NZ_QSUN01000061.1 GCF_003438995.1 Bacteroides sp. OM05-12
AAATTTTACTCCAAATTTTGTTATTTATGAATTAAACCCTTGGATTAGTTCAGTCGCTTTATCCCATACCTTATCAAAGAAATCATCATCACCGTCAAGGTCTATTGCAATATCACGCATTTCTCTTACTCCGTTTTCATAGCTTTTAGTATTCTCCTTTTCTTTTTCCATCACAGCCTCTTTATATACCATTCCAGCGGAAAATGTATTTCTAAGAGCCAGTTCCAACTTTGACATATCAAGGTCTTTTTCGTCAATTTCATTATATAGCTTAGTAAATTGTTCTACTGCCATATTTTCCGCTTCCCGTTCATTCAGAGATGCTAATTTTTTTGTCTGTTCATCCATTTTTTAATATTCCTTTCTATCTTTTTGTTATTCGTTATTTGGATTATAGTTAATCATGTGCTCAAATGCCTTTGTACGGGCATCGTAAGCAATCATGGTAGATTCATGAATAATATCAAGCTGCTGCTCATGTGACAAACCACATATTTTCGGATATAAGCGTTTATACACATCTATTGCAGTTAATAGCACGATATCATCTTTCCCTACTCCGTGATATATGTCATATATCTTTTGGAAAATAAGAGCTTGCTTTATAGGTATGGAGCTAAGTTTCCCAACTCCTATATATTTCTCGATAGATTTATTCATTCCTACTTCGTT
>NZ_QSUN01000062.1 GCF_003438995.1 Bacteroides sp. OM05-12
CTTGGAAGAATAAGAAGAAAGCAAGATAACAATAACAAGGAAAGAAGAAATAACCCGGGTAGTTGAAGATAAAAGTCTTCGGGTGCATGGCGTATAATGAAAGATAAGCGGCTTCCTCGTCTGTCGGTAATCCGGCAGGGAAGGATGTTATAAACCTATAATAAATAAACGATGTGTTCTCCAAGAGACAAAAGAAGTCCGAAGGCAATTTCCGGCAGGAAACAATACAGCACAATTATCCGGGACAACACGATGGAAAAAGAGCAAACAATACAGGAAGTAGCGGTACACCCTGAAACAGGAAACTCCACGGTAAGCGTCCATTTCCAATATAATCAGCATAGCCGGCATATTATTATCATAGTGAAGGGAAGACGGGGGAAGGGGGAGGAAGGGAAGGAACGGTACATAACAAAAAAGAGAGTCCCTTCCGATCACTCGAAAAGGACTCTCTAATAAAACGGCAGCTACCTACTCTCCCACTGTTACGCAGTACCATCGGCGTGACCGGACTTAACTTCTCTGTTCGGAATGGGAAGAGGTGGAACCCCGGTGCTATAGCCACCTGAATAAGGCAGACATAATGTACAAAATAAATTCTATCAGTAAGATACTAAACGTATATAA
>NZ_QSUN01000063.1 GCF_003438995.1 Bacteroides sp. OM05-12
GCGGTGAAGACTGGGCGGGACTGCTGGAGGCCGTCGAAAAAGACCTCCTGGTTCCGGAACGTACGGAAGTAATGCGTATCGTCAATCAGGCGCTGAACGGTGATGTGGCAAAAGCCAAATACGCCTTGAAAGTCCTTTCGGGCGGCAGGGCTTACTATTACCTGGTCGGAACTATCTATCCCCAGCTTCGCCGGGTGGAATGCCGTATCGAATATACTTCAACAAAAAAGGAATAAACGGAAAAATGAGAAGGAACATTATGAGAATACCAACAAGATATTTGCTCGGTATCCTGCTGCTTGCCGGATGTCTCGGCCTGGGCGGCTGTATACATGACGATTGCGAGGATTGCCTCAAGGAGGGCAACGTGGATATCGCCCTGACGCACTACTGGCACAACAAGGGCAATGCTGACAATTTTGCCCGTGAGATCAACCGGGTGGAGTTTTACATCTTTGACGGTGAGGGCCTGTTCTACAGCCGTGACCTGTCTCCCAAAACCGCTTTCACTAACGGTTACCATTACCGGCTGACCTTGCCCGGCGGCGATTA
>NZ_QSUN01000064.1 GCF_003438995.1 Bacteroides sp. OM05-12
GCGGTGAAGACTGGGCGGGACTGCTGGAGGCCGTCGAAAAAGACCTCCTGGTTCCGGAATGTACGGAAGTGATGCGTATCGTCAACCGGGCGCTGAACGGTGATGTGGCAAAAGCCAAATATGCCTTGAAAGCCCTTTCGGGCGGCAGGGCCTACTATTACCTGGTCGGAACTATCTATCCCCAGCTTCGCCGGGTGGAATGCCGTATCGAATATACTTCAACAAAAAAGGAATAAACGGAAAAATGAGAAGGAACATTATGAGAATACCAACAAGATATTTGCTCGGTATCCTGCTGCTTGCCGGATGTCTCGGCCTGGGCGGCTGTATACATGACGATTGCGAGGATTGCCTCAAGGAGGGCAACGTGGATATCGCCCTGACGCACTACTGGCATAACAAGGGCAATGCTGACAATTTTGCCCGTGAGATCAACCGGGTGGAGTTTTATATCTTTGACGGTGAGGGCCTGTTTTACAGCCGTGACCTGTCGCCCAAAACCGCTTTCACTAACGGTTACCATTACCGGCTGACCTTGCCCGGCGGCGATTA
>NZ_QSUN01000007.1:0-76598 GCF_003438995.1 Bacteroides sp. OM05-12
ACAATAACTTAATTTCATGTGTAAGACTCTTTTTTGTCCAACTTTTGGGGTGCAGTTCAGATGGCTATTGTTGTTGGAAAATTACAGGAGAAGTAACTGATAAACAAACTGTTGAATCAGATGCTACAGAGAAACAGAAACCGTATGCCTATAATATTTATCGGGACTGTAATCAATTGAATAAAAATCTGCTTTATTGCGAGCATTCCCGTTTTACCGATACCGAGCCACAAGACAATGCAACCTATGAAGTGATCGCTTACTATCTAGACGGATCTGTATCCGAAACGTCCCTGCCTTTTATATGGACATCGGAAAGCAGTATTGCTGAAAGACAAATGGACTCCGATGTGATTGTTTCTCCAAATCCCGCTACGGATTATATCAACATCAAAGGAGATTTCAATAAAGTAACCTTATTGAATGTTAATGGACAGACAGTTGTCTCAACCACCAACAATACAATCGCAGTGGAAAATTTACCTTCAGGTATTTATTTCTTGAGAATTGAAAGCGGGAACAATGTTATAACCAGAAAGATTATGATTAAATAGGGATCCTCCCTAAATCGTTAAAACAAAAAGGCAACTAACTCGTAATATATTAGTTGCCTTTTATTTGCTATTTATGGAATGTTTCAATCCAACTTAGTTCCGTCCTCCGTATAATAAAGAATAATATCGGCAGGTTCTCTATCCAATTCAAACCGATAAACAATCATATCAGGCTGATTTCCATTGGGGCGCATCAGCATCTCTACCTCATCTTCTTCCGCATTAAAAGTATATCCATCCGCTTCAAAAGCATTCTTCACAGCATCCGGCACTCTAAGCCATGCAGCTTCATAGACAGTTTCCACCCAATTATATTCTTTATCCAGAATCATCTCAAAATATAAATTATCCCGGACTAAGTCTACCTCTATAAAATTCGGTTCAACATCTATTTCGAGAATTTTAGCAAACGGATACTTGGCATTCACCGCTTCCAACACTTTCTCATTCACAGGAGTTGGTACAGCCTGATGAGCACCGCCTTCGGCAACCGCTTTCAAGAATTTACCTTCGGGAGCATAATAAAGATCTACCTCTTCCTTACCCTTCTCTGCCTCAATGATATAAATAGGTTCCATATCTTTACGCTCCAGATAATCGGCATCCTCTATTTTCCAGTCGGCATACCGGCTTCCTGCTATCGATTGGGTTATCGCCACAGGGATATCGGAAACCGCGACCTCCGTTTCGGTCAGCATCCACGTTCCGTCCGTATCAAACCAAGCATCCTTTTCTTTATTATTATCTCTGAACTCAGCTTTTACATATCCCAATTTACTTTCCCACTTAACTTTCGAGGCATCGGGAAACATCTTTTCAAACGCCAAACGAACGGTAGTATCCGGTGTATAATGGTCATCATCATTATCACAAGACGCCATAAAACCAACAGTCAGCAACGACAGAAACAAATATCTCAGTTTTAATTTCATATTTATAAGGTTTAGGGGTTATATTAATCGTCCAGTTTCAAAAAGCCACCATATACATCAAACTTCACATCCAGTCCGTTTGCCAATTCAGCATCGTACCCTTTACGACCACGTTCGAACTTTACAATCCGTTGTCCCGGGAAATTCTCTTTTACATATTGACTTACACTTGCCGGAATAAAAGCTGCAGGAACCGCCTCTTTTTTGCAATCCACTTCCATCCACTCTCCTTTACTGTCAAAATCAATCTCTACTCCATTCGTCAGGGTTGCCTCATAAGTTGTAGATTTAAAGAGATCTTTATCTATCTTGATATAAGAAATCTTAGTCTGCGGAAAATGTTTCTTAATAGTTTCACGCGCAGAAGCGGGAAGTTTATTCACATCTTTTGTTACCACATCACCGGCAATCGCTACCTGCATAGTCAGCATCGCCAAAATAAACATTGCTAGCATCTTTTTCATAATCGTTCTTTTTTATTGTTATTATACTGCAAAGAACGCCTGTCAATTAGGAAAGATTTAGGAATAATGCCGATTAACGTCCTATTTCACAAAATTTAAGACAAAGGAGTGAGCACCGTCATAATTATAGGCAATATGGAAGCCATACATATCTGTTATAGACTTCACGATAGCAAGCCCAAGCCCCGTAGACTCCTTACTATCAGAGTCAAGACGATAAAAACGATGAAATATTTTATTCTTATCAAGAGGCTTATCGCCACTATTCATAACTTGCAATGTTTCTTTCTCCAGAACAACTTTGAGTCTTCCTCCTTTATAATTATGAACAATGGCATTCTTCAGTAGATTGGTTAATAAAATATGTGCCAACGAATCATTCATCTGAACAACACAAACGGCATATTCTTCTATCGAAAGCTCAATCCCTTTATGCTCATACACCTCCATTAAATCGGATACTATTTCTTTGACAATTTCATTGAGATTAATACTGCTTACATCCAGATATTGCCGGTTATTAATGCGGGAAAGTAACAGTAAAGATTTATTCAACTTAACAGCCCTTCCCAACGTCCGGTATAATTCATCAATATCCGTAAGCTGTTGTTCCGTTAATCCCTCACTTTCAGCCAATAATTCCAATTTACCACGGGAAATGGCCAAAGGTGTTTGTAACTCGTGCGACGCATTTTCTATAAACTGTTTCTGCTCTTCATAAGCCTGCTCACTTCTCCGGCTCATTGCTACCGCCGCCTCATTCAGCTTCTTAAACTCTGTAATATGGGTTTGATTATCCAAAATCGGGATCGGCTTGCCGGGTATAACTTTATCCAACCACGCCAACAAACGATGTAAAGGCACAAACACTTTTTTTAAAACAAGCCGCATCCCTATCATTACACATATCAACAATGCAACATAGAGAATCAACAAATACCGGAATATGGCTTCTACCATATCATCCCGCTCCAATGTGGAGATACGCAATTCCAATTCATAGAACTTATCATCCGATGCACGAAAACAAGATTTCATTACACGTACCGGTTTATCCTCATCTTCTGTCTCAACGTATATGGTAGAATCATAAAAATATTCTTCATAGTCTTCCGCCTCTTCATCCGTCAACGGACGAATTGCATAGCTATGCAGGATATTATCTTCCATAACCAACAAATCCGGGTTATCCAAAACTTTGCTTACTATTATCTCCCGATAATTCTCCAGAGTATCATCCGTTTCATCCATAATCTCATCGATAATGGCAAAATAGAAAAAGACTCCCCAAATGCCCATCAAGAGGGAGACGAAAATAAAAAGATTGCGGTTGGTATAATGTAAGAGTTTCATGTGATAAGGATTAACTGTCAAGAACTAATTTATAGCCAAAACCATAAACCGCCTTTATTTCGGCTGTTGCTCCAACCGACTTCATCTTCTTACGTAGATTCTTCACCTGCGAATAAATAAAGTCAAGACTATCCGCCTGATCGATGTTATCTCCCCAAACAGATTCCGCAAGAGATGTTTTATTCATCAAACGATTGGGATTGCTGGCAAAGTAATAAAGCAAATCAAATTCTTTACGATTCAGCAGCAGTTCTACATCATCGACAAAAGCCGTACGCTTATCAGGGTAAAGCACTAAATTATCCAGTACAATACTCATATCCCCGTTTGCCTGCCTACGACGGAGCAATGACTTAACACGGGCATTGAGTTCCGCCAGATGAAAAGGTTTTGCCAGATAATCATCCGCACCCAAATCAAGTCCCGCCACTTTATCTTCTAAAGAATCTTTAGCGGAAATGATGATAACGCTCTCTTTCTTACGCATCTTCTTCAACTCCTCAAGCAAAGAAAGTCCGCTACCTCCCGGAAGCATAATATCAAGAAGAATACAATCGTAATCATAATCGTTTATCTTCTCCATGGCCGTGGAATAATCCGGAGCATATTCCACGACAAAATGTTCCCGACTCAAAGAGTCTATAATCATTTCACGAAGACTCTGCTCGTCTTCGACAACTAATATCTTCATAAAATCACCAGTTTAAAGACTTTCAAATATACAAAGAAAGTAATTAATTCTGGAATATTTCTGGATTCGACAGTTTATCGTCCAATCCCGATATGGATTTAAATACCCCGTTTATCGGGCAGTCTCCGAATAACCTGCCAAGTTATAGCAAACAGGTACCGTACTATTACCGACGCGATAGATACCAAACTTGAAATAGTACCCGTCCTTATCGTTTCTTCCTATTAAAAGCGTCTCATTATCAACGATATGCTTCTTCACTTCCTGGCCTTTATTGTCATAAGTCATCATAACGTCCAATTTACCCGGTTTAAGAATTGCTTCGGACTCTCCACCGTACACCGTCCAATCAATATCCACATTAAAAGTTATCCAACAATCTTTAGGAAATTCCTCATAAGGCATCTTATAAGCAATCGTAGATGCTTTATATTTAGATGTAACAGATCTCATCACCTCCGTTTTTTCGGGATTTGCATTACAACGGTCATCCTTATCTGTCAACCATTTACGGTCGGAATTTGCTTTAATATAAAAATATCCATTGGAAAAGCCAAAGGCTAAAGGCGGATAGCCTCCTTGTTCCACCAACCAACCATTCGCTTTGCCGGCCTTATATACGATATTTCCGTCTTTATCTGTTACAGGATTTCCGTCCTTATCTTTCTTTACAACTTTATCATGTCCGATATTCTTTTTAAAAATCATCCGCTTATCCAATTCCAAAAACTCTTCTATCGTTAATTGTTTCACCTCTCCTTGAGGCGTTTGTACCAATGTACGATCCGGCATTCCATGCCATTGGGCAAAGATGGTGGATACATTCTTATCCAAAGAAGATGGAATATATACGGAAAAAGCATAACTACGGGATGTTCCTTGCGGACATATACCTTTTCCATGATGATAAACCGTCTTAGTTATCTGCGCATTCTTATAAACACTTTCCGGTTCATTCCTAAAATCATCATGTGTCGCATAACAATACGAAAACTCCGCACGCCCTTTGGTTTCACCTTTAGCATAGCCGGATAATGTATTGTCATCCTGCTTTAATTCGAAACGATAAGACGGTTTTCCATCAAAAAGCCTTGTATAATCATATTGAATAGAATGAGGTTTATTAGTACCAACGGCAACCCAGCATCCATCTATAATCTGTTTTACCCGTGCGCTGTCTGCCTGTACGTTTACACGACCGCGAATAGGAACGAACGGCTTATCTTGCGCAAATGCCGATACCATCAGCAATGATACCATGAAAGATGTTACAATGATTTGTTTTTTCATATTATAAAAAGATTTTAATACCCTGCGAAAATACAAAAGGCAACCCTAAGGCTGCCTTTCTATTGTTTTAAAATGTATCACATTTGTCTAATTATTCTCTTCTCCTATATAAGTATCGTCCATTAATTCATCTTTTGACAGCGATATATTGCCACTTGGAGATATTACAACAGAAATAGGGACATATAAATCTGTCTGTGGAAAACTGACACTCGCGGCAAAAACAAAACCTGCAGAAGCAACTTTATCAAAAACCATTCCTTCTAATATCGACTTGGAAAGGAAACCGATTCCGACTAAATCTGCAAAACTTTGTTTGGTAAAAACTTTATTAAAGACTCTTTCCCCCTTATCACGAGTTATGTTCAATGTTATCTTATTATCCACATAAATGTCTCCTTGCTCATTCTTTACAAGCGGTAATGAATCCGCAGGAACACGGCTTATACGGATTACATAATCCTTTCCATTCATTTTAACCTTTTGCTCCGACTTGGATACTTGCATTCGCTGTATCCCATGCACATCTACACTGTCTATCTGAAAAGCTGTGGCGGTATTATCCTGAGTTGTTTTCTTGTCGGAACAAGACATGGCAGAAAATAATAATAGAATGGTAAATATAAAGCCGATTTCTCTTTTCATTTCGATTTATTATTAAATATGTGGAGCAAAGAAACAAAAAGGCAAGGATATATACAAATAAAAGGCCGGGCAATATCACATTGGCCGACCCTTGAGAAAACTAAAAACTAAACTATTATCTTATTTAAAGTTCCTATTATCAATCATTCTTCTTCTGAACTTTCCGCTCTTCTCTATTCTGTTCGTATTTAGCAAACTGTTCTTTATTCAAGACCTGACTTAATTTCAAATCACGGGATTCACGTGCAGCATTCATAAATTTATGTGTCTTTTGTATTTCCGCTTTATCCATCCGCCTCATCTTTACCTTGCCGGCTTCAGACATCTTATCACAACTCTTGACACAAGCTTTATGCAATTGCTTTTGATCTTTCTTACCGGCACGCATCTCATTTATGTAAACCAAGTTAATCTCTTTAACCTGCTGTTTCTGTTCATCATTTAAAGACAACTCTTTCGACATACGTTCCGTCATCTTTTCCGCGCGGACTTCAGGAGACAAGTTTTCTCTGTTTTTATCCGGCCTATTCTGAGCGATTGCCATCCCACTAAGCAACATTACACTAATCAAAAACAAACTAATCTTTTTCATAATCAAAGCTATTTAATTAATACGTTTATTGGTTGCAACCATTCATATGACTATATGAAAAAGAAAAGGTTTAATTCAATCAGAAAAATAAGTGTTACTTTATATGGCTTTCCAAAAAGACAGAAAGTCTTTATAACGTCCATAGCAAACAAGTTCATCTTCCGTCTGAATCTCATAGTTGTCAGGTAATTCATTCACTACATTCCGTTCAAGAACCGATATTCCCAAGAAGTTATATACCGTATCTGCACGTTTCAAAGCTATAATCTTCAAATTAAATTCGGTATCACAATTCAATTCATTCACATGATAACCTATAAACTTCTCAGGTACTTTGAATTTCATCACATAATAATCTTCATCCACCCGGAAACTTTCTACCTTTATTCCTAAATCCAATGACCAAACCAATTCACGCGCAGCATCGTTCTCCGGTGTCAATATCTTATCCAGATTAAAGGCTTCCAACACGGCTTTATGCACATTGTCTATCGCACGGGCATAGATATGCTTTACTTTTTTCAATTTCAAAAGAGCTGTAACACGTATGGAAGCACTCAGATTCTCACCGATAGCAACAATTACTATATCCACATCATTTAACGGAAGCACGGATAAAGAAGCCTCATCCGTAGCATCAATGATAAAGGCCGTTGCCAACTTATCTTTCAAGCTGTCCACGCGCTGTTCGTTAATATCTGCACCTATAACCTCATTTCCCAACAAAGAAAGTTCTTCTGCCAGTACTCCGCCATAATTGCCTAAACCAATAATTATATATTTCATCTTTAGTTTATTATAATGTTATCACTCGGATATCTATATTTAACCACTTTCTTCTGACGAATAATTCCCAACAATAAAGTTATCATACCGACACGTCCTACAAACATTAGAAATGAAACGATCAGTTTGCTCGGATTACTCAATAAAGGGGTTGCATCCAATGAAGACCCCACCGTACTCAACGCTGAAGTACACTCAAAAGTCAATGCCAATATTGAAAGCTCCGGTTCTAAAATACTTAAAACAAAAACTCCGAGGAAAAGCATGACCAAGTACATTAACATCGTCGCATTGGAACGCCGGATGGAATCAGAAGACAATTCTCTTCCAAACACTTCTACACGCTCATTTCCACGTAATATAGCCCATAAATTAAGTATAATCACAGCAAATGCATTGACTTTCACACCACCTGCCGTTGATTGGGATGCACCGCCTATGAACATTAACAAAATCATCAATAAAATTGTCTGAACACTGAATGTAGATAGCCCCACACTCGTAAATCCTGCCGTACGCGGACAGGTAGCATTAAAGAAAGCCTGTACCCATTTATCTGTCATACTCATGCCGGCAAAAGCATGATTCCAATCAAATATAGCAATCGTCACCGTACCGATAAACAACAATAAAAACGTCATTATCAGAACTATCTTTGTATTCAAATTATATAAATGAGGAATACGATGGCGCTCAGGTTTACGATAACGCAAGATACGATAAAATCTTTTCAGATAGTAACTTATAATCGATTTGAAATTAACCAGGATAGGGAAACCGATTCCGCCAAGGATAATCAAGACAGAGATTGTTATATAAAGTAAGTTATGCCCCTCCATTAAAGCCGGATTACCTAAATTGCCCAGAAGCGTAGAAAAACCGGCATTACAAAATGCCGAGATAGAATGGAACGCAGCAAAAGCCAATTCTCCTTCCAAGGACATACCCAACGTACCATGAATATTAAGAAACAACGCAATCATACCGCCTGTTTCTATCACCAAAGTAAAACCTAATATATATAATAAGGTGGAAAGCAGTGACCCAAGAGAATCGGAACTGACCATGTCACGCACTACCAATTGATTATATAAAGAAGTATTCCCCATAAAGAACATGGCAAAAAAGCTGGTTAAAGTCATTACTCCCAATCCACCGATTTGTATTAACAGAATAATTATTATCAGCCCTTCTGTCGTAAACGTGGAAGGTACATCCACAGACACTAATCCGGTTACACAAGTGGCGCTTGTCGCTGTAAAAAGCGCATCTACCCAACTTATGCCATTATAAGTAGAACGAGGTAACAACAACAAGCCCGTACCTATCAAGATAATCAAGAAAAAGCTGCTGGCCAGTATCAAAGAAGGGTTTGTCCTTTTTCCCAATAACCGGACTATCCCGTTAGATAGCTGTAAAAGAGATAATAACAACAGTAATATGACATGATAAACCTTACTGTCCAAAGCTAACCATACATACCGCACTGCACCGACATCCGGCTCATAAAAAATAACAGGAACCAAGGTTAAGTACAACAAAATACTTAATATCCAAGCCACTGATTTAAAGTTCTTCTTCGTATCCCTGTATTCCAATAAAAGATGAGAAGTAACACTAATCAAAAAAACAATCCATACCCCTTTATACAAAGCATTAAGATAAGAAATATCTTCGAAGGATATTCTAAAGCCGTGTTCATAAATCACTCCGGCAATAAGCAGTAAAGAAGCAAAATAAGTTATTGCATCTATCAGTCTCAATATGACATGGATATACGGTTGTATCCATTTCTTATGATATAAAAAAGCTTTATAGTATAGTTTCATCGCCTCTTTTCTAATGTATAGCGAAATACAAACATAAACAAAATAATCGATTTATATAATAGTAACATTTATAAATAATATTAAGTTCATACACACCCGTTTTATCACTCGACATTAAATCACCGCAATATCACAGAACTTACAGTCCGCCCTACCCATCAAAGTCCATTTAAAAGCAGGTCTAAATCAAACAAAATCAACCAACCTATAACCTCAAAATAATCTAAAAAGCAATCATTTTCAGAACATTATTCGCCACATTGTACATATTTAAAAGGCTATTAAACAAAAATGATAGAAAGAAATCATATTTGAATAAAGTAAATACAATAAGAATTAACCTCAAAAATAAATCGCCATACTTTAGCAGCAAATTAAAAACCTTAATTTATACTATTAATTAAAGTATGGAAAGAATTTCAAAATTTCTCTTATTGGCAATATTTCTACTTGCCAGCCTGAACATACAAGCGCAAAGCGTTACTGTAACAGGTAAAGTAACAGACAGCGACGGCATGGAGGTTATTGGTGCCAATGTCCTATTAAAAGGTTCCGCAGGCGTAGGTACAATTACCGACCTCGACGGAAAGTACACGATCAAAGTAAACAATGCAGCTAAAGATGTTTTGGTTTTCTCCTATGTAGGTATGCAGAATCAGGAAGTAAAAGTTGCCGGAAAAACTCAAATCAATGTAACTTTAAAAGCAGATGCCATTCAGTTAGACGAAGTTGTCGCCATTGGTTACGGTACATCACGCCGGAAAGACTTGACCGGTTCTGTTGTTTCCGTTAAAAGTGAAGATTTACTGAAGACCCCGACATCAGATGTTACTCAAGCGTTAGCGGGGCGCGTAGCCGGTGTACAAGTGATGCAAAGCGAAGGTGCTCCGGGGGCTGAAATATCAATCCGCGTACGTGGAGGTATATCAATCACCCAAAGTAATGAACCTCTTTATATTATTGACGGATTCCCAACCGAAGATGGTCTATCGACACTTGATCCGGGTGAAATCGAAAGCATTGATATTCTAAAAGATGCTTCTTCCACTGCTATCTACGGTGCACGCGGTGCAAATGGTGTTGTCGTTATTACAACAAAAAGCGGGACAAAGAATAACAGCAAAGTAGCTGTTTCTTTCGATACATATGTAGGTATAAAGAAAGTAGCTAACAAATTGGATGTTCTTTCAACGGAAGAATTTGTATATGCAGATTATGAACGCCGTCTAAAATCAGCAGAAGAGAACGTTTCTCAGGCTTTTATTGATAAATATGGCGAGTTCGCCGATATCCATTCAAACTATGCCAACCGAAAAGGTGTAGACTGGCAAGATAAAACCTTAGGCCGCACAGCCGTTACCCAAAATTATCGTTTAAATATCGCAGGTGGCAACAACGATTTCAAGTATAATTTAGCCTATTCTTATTTTAAGGATCAAGGCGTCATGGTATTCAGCGGCAATGACAAGCACAACATTTCTTTCAACTTTAATCATAAAGCGAACAAGCGTTTAACGGTTTCCGGTCGTGTAAATTTTGACCAATCAAAAGTATATGGTTCAGGTACATCCGAGAATAAAGATAAATTCAACGCATTGGGCATGATTATTCAATATCGCCCGATCGGAGGTCTGAATATTTCCGACGAAGAATTCTTTTTAGGTGACGATATGCTGATGGACGAGAACGGAAAAGAGATGCAAAACCCGTATGTGGATGCACAGTATACTACCCGTAACAAGGAATACCGTACATTCCAAGCTAACGGTGGTTTAACTTACAAACTAATGAAGAATCTGACTTTCCGTAACAATACAGGTATGCGTTATCAAACCCGTCGTGATGAGTTGTTTTACGGAGAAAGATCTTTAAGAGCCATCCGTTCAAGTATCAACGGTAGCATTACGAACAGAGAAACCGGAAGTTTCCAAACATCCAATGTCTTAACTTATGAGTTAAAACGTAAGAAGCATAATTTCACAGCCATGTTAGGACAAGAATTCGTATCTAAATGGACACGTTATTTCTCCGCCAATGCCAGCAACTTCCCCAATGATGATATTGGTTTGAACGATATGTCTCTAGGAGAAACTCCGGGCATACCGACATCCGGTGTGAACTTCGACGACAAGCTATTATCGTTTTTCACTCGTCTGAATTACAACTTTAAAGAAAAATACCTGTTTACATTCTCACTTCGTGCCGACGGTTCTTCAAAATTCGGTGCTAATAACAAATGGGGTATTTTCCCGTCAGCTTCTGCCGCATGGCGTTTGGCTGAGGAAGACTTTATCAGAAATCTGGATGTATTCTCTGATTTAAAACTTCGTGCCGGTTACGGTATGTCGGGAAACAACCGTATCGACAGCTACAAATCATTAGCAATCCTGGAAGGCGTTACATATCCGAATGGAAACGGAACCTCAAGTGGTTATGCTCCAAGCCAGATACCTAACCCTGCTTTAAGATGGGAATCTAACAACACATTCAATTTGGGTCTGGATATGGGTTTCTTCAATCAAAGGCTGACAATCGCTCCCGAATTTTACGTGAATGAGAGTACTCATTTATTGTTGAACTCTAAATTACCTTTGTCTTCCGGTTATACTACCATGATGCGTAACATCGGTAAGACTCAAAATATGGGTGTCGATTTGACTATATCTTCCGTTAACATTCAAAGCAAGGACTTTACTTGGAAAACGGACTTGAACCTTTCACATAATAAAAACAAGATTAAAGCTCTAGCAGGTGAAGACTCTTTCTTGGAAAGTGCAAGTATCGGCTACGACAAGATGAATACGCACAAAATCGCAGTGGGCAGTTCTATCGGGCAATTCTACGGATACAAAACAGTAGGTATCTACACTGTAGATGACTTTGAATTGACTCCCGACGGAAAAGCCTTTAAAATGAATGGAGACAAATATGTATTAAAAGAAGGTATTCCCACAGTAGGTGATGATGTTCGTCCGGGTATGTGGAAGTTTGCCGACATAGATGACAGTGGAGATATCACAGAAAAAGATATGACTGTCATCGGTAACTCAAACCCTCTTTTCTATGGTGGTTTCAATAATACCTTCTCTTATAAAGGTTTCGATTTAAGTGTATTCTTCACATTTAGCTACGGAGCAGAAGTCTTTAACGCGACTAAACTGACAAGTACTAAGGTGGGTCGTTCAAACCGTAATGCATTAGCGGTTGCCGGTAGTGCCAACCGTTGGATGACAATGAATAGCGAAGGTAAATATATCCAAAATGATCCGGTTGCTTTAGCTCAAATCAACCAAGGGAAAACGGTTGCCGGATACTTTGACTTGGAAGATGGTGATAAATATATTCACTCATGGGCAGTCGAGGATGCATCATTCCTACGTTTAAGTAATGTAACTCTAGGTTATACCTTCCCAAAGAGCATCGCAAAAAAACTATGCATTAGTAATCTGCGCATTTATGCAACAGGTAGCAACCTATTCTGCTGGACACCATACTCCGGTTATGATCCGGAAGTTTCTACAACAGGTTCTTCTTTAACTCCCGGCGTTGATTTCGGTGCTTACCCAAGAAGTCGTTCTGTTGTATTTGGTTTAAACTTAACATTCTAATTTTTAATCTAGTACAAACATGAGAAAGAATAAATTTATATATGCATTCGGAGCTGCTGCCTTATTGTTTATGAACACAGCATGCCAGGACTTTTTTACAGAAAAGCCAGATTCTTATTTGGATCAGGAAAGTGCCCTTGAAGGACCTAAAGCCATAAACCACGCTAATATGTTGGTACTCGGTATCTACGATGTATTGGCAAAACAAGAACATTATGGCCAATACGAAATGGCTATGCCTACTTCTGACGATATGTACTTCATTAAAGGTACTAACTCTGACGACTCGCGCCGCGATATTTCGCACTATACAATCAGAACAACGAATACGTGGATCAAGTATATGTGGCAATATAAATATCAGGGGATTGACCGCGCCAACGCAACAATCACAGCCATTGAAGCTATGGAGGCTTTCAAAAATGAAAGTGATCCGGATAATAAAACATTGCGCGGATATGTATCCGAAGCTAAATTCTTACGTGCATTCTTAGCCTTTGATTTAATTAAATACTGGGGAGACGTACCTTTCAAGACAGAGGCTTCCGATGATTATCAAGGTGCTTATCAGCCTCGTAAAGACCGTGAACTGATTTATGATCAAATCATTGATGACTTGAATTATGCAAAAGAGAATCTGGATTGGGCTACCGCTTCTTCCTCTCCCGAACGTATTACCCAAGGAGCAGCCCGTGCACTTTTAATGCGGGTATATCTTCAACGTGCAGGGTATAGTTTAGGAGTACTGAAGAACACAGGCAAACTGACAATTCCGAGTGACGACACTCGTAAAACATATTTCAATGCTGTAATTAAGGAATGGGAAGCCTTCCAACAAGGCGGCTATCATAATTTCTATGACGGAGGCTATAAAGAATTATTCAAGAGTTTCTCAGCCGGAACACTGAATTCTAAAGAAAGTTTATGGGAAATTGCTTTCTTCACTGTCAGCGGTGATAAAGAAGATGCCGGAACGTGGGGAACTTATATAGGTCAGCGTGTGGATGCATCAAGCGGTGTCAGCTCCACTGAAGTTATGGGCCGTGCCAATGCATTCTTCCAGGTAGTACCTGCATGGTATGATTTCTATGAAGACCAGGATGCACGTCGTGATGTCGCTATCAGCACAACTTTCTACTATTGGAATAAAGTTAAGAAGGAACATACAGAAGCTCCTTATTATAAATACAAAATGACAAGTGGTGTAGAAGATCAGGATGCAAACGGTGACTTGATACCGACAAAGAATCCTCCGGTAGTAAACAGAGCAAACTACACTCCGGGCAAATGGCGTAGAGAATGGATGCCAATCGGTTATAAAGACCCTAACAATGTAGACGTTAACTATTGCGTACTTCGCTATGCCGATGTAGTATTAATGGCAGCCGAAGCATATAATGAAACCGGAAATACCGGGGAAGCTTGGAATTTATTGAATGAAGTAAGAAGACGTGCAGGAGCAACTGAAATCAATTCATCCAATTATGCGGAATTCTATAAAGCTCCCAAAGTATATGATTTGGTGGCAGAAGACGGTAGTATGATTATTGACGACAGTAATGAAGCCGGTAAATTCCGTACTGCTCTTTATTGGGAACGCGGTTTGGAGTTGGCATTTGAAGGACAACGTAAGTATGACTTAATTCGTTGGGGTATCTTAGATAAAGTGCTGAAGGTATTCGGGAAGCAAGATACTGACCACAACACAGCGAAAGCCGATGCCTATCCTGCTTACAAGAACTTTGTTTCCGGCCAGCATGAATTGTTCCCTATTCCTTTGGAAGAGTTACAGATCAATAATAAGATTACTGACCAAAATCCGGGATATACACGATAGGTAACGGATTATTCAGTTACAATTCCAAATAAGTGAAGAATCCGGTCGAATCAATAAACGGCAAGGATTCTTCACTCTCATTCAGAACAATAAAATAAAGCACCATAACACTGAAGTCTAATAACTTTAAAAACATTTTATCATGAAAAAGATACAATTATTAATATTACTAGCTGTAATGGCAGTGGCAATACAGGCACAAGAGTCATTGCCTTATGTTGCAAATTGGAATTATCAAAATAAATATATTGGTGATGATGGGAGTGTAAGTGTTCCCGATGACAATAATGCTGGTAAATGGAATGCGAATCAAAATTATTGGGACATAGGAGGATGGACATCTGTCAATACAGAAGGAGAGCGACTATTTTTTGTACCTTTATCTAGTGGCAATAAAATTGAGAACACAATGGAATTTGGTGATAGACAACAATCACCTTCTCAAACTGCATTTCTGATCTCACCGGCACTCTATTTTGGCAACCAAAGTATAAAAACGATTTCTTTCAAATGTGGAAAGAATAAAGACGACCAGAAGTCATCTAATCTTGAGATTGTATACACTACAAATTTCACAGGAGATGCCGCAACTACCGAGTGGGTATCATTAAAAGCAAATATCTTACCTCAAACTGGTTTAAAAGTTGACGTAATGGGAAATGTTATCATTACTACAAATATAACTGCACCATCTATACATATTGCTATCAAAGCATATAAAGCTACTGAGAACTTTGGAGTAGGTGAAAAGCAAGCACAAATAAGAATAACCGAATTTACTGTTACAGAAAAAGAAATTAAGACAATCCCTTATACTGCCACTTGGAAACATAAAGAAGAATATATCGATGCTAATGGAGTATTTAAGGATCAAAATATAAACCTTAATACCCTAAAAAATGATCCCCAAAAATATTATAATTTAGAAGGATGGGAGTCTATTGCTACAGCAGGAAATAAATTATTTTACATACCCACAACAACAGATAATAATAAAAAAAAGGTAGAAGTTTCCAACGCAATGGAGTATAATTACACTGCAGTAACAAATGAAACTTCATATATGATTTCTCCTATATTCAACTTCCCTGAAAATACAAGTAAAAAGATATCTTTACGATGCGGAAGAGAGAAAGAAGATATCGTAGCACAACTGGAATTGGTGTATTCTACTGACTACACTGGAGATGTCTCGACTGCAACATGGATTAGTATGAAAGAAAATCTAATTCCGAATGGACAAGTAGGGGTCGGAGCCAGCAAAATGCTCTCCATATCTGCCACAACAGATCTTGTAGCACCATCTGTTGTTATAGCTGTCAGAACTATGAAAACAGAAATCACCTCCCCCATGACAGGCAAACTACGCATTGCTAATTTCACTATTACCGGAGCTACTCATACCACTGATGCAGACGGTGCAATGAAATGTACCGGAGAATGGACAGCAGAGCAACTTGCCGGATTGAGTCTTGCCGATATTACAAGCCTCGACCTTACAGCAATTGCAATACCATCTGACGCGACATTGAATGCCAATAAGAATCCAAATTGCCTAATCTATATAAATCAAGATGCAACAGCTCCGAACACTTGGAAGAATGTAGTTAAAATCAATGGAGAAAACGGAATTGCAGAAAGTGAAATCCGTATTACCGACAACCATCCTTTCTTCAATACCCAATACCCCATATCGGGAACCGTGATTTATGAACGTAACTATCCCTACACAGGTTCCGGTTCACTCTGTTTGCCTTTCCCTATAACAAACCTTCCGGAAGGTATCAAGGTACAAGAATTTACCAACAGTACAGGTACAACAGTATATTTCAATGATTTGGAAGAAGGAACAAGCGTACAAGCCAATACTCCTTATATTGTTGACATAACAAGCAATGGAACAAAAAACTTCACGGGGACAGAAATACCGGTCACTATTGCCGAGCCTGCTGTGACGCACGGAGCTTATACTTTCAAAGGTACATTTACCAATATACCGGATGCTACCGGTCTTTATATACTCGACCCGACAGGTACGGGATTCGCAATAGGGACTTCAGACAATACGATTCCTGCTTTCCGGGCTTACATCACCAACGATGGCAGCCAGAAAACTCCGGATAAACTTACCCGTGGAACAGGTGGAGGCGGAACAACAAATGTAAGCGAACATATAAACAACAGTTCCCTCCTATTTACCTCCGAGAACGGTCTGTTACATATTATATCAGACAAAGCACAGCTTGTACAGTTATATAATCTGAACGGACAAAAAGTTAAGGATATTGAACTGATGAATGGTAATAATACTGTTTCAGGCATCGCTAAAGGCATTTATGTGATTAAGAATCAAAAAGTAGTCATTAAATAATAAACAAGTAAATTATGAAAGCTGACAAATATATCAAACCTGAGATTGAGATTATAGAAATGGAAAGTGAAGTAATCGCCACATCACCGACAGACTTGGGAAACAAGAAGCCTGCCAATCCCGGAGCCGCCTATTCAAGACGTCGTCAAGGATTTTGGGAAGATGAAGAATAAGAATTATTATAAATAAGAACAGTTATGAAATTAATCAAAAAACTTACTGCTGTTGCAGCAATAGCATGCCTTTCACTTACAGTATCCGCACAAGGCTTTTCCAAGTTCACGATTGAAGGCGGAATGGCGGACGGAAGTATCAAGAATGTGAAAGAAGGAACTTCCAAAATAGAAGTTATCGCCGGAAGCGATGTAAACCTGAAGAACGTTAAGTTTAAATATAAATTGCTTAGCGGGTGTTCTTTGGCAAACGGTTTGAGCAAGAACTTCACAGAACCGCAAACGGTTACGGTCAACAAAAACAACGGTTCTTCCAAAGAATGGGAAATAAAGGTGAAGAAACTTACTCCGGCTCCACTTCCCATCAACCTGGAATTCTCCAAGACGGTTCCTGCCGTATGGACTCCCGAAACCAAAGGTTGGGTAAATGCCGGAACCGATGAAAGTAAACCGACAGTAGTACGCTTCGGCAATAACAATGTAAGTTTCATTGTCGCATTTGAAGGAGAAGCGAAAGAAGTATCTTTCGATCTTAACCTGGTAGGTAAAGGTGATGATACCTTTAAAGGAGTATTTGAAGTCATGACATCTGCCGACGGTATCAATTGGAAAAACATTGAAGGGTTTGATAATAAACTGACAATGGACAGCCAGTTTACTTGTCCGGTAAGCAGTGATGCCCGTTTCATTAAATGGAACTACAAAGAAAGAGAGAAACAGAACGTAAACTTAAACAACATCATTATTAAATAATTTAATTTATAAGACCATGAAGAAAATTTATGCCCTTATTGCTGCTGTTGCAATGGCAACAACAACTTTTGCACAGGAAGCGCTACCTTATTCAGCTAACTGGCAATACAAAGCCGAAGCTCTCAACGCTGACGGAGAAGTAACGGACGCTGAAGCCGGAAAACCGACTGCCGACCAATCATTATACGATCTGGGAGGTTGGGTATCTGTAAAGACGGCAGGGTCACGCCCATTTTATATCGGCGTATCAAGCAAAAAACCGATTGAGAATACAATGGAGTTTGTGGATGCTCAACAAGACCCTACTATCAATACGTCATTCTTGATATCACCGGCTTTAAACTTTGGAAATGAAAGCGTTAAGACAATCTCTTTCAAATGTGGAAAAAATGCAGACGACCAACTGTCATCCCGCTTGGAGGTATTGTACACTACCGACTACACCGGAGACCCCAAAACAACAGAGTGGACTTCGCTAAAAGCAAATATTTTGCCGGGAACAGGTATGAAAGCTACTGCCATGAGCGAGGTTACTGTTATAACGGAAGTGGTTGCCCCTTCTGTTTATCTGGCAATCAAAGCAGACAAAGCTACCGAAGGCTTTTCTAAGGGAAGTAGCCAAGCTAAAATAAGAGTTACTCAATTTAAAGTAACAGAAAAAGAAAAAGAAATAAACGCACAGCTGCCATACGAAGCAAAATGGGCTTACAAAGCAGAACTTATCAATGTGTTAGACTCTACCTTTGTTCCCGGTTTTGATTCTACAAACGCAGGCAGTTACAAAGAAGACCCTGCAAACCTTGATTTGAACGGATGGGTTTCCATTTCAGAGGCAGGCGACCGTAAGTTTACTGTATTGGCAAACAAGAATACGGAAGGAAACAAAAGACAAGTTCCTAATACAATGGAATGGACCGACAACAAACAATCAAAAGAGAATACTACTTGGTTTGTTTCCCCGAAGATCGATTTCTCTGCAACAGGAGACAAATATATCAACTTCCAGATAGGACGTGAAGCAATAGACCAAAAGATCTCGAACGTAGACCTACTTTACTCTACAGACTACGTGGACGATGTAAAGACTGCAACATGGACAACCATCAAATCACAACTTGTTCCGGAAGACCAAGTCGGATTAAATCCTGCCGATGGAGAATTGACTGAAAACTTATTGGCAGTTATCAATGAAAAGGTAACAATCAACAATCCGGGTGTGACAATTGCATTTAAGGCAGCAAAAGTAGAAAGTGTTTCAACCCCCGGTGATAAACAAACTAAAATCCGTATCCGTAACTTCAAGATTACAGTAGATACCGATCCTAACTCAATCATCAGCAACGAAACAACAAAAGCAGCCGCTTTCGTTGCCAACGGTGAGTTGAATATTGTAAACGCTGAAGAAGTAGCCAGAGTTGAATTATACAACATTGCCGGTCAGAGTGCAATGATAGTAGCTCAACCTGCCAATACTGTAAGCCTGAATGGTATCACAAACGGTATCTATTTAGTACGTCTTATCATGGCGGACGGTAGCTCTGTTACTACTAAAGTTGCTGTGAAATAAGAAGTAATAGCAAATAAGAATAACGAAGAGGTCATCTTACCAAAGATTGACCTCTTTTGTTTTATTCACTTTTATCCCTATCCATTATTTTATCGGGAAAATGAGGTTGTGTCAAAACTATCTCAATTCCCCCGCTTGAGCGGGGGTAGGGGGTGTGTGACTTTTCCAACAGTTTAATAATCAAAGAAAGATTACACACCCCTTAATCCCCGCTCAAGCGGGGAAACTTGGATGCTTTGACTTTTTACACATTCCGTAGCAGAGTCTGTTTTTCAACATACGGTCCTTTGTTCACAAACTCCTATCGTTTGCAAACAAAGGACCGTATTTTTTTCTTGAATAAAACATTAGTATTCTCGATTCAAGCCCATGTTTGTGTGATACAAGCGTGGGTTTTATGCTTCTCGTCCTTACGATTAACAAGATTCGTCCTTAAGGTTTAGCATTTTCCTCTTTACCTATTTATCGTATGACAGTTGTCAAACGATCGTCCGACAGTTGTCAGTCATGTGTATGACAAATGTCAAACAGTCGTCTGACAGTTGTCAGACGATTAAACCTTCAGGACAAAAACACTTAATCTCCCTGAGATACCACGATAGGACTAAGGAGAAAAACATTAAGAAGTCCGGTGAAAGCTATATCTAAGATATACGCTCACCGGACTCATCAAGAACTCCCCTACGCCACTCCCTTATGAGAGATGAAACGTAAGCGGATATAAACTAACACCTACATTATCTCTTTATCAATTTCTCTCCTGTAGCCTGACCGTTAATCAGCAAGATATAAACACCTTGCGCTAATGAAGCGGTCGGGATAACCAATCGGGCGGCACTGCCCGTCGCAGCAGAATAGACAATACGCCCGGAAACATCCGCCAATGCTACCTGACGGACAGCATCCGTATTATCAGCAAAGTCCAACGTCAAACGGTCGGTAAACGGATTCGGATAGCAGGTAAAGGATACTGCTTCGGGAGAAGCACACATGCCCGACGTATTCTGATTGCTCAGTCGTACTTCCAAAGATTCGGCATCCATCCCGTTAAAACGAAGTGTCGTCTCGTTCTTATCCGCATCATATCCTATACGTTCTACTTTCGGATTGGTTTCATCAACCGTCCATTCGCCTTTCAACGTCACTTCAACCGGTTGTTCTTCACTATCCAAGAATCTCTTGTCCGCGTCGATGCTCCACACCTGATACGGGAACTTATCTTCCGGATAGAATCCAAGTTCAGGATTGGAAACACTGATCGTTATATTCTTTTCTCCCGTCTCCTCAATCATTGCCATGCAAGGCTTGGTCGCTGCTACGATATAGTTATCATTCAAGTCTGTAACAGCCTGGAACAAGGCATATCCTTTCAATTTCTTTCCGGCATGATACACCACATGCGCCTTTTCATCTTGTTGCTGCACAGTATAAGGAAGTACGGGAGTGCCACTCATAGCTTTCACTTTGTCCGCACCGCCCACGTAGATAAGATAATCGTAACTGCCGTTTGTTTCCTTACCGTGATTCAACCATGCTTTTGCATAGTTACCTTTCGTTTCGCTCAAGTTACCGTCTTTCATTGATATTTGTTCCGAACGCTTTACGGTCAGCCCTTTTGCATCCGGTATCACATATCCGTTGCCCACAGCATCCGTCAGATAGCAAGGAACATTTGTTGTTTGAGTCTCCTCTACGAAAAGTCCGGTTTTTGCTTCTCCATTCACATAAAGCGGAGTGTCTGCACTTGCCAGCTCATTCTGGAATAAAGTGGTATGAGCATCGTAATCCGCATGAGTGTTATTGATAGCGGAACCCAAAGCCACGATCTCATCATCAAAGAAGAAGTAGGATTTATTGGCAGACAACTTAACTCCCAACCATTTACGTCCGTTATCATAATCATACGCCTGACGGATATCGTTGTAAATCATCCCGTAAACGCCATGCTTCTTTTCCAGAGACACACCGCCCGAGAAATATTGAGGAGAGAACTTTGCCCATTCAAAAGCCTTTGCTTCTTTGACAATATCATCCAAAGACATATTTAAAACCGTTGCTCCCGGTACGTGTACCCAGTCCCAACCGTTGTATCCAAGACCGCTTGCAGCACCGGTCACTACCCCTTCCGTATCTTTTGTAGCATACAATGAAAGACCTCCTGCACTCTGATTGCGTCCCAGCCAATTCTGTCCGCTATTGGTTTCAAAGTCCCATACATATTTACTATATCCTTTCACAGCAGCCATCCATTCCCCACGACGGTGCACCTGCATAGCCGCATAAGGATAAGTACGGTTGCTTTCGGACATTTCATCATCAGTCAGATCTTTAGCTTTCAAAGCATTCATCAGTTGTACGGTCTGCATACCGCCATGGAAATAAATATCACTCTTCACGTCTTTAACCGTATTGTCCATTACACCGGAGTAAGCCGGATCATACAAACGGCAGAATGCACCTCCGATACGATCTTTCATTTCTCCTTCAAGCACTTCATACAAGTAAGCAAAAGCAGGCATATTGCCAAGCAATGTGTTCAACTGATTCGGGAATCGCCCGCACAGTCCGCGAGAAACGTCGTACTTACCGCTATACTGACGGAAAGCCAACAGACTGTTTGCCAAGTTATCGACCGCACTCTCACTCAAGGCATACGGAGTATCTTTCAGCAACATCGCCATTTGGCAAGAAGTATGCAAAGCATCGATATTATATGCATTTCCCCAAACTCCATAATGATGATACCCGGTGAAGTCCGGTTTCATAAAACCATCCCACGCCGAATTCAATTTCAGGTTCTGTTCAAGCGTACGACGAAGATATTCCAAGTCATCTTCACGCGTCAACTCATCATCCGTCAGACAAGCCAGCGTCATCAAACGGTTGTGATAGATGGTACGAACTCCGTCCGAACGGCTTCCGTTGTGTTCCACTGCTGCTCCCCATATCTTATTATCATCATTCAAACCTTCCACATTATCCGTCACCATACGGGTAGCCCACTTCATATTATCGCTCACTACCTGCCATTGCCCGCTACGTTGAAGCTCTTCACGCATCAATATATTTGCATAAAAATAACCGGCAAGCCCCAAGTAAGGTCCGGAAGTGGAAAACTCCAATGCACTGTTCGTTACAAACCCTCTCTTTTCCAGATAATCATATAATCCCACTATTTCTTGCAGTACCTGCGGATTGTGATAATCCGCATTCGGAGTTTCTGCCGGACCTTCCAATTGATAACTCAATGCCAAAGGCAACAATACGTTACCCAACAAGTCACGAAGTTCTGTACTGCTACTTGTATTATTACTAGACAAGTCGAAAGGTTCAAGCCCCTCTTCCCATTGATAAGAAGCCAACTTCTGACGGGCGGTAGTCACTCCGGAACGTAAAGCCTGATAACGTGCAACAACCTGTGCATTACTGTAATCCGGGTTCTCGCCCACCAACAAAGAGAAATAACGTTGATAAATCTTTTCCGCATCGCCTGCCGGCATGATTACACCATTAAGCACTGCACTATTATCACTTCCGCTTTTCAAGAAAGCATACACATAATATCGTTTCGCCGTAAGTCCCGGAATTTCAAAAGTAGTTCTCTCGCCTGCCTTTGCATTATCCACATGTGCGGCAGCCACAGCACCCGTGCCATTCTCTATATCGGAAATGGAAGGTGTCACCGCACTTTCCGTTATCATCCAGTAAACTGTTCCGTTATCATTAGCTACCGTTTCCATCGTCACGGCATCGGCAGTCTTTGACAAGGGGAATAAATAATTCAGTGCCAAAGGTAATCCGGTTGAGAAAACATCCGTAGCAATAACATCACTTACATTTCCGGATTTGTCTTCCAACACCAGATATATCTTCTGATTAGAGACAGAACCAACGGTCAGCGTTTTCCGCACAAGCGTATTGGCTTCGCTAACTTCAAATCTCTCACCTTGCTTTACAGCCTCAACAGCGGGAGTTTCCCCATCCGCATCGTCCATCGCCCAATAAACAGTAGCAGGCTCATCTGTCAGAAGAGATAAATCAACAGTCGAGCGGGTTATATTATCCAATTTTAAGTTAGCAACAACGGGAGCAGTTATATCAGACGCTTTCCACATGATTACTGCATCGTTCTTTGAATCCGCAATATACAGATTATCATTCGAATCTACCGCCAGACCGTAAGGAGCATTGAAAGTCCCGGTAGTTCCCTTCTCACCGATGTTATCCTTAAAAATGCCGTCAATTCCAAAACGATAGATACCCATTTCGACCTGTTCATCGGCAGAAATTATCAGATTGCCGTTAGAGGTAGAAGTCATGCTCGCCAAACGGTTATAAACATTTTTACCATTCTCTTTCTTTATCATCCAATCAACCTGCCCTGATTCATTGGCATAGGAAGAGATCTTCAAAGTACCTGTATTCTTATCAACAATGTACATATTATCCGATTGATCAAAATAAACCTTCCGTACCTCCCTAAACTTATCGGCACTCAATTTCGTTATCTTTTCCTTCAAATTAAATTCGGCATCGTAAACGTGTACAGCCAAAAGGGTTGCAATATAGACGAGGCCGTTACTTCTTACTGCCACCCCATTCACATTTTCATCGAAAGAGATGGTTTTAAGTTCATTCTTATCGGCATCGAACACTTTTACATTTTTTGCGCCACGATTCGCCACCCATATCCGTCCTTGAGCATCACAGTCCACATCAAACGGAGTACCTAATCCGGTAATTTCCAACAAAGTTGTTTTTCCGTCCAAAGATGTTTTAACAACTTTATTGTCACCGGAAAACGCAATATAAAGAGCGTTGTCCTTTATCGTTATTCCCTTGGGAGCCTTCCCCTTAATAGAAAGATCAGAGGGGCTATACGTTTGTGCACTGAGAAAAGTAGTGCAACATAAAATCAAAACAAATAATAGTGCTTTTCTATCCATAGCTTTTTTATTGGTTAATACATTTATCGGATGAAACAAAGATAGGACACACTAAAGCAAAACGCTTCCACTTTTGTATCAAACAACTATTGTGTCAACGAAGGTCTGTCAATTCTGTAGAATACTATATCAAGTTTGTCTAACTCGCTCTGTACAATTCACATAAAATACCAAAATGATAGATACAAAACCTCAAAATCCTGTAAATTTATTGCAACTTATAAAGGAGATTCATTATCTTTGGCAAAAAGAAAGTAACGAATTTATGTGTAGAATGAACAGAACTTTAACCTTATATTTCATACTTATCTCCCTTTTTGCCGTAAACACGTCATTATTAGCAGTAGAAACAGAACCTATCAACTTCTCACGTATCACTATTAATGAAGGGTTATCACAAAGCACCGTCTTTTCCATTGCACAAGACAAACAGGGGAATATGTGGTTCGCCACTTATGACGGAGTAAATAAATATGACGGCTATATGTTCACGGTTTATCGCAATGAATCCGACAATCCGAACAGCATCGCCAACGAAATAGCAAGAATTATTAAAAAAGACAGTAAAGACAGAATTTGGATAGGAACCCGTGAAGGGTTATCTTTTTATGATGATGAAAAGGATAAGTTCAGTAATTTCAGTTATGAAATCAACGGAAATAAATTACAAGTCAATGCCATAGAAGAAATAGGAAAAGACCTGTTGTTCATTGGGACAGATAAAGGGATTCTATGTTTTGACACAAAAGACATGAAATTTGTCGATATGCCGGTCAATAATGAGCTAAAGACTCTGATTGCCGTATGTATGCTTAAAGTAAACGATCTTTTATATATAGGAACAGAGAATGGTTTATATCAATACCATCTTAACGACAACAAACTGACCTTCGTCTCCGACGAATTAAAGAGAAAACGTATTCAGGCAGTTCTTTTTCAATCCGAAAGTCGCCTGTGGATCGGAACAGAAGGTGGAGGACTGTATTTGTTTAATCCGAAAACAAATACCATCAAGAATTACCAGCATGATCCCAACAACCCTAAAAGTATAAGCAGCAACTATATCCGCTCGTTGGCATTGGATGCACAAAACAAACTATGGGTGGGAACTTTCAATAACCTTAATATCTATTGGGAGTCTACCGATTCCTTTTATAAATATAGCTATGACCCGATGGACAACAGGAGTTTATCACAAAACTCGATTCGTTCCCTCTTCCTTGATTCGCAGGGAGGAATGTGGCTAGGTACTTATTTCGGAGGACTGAATTACTATCACCCTCTAAAAAACCGTTTCAAACACCTAAAGCAAATACCCTACCATAACTCACTAAACGACAATGTAGTGAGTTGCATCGTAGAGGACAAGGATAAAAATATATGGATCGGCACAAACGACAGAGGACTGAATCTTTATAATCCGAACACTAAGGTCTTTACCCACTATATGCTTCAGGAAGGAAGTCCATCCAGTATTGCGTCAAATAATATAAAAGCCGTATATATTGATGAAAAGAATGACTTAGTATATATAGGTACTCATACCGGAGGATTAAGCGTATTACACCGTAAATCCAAACAAGTCAATCATTATACTCCAAAAAGCTGTAACCTGACGGATGAAAATGTTTATGCAATCTTACCCGGAGATAACAATACCCTGCTATTGGGTACATTAAACGGACTCGTATTATTTGATCCGCAAAAGAAAGAATTTCATCCGATTCCGACAGATAATCAAGGCAATAAAATCAAAAACAACCGAATCACTGTATTATTCAAAGACTCACAGAAACGACTATGGATTGGAGGTGAAAACGGTTTATCTACCTACAAGACCAACGGAACTGTTTTAGAAAAACAAAACATCATAGATAACGACTCCATACTTTCTACAGCTTTTGTAAACTGCATTATGGAGAAAAGACCCGGAGAGTATTGGGTAGGAACCCGTCATGGGCTTTATCAAGTCAATGAAACAAAAAAAGAAATCAAAAACTTTACAACTAAAGACGGTCTTCCCAACAACGTTATTTACGGAATATTGGAAGACTCATTCGGGCGTCTGTGGATGAGCACAAACAAAGGATTGGCCTGCTATTCTCCTTCTACCGGAAACTTTAGGAACTTTACCGAGACAGATGGTTTGCAGAGTAATCAATTCAACAACTATTCATATTGTAAGACCTCTAACGGAGACATGATGTTCGGAGGAATCAACGGTATTACCATATTCCGCCCGGAATTATTAATGGACAACCCTTACACTCCTCCGGTAGTTATCACCGATCTTAAACTATTCAACAAAAGCGTTCACCCTGATGACGAAACCGGTATATTAGATAAGGAAATAAGCATTACCCCGTCTATTACCCTAAAAGCATCACAGTCTGCATTCTCCTTGGAGTTTGTCGTATCCAACTATATATCCGGACAACATAACACATTTGCTTACAAACTGGAAGGTTATGATAAAGAATGGTATTATGTAACTGATCAACGTACCGTTTCTTATTCCAATTTGCCTCACGGTACTTATATATTTAAAGTAAAAGCAGCTAATAGCGATGGAAAATGGAATGACACCACCACTGAGCTGGAAGTCGTCATTCTACCGGTTTGGTATAAAACATGGTGGGCTATACTATTATTCATCGTTGCAGGAGCAGGACTTGTGATATTTATTTTCAGATACTTCTGGATGCAAAAGAGCATGGAAGCAGAAATAAAGATGGAACGAATGGAGAAAGACAAACAAGAAGAAATCAACCAAATGAAAATGCGTTTCTTCATTAATATTTCCCATGAATTGCGTACTCCGCTGACATTAATCCTTGCTCCGCTTCAAGAACTATTATACCGCGTGAGTGATAAATGGACGCGAGGTCAATTACAACATATCCAACGCAATGCCAACCGCCTGCTTCATTTGGTTAATCAGCTGATGGATTACAGACGTGCCGAACTCGGTGTTTTTGAATTAAAGGTTGCAAAAGGCAATATAAACAAGCTCATTGATGAAAACTTTATGTTCTACGACAAACTGGCGCGCCGTAAAAACATAGACTATTCATTCAACTCCGAAATTGGCGAAAAGGAATTTCTTTTCGATGCCAATTACTTGGAATTGATAGTAAACAACCTATTATCGAACGCATTCAAATTCACAGATGAAGGCGGTAGCATAACCGTAGGGTTGAAAGAAGAAGACAACAATTTGGTAATTACAATCAGCGACACGGGAATCGGTATTCCAAAAGAAAAACAAGGAAAGATATTTGAGCGTTTCTATCAGGTGAACAGTGATCATTCGGGTAGTGGCATCGGTCTGTCTTTGATACTAAGATTAATAGAACTTCACCATGGAAAAATAACCTTAGACAGTGAGGTTAATAAAGGCAGTACATTTAAGGTTTACATTCCACAAGACGAATCCTTGTATAAACCGGAAGAGATAAAGACTGCGGAAGAGGAAAACGAGAAAGAAGTTGCCCAACATTCTATCAACACCAAAGAAACATTCTATCTGGAAACGGAAATGGCACAAGAGATTCAGGAAGAAGGCAATGAAAAGAAAAAAGGGAAAATATTGATTGTCGAAGATAATCAGGAAATATCTCAATACTTATCCGACGGTTTGGCTTCTTTATATACTGTCATACGTGCGGAAAACGGTGAAGAAGGATTAGAGGCCTTGAAGAACAATGAAGATATAGATGTTATCATAACCGACGTGATGATGCCTGTAATGGACGGTATAAAAATGTGTAAACAAATAAAGCAGAACATACGGACTTGCCATATCCCGGTTATTATATTATCCGCAAAAATCGACATAAAAGATCAGTTGGAGGGCTTACAGGTAGGTGCTGACGACTATATACCCAAGCCATTCGCCCTTTCCGTTCTGACAGCTAAAATACAAAATATGATCCGTACGCGCAGGCGTATCTTTGAGCATTATTCCAAAAACCTGGAAGTAGAACCGGAAAAGATCACATTCAACGCAATGGACGAGGAATTACTAAAACGTGCCGTAGCCATCGTTGAAAAGAACATGGATAATATTGAATTCTCTACGGACGAGTTCGCCCGTGAGATGAATATGAGCCGTTCTAATTTACACTTAAAACTGAAAGCCATTACCGGAGAATCGACCATTGATTTTATCCGTAAGATAAGATTCAACGAGGCTTGCAAACTGTTAAAAGACGGGCGCTATACAGTATCGGAAGTAAGTACTATGGTAGGCTTCAACACCCCATCCTATTTCGCAACCAGTTTCAAGAAATATTTCGGCTGTTTACCTACTGAATATATTAAAAGTAGACGCGGGTGACAATATTAATAGGAAATTCAACAAAATTAATAGCATTTATACCCGCATTCTATTCCTTTCAACATTCCTAAATAATTAAGAGTTAGCGACTGTTTATATTTGCATTATTGAAATTATAAACAATAGCTAACTCTTAATTTAATAAGTATGAAGAAGAATCTTATTCTTTGCGCATCACTTGCGTTACTTACGTTTGCCGCGTGCAAACAAACACCTAAAGAAGATTACGGCTGGTTGAAAAAAGGAATCGACGCCGCATCTTATCAAATGAAATTCACAACGGAAGAGATCGCGGATTCCGGCAAGTTACCACGTTCTATCTGGACAGGATATGACATGGATTTCCTTTGCAGGCAGTTGGATAAAGACCCGGCAATGTTCAAAGATTCTCTACGTATCATCCCAACCCAGAAAATAGGACAAAGACGCTTTTGTAGTAGTATTCATGACTGGACAAGCGGATTCTTCCCCGGTAGTCTATGGTATACATATGAACTGACAGGAGATAGTTATTACAAAGATCAAGCTATAAAATATACCAATATGCTAAATCCGGTCAAAAACTATAAAGGAACACATGATCTCGGATTTATGATGTATTGCAGCTACGGCAACGCAGAACGCCTTGCCCCGAACGATACGGTGCCTCCCGCTTTAATTCAAACAGCGGATAATTTAATAGGCCGTTTTAATCCGACTATCGGTTGTATACGTTCATGGGATTTCGGAACTTGGAATTTTCCAGTTATCATTGATAATATGATGAACTTAGACTTGCTGTTTTATGCAAGCCGTCAAACCGGTGATCCCAAATATAAAAACATAGCCATAACACACGCCAACACTACTTTGAAAAACCATTTTCGCCCGGATGCGTCTTCATATCACCTTGTTAGCTATAACAATGATGGCACGGTAGAACGTAAACAAACACATCAAGGAAAAAACGACGATTCTTCATGGGCACGCGGACAAGCATGGGCAATTTACGGATATACCTCTTGCTATCGTGAGACGAAAGATACAACTTACTTGAATTTCGCAGAAAGAGTGGCTGACCTAATCATGACCCGTGTTAAAACAGACGACCTGATTCCTTTGTGGGACTACGATGCGCCTGATTCTCCGGAGACACCCCGTGACGCATCAGCTGCCGCCATAGTAGCTTCTGCAATGTTGGAGATGAGCACAATGGCAGCTGACGGGCAAAAATATTTCGATTACGCAGAGAAAATATTGAAAAGCCTTTCAAGTGACACTTATTTGGCAAAAGACGGAGAAAATCAAGGATTCATCCTGATGCATTCTACCGGTTCGCTACCTAACGGCTCTGAAATCGATACTCCATTAAATTATGCAGACTATTATTATTTGGAAGCATTAAAAAGATACATGGATTTAAAAGGAATTAGCTATAAAGACTTAAAATAACCAACGATGAAAACACTTAAATATCTATTTTTGCTTGCAGTCATTCTTTTCGCAGGTAAAGCTAACGCACAAGAATTAAGAACAGAGGTTTTCCCCTTACTTAATCTTGATTATCCCGGACTAGAGAAAGTTAAAGCTTTGCATGAAGAAGGAAAAGATGCAGATGCGGCAAAAGCGTTACTCACTTATTATCGTCACCGTACTAATGTACACCACCCTGATATTACGGACTTGAGTAAAGTAAAAATCAGCAAACAAGAGCAGAAGTGGGCAGATGATGCATTAGAACATACATTCTTTGTACACAAAGGATATCAACCATCGTTCAATTACGGAAAAGATATTAACTGGCAATACTGGCCGGTTAAAGACAATGAACTGCGTTGGCAGCTCCATCGTCATAAATGGTTTACTCCAATGGGGAAAGCATATCGCGTATCCGGTGATGAGAAATATGCCAAAGAATGGGTATATCAATACATGGACTGGATCAAAAAAAATCCGTTGGTGAAGGTTAAAAAAGATGAGTATGAACTAGTCAGCGATGGAGAAATTAAAGGCGCGGCAGAAAATGTTCGCTTTGCATGGCGTCCATTAGAAGTAAGTAACCGCCTGCAAGACCAAACAGGGCAGTTCCTCTATTTTGTAGATTCTCCTAATTTCACACCTGAATTCCTGACCGAATTCCTGGTAAATTACCATAAACATGCTGTTCATATCCTGAGTAACTATTCAGATCAAGGGAATCATCTCTTGTTCGAAGCACAACGTATGCTTTATGCCGGAGCATTCTTTCCGGAATTCAAAGATGCTATGTCATGGAGAAAAAGTGGGATTGATATTCTAAATAGAGAAATAGACGTACAGGTTTATGATGACGGAGGCCAGTTTGAACTTGATCCACACTACCACCTTGCTGCTATCAACATATTCTATAAAGCAATACAAGTTGCTGACGTAAACGGATTCAAGAACGAATTTCCTCAACATTACTTGGATATGGTAGAAAAAATGATCATGATTTACATGAATCTTTGTTTTCCTGATTATACCAATCCTTGTTTCAGCGATGCTAAGATTACAACAAAAAACGAAGTAATCAAAGACTTCAAGAAATGGTCTAAAGTATATCCTAAAAACCCATATATCAAATACTTTGCAACAGATGGCAAGAAAGGCGAATTACCTCCGTACTTATCCAAAGCATTTAAAACTTCCGGATTCTTTATCTTCCGTAACGCATGGACTGATCCAGCAACAGTTATGGTTGTAAAAGCCGGTCCTAAAGCTTTTTGGCATTGCCAACCGGATAATGGAACATTCGAATTATGGATGAATGGAAAGAATTTATTTCCGGATTCAGGGAGCTATGTATACGCCGGTGATGATGAAGTAATGAAGTGGAGGAACTGGTTCCGCCAGACAATGGTACACAACACGTTAACATTAGACAACAAGAACCTGGAAACGACAAATTCCAAGACATTACTTTGGGATGGTGAAAGCAAGACGCAGATATTGGTTACAGAAAATGAAAGTTACAAAGATCTGAAGCACAGACGTTCTATTTTCTTTGTCGATAACAAATTCTTTGTAATCGTAGACGAAGCTATAGGTTCGGCTAAAGGAAATGTAGATGTTCACTTCCAATTATGTGAGGGTAAAGTAAATTTAGACTTAAAGAATAACGCTCTGACAAGTGCATTTGAAGGTAACAGTAATGTGACATTGCAATGTTTTGGTTCTAAAGAAATGACCATGAAACCTGAAGAAGGTTGGCGTTCAACAGCCTATCGTAAAAAAGTAGAACGTACAGCTGTCGCTTTCAATGTAAACAAAGACAGCGACGAGGCTGTCCGTTACATTACAGTTATTTATCCTGTAAATGATGGAAAAGCCCCGAAGATTTCTGCAGAATTCAAGAACAAGAAATTCGATGAAAACGCTCTGGAGCTCAATGTTAAAATTGACAAACAAAAATACAACCTTAACTATCTGCTAAACCGTTAAAAGGTGAAGCACCTTCCACAGGAAATAAGATTTCCTGTGGAAGGATATTACAATTAAAATATCATATTCCTGAAACTATGAGAAGGCACATTCTAAATATAGTTCTATTTGCATTATTAGCACTTCCTCTAACTACAATCAATGCAGATAGTCTTTATTCTTTTGAAGGTAATATACCTACAGGCTGGAACGCATCCAAAGGTATACTTAGTATTAGTCAGGAAAAAGCAAAATTAGGAAAATCATCGCTATGCTGGGACTGGAATGCAGGAAGCATATTAACTGTTACAGATTCCAACATCACAAGTACATCTTCTGATAAAAAAGGAGGCATAAGACTTTGGATATATAATGACACACCGACAAACGCTTCCATTATAATAAACTTTCAAAAAACAAATAACAACAATTGCTGTAGTCTACCGATAAAATTAAACTTTGAAGGTTGGAGATGCATTTGGGCGGAATATGTCAACGATATGGGATTACCCGACACGGACAAAGGTAACATTTCTATAATGAAAATATGTGCTCCGAAGGAAGGAAGCGGAAGATTGTTCTTTGACTTCTTTGAGTTTACAAGTAATGTATCCTGGGAGAAAATGTCAGACTTCCAATATACCGTAAACGAGAACAAAGGTATAGATAGTTATCTGGAAGTACGTAATATACCAAATCCAAGTCCAATGCCACCTACTAATGCTCAAAAAGCGGCATTTATAGAAATAGAAAAAAGATTGGATAATTGGTATTTGGGAAATGATAAATATAACAGTAATTCCATTTATAAACAACGGGATAAATCTATCACATCATACATAAGCAAAGGAATAAACAGAGAATATACAATCAACAATAACGGTACCATACGCATCAATACCGGAACGTCAAGCAAACCTGTTATCAAAGAATCAGGTCTACTCCCCTACGACCATTATCATAATAAACAAATAGATGGTGCCACAGTAGTCAGTTCTCGTGATATTGGTGAAAACCTCATGATACAACTGGCTTATGATTATAAAAAGAATGGTAATACTACCAGCAAAGATAAAGTTCTTGAACTCCTTAACTGGTATTATGACCAAGGATGGGCAGACGGCAGTTCACTAGGAACACTCCGTTTTGAAATGCTACGTAGTGCCGGTTATTTCCATTCAGCATTCATGCTACGAAAAGAATTGGATACTGATTTAGCAAGAAAAATATCCGATGCTGAACGCTGGTTCACCAGATTCGGGACTACATATATTACGCCTGAGAATCCGGGAGAACTGGCCGATTATATCCGTGCACTAGCTATTCCCAAATTATTCTATGCATTAACTCTTAGTGACGAGGGAGAACGGACAACAGCTCTGATTTCATTTCAAAACTACATGAATAATGCATTGGCACATGCTCAAGGATATCTTGGCTCGCTAAAGCCAGATGGTTCGGGTTATCATCACCACGGACCATATTATAGTGCTTATTACCCCCAAGTATTATATGTTGGGTGTTTCCTATACTATATTTTGCACGATACCCCGTTTGCCTTGAACGAAGAAAGTTATCAAAATCTAAAAGAAGCCATATTGAATTTTCGGTTTCTTAGTGCAATATACAATATACCCGGAGCTACGGGAGGTCGCTTTCCACACCAAACAGAGATTTTACAGCAATTAATTCCGGCATTTGCTTACCTCGCTTTATCTAAGAATGATGCAGAAGTCATTGCAGCTGTCAAACGCTTATGGAATCCCGAGAATGAAATTGTAAAAGATTACATCAGCAGTGCAAAGACCGATATCTGTTATTGCACTACTTATGGCGAAATAGCCGCCATATTAGATGCGGAAGCTCTCAACGGCGAGGCTGAGAAAAATCCAACAGGCACGAAATATATGCCATACTCCGGCTTACTAATCGTACGACAACCGGAATGGGTATTTACAATAAAAGGATTCAGCAGTTACATCTGGGATTATGAAAGCTCCGGTACGGAAAATATATACGGGCGTTATCTTAGCTATGGAAATATAGAGTACACCGATTTAATAAACGGATATCGCAGTTGTAAACTAACTGTTGATGAAACGAAGAATAACGAAACATGGGATTGGAGAAATATTCCGGGAACGACAGTCAGATATATTTCCGATGAGGATTTAGACTACAATGTTTTAAGTAAGCACCGTAATTTCTCTGATGAAACTTTTTTGGGAGGAATTGGATTTGATGATAATCACGCCATGTTTACCAATAAAATACATGATAAAGAAATAAGTGGAACATTCCGTGCCGACAAATCCATTTTCGTATTCGGAAATGTAGTATACTGCATGGGAAGTAACATTACAGATACCAAAAATGCACCTTATTTCTGTACCACTTTATTTCAGAATAATATCCAAAATAATAGTGCTATTACTGTAAACGGACAAAGCGTAACTAAAGAAATGACGTCCGACAAAAATCCCCTCATTAAGGATAATTTTGGTAATGCATATATTGTTGACGGTAAAGTGCAATTTAAAATGAACGATAATTATTGTACCGCATTCATTAATCACGGTACAGACATATCTACTCCACAAAGCTATAATTACACATGGTTGATTAAACCGACGGACGAACAAGTCACACAATACAAAATTAATCAACCTATTAAAGTACTAAGGCAAGATAAAACAGCTCATGCCATTTATCATTTAGATGACAAAATATTGGCGGCTTCTATTTTCGAAAAAGATAAAGAAGTAGATATTTGTAACATACATAAAGTAAACATTCCTTTATTAGTCATGACTAAAGAATGTGACGGAACGACTGAAGTAGCTTTCAGCAATCCCGACATGAATAGACCAAGCGCAGCTAATAATGACCAGATTGACGAAGAAATAGAAAAAGCGGAGAGTACAGTATCCGAAATCCTTATTGAGCTTAATGGAGTTTATACAAAATCAAAAGAGGATAACAGTGAAATATCTGTCAGTAGCCAGAATGGTATTAGCACTCTTTATTACCCGACTGCTCGTGATGGTAAAACCTATCGTGTAAAACTAAACAACGGCAGTACCAACAATTGCGATAAAAACATAAATAAAACAACCATTCACACATTTATATCAAATGATCAATGCAACATACTGCTATCAGAGACAAAAGAATACGCATGGACATTAATGGATATTAGCGGAAAAACGATCCGTACCGGAAGAGAGAGTAACAAAAAAACAGTCATAAACATTAAATCTCTGTCCAATGGCATATATTTCTTGAAGATAACGATAGATAATGAACAACAAATATTCAAATTAAATAAATAAGACATATCATGAGAACAAATCAAACCGCATTATTAATCCCGCTTACCGCATTAACACTTGCTTCATGCGGCGGGGACAAAAAAGAGGTCAAGCGCCCTAATATAATATTTATGATGACGGACGACCACACAACACAAGCAATGTCTTGTTACGGTGGCAACCTGATTCAAACACCTAATATGGATCGTATAGCCGATGAAGGTATTCGTATGGATAACTGTTATGCGGTAAATGCACTATCCGGTCCTTCGAGAGCTTGTATCCTCACAGGCAAGTTCAGCCACATAAACGGTTTCACGGACAACGCATGCAGATTTGACGGTAACCAACAGACTTTCCCAAAATTGCTACAGAAAGCCGGTTACCAAACTGCTATGATAGGAAAGTGGCATCTTATTTCCGAACCGCAAGGCTTCGATTTTTGGAGCATTCTCAGCGGACAAGAAGAACAAGGCGATTATTATCAGCCCGACTTCCACGAGATGGGTAAAGAAATACAAGAACAAGGATACGTCACTGACATCATCACAGACAAAGCCATCCAATGGTTGGAAGGACGCGACAAGAACAAACCTTTTATGATGATGTATCATCAAAAGGCTCCGCATCGCGATTGGATGCCTGCACAACGTTACTTGGGTATTTTCAATAATACGACTTTCCCGGAACCGTCCAATTTATTTGATAATTATGACGGACGTGGCCGTGCTGCCCACGAACAAGATATGAGTATTGCCCATACACTACGGGATGATTGGGATTTGAAATTATTAAAGCATAATGAGATATTGGCATTACCGGACAGCAACAAGTTCAAACAAGTGTATATGCGCATGACTCCCGCAGAGCAGGAAAAGTGGGATTCAGCTTATGCACAACGAATTACAGAATACCGCAAAGGAAACATGAATGAAAAAGAACTCATCAGCTGGAAGTACCAACAATATATGCGCGATTATCTGGCAACAGTATTAGCTGTCGATGAGAATATTGGACGCCTTTTAAAATACTTGGAAGAAATAGGAGAATTAGATAACACAATCATTGTTTATACTTCCGACCAGGGATTCTTCTTGGGTGAACATGGTTGGTTTGACAAACGTTTCATGTACGAGGAATGTCAACGTATGCCATTTATCATCCGTTACCCTAAAGCTATCAAAGCAAGAAGCACTTCAAACGCTATTTGCATGAATGTAGATTTCGCTCCTACTTTCCTCGATTACGCCGGTATAGAAATACCGAAAGATATTCAAGGAATCTCTTTAAAGCCGATATGGGATAACGAAGGCAAAACTCCGGCAAATTGGCGTAGGGCTGCCTATTATCATTACTATGAATATCCTGCTGAACACATGGTAAAAAGGCATTATGGAATACGTACTCAAGATTTCAAACTAATTCATTTCTATAATGATATAGACGAATGGGAAATGTATAATATGAAAACAGATCCTAAGGAAATGAACAATATATATGGTAAACCGGAGTACGCTGAGAAACAGGCCGAACTAATGAAACTTCTTGAAGAGACACAGCAACAGTACGGTGACACAGATCCTACAGAGAAAGAAAGAGTGTTGTTTCATGGTGACCGCCGTTATCAGGAAAGACATTAAGATTGTATAACAATAAAATAAAACAGAATAATATCAACTCATAACAATAAATACTATGGATAGAAGAAATTTTTTGCGTAATACCGGCTGGTCTATGTTAGGATTAGCGGCATCAGGCAGCCTACTGAGCTCATGCATACAAGGAAGTAAAGAAGCAAAAAAGATAATGCCGTCACCAAGTAACCTAAAAATGTTTTGGGGTGACTTACATAACCACTGCAATATAACTTACGGACACGGAGATATGCGCGATGCATTCGAAGCGGCAAAAGGTCAACTTGATTTTGTCAGTGTTACTCCTCATGCCATGTGGCCGGATATTCCGGGGGCTGACGATCCTCGCTTAAAATGGGTAATAGATTACCATACCGGTGCTTTCAAGCGTTTGCGGAACGGTAATTACGATAAGTACATTGCCATGACAAAGGAATATAATAAGGAAGGGGAATTCCTGACCTTTACAGGATATGAGTGTCACAGTATGGAACATGGTGACCATGTTGCATTATGGCATGACATTGATGTTCCTTTGGTAGAATGTACTTCAGTAGAAGACTGGAAACAGAAACTGAAAAATGAAAAAGTATTCATCACTCCTCACCATATGGGTTACCAAGAAGGTTATCGTGGATATAATTGGAAATTCTTTACCGAAGGCGACCAAACTCCATTTGTCGAGATGTATTCCCGCCACGGACTGGCAGAAAGCGATATGGGAGATTATCCATATCTTCACGATATGGGTCCACGTCATTGGGAAGGTACTATCCAGTATGGCTTGGAACAAGGTCACAAATTTGGTATTATGGGTTCTACCGACCAACATTCCGGCTATCCGGGAAGTTATGGTGACGGACGTATAGGAGTATTAGCCCCTTCTCTCACCCGTGATGCAATTTGGGATGCGCTTCGTACACGCCATGTATGCTGTGCTACCGGTGATAAAATCAACATTGATTTCCGCTTGAATGATGCCTTCATGGGAGATGTCGTTCGTGGTAATAGCCGTCGCATTTATCTGAATGTAGAAGGAGAAAGCTGCATTGACTATATCGACATTATCAAAAACGGCAGGGTATTAGCACGTATGAACGGCCCTCACATTCCGGTTATGCCTGAAGGCAACAATGTACGTTGCAAAATTAAAATGGAATTCGGATGGAACCGCGAAGAGCAATACGTACACTGGCAGGGGAAATTAGGTATAGATAAAGGTGTAATCAATAACGTTATCCCATGTTTCCGTGGGGCGGCTTTCACTTCTCCGCAAGAAGGAGAGACTGAGTTTCATACACATGTCAACCGCATCCTTTCCACCAATGACAAAGAAACGGAACTTGACTTATATACCAGCAAGAACCCCAATACAACAACCCCAGCCACACAAGCTGTTATCTTAGACGTTACAATGCCAAAAGACGGCAAGATTACTGCCGAATTTAACGGAAAGAAGTTCAAGCATACACTTGGCGAACTATTGGAAGGATCGCAAACTCATTTTATGATCGGTTGGTTAAGTGAAGCCATCCTGTTCAACCGTGCCATGCCTGAAAGTAGCTTTACTTTCGAACATTATATGGAAGATACAGAACCGGAACGTGATACTGATTATTATTACGTTAGAGTGAGACAAAAGGATCAGCAATGGGCATTCAGCTCGCCAATCTGGGCAGAAAGGGTTTAATATGTTGCACGCAATAGGAATAGATTTAGGTGGAACATCTATCAAATACGCATTGATAGACCAACAGGGAAACTTCCTCTTTTCGGGGAAGATTTCCTCCCGCGCAAATGAATCGGCAGAAGCTGTTATCAGACAATTGGTAACAGCAGTAAAAACAGTTCAGGACTATGCACTGCGGAAGAACTGTCCGATTAAAGGCGTAGGAATCGGCACTCCGGGAATAGCTGATGCAACTAACCGTATGGTACTCGGCGGAGCGGAAAACATCAAAGGATGGGAAAATCTACCGCTGGCCGATATTATGGAAAAAGAAACCGGACTACCAACACTGTTAAGTAACGATGCAAACCTGATGGGATTGGGTGAAACGCATTATGGGGCAGGTATGGGATGTACCCATGTGGTATTCCTTACCGTAGGAACAGGTATCGGCGGAGCTATCGTCATAGACGGTAAACTTTTCAACGGGTATGCTAATCGAGGTACAGAACTGGGACATGTACCACTGATTGCCAACGGAGAACCTTGTGCCTGCGGCTCGGTAGGTTGTTTAGAACATTACGCCTCAACTTCCGCCCTAGTACGTAACTTTATACAGCAATACAAAAAAATAGGAATCTCTTTCAACAGTAATGAAGTAAACGGCGAAAAGATTATCGCACTATATAAAGGAGGTGATACGATAGCAAAAAAATGCCTTGAAGAACATTGTTCCTATTTAGGGCATGGAATTGCCGGATTTATTAATATCTTTAGCCCGCAAAGAGTCGTTATTGGTGGCGGGTTGTCTGAAGCCGGAGATTTTTATATTGATATGGTACGACAGCAGGCTCTCAAGCACGCAATGGCGGATTGTGCAGTAAATACGACCATCATGGCCGCGAAATTAGGGAATAAAGCAGGTAGCATGGGAGCTGCCTGGATGGTTTTCTCATCAATTGAATAAGATTATGAAAAGAAACATTGGTCTATTGGCCCTCATCATGATGTTCTGGTTCGTGATTTCGTTTATCACGAATATACTTGGTCCGTTGATTCCGGATATTATCAGCGGATTCAGTCTGACAAACCTTGCCATGGCAGGTTTTATCCCTACCTTTTTCTTTATCGCCTATGCTATCATGAGTATTCCGGCCGGAATACTTATTGACCGTTTTGGTGAAAAGCCGGTATTATTCTGTGGCTTCCTTATGCCGTTTATCGGGACAATACTGTTTGCCTGTATGCCTACTTACCCGATGTTATTAGCCTCCTGCTTTATTATCGGATTAGGAATGGCAATGCTGCAAACTGTCCTCAATCCTCTCCAACGCGCTGTAGGCGGCGAAGAAAACTATGCATTCGTAGCAGAACTGGCACAATTCATGTTTGGTATCGCTTCATTTATAAGTCCGTTAGTATATACTTATCTGATAAAGAAGTTAGACCCTGTAACTTATGAAGCCGGGAAAAACATTTTCATTGATTCTTTGGCTGCCGTTACTCCGACCAGTCTTCCGTGGGTATCACTTTACTGGGTATTTACGGTTATTCTTTTAATAATGTTGGTAGCCGTAGCCATATCTAAATTCCCACGCATTGAGCTGAAGGATGACGAACGTGCAGGTTCCACTGCTTCTTATTTTGAGTTATTCAAGAAACCTTATGTATGGTTATTCTTCCTCGGCATCTTCTGCTATGTAAGTACCGAACAGGGAACAAGCATTTTCATGAGTACATTCTTAGAAAAATACCATAGCGTAGACCCACAGGTAACCGGAGCAAGAATTGTAAGTTATTTCTGGGGATGTATGACCGCCGGATGTCTTATCGGAATGCTTCTATTGAAATTATTCGATAGTAAACGTATTTTGGTGTATTCCGGAATACTGACAATCATTCTTTTAATCAGTGCACTTTACGGTCCTTTATCCATAGCAGAAATAGCCTTTCCGGCTATCGGATTCAGTATTTCTATGATGTTTTCCATTGTATTCTCATTGGCTTTGAATTCTGCATCCAAGCATCACGGCTCATTTGCCGGAATTCTTTGCTCCGGACTTGCCGGAGGAGCAGGCGGTCCACTGATTGTAAGCACCATAGCAGATGCCACAAACTTGCGTATAGGAATGTTGTTTATTCTCGTATTTGTTATTTACATTACGGCAATCGGTTTCTGGGCTAAACCATTAATCAACAATAAAACAGTGAAGCTAAGCGAACTTTTTAAATAGTATTTCGAAAGTTCCGATGGCATAAGAGCATCGGACTTTCATTTTATACTATGTAACCAACCTAATTCCATAAAACAATATCATGTATAAACGATCTTTTATTATAGGTCTGTTCATGATACTTGCCCTGCCTTACACACAAGCGCAGAAAAGTATCATGCATCTGACGCAACCGACATTGATGCACGAAGTACGCGAGACACCCTCTCCGCTCGACGGGCAACATATCGCAATGAACCCTCCACGTTTCATGTGGCCGGACAAATTTCCACATCTTGGTGCAGTTCTTGACGGAGTGGATGGAAAAGATTTCAAACCGCATGTTACTTACCGTATCCGCATCGCACGTGACTCGAAATTCACAAAAGGCGTAATAACTGCCGAACGTAATTGGGCTTTCTACAATCCTTTCCGTCTTTTTGAGAAAGGGAAATGGTACTGGCAACACGCCTATATAGATAAGAATGGCAAAGAAGAATGGTCTCCCGTTTATCATTTTTATGTAGATGACAAGACTTTGGTATTCAATCCGCCTTCGCTGGAAGAGGTCCTGAATAAATTCCCGTCTACCCATCCTCGCATCTTACTGGAAAGAAAAGACTGGGACAACATTATCGAACGGAACAAGGACAATCCGGAAGCAAAATCTTATATTACCAAAGCAAACAAGTGTTTTCAACATCCGTTAAAACATCTGGAAGAAGAGATCGATACCACTCAGGTAGTAAAGCTGACCAATATTGTACAGCAACGTTCCGCTCTCATCCGTGAAGGGCGTAAGATAGTAGACCGTGAAGAAGCAAATATTGAAGCAATGGTACGTGCCTACTTACTAACTAAAGATGCCAGATATGCCCAAGAGGCATTCAAGCGTCTGTCTGAAATTATATCATGGAAAAGCAGCAAGTATTTCGCCGGCGACTTCAACCTCTCCACTATTTTATCGATGAGTACTTCCGTATACGACGGATGTTACGACATACTTACAACAGAAGAAAAAAGTCTGTTACTAAATACGATTCAAGAAAATGGACATAAATTCTATGAAGAATATGTCAATCATCTTGAAAACCGTATTGCAGACAACCATGTATGGCAAATGACCTTCCGTATCCTGAATATGGCTGCATTCGCCACTTTGGGCGAACTGCCCGAAGCCTCTACATGGGTGGATTATTGCTATAACGAATGGATATCCCGTCTGCCGGGATTAAATACGGATGGTTCATGGCATAATGGCGACTCCTATTTCCAAGTAAACTACCGCACATTAATTGAAGTACCGGCATTCTACAGCCGTATTACAGGTTTTGATTTCTTTGCCGATCCATGGTACAATAATAATGCATTATATGTGGTATATCACCAGCCACCGTTCTCACATGCCGCCGGACATGGCAACTCACATGAGAACAAGCATACTCCTACGGGAGCTCGTGTAGGTTATGCCGAAGCACTGGCCCGGCAATGTAATAATCCGTGGGCAGCCGCTTATGTACGATATATTTTAAAGCGTGACCCGGATATTCTGAACAGTGCTTTTGAAGCCAAGCCCGCCGATCTCAGATGGTATCGTTGCATTACTCCCAAATCATTTCCGACAGAAGAACATACACTGGATGAATTACCAACGGCGAAAGTTTTCAACGAAAACGGGGTGGCAACCATGCATACGGCATTAGGTAATCCAGAAAAGAATGCAATGCTCTCTTTCCGTTCCAGTCCGTATGGTTCCACATCGCATGCCCTCGCCAACCAGAACGCATTCAACACTTTCTACGGAGGTAAACCTATATTCTACAGCAGCGGACATCGTACCGGATTCACAGACGACCATTGTATGTACTCCTATCGTAATACCCGTGCACATAATAGCATCTTAGTCAACGGCATGGGACAGAAAATCGGGACGGAAGGCTACGGATGGATTCCACGCTGGTATGAAGGCAACAAGATTTCTTATATGGTAGGTGATGCATCAAATGCTTACGGACAGGTAACATCACCATTATGGTTGGAACGTGCCCGTTTATCCGGCACACAATTCACACCGGAGAAAGGTTGGGATGTTAATCGTCTGAAAATGTACCGACGCCATATCATCCAATTAGGAATAAGCGGCATTTACGTCATCTATGATGAATTGGAAGGAAAAGAGCCCGTTACATGGAGTTATCTGCTACATACAACCGAATTTCCAATGCAAGTAGACAAGCAAACAAATAGTATCACCGTAACCGGAAGAAATAATGCCGGCGGTGTATCTGTTGCACATTTATATTGCTCGGAAGAAATGCAAGAAGCCGTCACCGATACTTTCTTCTGTGCACCTACGAATTGGAAAAATGTAACCGATAAGAAAGGTAAGACCGTGAAATACCCTAACCATTGGCATTTCTCGGCTACCACCCCTAAAGCACCCGTAGCTCGTTTTCTTACCATTATAGATACCCACGACACAAATAAAAAAGATATAGAAGTTATACACAAGGGAGATTCATTTCAAGTGGGAGATTGGGAAATACATTGTAATCTCACCCCAAAAGGTAAAGCTGCAATCCGTGTAAGCAACAAGAAAGAAAAAGTATCTCTGGAGTATGATGCCGGAAAGAAAGAAGGTAAAACCATTATTACAGATGAAGTAGAAGGGCAGAAAGTAAAAAAAGAACTATCCGACTATTTACCGGATTTTGAGATATAGGACATTAACAATTGTGTAATACAACCATTTCCCATTTAAGTTGTTGATAGGAATATTCACCTAAAACTTAACTTAAATGGGAAATTTATTTAAATCAGTAGCCGTGCTACTCGGAACAGGCTTGCTGCCTGTCTTCAGCTATGCGCAAAAAAGCGTAATAATAGAGGACGATGAGCCAAACTCCATCATGTTCATATCACGTGATAAAGCAGGAGATGACATTATCACCATTTTAAATGAGAACCAACTACCTCGTTTCCAAGACCCTAAAGCACCACGCTTTATTTTAACCGACCGAAAAGGGAAGTTCGCTTTAGGTATCGGAGGTTATGTTAAAGCCACTGCCGAATATGATTTCGGGGGTATTGTTAAAGATGTGGATTTCTACCCGGCACTTATCCCTAACGGAGGAAGCGGGGATTATGCACACAATCAGTTCCAAATGGATATCACGACTTCCAACCTTTTCTTGCAATTAGTGGGACATACCAAACGACTGGGCGATTTCGTTGTTCATGTGGGGGGTAACTTCCGCGGCAGTGGAAGCACTTTCGAATTGCAAAATGCTTATGCTTCATTCCTCGGATTTACAGTCGGTTATACTTACGGTCTATTCATGGATGCAGCAGCGGGACCCGCCACCATTGACTTTGCAGGACCGGGTGGAATGACCTTCTACCGCGCTACGCAATTAAGCTACCAACGCTCATTCTTGAAACACTGGAAAGCCGCAATCGGCGTGGAAATGCCTGATGTAAACGGAACGACCAATGACAATCTTTCAATCTCTACCCAACGTATGCCTGACTTCACCGCTTACGGACAATATAACTGGAACTCTCAAAGCCATATCCGCGTAGGTGCTATTGCACGCAGCATGACCTACAACAGTAACATCGACAAAAAAGCCCATTCAAAAGCCGGTTGGGGGGTACAAGCATCCACCACTTTCAATTTCTTACGGAAGTTTCAGGCTTTCGGGCAGTTCTCTTACGGACATGGAATCGGTTCGTTCATGAACGACCTCAGCAACCTGAATGTCGACCTTGTTCCCAATCCCGAAAAGGAAGGACGCATGCAGGCACTCCCGATGCTGGGATGGTATGCTGGTTTGCAATATAACATCACCCCGAAAGTATTTATGTCTGCAAGTTACAGCCAATCACGCCTTTACTCCAAGGATGGCTATCCAAGCGATCCATCCGAAAGTTTCAATAAAGGACGTTATTTCGTAGCCAATGCTTTTTGGAATGTCACGTCCAATCTACAGGCAGGTATCGAATATTTGCGCGGCAAACGAATCGATTTCAATGATCAGGGAAGACACGCCAATAGAGTAAATCTATCGGTACAATATTCTTTCTAACCGGAAAAACTTTTATCTTTGTCACAAACAACGAAAGGAATGTGCCGGAAGTTTCATATTTGCTCTTCCGGCGCAACCTTTCCTAAAACCACAAAATTATGAAATATATAGGAGCACATGTCAGTGCATCGGGAGGCGTAGAGTCTGCTCCGGTCAATGCATACGAGATAGGAGCAAACGCATTTGCTCTTTTTACGAAGAACCAACGTCAATGGGTAGCTAAACCGTTAACAGAAGAAAGTATCCGGCTATTTAAAGAAAATTGCGAGAAATACGGTTTATTGGCCGATTACATTCTTCCGCATGATAGTTATTTGATTAACCTCGGTCATCCGGAAGAGGAAGGACTGACAAAAAGCAGGGCGGCATTTCTGGACGAGATGCAACGCTGCGAACAACTGGGATTGAAACTGCTGAACTTCCATCCGGGAAGTCACCTGAATAAGATTTCTATCGAAGAATGTCTTGACAAAGTGGCGGAATCCATCAATATCGTACTTGGAAAAACAACGGGCGTGACTGCTGTCATTGAGAATACTGCCGGACAAGGCAGTAATGTAGGCAATGAGTTTTGGCAACTGAAATACATCATCGACCGTGTGGAAGACCAAAGCCGTGTCGGTGTCTGTATCGATACCTGCCATACTTTTACCTCAGGATATGATTTCTTAAGTGATTACGAACAGGTGTTCCGCGAATTCGACGAGCAAGTCGGTTTCAACTACTTACGCGGAATACATCTGAACGATTCAAAAAAGGCGTTAGCATCTCATGTAGACAGGCATGACAGCATCGGTAAAGGCCTCATCGGTATAGATTTCTTCAAAATAATGATGAAAGACTCCCGCTTCGACAATATGCCGATCATACTGGAAACTCCGGACGAAAGTTTATGGAAAGAGGAGATAGAATTATTACGAAGTTTCGAATAAAAGGAATATGAGGTATCAAAACTAAAATAGCTATCTTTTATCATTTACAGGCACGGTTTACGCGGATTATTTCTTTACTCTTTTTCGCGTAATCCATGCCTAAAAGATAGAGAGTTAATACTTTCAACATCCTCTTTGATTCTAATAAATATTAGCCATACTGACCAAAGGTTCGTACAGTTTCTCAATATCTTGGGCATCCATTTCAATCTGTACCTGATCACCGGGGATAAGTGTCTGCCCGGCAGGTTGCAATGATTTTCTATCCCGGTGAATCATCATTATCACACAATGATCCGGTAAGTTTAAGGTGTCCACTTGTTTCCCGTCAAAATAAGAACCGTTCATAATCTCCACCGATAATGTATAACGTTTCTGACTTTTGAAAGCCGGCGTATTTATCATTTCATCATATAAGACAACGTTGAACGGCTTTATCTGTAATAACTCCGTGAAGTAATAGGTCAAGCCCCCCACTACTACGGAAGGATAAAAGACTTCAAAATGTCCTGTGATTTCGGTAATCAGAACAATAGCAGTCAACGGTGTACGCACCACTGCCACAAGAAATGCCGACATACTGATAAGCATGATATAACTGACACTCTCATAACCGATTATACCTTTCTGTACCAGTATCAGAGCAATGATACGCCCGAAAAGCCCGCCCGTCACCAAAGTCGGGATGAAACTTCCTCCGGGAAGTCCGGAAGCAAAGGAATAAGTGGAAAACACAAAATGGAGCATCATCATCCCTGTAAGCCACCAAATTCCGTCACTCCCAAAAACAGCTTGTGTTAAAAGGAACTGTTCCCCTCCCCCCGTAAGATCTACTTCCGTCAAAGAAATGAGATACGCCACAATCAGCAAATAGAGCATCTTAACATACATAGGTCGATGAACAGAGGAATATAAACGTTTTGCATGAAAAGTAAACAAAGAGTGAATTTTCCCGAATACGGAAATAACCACGGCCAACAAAACAAACAATTTCACCTGCATCCAGAAGTCTAACGACGGTGCTATCGCATCAATTTGGTGATAAGGATTATTCATAAAAATCAAACTGCCTACCCCACCCGCCACAACTCCTGCAAGTAAAGTAGTGATAGCTGTTTTAGGAGCATCAAAACGTTCTATCGACTCAATAACCAGTAAAGAAGAAGACAGTGGAGCTGAAAAAGCAGCGGCAAGTCCCGCTCCCGCCCCAGCAGCGAGCAATTGTTTCTTCTCACCGGAAAGTACATGCGCCCATTTCGAAACCAAATCTCCGACATAAGAACCTATCTGCACGGAAGGTCCTTCACGCCCCAAAGAGAGTCCGGCACTGAGTGACAATACCCCACCTACAAACTTCGAAACCAACTCGATAAAAGAATGTCGGTAAGTGATTCTTCCGTTTATCACTCCTCTTGTTTGCGGGATACCTCCGCCTGTAATCAACGGCATCCGCTTCACCATCCACGCCACCAATATCAATATTCCCCACAAAGACAGAAAGACCGGAATGTGCCAATACCAATGCGGATGGGAACTAAAAAACTCTTTTCGGATGTTGAAGAATAATTGAAGCAGATAGTGATAAGGCACAGCCACCAATCCCGTCAACAATCCGACAAAGATACTGACGAAATACAACCTCGCATCAATCAGCTTTAGCTTCCAGATACGCCAGTCACTCAAACTCTTTAAATCTTTAAACTTCCACATCATCCGAAATATATCTACAACAATCTCCCGGATGGGATGTTTCGCCGAGTATGTTAAATGATGATTTATTGGTACCCGCTTGCACGTTTATACAACATACGGTCGATTGATTACAAACTCCTATCGTTTGCAAACAATCGACCGTACCTTTGTCTTCAATCGTCCGTATGTCTTTTTTCAATCAACCTGATGTTTTAAAAAAACATCAAGGTGTTTTATAAATCGCCTAAGAGAGTGTTGCCTTACGCCTAAAGGAGCGTCACCTTACGCTCAAGGGAGCGTTGACTAACACTTAAGGGAGTGAGAGCCAACGCTCCCTTAGGCGTTTTTAGCCCGCCAGTTTTGTGAATCCAGCTACTAATTAACCTAATATATCAACACATACAAACTTTCATTAATCTTCATCTTTCCAGAAGTTTTTACGTTTTGGAGCACCGGCCCAGCCATTATGGTCGTCATTCAGTTCTTTAGATGTTGCAATGACATTCTCCAATCCTATCTCTATTATTTCTATCTCCGGTTTGATATATTCTATTGTATTCATAATTATATTATTGAATTAAGGTTATTATTTTACTGCCACTTTCCGGTTATCAACGATGTAGATTCCTTTTGCCAAGCCGGACACTTCATTGCGGCCTTCGCCTAATTGAAGGATGCGAACAAGACGTCCGTCAATAGCATATACTTTTACACTTTGCGCCTCCGAAGTGATTACATTCAATATTCCATCTACCGAATAGGCAATTAATTTATCAGTATTGACTGTTTCAAGACCTGTTGCACCACCATCATCTTCACCGATAACCAATGCCGGAGCTTTTGCAGGATCAACTCCAACCGGTTTAATATAACCACGGAACGAACCTACTTTAGAATCCGAGCCTGCTTTTCCGAAACCGGAACCATCCGCTCTCAACAAATAGTAACCTCCTGCTTCCGCTTCTCCGTTTATCATCGGAACAAAATTGTTACAGAATTCATACTCGGTAGAAGAACCTTTTGCACTTACCAATTCCGTTTTCTTTATCTTTGCTCCTTCCGATGCTTTAAAATCGACAGTTGTTTCAGTAGCTACCGTTATAAGATAAGGAGTATTGGCAACGATTTCTGTTACCGGAGTAAAAACAACCGTATAACCACTATTCCCGCTAAACTCTTCAATGGTTACGTCTTCCGGAACCGTAGCGTCAAACGGTAAACAAATGGTATATATACCCGCCGCAGTAAAACTACGGGTATATGTTGTCGCTGCAGCAGTAAATTCTATCGGACAGTTAAAAGCTTTTGATGTAAGATCCGTCAATTCAATAGCTTCAGCTTCACCGTTTACAACGAGATTCTTTACACCGTCAAGTTTCTTGGATGCATAGACCAAGCAATTCGGATTCAAAGGACTCAATCCGGTAGCAATGAATGATGCTCTGGTCAGGTCTATACTTGTAAGATCGGCCGCATTGAGCAATGCCAAGTCACTTTCCGTAATATCACCATTTAGTTTTATATCGGAAAGAGAAGATAGGGCTTCGGCGGTAAGAGGTGCACCATCTAAGATTTGGATGGAATACACTAAAATACCTCCTGCACCTGCTATTTTAATAACAACGCCACCATTAGTCAAGACTTCAAAATCATTCGTTATTTTTTCTAATGAAGTCAATTCTCCTGCAATACGATTTGAATTTGTAGCTGTAATCCCTCTAGCATCAGTAGAACTAGCAGACTTTGTCACAATTCTTAATAATTGCCCAGCACGTAAGTCATCTATTTGGAAAGTAACGTCTTTACTGTTTAATCCTAAGCAATAATTTGTACCAAAAGTAATTCTTGTTCTACCTTTTGCATTATTACCGAAAACCAATCCATCTGTTTCAGCTATAATTTTGCTATTAGCCATCAAAGTTCCATTCATCTCGGATGCCGAAGAATATCGATCACTAGCTTCGTCATAAGTCCAATTAGTATCTGCCTCCAAATTAGCCTTTGTTTCTTGACTCCAATTAAAATCCCAAGTCTTAACAACACTTTCCCCTACAATTTGTGCAGCAATAGGGTCAGCCACTGAAAAATTAATCGTATATTCTTTTGTTGCTACTCCATCTTCTGCCTTAACCAGAATAGTTGCAAACTGATTCTCTATCGTAGCTTGCGTAATAGATTCAATGGTGCTCCCCCCGGCTGCTTTTGCTAATACTTCAGGAAACGTTGTTGTACCATAAGGAAAAGCAGGATACGTATAAGATTGCTCACCATCTGCAAAAACTATAATTTTATCACCAACTGTCACTTCTCCCAGTTCCGGAATAGAACTAACAGTAGCCCTTGTCACATTTAAAGTATATTCCTTAGGAGTACCATCTTCCGACGTTACAACAATCGTTGATGAAGATTTTGCTCCGGAAGTTTTTTCCGGTGACGGAATAGTAGCAGGTGATGTTACAGTATTCTCATTTATAGTAACACTAGCTGCATCATGCACAGTAAATTCTACAGGAATCGTCGGTTCATCATAACTGAAAGGAATTGTCACATTCATTTCATCCTGAATTTCTTCTATTGTTTCTCCATTAACTTTTAAAGAATGAAGGGTGTTGTCGGTACTGGAACCGGGAACTGATAGTGTATAAGCTAAATAAGATAAACGGAGATTGATACTTCCATCTCTCATTATTTGAAATGACACAGTATTTTCCGGAACTGTAAGAACTTTATTGGCTTCCCATTGAGCATCTGCCAATGGTAAGCTTATTATTTCATGTCCAATAGTCTTTCCATCTCTATCAAAAAATTCAATTGATACACTAGCCGGACCAGCACCTGAGTCTGAACTTTTCTTGTTAGAAGATCCATTTAATAATAATGAACTTATATAAATATTTTCTTTAACGACAGAACCCTTTACATAATGTTTGTTACCTCCAATCGCATAACAAAGAACTTTCGCTTCACCACACACAGTTTGTTCATCGACCTTCCCTTCCGCTGATTCCAATTTTAATTCATAATCTGTTCCCTGATCAAATATTATTAATACTTGTTTTCCTTTTTCACCCCAAATTTTATCACCCGTCATTGGAGTAAACCCTTCATATCCCACAGAGCCTTCTTGTCCTTTCACTCCAAAGGAAAAAACTAAAAGAAACGCGAATAGCGTAAATAATTTGTTTTTCATATCGTATTAAATTTAAATTATAACAATGTTTCTCGTTTTTTATACGGCAAAGAAACAGATGATAGCATATTATTATGTGCAAATATTACCCATATATTAGCAAATTCTGTTCAATATTCATTACTTTTACCCTCACACTAATATCACAGATAAAATGGACTATAAAAAAGTTATTCTTATCACAGGTGCTTCTTCCGGATTCGGGAAAGTCATGGCTACAACTCTTTCCCGACAAGGACACATTGTATATGGCACAAGCCGGAAAGCCACAGATAAACAAGGCAAAATAAATATGTTGGCAATGGATGTCACCCAACCGGAGTCTATACTTCGCACAATAAATACGATTATTTCCGAGCAGGGACGAATAGACGTACTTATCAATAATGCCGGAATGGGAATAAGCGGAGCTACAGAACTTGCCACAGAAGAAGAAATTAAATTGCAAATGGATACGAACTATCTTGGTGTAGTACGGATGTGCAGTGCTGTACTTCCACACATGCGGAAAGAAAGAAATGGAAAAATAATTAATATCAGTTCCTTAGGAGGAGTTATCGCCGTACCGTTTCAAGGATTTTACTGCGCTTCCAAATTTGCAATCGAAGGATACAGTGAAGCACTGGCACAGGAAGTCCGCTCATTCAATATCAAAATATGCTTAGTTGAGCCCGGAGACTTCAATACCAATTTTACTGCCAATCGTGCTGTTTCTCATATAACGATACAAGATAAAGATTATAAAGAGAAATTCGAGCGAACGATGAAAATAATAGAGAAAGCCGAACGTCAGGGATGTAATCCTGAAAAGCTGGGTCGTGTAATCAGTAAACTTGTCAAGAGTAAGTATCCGCCATTCAGAACAAAGGTAGGACCGTTTGAACAAATTATGTTCGCCAAATGTCTCGGCATACTTCCGAATCGGCTTACACAGTATCTATTACATTGTTTTTATAAAGTATACTAACAAACAAGGCCTCCTTTCTCACGAAAGGAAGCCTTGCCATCATTCAGAATTATAAACCCTTCTATTATTTAATCACTACTTTCTTATTATTTATCAAGTAAATACCGTTTGACAAACCACTGATTGTATTATCACCTTCGTTCAATTCTACAACTTTAACCAAGCGTCCGTCAATACCGTAAATATTAGCAACCTGTGCTTTAGCCACTGATACATAAACAATACCATCTACAGAATAAACAGTCATCGCATTTTCAACAGACTGATTGCTGATATTGTCCGGTTGATCTGTAGGAGCAGTAACATTTACACTATAAATACGAGTACCACCTGTAGCAGCCTCTTTCTTATCATTCTTATAGGATCTGATAACTACTGTTACCGGTTCTCTCTTATCGACAGTGCAAACTAAATCTGAAGCAACACCTTTTGTTAATGTAGCATTACCACATTCTGTATCACCTACTGTAGCTACAACATATCTTCCGCCTGTAGCACCTACGTTAACTGTTAATGTAGCACATTTTTCAAGATAAATATTCAATACATTAGAACCGGCCTCAATACCTACATTATCATTTTCCTTCTTCAATTCATAGCCACCAACAACATTTGTATCAGCCGCATCTTTTAATTCCGCATTATAAGATGCACCATAGATCCATTCTACAGGTTCTGTATAAGTTGCTGCAGCAAAAGAAAGATTCGTCGGGAATACAGATAAAGCTTCTACACTTTCTGCAGCCACATTTACAGTATATGTAGCATTGGTTGTTCCATCCTGAGCCGTAACAACAACACTCTTAGCATCTTTATTCCATACGGCAGTAGCATTTTCCGATACTGTCATCACAGGGGTATGAGAGAAATCATAGTCCTTTATAACTTTTATTCTGATTGTTTTTGCATCCTCGTCAATCGTTCCGATAAAACCGTTAATACTGAATTTAGTCAACTCACATTCTATTGAAGCAGCAGCACGAGTTATTTTTAATGTATAGTCTTTAGTACTTTGATCTTCGGCAGTCACTGTAATTTTAACATCTACAGAAGCACCACCTTCAACAGTCGGCTTGTTTTGGTCTATTACAGCATCAGCCATATCATCATTAGCAGCAACAACAATATCCAAAGGCTTATCATAAGCAAATGCTATATCCAATGTATAGTTACCATCGTCACCTGCAGGCAATTCAACATCGTCCACCGTTACCGACTTCAATGAGGTATCAGAACTTAAATTAGCAGCTTTAGTTACTGACAATGTATAAGTCAAAGCATCTTCAGCACCTGTTTCAGGAGTTACTGTTATTGTTACAGGAGTTCCAATCGTTACATTGGTTGTATATGCACCGGCTTCTGTATTAGGAGCAGCATCTGAACTGACCGTTACTACAGATTTTGCATCATTCGGAGTAATCACGACTTCAGCCGTAGTACCATCAAAACTAGCAGGCAATTCATAAGAATAAGCTGATTCAACCGGTTCTACAACATTATCAGCTACAGCAAGAGATTTGATTGTTGCATCAGAGCTTGGGCCGGCTTCATTAGTTTCTAAAACAATACCATAAATAAATATTGTAATATCTTTACGTATCACTTTTATCTCACAATCACCATCAACAGATTCCGGCAAATCAAAACTTACTGTATTTATAGTTTTCCCAGAAGCTTCAATATTCCCAATAGTAGTTTCGACACCATCTTTAAGGAATGCAACCTCTGCAACATATGAACTAGATGTATTTGCTGTAAAAGTTAATTGCATCTTACCACCTTTTGAAAAGTTCTGTGTTGGATGCACTTGTAAATAATGTCCCGCACTTCCAAAACGAATAAAATTAGGATATTCTGTTGAAGTTCCGGCATTAGGTTGACTACTGTTATTCAATTTTCCTCCAACCCATATTACAGTTCCGTCTTCAACAGCCAGAGGAGTTTTTTGTTCCGAATCATTTTGTGCTCCCGCCGTAATCCAATCAGCCATAGAATCATCAAAAATGGTAACTTGTGCGCTAACCCCGCACACAAAAGCAGAAATAAGCATTAATAGCGTAAATAATTTCTTTTTCATAATTTATTAATTTTAAAAGTTAACACTTCGTATGTTTTGATATTGCAAAGAAATGATTAAATACGCTCTATTATGTGTAATATTTATCTGTTTACGGGTAAATATTGGTTATTCCAAAAGTTTCTAATTAAAATAAATGTTCCTAATCAAAGAGTAGTGGCAGATTTGCCTTTAGGGAAGTAGCGGAAGTAATTGAAGAAAAAGAAAAAAGAGAATATGGTCTATTCCATATTCTCTTTACTATAAATTATAATGTAAGGTCTAATTTAACCACAAATGTCCTGGGAGGAGCCAATGCCATTGGGCGATAGCTATATTCTTTATTCAGCAGATTATTAACCATAAACTGGAAAGCAACTTCCTTTGTTACTTTCACGCCAAAGCGTAAATCCATCGTAAAGTAGTCCGTATTATGTTTTTTCCAATAAGTCGCCAGACTTTCGCCATCTACATTTCCAAACAGAATAGTACGTACATAATCCATAATATCAGGTTGAGCAAACGGTTTTTCGCGTTCATCCAGCATTATATAGTCCACCGCTTTCATCTTACTCTTCCAAGCCATGTTTACCCCTAAGTTTATACGCTTCCACTGAAAATCAAGCGTTGCTTTAGCCGTATGTTTCTGACGGTATTTCAAATAAGGAGAATCATTACTCTTCTCTTTCATCTGCAACGGATCTGTATAGGTATCTTCCATCGCTTTACGTGCCTTATAGTCAGCATCACGGGGTTCTAAATAAACATAGCCCAGATTATAAAGCAGTTTCGTATTCTTATTAAAAGCATACTCTCCGGATGTTCCTACTTCAACACCATAGATCTGTGCTTTGGATACGTTATGAAATTGTGCTCCAACCCCAAAACCTTGTCCGCCCATTAGCATATGCCAAGCATCGTCCATGCTATTTATCATCCGATTATTTGAATTATCAAACAGCCCGAACTGGAACTCAATCATATTATTATATTGTGTATAGAATCCGGCGACATCAAACATACCTTTCAGATTACCCCACTTATAACCTTGCTTAAATCCTAATTCCGCATTGAATCCTTTTTCCGGTTTTAAGTCAAGATTCGGATAGATGCTTACCCCACCAATATTTTTGAGGAAATACTTTTCAACAATAGAAGGGTTACGATATCCTTGCCCGAAACTGGCACGGATAAAACTATAATCCGCCAATTGGTAGTTCAATCCGGCTCGAAAAACAGGACGAACCGGAATTTTTGTACCAAAGACCTTTGTTTCTGCTTCTCTATAATGGCTATCTACACGAAAATATTCAGCACGGACACCGGCAGAAACGCTCAAACGATCCCAGAAACGCTGGTCATATTGCAAATAGAGAGCTGCATTATCACTATTATGCACCTCTTCCATTGTACCGGAATAATGCCGAATATGTTCATAAGTAAGTCCTGCCGTCAACTGTGCACCTCCATTAAACTTTTTACCAAACTGATAATCCAAATAATAATCATAACTACTATCAGTTTTTGTCGGTACATCATTGCGTGAAGGATTGATAACACCGGACAACCACGGCACAAGGTCACTCGGCAGATTACCTTGCAAAGCAGAACCTAAATCTTTCGGCAATCCGTTATTCATTACCCAAGAAATCAAATCACAATAATCAGCGGTAGTAGCAGTAGGGAAAACCGTACTCAACGAAGTGAACAAACCATCGACCAAACCACTCAAATCCCCTTGTAAAGCAGGCTGAATAACCGGATACAAGACACTCATATCACCATTTGCAATATTCTGTATAGCTTGCACATCCGTACCCATATTACCAAGAATATCTGTAATGGAAGCACCTTGTGTCGGTTTCATTATATTACTGTTACTATAGTAGAAACGTCCTTTAACTTTATGGGTGATAGCTTTTTCCGGATTAGTAAAGTTCAGGAAAGGATCAATATGAAAATTATTCTCCTCACGTCCCATATTTGTAAAAGGTGAAGGACGATAAGGTTCTTTCGGAGAACGCCAGATAAAGAAATCACCATATTGATTTGACAGGAAATCAATATTGAAACCATAGTTCAAAGTTTTCATTCCCATATCCGGTTGAAAATAAGTCAGATTACCACCGACACGGAAACGTTTGTTATAACTCTGTTGGCGATAGCTCTCATCTGTAAAGAGATTCATGCTTCCTGATACATCGAAGTTACCGATACGGCGACTATGAGAAAGATCATAACCTTCATAAACAGGATTACGCACTCCACTTAATATATTATTCCTCAGCAAAGGCTTAACAGCATATTTCCCATCTTTCCAAAATCCTTTATCACTCCATTGATAATCCTCATTAGAAGGATCACCATAAATACCCACATAAGCACTGATACGAGTTTTCGGCGTAAGTTCCGGACGTGCCGTACGTACATTGATAATGCCATTCAATGCCGAAGAGCCATAGAGCACACTGGATGCTCCTTTAATCACTTCTACCTGCTCTACATTTTCCAAAGGTATGGTATTCCAGTTAATTGCACCTGTTTGAGGATTCAATGTACTCATTCCATCCACCAATATCTGACTACGAGCTCCGACACTATAGGTCCAACCGCCTCCCCCACGAATACTAGGTTGCTTATCTACGATATCAATGCCGGGAAGAGTTTGCAAAGTTGTAGTAATATCAACCGGAGCTTGACGGGCAATATCCGCTGATTTAATAACATCCATAGAAACAGTAACATCACTCAGCTTCTGTTCGAATCGTCCGGCACTAACCACCACTTCTTGCAATAGCTTGGCACTTTCTTTCATATAAATGTCTTTAACTAAAACTTCTCGTTTGCTAACAACCATCGGCATCAAGACATCTTCATAGCCAATATAGCTGAATACCAAGTCAACTCCCCCTTCGGGCAGTTTTATTTCATACGCTCCGTTCGCATCTGAAATTACCCCTTGATTTCCATGAAGTTTATAAGAAACAGTGGCACCCACTAACGGCTCACTGGTCTCGGCATCATAAATATACCCTTTTAATGTTTGTGCGAAACAACTGCCGCTGAAGCACATCATAATGGCGATTATAGCATATATTTTTCTCATTTCTTCAATTTTTATTTAGTAGTTTCTATTTTTCTGATATCATGGACGACTTAGAAAGAACAATCCCAAGTTCAAACTCCTCCGAATCAATCAGCCCTGTACTCAATCCATCGATCATCGGAATCAATATATCTTTCATAGGAAGATCCTGAACTGCATCTTTCAATAATGGGAGTAATTTGAAAAGTATTCCCACTTCATCCTTATCTAAATAGAGAATCATATCTCCTATATGTTTGATAACAAAACCTTCGAATATTACTTCCGGTTTTATGTCGTCAACAATATTTAAACGGATACCTGTCGTTGTCCATCTATTTATCAACCGATAGATTTCTTCCCATTCAGAGATGGAAGTAGCGCGAGATTCGGCAGCATTAGACTGTATCAGTCTGATTATCATATCGATATTGGGAACGACGTAAAGAGAATGGTCTTTCACATAATAAGTTGCCAGATTAAGCGGAGACAAACTATAATCACTTTCCGGTCGAATAGGCAATGGCATAAGATACCCCGCAAAATTATTCACTTGAGGCATGGAAGCATAAAGTGCCGTAATATTTCCATCTTGATTGAAATACACGTTACGAAGTACCGAGCCCAAGATATTACCTCCGATAACCTCAAGAAGATTCGTATAGGAAGATGCCAATTTATTATCCGAATGAAAATGCACCCCATGCATTTCATCGGTATACTCAAGACCTGTTTCCGGATCTATATTTGTTGTTTCAGTGAGAGTATAGGGTATTGTATGCCAGGTTCTTTGGGTGGTAATCAAATTAGCAGGCAACTGCACATTACTCAGATCAATTGTCAATTTTCCTTTTTCCACCTTTCCGGTATAGTGAAAACTACAACTTGTAGAACTGGTTACATCCCCAGAAAAAGTATACCCTTCTGCAACCGGAATAAGAGCAACATTCGTCAGAGAGGCTTCCCGCTCTCCGGGAACTATATCTAGAAGTGTAATTTCCGCTGTTTTAGCATCTCTTGTTTTAAAATACACACTTTTTCCTATCAACTCATTCCCACTATAAGTCAATGCTAAATTAGCTTCTGCTCCATTCGCCAATTTATTAGAATAGTTAGCCGTCACTTCATCCGGTTCAGGTCCATTATAATCGTCATTTTCACAAGCGGTAAATAACCCGATGAAACAAACCGCAAATATAAACCTCTGCCATTTTTTCTTTTTCATCATAATCAGTCCAAATTATAGTTTTATAATCGCTACAAAGTTCGCTGCTTTATTTAACTCAAGCAATATCCAGCATTATGAAAAGTATTCTATTTTTAATATATCTTCCACAAAACAGAGTAAACAACACCTTAACCAGCACTAATATATTTCAAATTATTCTATTTTTATGAATCAAATTTGATTTTATACAGCAAGAAGTTTGATTTTAGCAGATTATAAATATATTTGTAACCAATAAAACAGATGTCATGATGAAAACGGAAATTCCTAAATTTGACTTGCCTGTCGATTATATCATTATGAGTAACATAACCGGAAAACTCTTAAACCAATACGGGAGGTTCCCCTGTAAAATCAAGGCCGGATTATTTATTCTTTGTACAAAAGGTACTATACAAGCTACCATCAATCTATCCGAATATACAGTAAAAGCGAATGATTTTATAACATTACTACCGGGCAGTTTCATACAGATTCATAACGTATCATCTGATATCAAACTTTACGTTGCCGGATTTTCATCTAAATTTATTTCCATTTTCAATCCGATGAACTTTACGCAGAACCTGCTGCTGACCATTCTTGAAAATCCGGTTCTTCCGATTCCACCAGCCAATACATCTGTCTTTGAGAATATATATAAAGCTTTTATTGACGCATATCCCTTACAAGATCTACTTAGAAATAAAGAAATGATAAAAGCTATTTCATTTCTATTTACTCAAGGAGCCTGTGAATTATATCAATCACAGAGTTCATGGGAATCCATCCCTGTAACACGAGAAAATAATATCTATAAAAGATTCTTATTATTCGTATTAAAGAAATACAAGGAAGAGCACGATGTAACATATTATGCCAAATGTATGGGATTGACCTTACCCTACTTTTGTAACTCCATCAAAAAGGCCTCCGGACATACTCCGTCGGATATAATAGCGGCAACGATTGTCATGGATGCCAAGACACAACTAAGAACAACCGAGTTCTCCATCAAAGAAATAGCCAATTCATTAGGATTCGGGAATTCTGCTTTTTTCAGCAAATACTTTAAACGCCATACCGGTTCGACACCTCAGGAATATAGAAGAAGCTGAGAGTTTACATTATACGAAAAATGGCCGTGAACTCATCGTCCACAGCCATTCTATAAAATAGTTATTTTTCAGTCTTATTTCACTTCCTCAAAGTCAGCATCCTGAATATTTTCATCTTGCTTTGAAGAACCGCCTTGCTGTTGTCCGGCATTCATATCAGGACCGGCCTGTGCTCCACCTTGTGCACCGCTTTGAGCGTACATTTCAGCACTTGCAGCCTGGAAAGCCGTATTTACTTCTGCGATAGCAGCATCAATACCTGCCAAATCCTGAGCCTTGTGAGCATCTTTCAATTTTTGCAAAGCAGCTTCAATAGGAGCTTTCTTGTCTGCAGGAAGTTTATCTCCTAATTCTTTCAACTGATTTTCAGTTTGGAAGATAACACTATCTGCCTGATTCAACTTATCGATTTTCTCACGTTCTTTCTTATCTGCCTCTGCATTAGCCTCAGCTTCAGCCTTCATCTTCTCGATTTCGTCTTTGCTCAAACCTGATGAAGCCTCGATACGGATAGCTTGTTCCTTACCTGTTGCTTTATCTTTTGCTGATACTTTCAAGATACCGTTAGCATCAATATCGAATGTAACCTCGATCTGAGGAACACCACGACGTGCAGGAGCGATACCTGTCAGGTTAAACTGACCGATTGACTTGTTTTGAGCAGCCATCGGGCGTTCTCCCTGAAGAACGTGGATCGTAACTTCTGTCTGATTATCAGCTGCAGTAGAGAATGTTTCGCTCTTACGTGCAGGAATAGTTGTGTTGGCATCAATCAATTTAGTCATTACTCCGCCAAGTGTTTCGATACCCATTGACAACGGAGTCACATCCAACAAGACAACACCCTTTATCTCATCTGTCAAAACAGCACCCTGAACGGCTGCACCTACTGCTACAACTTCATCCGGATTAACACCCTTGGAAGGAGTCTTTCCAAAAAAGTTCTGAACCAGTTCCTGTACGGCAGGTATACGGGATGAACCACCCACAAGGATTACTTCATCAATATCTGCATTTGACAGACCTGCATCGCTCATTGCTTTCTTACAAGGTTCAAGACAAGCCTGAATCAAACCATGAGCCAAAGATTCGAATTTAGCACGGGTCAACGTCTTAACCAAGTGTTTTGGAACACCTGCAACCGGCATGATATACGGCAAGTTGATTTCTGTAGAAGTAGAAGAAGACAATTCTATCTTAGCCTTTTCTGCTGCTTCTTTCAAACGTTGCAATGCCATCGGGTCAGCTTTCAGATCAGCACCTTCGTCCTTTTTAAACTCTTCTGCCAACCAGTCAATGATAACTTGGTCAAAGTCATCACCACCAAGGTGAGTATCACCGTTTGTAGAAAGAACTTCGAACACGCCACCACCGAACTCAAGAATAGAGATATCGAATGTACCACCACCAAGGTCGAACACTGCAATCTTCATATCTTTGTTTGCCTTATCCACACCATAAGCTAAAGCAGCGGCAGTCGGCTCATTAACAATACGTTTTACCTCTAATCCGGCAATCTGTCCGGCTTCTTTTGTAGCCTGACGCTGAGAGTCAGAGAAATATGCAGGCACTGTGATAACGGCCTCTGTCACCTCTTGTCCCAAATAATCTTCTGCTGTTTTCTTCATCTTCTGAAGAATCATTGCAGAAATTTCCTGCGGAGTATAAAGACGTCCGTCGATATCAACTCGCGGAGTATTATTATCACCTTTTACTACTTTATAAGGTACACGTGCTGTTTCTTTCTGCACCTGATCCCAGTTTTCACCCATGAAACGTTTGATAGAGAAGATAGTACGTTGAGGGTTAGTGATAGCCTGACGTTTTGCAGGATCACCCACTTTACGTTCGCCACCATCTATAAAAGCCACAATAGAAGGAGTAGTACGCTTACCTTCACTGTTTGCTATAACTACCGGTTCGTTTCCTTCAAATACGGAAACGCAAGAGTTCGTAGTACCTAAGTCAATTCCAATAATTTTTCCCATGATCGTATGTATTTTTAATTATTTATTCAAAAAAACGGTTCTCGTGTGAGATTGTTCATTCTAGTTCTATACTTTTAGAACAATCGCACGTCTTACTTTTCACAAACCTTATGCCAAACCAGAAAAACAGTTTACAATAAAAAAGAAAGCCGGAAGTTTCTGACAGCAACTCTGCCTTTATGTCAGTTATGCGACCAACCAAACAGCTATTAAAATAAGTATCTTACCCCATATATTTATTTACATAAATATATGGGGTAAAGTTCTAATAAAACATCCCTTTACGAAGGAGTGACAAAGATACCGATAGCTTTCTCCATTCACCCTGACAATCGGATCGTTTCGGCAAGGAGAACCTATCGTTTGGGCAGGGGTAAACGACAGAACGGGCTTGGGCAAACGATTCGAGAAACAGGGCGAAACAAGCCGAACGACAGCATCGTATTTCCGGAATAAAAGTATATCTTTGCAAAAAAGAAAACAAAACAGTATGAAAGCCTTATATTACTCATTATTAACTCTTTTATTGTTTATTTCATGCGTTCACAAACAGGCAAAAGACAATTCATCTGCCTTGGGTGAACCCGTCAGTTTCAAATATGCACAAGGTTTCACAATAGGAAAGACAGCTAAATACACAGTCATCACGGTGCTAAATCCATGGGAAGAAGGTGCAATTTATGATCGCTATTATCTGGTGAAGGATGCAGATGAAACTGTTCCAAAAGACGGAAAAAAGGTACAAATACCATTGCAATCCATGGTGTCGAACTCTGCCACCCAACTGGAATTTCTTCAACTCCTGGGAGTCATCGACAAAGTAACAGGCGTATGCAATGCCAATTTTATTTATAATCCTTTTATTCTCCAAGGGGTCAGTGAAGGAAAGATAAAAGATTTGGGAGATGCGTTCAATCTGGACATAGAAAATCTACTAATGCTCCATCCCCAAGCCATCATGACATCTGCCTACAATGCGAAAGATGAAAACAGCAAACGGATGGAACAAGCCGGGTTAACAATATTATATAACATAGAATGGCAAGAGAAATCGCTATTGGGACGCGCCGAATGGATTAAATTTATCGGAGCATTTTTTGATAAAGAGACGCTTGCAGACAGCCTTTTCAATAATGTCGAAAAGAATTATAACACCCTGAGGACTAAAGCAGAAAGCCTTACTTATACTCCCACTATTATGTCCGGACAGGATTTTAGGGGAACATGGTCTATGCCCGGCGGACAAAGTTTTAATGCTCATTTATTCCGGGATGCAGGCGGTAACTATTTTTACGCAAATGACAGCACTCCGGGAAGTATTCCTTCCAATATGGAAAACGCACTGGTTAATTTCAGTAATGCAGATATTTGGGTGGGCGTTCAAGCAAATACATTGGAAGAATTGGGAAAATCCGACGACAAATACAGGTTGTTTAAAGCATTCAAAAACGGGAATGTGTATAATTACAACAAACGTATGAATGCTACGGGAGGAAGTGACTACTGGGAAAGTGCGGTGGCACGACCGGACTTATTATTATCCGATATGATAAAGGTTTTTCATCCGGAGTTGCTTCCCGATTATGAATTGTTTTATATGCAAAAACTGAAATGAAAAAAACTTTCTTTTTACTAATCATAATACTACTTGTCACTTTCTGTTTCGACATTTTACTCGGAAGCGTCCGGTTACCGTTTTCCGAAGTATGGGCAGCCCTGACAGGTAGTAGCGATAATATTGTCTACAAAGAAATCATATTAAACCACCGGCTGCCCAAGGCTCTGACCGCCATATTGACAGGAACCTCGCTTTCCGTTGCCGGAATATTGATGCAAACGCTTTTCCGTAATCCACTTGCCGGACCGGATGTGCTGGGTGTCACCTCCGGGGCCAGTCTTGGTGTCGCATTACTCACACTGACTACTTCTGCCGTGCCTTTTTTCATCTTAACAGGTTGGGGACAAATTTCAGCGGCTATCATAGGAGCGGTTCTTGTATTATTATTGGTTATATTGGTTTCCGTCAAGATACCGCAAACCGTTTCCCTGCTGATTATCGGTATGATGTTCGGAAACTTTGCCGGAGCAATCGTCAGCATCTTGCAAAGTACCAGTAATCCGGATACACTAAAGCTATTCATTACATGGACATTCGGAAGTCTTTCATCCGTCAGCTGGACTTATATGAGCATCATGGCACCCGTAACAATAGCCGGTATAGTCATTGCATTCTTGCTACAAAAACGATTGAATGTTCTGCTATTGGGAGAGAATTATGCAACCGGATTGGGTATTTCCGTCTTTCATACCCGTCTATGGATTATATTGGCTACCGCATTGCTGGCAGGTACATCCACCGCCTTCACTGGGCCTATTGCTTTTATCGGAGTAACAGTTCCCCATATTGCACGAGGCGTGTTTCATTCGTCCAACCATCGTATCACAATACCGGGCTCCATCCTTTGCGGAAGCATAATCATGCTCATCTGCGACTTAATATCACAACTGCCCGGCAGTCAAGGAACACTGCCTATCAATTCGGTAACAGCCCTTTTCGGAGCACCGATTATCATTTGGATTATAATGAAGAATAAGAATCTATAAGGCATAAAAAACTTGTTATACAGCCTTAGCAAGCCATATAACAAGTTCCGAATGAAACAAATATCACAATCACTTCTTATTCAATGTCATCACTTCTTCACCATCAGCATTATAGAAAGCAAGCGTGCCGTCTTCCAATACATTAAAGCTCTTTACCGTATTCAATGCTCCCAATACTGCAGTTTCTGTTTCCATATCCGCACACATCATCATGGTAGTAGCGAGCCGACCTAAATCGATAGCTGTCGGATTATTTTCATCCGGCTTTATCGCACCGTTTATAGAGTTACATCCCGCCGTACCATACACGCGACCTTCTGTCGTATCAAAACCGATGAAAGGTATCTTTTCCGACTTGCCGACAGGAGCACCGTTCACTGTTTTTATCAACCACTCCCCATTCAATGAAGCCATTGTTACAGGAGTTTTCTCTACTTCCTTCTTCTCTATCACAACAACTTTATTTCCATCTTTATCACAGAGGGCCACCTTACAAGCAGCATCCTCTTTTTTATCACAAGATATAACTTCAAAAGAATTAACTTTTTCCAATGCGCCAAGAACACTTTGTTCCGTCGTCATATCCGGACATGCCATACGAGTTCCGGCAATCGGTCCGAAATGCAGTACACCCGGTTTCAAAGAATCAACCATAAAAGTACCCATCATACGGTTACATCCGCTATTTCCATAAATTCGTTTTGCTTCAAAATCAAAGCCGATAACGGGAACAGGTTGCTCATTCTCCGGACTAATCGTCTTTCCTTCTACTTCAACAATATTCCATTCTCCGTTTAAAGAAGCCGGACAAGCCGTTTTCTTACTAGAGCCACATGACGCTATCATAACGCCCAAACACATGATACCTACTGAATAAATCAATTTCTTCATAGTCACTTTTTTTGTTTAGTTTAAATAATATGTCACAAAGATAAAGATTAATCCCGGCAAATGTTAAAAGCCCCCGTTAAATATTCTTATCCATCTTATTACTACTTATTCTTCAATTTATTTAATTATCTTTGCTCGGTTATCAATATTAAAACAATTAAAGTACACTTTAAATGGGTAAAGTTCTAATTATTGGTGCAGGCGGTGTAGGAACCGTAGTTGCACATAAAGTGGCACAAAACGCCGATATATTTACAGATATTATGATTGCCAGCCGCACCAAATCCAAATGCGACGCAATAGTAAAAGCAATCGGTAATCCTAATATTAAGACAGCACAAGTAGACGCTGACAATGTAGATGAACTTGTTGCATTGTTTAATAGTTTCAAACCCGAAATCGTTATTAATGTGGCACTTCCATATCAAGACCTTACCATTATGGAAGCCTGTCTGAAAGCCGGAGTTAACTACTTGGATACTGCAAACTATGAACCCAAAGACGAAGCACATTTCGAATATAGCTGGCAATGGGCCTACAAAAAACGTTTTGAAGATGCCGGACTGACAGCAATTTTAGGTTGTGGTTTCGACCCGGGAGTAAGTGGTATATACACTGCTTACGCTGCAAAGCACTATTTCGATGAAATCCAATATCTGGACATCGTGGATTGTAATGCCGGTAATCACCATAAAGCATTTGCTACGAACTTCAATCCGGAAATCAACATCCGCGAGATTACCCAGAACGGACGTTATTATCAAGACGGGAAATGGGTAACTACAGCTCCATTGGAAATACATAAAGATTTGACTTACCCTAATATCGGCCCTCGTGATTCTTATTTATTGTATCATGAAGAACTGGAATCATTAGTCAAGAACTTCCCAACAATCAAACGGGCACGTTTCTGGATGACTTTCGGGCAAGAATATTTAACCCATCTACGTGTAATACAAAATATCGGTATGGCACGTATTGATGAAATCGATTATAACGGAACAAAAATAGTTCCATTACAATTCTTAAAGGCTGTACTTCCGAATCCGCAGGATTTAGGGGAGAACTACGAAGGAGAAACTTCCATTGGTTGCCGTATACGTGGTATCAAAGATGGCAAAGAGCGCACATATTATGTATATAACAACTGTAGTCATCAGGAAGCCTATAAAGAAACAGGAATGCAGGGAGTAAGCTACACGACCGGAGTTCCGGCTATGATCGGTGTCATGATGTTCCTGAAAGGTTTATGGAAACGTCCGGGTGTATGGAATGTAGAAGAATTTAATCCGGATCCATTCATGGAACAATTAAACAAGCAAGGATTACCTTGGCATGAAGTAATTGACGGAGATTTGGAACTGTAAAATGATATTTTAAATGATGAATATAGGAGATAAAGCTCCCGAGATATTGGGAATAAATGAGGAAGGCGAGGAAATACGCCTTAGCAGTTACAAAGGAAAGAAAATCGTACTCTATTTCTATCCTAAAGACAGCACATCAGGCTGTACTGCCGAAGCTTGCAATCTGCGTGACAATTATGCAGACCTACGTAAAGCGGGGTATGAAGTAATAGGCGTAAGCGTAGATAACGAGAAATCACACCAGAAGTTTATTGAGAAGAATGAGCTTCCGTTTACTTTAATTGCAGACACAGATAAAAAATTAGTGGAACAATTCGGTGTGTGGGGAGAAAAAAGTATGTACGGACGTAAATATATGGGTACTTTCCGTACTACATTTATAATTAATGAAGAAGGTGTGATTGAGCGTATCATTACTCCAAAAGAAATAAAGGTAAAAGAACACGCTCAACAAATTATATAATACATTACTTAACTTATGGCTAAAAAAGAAACAGACGAATTGGCTTTTGATTCAAATACAAGTTCAAGCGAAAAGCTAAAAGCTCTGCAAGCCGCCATGGACAAGATTGAAAAGAGTTTTGGAAAAGGCTCTATCATGAAGCTTGGCGATGACCGGATACAAGAAATAGAAGTTATCCCAACTGGTTCTGTCGGACTGAATGTAGCATTGGGAGTGGGCGGTTACCCGCGTGGAAGAGTTATAGAAATATACGGTCCCGAATCCTCCGGTAAAACGACACTCGCCATACACGCCATCGCAGAAGTACAGAAAATGGGAGGCATTGCCGCCATTATCGATGCAGAACATGCTTTTGACCGTTTTTATGCAAAAGGACTGGGCGTAGATGTAGATAATTTATATATTTCACAACCCGATAATGGTGAACAAGCATTAGAAATAGCGGAACAACTGATACGTTCTTCTGCGATTGATTTGGTTGTAATTGACTCTGTTGCAGCTTTAACCCCTAAAGCGGAAATAGAAGGAGACATGGGAGAAAATAAAGTGGGTTTGCAGGCTCGCCTGATGTCACAGGCACTTCGTAAACTGACCTCCGCCATCAGTAAGACCAAAACGACCTGTATCTTCATCAACCAATTACGTGAAAAGATCGGTGTAATGTTCGGGAATCCGGAAACAACTACCGGTGGTAATGCTTTAAAGTTCTACGCTTCCGTACGTTTGGATATACGTGGTTCACAGCCTATTAAAGACGGTGATGAAGTGATCGGAAAACAAACAAAAGTAAAAGTTGTAAAGAACAAAGTCGCACCTCCTTTCCGTCGTGCAGAATTCGACATTATGTTCGGGGAAGGGATATCACGCTCCGGTGAAATTATCGACTTGGGAACTGATCTTGGAATCATCAAAAAAAGCGGTTCATGGTATAGCTATAATGATACAAAATTAGGGCAAGGTCGTGATGCGGCAAAGGTTTGCATCAAAGATAACCCGGAATTGGCGGAAGAATTAGAAAAGCTTATTGCAGATAAATTGAAAGAAAAGAAAGCATAAAGCTATTTTATTAATAATTGAAATAAACGATTATAGGGTTGCTTCAAAAGAGGCAATCCTATTTTTATTCTTGCTGTTAATAATTTTATTACCTTTGCAAGCAACTATAAACGAGATTAATATGGCAAAAGAACTAGAATTGAAATACGGCTGCAATCCAAACCAAAAGCCGTCCCGCATCTTCATGCAAGCAGGAGAATTACCAATTGAAGTATTAAACGGACGTCCGGGCTATATCAACTTTCTGGACGCTTTCAATAGTTGGCAGCTTGTAAAAGAGCTTAAAGAAGCTACAGGACTTCCGGCTGCGGCTTCTTTCAAACATGTCAGTCCGGCAGGCGTAGCCGTAGGTATCGATATGAACGATACTCTAAAGAAAATATATTTTGTGGACGACTTAAAATTATCTCCACTGGCAACCGCTTACGCACGGGCACGCGGAGCAGACCGTATGTCTTCTTACGGAGATTTCATCGCTTTAAGCGATATTTGTGACGAAGCAACCGCACGCTTAATCAATCGGGAAGTATCCGATGGAGTAATTGCCCCGGGTTATACTCCTGAAGCGTTGGATATTTTAAAAGCCAAACGTAAAGGGACCTATAATGTTATAAAAATAGATCCGAATTATCTCCCTGCTCCCATTGAGCACAAAGATGTTTTCGGTACCACATTCGAACAAGGACGTAACGAAATAAAACTGGATAAGTCACTACTCGCTAATATCCCAACTCAAAACAAATCATTTACGGAGGAAGCAAAACGAGATTTGATCATTGCACTCATCACCTTAAAATATACGCAGTCCAATTCCGTTTGTTATGTAAAAGACGGACAGGCTATCGGCATTGGCGCAGGACAACAAAGCCGCATCCATTGTACTCGTCTTGCCGGAAACAAAGCTGATATCTGGTATTTACGTCAACACCCGAAAGTTATGAATCTGCCATTTAAGGAAAAGATTCGCCGTGCAGACCGAGACAACACGATTGACGTTTACATCTCTGACGACTATGAGGATGTTCTTGCCGATGGCATTTGGGAACAGTTCTTTACTGAAAAGCCGGAAGTCCTCACCCGTGAAGAAAAACGGACATGGTTGAATACGCTTAAAGGTGTGGCATTAGGTTCTGATGCTTTCTTCCCATTTGGTGACAACATAGAACGGGCGCATAAAAGTGGTGTGGAATATATTGCACAAGCAGGAGGTTCGGTACGTGATGATCATGTGATAGATACTTGTAATAAATATGGTATTACAATGGCATTTACAGGTGTTCGCTTGTTCCATCATTAATTCCTTATCAAGATATTTCTTCTAAGAAACTATTTTTCAATTATCAAGTAAATGGCTGAAAGGAATAAGAATCAAAATGCAAACGAATACGTTAGTAACAGATTCTATCTCCTTTCAGCCATTTCACGATCTTATAGAAGGTGCTATTAGTTAAGCTCTATCCTCAGTTACTTCGACCAACTTATTTTTTATGACGATTGGCCCTTTTACGACGATATTCCTCTTTCATCTTTGCCGAACCGGAACCGTGCAGACCGGTTATGTAAGTTTTCTTTTTAGCTTTCGTCTTCACTTTTTCATCTTTCTTCCCACCGGGCGAGCTCTTGCCACCTTTGAAAACAATGCCTTCCGTTATTGCTTTTTCTATCTCCATATAGTTATTATTTAGATAATATCGGTTTAACAATAATCCCTTGAGCCGACTTGGTGCAACAAACGCACTCTTTGCGCAAGGTATGATTCTTCATACTAAAAATGATATGCGGATTAAAATGTTCACCATTGATACGAGTTTCAAAATGCAGGTGCTCGGTAGTAGCTCTACCCGTACGTCCGGTAAGGGCGATAGGCTGACCTACATGAACCGTATCTCCGGAATGCACCAAATTCTTTGAATTATGACTGTAAACCGTTTCCAAACCGGAGGAATGCCGTACTACCACCACATTCCCATAAGCATAATAGGGTTTTGACATACGCACGATGCCATTAAAAGCACAACGGATCGTATCATTGGCACGGGTTTTCAAATCTACGCCGCTATGACGTTTACGATTTCCCACTCCGCCATAGTCGGATATGACTTTTGCACCGGCCAACGGAAAGCAATAATCCTTTTCCGAAAGAGCATCCAAATGAATCTCCAATTTATTACCGGAAACGAACAAGCCCTGCGTCTTTGCGCTGATATGGGCAAGTTCCATCGGGGTAAACGTCTGCTTTACCGGTTCCTTTGCCTGCATACTGCCAAACAGCAACAAAGCAAATACAAGACCGATACTATATATTATTTTCATGAATCATTTTTTATCTATGGGGCAAAGATAAGGATAAAAAACGGAAGCTGCGGCAAAACGGATATGAACTTTAAGAATCATCCTACCTCCAATTACACAACCAATACCGCAAATCAAAAGATTGGAAAGCTGACTAAAAACTTCTTCTTCAAAAAGAATGGCATCATCGATTTATATTACATTCCTGTGACAACCCTCCCGGATATCGGAGTCAAAAACAAGATTTCCACATAGACCGATCAAAATGTCCGCAAGAAATCTTCCAACGAACTGTCTTGCCCTAATTCCATCTTTTTCCGCAGGCGGTAGCGCGTTGTGATAACGGTATCGGGCAGCACGGAAAGAATTTGTGCAATCTCCTTCGTACTCATTCCGATGCGGATATAGGCGCAGAACCTCAGGTCATTCTCGGACAAAGAAGGAAAAGTTTCTTTCAATTTGGTGAAGAAATTCGGATTGACATTCTCAAAATGTATCTTAAAATATTGCCATTCGTCTCTTTGGTCCAAATGTTCTTTAATCTTCTTCTTCAATACAGATTCATCCTTGGCAGGTATTTTGCCTTCTTTTCCCAATATTTCTATCTCATGAATCAATCCTTTCAGCGACTGGTTCTTCTCGGTAATAATCAGTGTATTAGAGGTCAATTCTCGGTTTTTTAGGTTCAGTTCTATCTCATACTGGTTGTTTTGCAACATAAGTTCCCGGTTCTCCGTTTCTTTCAACTGCTTTTTCATCTTCTCTTTTTTCCGTGAGAGCAGAAGGATGTAGGTAATGAGAAACAGCAAAAGAGTAAGCGCCATAACGCTGATTACGGTTATTCGCTTTTGCAAGACGGCATTTTCCTTGGCTTGCATTATTTCCGATTGATATTTCTCAATAGTGATACGACTTTCCATCCGGTTGACCTGCATGATCTTATCGTACGCAAGGAAAGAGTCGCGGTACACCTCTAATTCTTTCAGGTAATGGTAGGCGCTATCCGAACGGTTCAATCTGCTGTATGCTTCGGACATTCCATATAATATAGGAAACATATCTGTCGCATTATTATTCGATCCCATGATATCCCAATAAGCCTGATAGTAATAAGTTAACGCACTATCATTCTTATTATCCTTTAGCATGAGTGCTCCCATAGAAATCGAGGTAATGTCGATTAATAGTTGACTGTCGCTTTCTCGAGCCAGTCGATAGGCCTCCCGCGCGTATTGCTTCTCTTGCATATCGGACACACTGAAGAGGGAAACCATGACATTGATCAAATAGCTTGTGTCTTGCCTGGCAACCGGATTCTCTACCAGTGCTTTCAGAATTTCCAATGCTTCCGCTTCCCGCCCTAGATTATATAATGTATTACTAATGTTGATACGATTTTTAATTTCGCAGTGCGTACTCGCCACCTCTTTAAATGCATTTTCCGCTTTCTTCAAATAGCTGAGCGCCATCTCATATTCCTGCAATTCACGTAGGGTAACACCGATTTGTACATAAGTCTTGCCCAAATAGAAAAGGTCATCGTATTTTTTCCACACCGGTTCTAGTTTTTGTCCGAGCATATATGCTTGAAGCCACTTTCCTCTATTTCGCAATAGGCTCATCTCAACGAGCTGCATGTGCGCATAGTCATATTCATACCTGACGGTATCCGTCAACGCAATAGCCTTATCAACCAACAATGCGGCAGAATCCAAATCGTTCACAGCCTGTATCCATGCTTCCCAATAATAAGCCCGCGCCTGCAACTGCCGGTTTTGTCTCTCGCCGGCTATCCGGTACATAGTTTTTATCTGCTGATACAAATCACTTCTTCCCTGATCAACGAAAGCGACTTCCTCACATTGCAATGCCAATGCATCAAATTCTTTGTCGATAGGCTCCCACTTATAGGCAATATTGTCTGCTGTTACCGATTGAAAGTAAAATGCCGTTAATAATAAAAGAATGTATGCTTTCATACTGCAAATATATAAAAAAGAGATTATGTACATGATTTGTCTATATACTTTTTCAGGTCTGTATAGACGTATTTTCTATATTTGCCTCAACAATCACTAAAAAGATTATCTATGAGAAAGATTTTATTCCTATTATTAATGATGTGTTGCTCAGTAGGGCTGACGGCACAAACGAAGTTCAAACAATTAGGAGAAACTAGGGAAAAGACTCCTGCTCCGAGTAGAACGGTGCTAACCGGATTTACCAAGCAATCCATCGGATTGTATAAGCATAACCGGGCACAGATCATCAAATCCGCCCAAAGGGTGAAGAACGCCAACGTTCCTGCGGATAAGGTAGAAATCATTCTGGAGGCACACGATGTGATGGGCTATGGTATGATAGGCTATCAGATGCTATTGGACGACAAGCACAATACATACGGAGAACTGTTCGACGGCGACTCATACGAGTATAACGGAGGTTCGTATGATGCATTCAAATACAAGATTCCAGAAAATGCTGAGGCAGATCCTGACACAAAAGCAGTAATCGTGGACGGTGAAGGAACCGTACTGATTCCCGAAGGAACGTATGATTATATGATAACGTGCCCGTTCCCGCGCGAAGGCATATCATTTGCCAAAGGTGAATTCGGACGTTTTGACGATTTCTACTTCAAAGGCGGCTATACGTACCGCTTCCTCATCACGTTGGAAAGCGGTGATATGGGAATGGAAGACGTAGCGATTCCATATACAGATGTAGATGCCGCTGTTGTAGCCGTGACACTCCCGGCAAGCAGTATGGATCTCACCGCTACAGAGACTATCTCTGTTAAAATAGCTAATCGGGGAACATCGGCAATTTCCAACTTCCCGGTCTGCTATCAGGTGAATGGTGGAAACCCGGTACAAGAAACCTATACCGGTACAATAGCTGCCGGAGCTACGGCTGATTATACCTTCAATACGAAAGCAGATCTATCTGCAGAAAAGCTCTATACGATAAAGGCTTACACAAGCCTGGCAGGCGATTTAATTCCGTATAATGACGCCAAAGAGGGAAAGTGCAGGCATATCGGTGCTGCTTCATTGCCATATACGTATGACTTCTCTTCGCAAGAGGACTTCCCATTTGACTGGACGGTAATCAATGCGAACGACGATTACTGTTACTGGCAATATAATAGCTGGGATACACACAGTGGCGAACCGGGTGCCGCCCAATGTTCTTCTTACAGTCCGGAAAACGACGACTATTTGCTATCTTCACCTATCCGTTTGGAAAGCGGCGACAATCATATCATATTTTACGTTAAAGCCGGTTCTGCCAGTATGCCAGAGTTACTGGATGTGCGCTACGGCAATACGACGAATGTAGAATCGATGACGATAATCGGAGACTATACCGTAAAAAATGGAGATTGGCTCCTGAAAGCTATTAACTTTAAAGTAGAACAAAGCGGTGTTTACTATTTTGCTTTCCACTTGAAGACCGTTGATGGCGCAAGCCTCTACCTTGACGATATATTGATCGACCGCGGTATTTACGAAACATACCCGGACATCGCCATCGAGAAAATATTATTGCCTTACTCCAACTGTGATTTATCCGAACAGTCACAAATCGGTGTCCGATTGATAAATAACGGCACGGGGCCGGCAGAATCTATCGACCTGACCTATACAGTTAATAACAAGGCGCCTGTTAAGCAGACCTTTACGGAAGGACTGGAATCAGATGCTACGAAATCTTTCTACTTTGACACGCCTGCCAACTTCCTCGACTTGGGTAAGTATGACGTAACTGTAAAGGCGCAAACGGGTAATAATGCGGACGAGCAGACTGCTTCTGTGGAACACTACGCACCGATAACCGAGTTTCCGGCAGTAACGGACTTTTACTTGGACGAGGGTATAGAGGGTAACTGGGCACCAATGTCGGAAAACGCATGGAGATATGAGCCGTTTGGAGGTTGCTACAGTTGTGTTAAAGGAGGAGTAGAGAACGGACTGCTCTCCCGTTGTTTCACCTTCAACCACCCGTTCCGTGTAAAGATAGCCTACAGAGGAGGCCTCTTCTTCACACCGTCCGCCCTTTATATCGCTTACGGAAAGCCTGGAACGGATGTGTCTACATGGACCAAAGTTTATGAGGACAAGGAAATCTCCGGCGAAGTAGAAACGGAATTCAGCGTTACTCCTGAGGAACCCGGCAACTACAGCATCGCCATTGTGGACATTTCGGAAGACGCTAATACATTGGTGTCTCTTTACCAACTTACCGTATCCGAAGTATATGAACATGATATACGAATCACTGATGTAGCTTCTCCGCTGGCTCCTTACACACCGGTAAATCATGCCAATAGGGAAGGGACTTATACTGTCGGAGTAGAAAACAGAGGTACTGCCCAGTTAACCGGCGTGAAGTTTTCTGTCAACAAAGACGCAACCCGGTTATTCACTTCCGAAGCGATTTCCACACTTGATGTTTCGGCAACAAGCACATTGTCCGTACACGGCACATTACCCGCCATGAAGATAGGAGATCATCTGGCAGACTTGAGCATAAAGGCGGAAATGAACGAAACGGACAGTTACATGGAAGATAATACACGGATATTGCCCGAAGTGCATGTCACGGATACCGTTTTTGCCACCGAACAGACCAACGAATTTATTCTGGGAACAGGACTTAGCGGACAGACTGCCTATTTCGGTAATGTATATACGCTGTCGGAGAGGGATACGCTAACTTCACTCACCGTAGGATTAGCACAGGATAACTATTATGTACCGGTGGACATGGGTGTCGCCGTATATAGCCTCAAGGCGGACGGAAAGACACTCGACAAGGAACTTTACTCCAAAACCTTTGAACGTGAAGGCAAAGGCGGCTTACGACAGATTTACTTCACACCCCGCATATTGGAACCGGGCAAGTATTATTTTGAAGTACGCCAGCTTAGCATGAACAACATTGGTCTTGCTTATGAACTTGGAGAAAACAGCTCATTCTACCAAAACGTGGACGGTACTCTGCATCTGATGGCAGGATACGGCAATATCGTGGTGCGCGCCAACTTCGGACATAATGCTAAGGCATACAAGAAGAATGTAGCCGTGACGGAAATTACCAAACCTGTGAAAACGAAAGCTTTGTTCTCTTCTGTAGAAACAGTGGAAGCCATCGTGGAAAATACGGGTATGGAAGCAGCATCCGGCATCACTGTACGCTGTCAGACAAAGGGTGTTGATAAAACGGTAACCCTTGATTTGGAATCCTACTCGAAGAAGACGGTGACGTTCGAGGGAGTCAATCTCTCCACACCGGGAGAATATACACTGACCGTGACAGCTACTGTGACAGGTGATGAAAACCCGGGAGACAATGCCGTGACACGTATATTAACTTCTGTTGCCGAAGCAAGCCCATACAGTCTTGATTTCGAGTCTTGCGATGACTTTGATACAGACCACGAGTTCAATCCGAAATGGTGGACGGTAAATCGTCTAGGCTTGCCTACAAATGCATGGTGGCAGTTTGATTATCCACACAATGAAGCACCTGTCGGATTTATTGCTTTCAATATCGAAGCTACTACCCCTCCGATGACGGCTGATTTGAATGTCCCGGGATTCTTCCCCCATTCGGGTAAACGTTTCGGCGCAGCGTTCGTACCGGCATACATTTCGAGCGACGAGATTTACGCTAGCGATACTTGGCTCATTTCACCGAAATTGAAGTTGGATACACCATCTTCACTGGAGCTTTACGTAAAGACTCATAAGCTGGAAAGCCCAAGTTCTAAGTTAGAACGCTACAAGCTATACGTCTCCGACACGGACGACAACTTTGACAGCTTCCGTCTGATCGGAGGTGAAAGAGAGGCTCCGGTGGATTGGACGAAGGTGACGGTAGACCTCAGCGCTTACGACCATAAAGAAATATATGTAGCCCTACAATACATCAGCCCGACAATTGAAGGAGTAGTCATGATGGTAGACGACATTCAGGTGAAGAGCGGCGCAGTAGGTATTGACAGTACAGAAGAAACGACGGACGTGCTGCTGTCTGTTACCGACGGGATGTTAAGCATCACTTCCGGCTCACCGATTATCGGAGTAAGGTTCTACAATATTTCCGGGCAGCAGTTATATGACTCCGGCACAATAGGAACAGATTATTATCGTATCCCGTTGACCGCTTACCCGACAGGCGTTTATATGGCACGTGTGCAGACAGATAAAGGAACGAAGACGTTGAAGTTTGTAGTGAAGTAAAAGTTCTTTCTCTAAGAACGAAGGTTAGCGGAGGACACGGATTGGGCGGATGAGGACGGATGAATTATTTTAAATCCGTCTTTATCCGCCCGATCGGCGTTATCAGCGAACCTGGTTCTTATATTCTTCTACAGAGTTCACTGCTCAAATCGCATTATCTACACCTAAAACTTTTTTCTCTAAGAACAAAGGTTCGCGGAGGACACGGATTGGGCGGATGAATTATTTTTAATCCGCCTTCATCCGCCCGGTCGGCGTTATCAGCGAACCCGGTTCTTATATTCTTCTACAGAGCTCCCTGCTCAAATCGCATTATCTACACCTAAAACTTTTTTCTCTAAGAACGAAGGTTCGCGGAGGACACAGATTGGGCGGAT
>NZ_QSUN01000007.1:76608-178294 GCF_003438995.1 Bacteroides sp. OM05-12
GCTCCCTGCTCAAATCGCATTATCTACACCTAAAACTTTTTTCTCTAAGAACGAAGGTTCGCGGAGGACACAGATTGGGCGGATGAGGACGGATGAATTATTTTTAATCCGTCTTCACCCGCCCGATCGGCGTTATCAGCGAACCCGGTTCTTATATTCTTCTACAGAGCTCCCTGCTCAAATCGCATTATCTACACCTAAAACTTTTTTCTCAAAGAACGAAGGTTCGCGGAGGACACAGATTGGGCGGATGAGGACGGATGAATTATTTTTAATCCGTCTTCACCCGCCCGATCGGCGTTATCAGCGAACCCGGTTCTTATGTTCTTCTCCAACCTCCCCTGCTCGAATCGCATTATCTACACCTAAAACTTTTTTCTCTAAGAACGAAGGTTCGCGGAGGACACGGATTGGGCGGATAAGGACGGATGAATTATTTTAAATCCGTCTTCATCCGCCCGGTCTGTGTTATCCGCGAACCCGGTTCTTATTTTCCAAGCAGCTTTCCTCTCCCTATTTCACGAACGGCACAACTAAAAACTCCGCTTCTGGAAAGTTTTTTGCCACATAATCACGGATATAATTCTCCGTGTCACGCTGGATGGTGGTGTCCTCTTCTACCGGGAAGAGATTGTAGGCCACTGTGTGCAGACGGATGCCCCGATTACGGATTGCCTCGAAGCTGAGCAGCGTATGGTTGATGCTTCCCAGCTTGCCGGAAGTAACGAAAATAAGCGGCAGATCCTGTTCCGCCACATAGTCTATCGTGAGGAAGTCGCGGGTAAGAGGCACCATCAGTCCTCCGGCGCCTTCTACCAGAACGGCATCATAACGGGCGGCAAGCTCTTTTGCGGCACGGCCGATCTTATCGAAATCGATCTCGCGACCGTCTATCTCGGCGGCAAGATGAGGCGAACAGGGATAAGAGAAGATCTCCGGCATGGTGAGCCCTTCGCGGTCTTCTTCAAGTAGACCCGTTCCCATCAGACTGCGGTGCAAATCGATGTCTTCGGAATAACCGACATTGCCGGTCTGGATAAATTTCTGCGTAATGGTGCGCACGCCCCGCTCATTCCAAGTGCGGGCAATCACTCCTGTGGCATAGCTTTTACCGATGTTGGTATCGATGCCGCTTACAAAATAAATGTTATTCTCCATACTATTTCTTTTTTAGAATCATATATATCGGGTGATAAGTAAGTGAAACGGTGGCGTCGCTCTGCGTGAACATCTCGGCGTAGCGACGGCAGAAGTCGGCTAAATCCGCTCTCGTCCATGCTTGCCGGCGGATGCCCGTCACACCCGTCTGCTTCAGATGTTTTAGTACCTCGAGCGGGGAAGGAAACGACATCCGGAAGAGGTCTTCTCCCGAATACACCGTTTCATAATGCTGGGCGAGCGACGCGCTCAGTTCCTCCAACGAACGATACGGCAGCGACGTGCCGGTGACGGAGGCAACCTCCCGCATATTCTCCTTCCCGAATGTGCTGAATGCCAGATAACCGCCTTCCGACAGGAGCCGGCGGCAGCGCTCGAAGAACGCCTCCGGGTCATTGAACCACTGAAGGGCGGAGCAGGAGGCTATCAAATCCTGCCCTGCGGGAAACGGCACTCTCTCGGCATCGCCGCCGCAGAAACTGACATCGGCACCGAGTATGTCCGTGAAGTAAGATTGCACGTTGGTGCATATATCATTGAGCATCAGGTGCTGCGGACGCACTTCCCGGAGCAGCATACGGGTAAAAAGCCCCGTGCCGCAACCCACCTCCAATGCATTACGGCACTTGGCGGGAGGCAGATAGGTGTGCAGCAACCCCGCCATGCGGCGTGCCACGTCACGTTGCACTACCGCCGCTTGAGGGTAGCTGCCGACGGCTCTCGAAAATCGTGTCCTTATTAATTTTTTTTCCATGCTATTTTGTTTAAAAATCATCGAAATCTGTTCGCAAATCAAGCCGATCTGTTCGCAGACCGTGCGAGAATGTTCGCAAACCATGCGAAAATGTTCGCGGACTGTTCGTGAACACCCTTCATTGTCCCAGTCTACCCGTAGGCTCCCAAAAGGGGCTTACAGATAACCATATCCTGCTTTTTAATCATCAAAATCCGTTTAAAAATCATCGGAATCTGTTCGCAAATCAAGCCGATCTGTTCGCGGATCGTTCGAGAATGTTCGCGGACTGTGCTAGAATGTTCGCAGAACGTGCGAAAATGTTCGCGGACTACCTGAATCCGTTTTTTAATTATTGTAATTTCTTTTTTAATCATCACAGTTTCATTTTTAAGCATCGAGATTCTTTTTTTTATTATTGCAGTTTCTTTTTTAGTTATCGAAATCATAAAAAATATTCTCTCGATCATCTAATCGTTTGACGTACGTCAAACGATTATGTAACGTACGTCGGATGAAAGATAAACGTACGTCAAACGAAACGATAACATACGTCAAATGATTAGCTCAACGCCATCTCATTTTTTATCTTTTAGGCGCGGATTATTCGGATCATGAAGATTTAATTTATCAATCCGGCTTCATCAGCCTAATCAGCGTCATCAGCGAACCCGGTTCTTATATTCTTCTACAGCCCCCCCTGTTCGAATCGCATTATCCACACCTAAAACTTTTTTTTCTAAGAACAAGGGTTCGCGGAGAACACGGATTGGGCGGATAAGAACGGATTAATAATTTTAGATCCGGCTTCATCAGCCTAATCAGCATCATCGGCGAACCCGGTTCTTATATTCTTCTACAACCTCACCTACTCGAATCGCATTATCCACACCTAAAACTTTTTTTTCGAAGAACGATGGTTCGCGGAGGACACGGATTGGGCGGATAAGAACGGATAAATAATTTTAGATCCGGCTTCATCCGACCAATCAGCGTCATCGGCGAACTATCGGCATTTGGAAATAAACATTCAGACATAAATATTAATTCATCCCTACATCCCCTCCAAAATCTCCCTGAACAAAGCTTCCGAGTAGTGCTCTTCATCACAGACAATCGTTTCCGTATCCCGCCAAGCCGCCTCCTGATTGCAGGCGGGGATAATCTTATCCCTGCTCCCGATGACGGCTTTATCCCACTTGAAAGGGGCGGCAGGGCGCGAAACGATCTCTTGCTTCAAGCATGCCAGCTCTTCCCGCAACTCCTCCAACGGGCGAAACGGTTCATGTGCCAAAAATGCCTTCACCGTCTCGGTAGAACCGCACATACGGCGACGAAATTTCTGCAAAGTGACTGGGCTGAACCCTTCCAACGTACCGTTAAACACGGCTTCGGGGATACCTTTTTCATCGTCGATCGGGAAAGGTGTGCCGTTGACGGCGATGCATTTCGTCAGCGGCAAAGGCAATTCCGACAAGACCTGCGCGGCTGCCCAGACGCCCATCGACCACGCCACAAGGTGAATCTCCCGATAAGAAGCCAGTGCCGACGAATCAAACGCCAACGAACGATAATCGTAACAAAGCAAAAAATCACTTTCGTCCGGATGATAATCCCGGAAAAGGTTTTCATCCGCCCCCCACCCGGCAAAAAAGAGGAGGAGACGCGGATAGTGTTTTCGTACCAAGTAAATCTGTTTCATATCTATAGGTTTATTATTAATCGGTCGATATCTTCCTGCGTCAGCGCCGCCGTGAGCGACAGCCGGAGCCGGGAAGTACCTTCGGGCACGGTGGGCGGACGTACGGGTAGCACGTAGAAACCTTTGCGCCGCATCTCCTCCGCACGCCGCACCGCCTCATGGCTATCGCCTACCATTATCGGCAGGATATGGCTCTGCGAAGGGCAGTCATATCCCCGCCCGTGCAATGCGCGGCGTAGCTGTGAGGAGAAACGGGCAAGCCGTTCGCGACGTTCTTCAAGGCTCTCCAGACGCTCGAGTATGAACTTCGTCCACTCCAGATTCACCGGCGGCAAAGCAGTCGTAAAGATCAGCGTGCGCATACGGTTCACCAGATATTCGCGCAACGGGCGGCGGCAAACCACATAGCCTCCCACCGAAGCGAGCGCCTTGCCGAATGTGCCGCAAAGGAAGTCGATATCCGCCACACAGCCCTGCTCCTCCGCCACGCCCAGTCCGCGCCGACCGCGAACGCCTACCCCGTGCGCCTCATCCACATACAGCATCACGTTATCGTAACGATGTTTCAGCGACACCAGTCGGGCGAGATCCGCCACATCGCCATCCATACTGAAGACGCTTTCCGTGACAATGATGATCCGCTCATATTCAGCGTGATGCTTACGGAGCAATATTTCCAGTTGGGCATAATCCTGATGACGGAAACGCACGCAACGGGCAGCGGAAAGCCGGATGCCGTCTATCAGACTGGCGTGCACCAGCTTGTCGGCAAGTATCAGGGTACGGGCATTGCTCACCGCCGGAAGGATGCCCGTGTTCATGTGGTAGCCACTGTTGAAGACCAGTGCGCTTTCCGCTCCGAAGAGGTCGGCAAGCAGGTTTTCCACTTCCTCGTACACCGTAAAATTCCCGGTGAGCAGACGGGAGGAGGAGGAAGTGAAAAGTAAATTCTCCGGCGTGAGCAGACGCAGAAATTCCGATCGCAATCCGGCGTCCGCCGCCAGTCCCAAATAATCATTGGAAGAAAGATTAAGCATCACGCCGTCCGCCGTCTCAATCTCCCGCCCTCGATGCAACGCCTGCGGAAGCCGGCGCAGATTGTCGGATGCCTGCAAATTCGCCAGCTCTTCTTCGTATAGATGTAAGTTACTCGGTTTCATATCTTTACCGTTTACAGTTCGCCCACCACCTTTAGCAATGCCGACGTGAGCCGGGTAAGTTGCTCCGGCGAGATAATAAACGGCGGCATGGCATAGACCAGCCTTCCGAACGGACGTATCCACACGCCTTCCTCTACAAAACGGCGCTGCATATAGGCCATATTTACCGGTTCTTTCACTTCTATTACGCCGATCGCGCCCAGCACACGGACATCCGCCACACCGGGTAGTTCCCGTGCCGGAGCCAGTTCGCGCATCAACTGCCGCTCTATCCTCTTCACGTTCTCCTGCCAGCCGGAAGCGAGCAGCAGTTCCGTAGAGGCTTTCGCCACAGCGCACGCCAGCGGATTGCCCATGAAGGTGGGTCCGTGCATAAAGGCATTCGGGTAGTTATCGGAAATCGTGTCCGCCACCTTATCCGATGTCAGTACAGCCGACAGTGTCATGTAACCGCCCGTCAGCGCCTTGCCGATGCACATAATGTCCGGCTCCACACCCGCATGCTCCCATGCAAACAGTTTTCCCGTTCGTCCGAAGCCCGTAGCTATCTCGTCGAAAATCAGCAATAAACCGTGCTCCCGGCATAATTCCGCCGCCTGCCGCAGATATTCCGGGTGATAAAAATACATGCCGCCCGCACCTTGTACTACGGGTTCCAGAATAAGTCCGGCAAGCTCGTCGTGATGTTCCTCCAAGAGTCGGCGCAAAGGCAGCATATCCCGTTCATCCCATTCATCGTGGAAACGCGACTGCGGCTGAGGCACAAAATAGCGAACGGGCAGCGCACTCCCGAAAATACTGTGCATACCCGTTACCGGGTCACAGACGGACATAGCATTCCACGTATCGCCGTGATATCCTGAGCAGATGGTCACAAAATTCGACTTCTCCGGATGACCCAGCGCATACCAATACTGCACCGCCATCTTCAAGGCGACCTCTACCGCCACCGAACCGCTGTCGGCGTAGAATATCTTCTGCATCGACGGCGGCACGAGCCCCAAGAGCAGTTTGCCCAACTCCACCGCCGGTTCGTGCGTCAGTCCGCCGAACATCACGTGCGACATTCTTCCCGCCTGCTCCTCCAACGCCCGGTTCAGCACCGGATGATTATACCCGTGCACCGCGCACCACCATGACGACATTCCCTCAATGAGTTCCGTGCCGTCGTCCAATGTTATCGTACATCCGCTCGCGCGCGTTACCTTATATACCGGTAACGGATTCGTGGTCGATGTATAAGGATGCCATAAGTGCTCCTTGTCAAACTGATCTATTTTATAATTCATAGCCTGCATTTTCTATTAATTCTTTATCTTCCGAAACTTTCGAGCCGAGCGTAGTCAGCAAGTCGCCCACAATAGCGGAGTTGACACCTATATATAATGCTTTCTTCACGGCCTCTTTGTTCAACTGCGACCGTCCACCGGCAAAGCGCAAATAAGCTGTGGGGTTAATGAAGCGAAACAAGGCGATGGTGGTCAGCACCTCCTCCTCCGTGAGTGGGGCGGTTCCCTCCAAAGGCGTGCCGGGTATCGGTTGCAGCAAATTCAACGGGATGGACTCCGCCCCCAGTTCCTTCAAGGTAAAAGCAAACTCAATGCGCTGCTCCACCGTCTCCCCCATGCCGATAATTCCGCCGCTGCAAATGTCCATCCCCACACGGCGGGCAGCCCGGAGCGTCTCCAGTTTCTGTTCCTGCGTATGGGTAGAGCACAGCGTGGCAAAGTGAGACGGAGCCGTCTCCAAGTTACAATGATAACGGCTGATGCCTGCCGCAAACAGTTCCCGCAATTCTCCTTCATCCGCCAGCCCAAGCGAGGCACAGAGACGGATTCCGCTGTTTTCTTTCAGGTAGCTCACACATTCGCACAGTTGCTCCATTTCCTTTCGAGCCGGTTTGCGTCCGCTCGTCACCAACGAAAATCGCCATACTCCCTGACGCTCATTATATTGTGCCTGCCGCAGACACTCCTCTTTACTAACCAGACCATACACTTCCGCCTTCGTCCGGTAATGAGCCGACTGCGCGCACCACTTACAGTTCTCCGGGCAGCGCCCCGACTTCGCATTGATGATGGAACACATATCAAACGCGCGGGAAGCTAACTTAACCGTCAGCTCATGGGCGGCGTCATACAGTTCTTCTTTCAGCGGATTCTCTGCAAGCCGGCGCGCTTCCTCCACCGTTATGTCCTCACCCCGTACTACTTTGTTCTTTAATTCGTTCAGCATCTTCTTTTCTGATTTAAATAAAAAATGGCATGCCAATGAAATCTCATTCGCACGCCATTCTCATAAAATACCCGGAACGTAAGTTTCCTAAACTTACGCACCCATTATCTTTTCCCGCAAATACCTGCGGCTGTAAACACAACATGATCTCCTCTGCTACCCAGCCGGGAGGAATTCCTCCGCTGTCCTCTTCCTCTCTCTCCAAGCCGTCTTCCCTAAAGAAACGAAGCAGGCTGAAAATTACTCCCCTCTGCTTACCCAACGCTATTTCCGTAACGCCCTTGCTCAAGCATCCGATAGTAACCGCGCGCCCCAAACTACAAAATGCAGCATAGCGCTTCCTGCTCCAACAGCGAAAGCGAATGATTTGTTTTGTAGAATAAGATTTACGCATTGCCACTATAATTTAGATTGACGGGCAAATATAAGAATAGTTTCCAAACAAAGAAAATGAAAACTCTGAAACGTTTAAGCAGTCCCCCTTTTTATAAAAAGAAAAAACGAATTTCTTATTTCCTATAACATCCCCATCATTTTCAACAGGTAAAAAGACAAAAACAGTAACCTTCCCATCTACTGCTGCCGGAACTGTTCCGCATAATCACGCATCCGTCTTTTGCAATCCCCCGTTTTCCTTATTTTCTTTGCCAATCATCTCCAAGTATTCGCTGGGAGAACACTTTTCTATGCTTGCAAAATATCGGTAGAAGCTGGAACGGGATGTGAAGCCGCTTTTGAACATCAGTTCTTTCACTGTCAGCTCTCTACAATACTTAGACTGTTCTTTGAAGTATTGCAGGCGATTAAAATTGATATAGTCCCTAAAACCGGAGAAACCATTGTAATGCAAGACTTTATTTAATCGATTTTCGTTGGTCCCCAAATTCTCCAACAAGTCTTTCAATGAATACTGGGGATCTGTAAACGGAGCACATTCCTTCATCAAAGCATGTAACCGATTACTCAACTCAAGCACCACAGGTGAAACCTCTATTTCTTTCATCGCCTCAAGCTCTTCTGTCTTCAAGTCCTCAACCGGTGACGGTGGCAGTGAAAGGGGATTCTCATTGCGTATATATAATAAGTTCAGGCAAATAGTAGGCGCAATGACAATCAGGCCGAACAGATTAAAGCTCAAACCGCAAGTTCCTAACATCAACCAAATATACCCTGACATTATCATACCATAACAAATTATATAGATAGTCATTGCTTTACTGTATTTTCTACGTAAAAAAAGCTTCCTATTAGAAAAAGGAAAAAGAAAATTAGCAGAAGGAGCAATAACACTAAGAATAAATAATACTAATCTGACAACAACGTCTTGATGTGATATATTCTCCCAGATACCGGAAAAAGAATCTATATCAGTATAATGTCCATTAAACAATTCGTAGCAACACGCAATACATATAATCAGAATTACAGGGATACATAAATTTATCACTCTTGTAGGAGATAACCATCCCGGTCGTAAAGAAGCTATCGGGAACAGTGAGAAAAATTGGAAAAAGATGACTGTCCGCACCATATGCCACAATGAAAGGTAATCAAGAGGCACTTCCGTAAAGCGTGGCATCTTTTCAACGTTCTTTCCAAAAAGCCAAATCCACTCCAGATTATCACATAGAAGAAGCAAAGATAAAGATATGGTTAAACATCCCCATGCGCGCTGAAGCTTATTGTCCGAAGAACGTACAAGAACAATAATTCCGGTAATCAAGCCAACGATGTCCGACAATATCTCAACATACAACGTAATGACACTAACCATCCCTTTTTAGGCAACAAAATTAACTTATTCCCTCTTATGAAAAAATAATCTTAGCATCAAAACATCGCCAACATTGATAAAATTTAATAAAATAAGAACTCAACAACTCCAAAATACATATTAAATCATTCCCGATTAACAAATAAAACGTCCCAATTTCACAAAAATAAGCAAAATGGGAAACATTTCATCCATACATTTTCCACCCTTTACTCTACAAAGAATACCTTTGTACACAAATTAAGTATTAACATTTATGATGCGATATCTAAAAAACATGGAGAAAGAGATTATTATTGATAACAAATTGGACGAAATCGCAAAAATCGCCCAATTCATCGAAGAATTAGGTATGTCATTGCAACTTCCTTCCGAAATCACGATGAGTATTAACCTTGCCATTGAAGAGGCGATTTCAAATATTATCCGATATGCTTACCCTACTGGAAAATCCGGTGAAATCACTTTACGGACTAATGCAGAATCGAACGCTCTCGTTCTCAAAATTATAGATGACGGCATTTCATTTGACCCGACTTCCAAAGATACTCCTGAAATATTAGAACCATTAGAGACACGCTTAACCAAAGGATTAGGTCTTTTTCTTATTCGTCGCACCATGGACATCGTTGAATATCGCACTATAGGTTCAGAAAATCATTTAATTCTAACTAAAAAAATCAATCTGAACTTTAAGCCGGAAGCCAGTATGAAGACAAACCTTTGCCAGATAGAAGGAGTAACCATACTAGCCATTGAAGGACGACTAGATACACTCAATGCCAGTGAATTCAATACAACCATACAACCACTTCTAGCAGACCAAAATCCCAATATAATTATTAATTGTGAAGGGATGTCTTATATCAGCAGTTCAGGCTTACGTAGCTTTATCATGTTACAAAAAAGTGTACAGCAACATAAAGGGCAACTTATAATAGAAGCTATACGACCGGAAATCAAAACGATTTTTGATATGACCGGTTGTTCGTCTGTATTTACGATCCGTTAAATATTCCCACCTTATGAAGCGATTTTATACGATATGGTCTTTGGTGCTGCTGTTCCTATTTCCTTTCTCTATAAGCAGGATTTCAGGCCAACCGATTATCCTCACTCCTAAATGGACAGCCCAAGCTCAGTTTGCCGGGTACTATATAGCTGAGAAAATGGGATTTTATAAAGAGGAGGGATTAGACGTGCATGTACATCACCCTTCACTATCTGAGAGCTCATTCTCTTTTCTCAAATCGGGACGTTCTCAAGTAGTAGTTATGAACCTGTCGTATGCATTAATGGAGCGGGCTTCCGGAACACCGGTCGTAAATATTATGCAAACATCACAGGAAAACAGTTTAATGCTGATCGGCCATTCACCATTAAAAGATTTATCTTCTTTACAAGGTAAAAAAATTGCAGTATGGAACCATCTCAGCCAAGAGTTACTCGATCAAATAGCTCAACATTATAATCTGCAGATAGAATGGATACGATTCAATAGCGGTATCAATATCTACCTTTCAGGAGCAGCCGATATTTGTTTAGTAGGAAGTTATAATGAATTTCCTCAACTGGCAGAATGTGGAATGGATATTGATTCTACACATATCCTGCGCTTTGCCGACTATGGATATAATCTGCCGGAAGACGGGCTCTATGTGACAGAAGAATTTTACCGACAAAATCCTGAAACTGTTCATAAATTGGTGAAAGCCAGTATACGCGGATGGCAATGGGCAAACGAACATCAGGAAGAAGCACTTGACATTATCATGGAAGAAGTACATCGGCACAATATAGGTACTAACCGATACCATCAACGTAAAATGTTGGAAGAGGTATTGCGGTTGCAGGTAGATAAATTAAAAGGTAAACGTACTTACCAACTAAGCCGGGAAGGTTTTAATTGCGCTATTAAAAATCTATTCCCGGAAAATGCGCAGAATAACAACATACGTTATGAAGATTTTGTAAAATAAACCTCCTACTCAATGAAACACGTATTCTTCAAATCCTTTGCTACCAAACTAAGTATCTGCATACTTTCATTCACTTTGATCATATTTACTGCAATCATGGTCTTTTTCTATACTTATAGTCGTGAACGGACTACAGAGTATGCAATTAAACAAACACACGGACTGCTCAGTAATATGGCGACCAAAATCAGCAGTCAGCTGATGACTGTAGAAACTACCCTTACACAATCGATATGGATGCTGGAAGACAATTTAAATAATCCTGACTCACTCCGTCATATTATCACTTCCGTTGTAGAGAATAATGATCTCATCGTAGGAAGCGGCATTGCTTTCAAACCCGGCTATTACAAAGATAAAGGTAAATATTTTATGCCTTATGCTTCATTATCAAATGGGAAAAACGGAAAAATCATTTATCAATTATTAGGTAGTCAAAATTACGACTACCCTTGCATGGACTGGTATCTTATACCGAAATTATTAAAACAAAATTATTGGAGCGAGCCTTACTATGATGAAGGAGGTGGTAATTTTATCATGAGTACCTATTCTGTACCACTCTACGACAAGAAAGGGGAAGTATATGCCATCTTCACCGCCAACATTTCGCTATCCCAATTTACAGATATGGTAGGCGAGTTAAAGCCTTATGAATCCAGTTATACCTATCTTCTCAGTCGTAACGGAAGCTTTTTGACGCATGCCGACTTTAAGAAGATCATGAATGAAACGATTTTCTCCGAGGCTTTCAGCACACAAAATTCATATCAAGAGCAAATCGGACATGAAATGTTGGCAGGCCATACAGGGACTGTACATTTCAATAATAGCGGAACAGACTCCTATGCATTCTATACAGCTATTCCCAATAGCGGTTGGTCTGTTTGTACCGTCTGCCCCAGCAAAGTAATCTTAAGTGATCTCGCGTCCACTTCACGTCAAGTCATATACATATTTCTTGCGGGTATGCTGCTACTATTCCTTTTTATATATAGTACTATCCGTAAACTGGTTCGCCCTCTTGAAAAGTTCTCTGAATCCGCCCGCCTTATCGCTACGGGACGCTTCGATATCGAACTACCAACGGTCCGTTCAAATGATGAAATAAAAGATTTACACGACTCTTTGACATATATGCAACATTCTCTTTCAACCTATATATCCGAGTTGCGTCAAACGACAGCAACTAAAGAACGTATTGAAAGCGAATTATCCATTGCACGTGAAATACAGATGGGCATGATTCCCAAAATATTTCCACCGTATCCGGACCGCAATGATGTAGACTTGCACGCTATATTACAATCTGCAAAAGAAGTTGGTGGCGACCTCTATGATTTCTTCATAGACAATGACCATCTTTATTTTGTTATCGGAGACGTATCGGGCAAAGGCGTACCCGCATCACTTTTTATGGCTATCACCCGTAGCCTTTTCCGTACCCTATCCCAGCATGTAGATTCACCGGCAAAAATTGTTACCGAAATGAACAGTTCGATCTCCGATAATAATGAATCCAACATGTTCGTTACACTCATTGTAGGAATACTCAATCTAAATACCGGGGTACTCAAACTATGTAATGCAGGCCATAACCCACCTATATTAATTAGTCCCGACGAAAAGATAACTTTCTTGAAGTTTAATCCGCAACTGTTTGTAGGTATCAACGACCAGTATATATATACTGATGAAGAGATAATATTAAAGAAAGGAAGCAAACTTTTCCTCTATACAGACGGAGTAACGGAAGCAGAAAATACATCCAAAGAACTCTACGGAGAAGAAAGACTATCAGAAGTATTATCAGCGAATACTTCATCCGACGTTCGAGCTACGGTAAATACGGTAGTTCAGTCAATATCGAATCATGTACAAGATGCCGAAACCAGTGACGACCTGACTATATTACTTATCCATTACGAACCCGAAAATCCGACCATTAAATAGCATAATCATGGAAAAAGAAATAAGAATAAAGAATAATCTTGATGAAATTGCCATATTAGCCAATTTCGTAGAAGAATTATGCAGTGAACTAGCCCTACCGGCAGAAGTTACTATGAATATTAATCTGGCATTGGAAGAAGCTGTTGCCAATGTGATTATGTATGCTTATCCGTCAGAAGAAGAACATGAAATACTATTAAAAGTATCCGACACAAACGAACAACTTATATTCTTATTAACAGATAAAGGTTTATCATTTGATCCTACCCAGGTAGCTGAAGTAGATCTGACTCTTCCTATCGAGGAACGTCCCATCGGCGGTTTAGGAATCTTCCTCATCCGAAGTATCATGAACGAAGTAACCTATCAACGTTTGGATAATGAAAACCAACTGATTATGAAGAAAAATATTAAGAACGAATAATAATCTTTACCATATACGTAATTAACAGCGACTGAATAAAGTATCGCTCCATGACTTTCATCCTTCAGGCACACACATCCCTACCTGATACATAATTGATTAGGCTGAATGATTCGGTAAATAGCTGAAAGATAAAATCATTCAGCATTCCATGACAGATACTTTCCCATTCTCTTGAAAACTGAATCTTCCCATCGGTAAAGGTTCAGCATAATACATTGATAATCAAATAACAATTTGCAAACTGAAGGACTGAAAGAGTAATGGACGTTATTTTGTTTTCAAAGGGGTCTCTGTCAGTAAAATGCAGCATTTGCCTAAATCATGGCAGAGACCGTAAAAAATCACCTCGGTGTTTTTAAAAAACATCGGGTTGATTGAAAAAAACATAAGGATGATTGTAAACAAACATACGGTCGATTGAAGACAAACTCCTATCGTTTGCAGACAATCGACCGTACCTTTATAAAATATCTCCTATTGTATATCTATGCCCTTAGGACTATTTAATACAACGTTTATTTTTCAGGAATAAAAGGGTACTGATATTTTATTCTAGCCCCAACGATCCCTCCATTACCAACAGAAGGTTTACCTCCTCCCCCCGCATACATATATTTCATAACATATATACGTATGTACAAATAAGAATCTCCTGTAGAATATCTTCCTATATAACCTTCATCATCCCGGACCGAGACTCTCTCTCTCCAACCTGTTTCAGGAATACTTTTTATATTGTACAATCCGTCAATCTTACCTAATTCTACAAATTCCCAACCAAAATCAACATTAACGAAATTATTCATATCGTCAATCATAATAGGATTACATTCATCCAAATATAATTTAGTTGCTGAATTTCTAGTATCATTTGTCATAGAAATCGCCACTGTTCCTTCCGGATCATTCGGAATCCCTTCAAATTCTCTATCTATACAACTACTTACTGTGAATAATAAAAAGAATAATCGTATGACTCTGGCGTTTCGTGTTAGAGAATAAAAGCTATATCCTTTATTAGTAACCATAGCATCATAACTTTCTTTTAATAAAAATAGATTTAAAGTATAAAATAACTCCTGATATAAACTCTCATAAATCAGAAGATATAGTAATAAGAAGCTGTAATCATTTTGTTAGTGTTGCATAACAAAATTAGAAATCAGATTAACATTACACACCACAATGGTTATATAATGTCAAAATTAATATATAAAAAGGAATTATACAAATAAAAAGAGAACTATTTAAAAGTAAAGTACACTTCCCCCATCAGAATCCGTATACTCCCGAAGCAAAGTCTGCATATATTCAACAGCCTCTTTTAAACCTTCTTGTCCGCTATATCCATTGATGATAGCTAACAAATGTGTTGTGCCAAGTTCCATTTTGGTACGTTCGTTATCGCTGGTTGGTGTACCGATACCACCGACAGCATCCCGATAAACAGGCATACCTTCTATATTCAGTTCTCCACGCCCGATTCCTTCGTAAGGCTCATCGGCTTTGCCGATACCCAAAACCAAAGTATCCCCCTGAATTTTATCGGCATCAAAGCCGCCGATGGAATACCCTGAACGAATAGAAACCAAATTTATCAAATCTACCAAAGTATCTATTTGATATAGGGGAATGCCACGCAAGATTTTCCTGCACAGAGCCTCCGAAGAGGGACGATATCGGCTCGGATCTTTTCCACATTTCTTATAAGCCGTACGAGTGGCTTGGATAGCAGGCATATCTTTGATGGAATCCAACGTATACTTCCTTTGGTACTCGATTGTAAACTCATTTATCGTTTTCCACAAGTCTTCACTATAAGGAGTATTCTTCACTTTCGCGTATATAGCCGCACCTGCAAAATCAGGGCAAGCATGTTTTATTTCATCGGAAACTTTAATGTGTATCATAATAAATTAATCAAATATCATTCAACATAATTCCGGAAAGTATCCTTCCCGACTGTACGCCCAAACGACGGGCGGAGAAAAACTGTTCGTGATGCGTATAAGTACAAATTCCGGCTATCTCTATATGATGGGCGGATACTCCCATACCTTCCAACTGTATCCGGTTGGCTTTCCACAAATCAATATGCCATTTACCCGTTTCGCTATTCTTCATAGAAATCTGACACATATCAAACCCGACATCATGGAAAGATTGCCATACTTCTTCCCCTACTTCAAATGCCTCCAAAGAGATAGAAGGGCCGATACAAGCCAAAACATCTTGCATATCAGTATGATAAATCTGTTGCATAAACAGCAAAGTTTTCCGAAGAATACATTGTACCGTACCTCTCCATCCGGCATGCACCACAGCTATCACTTGATTTACCTTATCGCATAATAAAATGGGGACACAATCAGCAGTAGAAACACAAATACAATAACCGGGCACATTTGTAATCAAAGCATCTATACCGTTCAATCGTTTCTGCTTCTCTGTTTCAAGAAGTTCATCAAAGGCATTCGTTATAATTCCCACACAGGCACTATGCGTCTGATATGGTATAAGTAACTGTTTGGGAATGACGGGCAACGAATTTAAAAGGATTTCCTGATTCCGGCAAACAAATTCCGATTCATCTCCGGAATAAGGAGAACAATTAAAACTTTCATAAGCTCCTTTGCTGTATCCACCCTGACGAGTCGTCACAAAATGAGAAATGTTGGGACACGAACGTTTCAACAGTTCAAATCCCAACATTTTATTATCTTCCGTTACAGATATCATTTTCCGTTATCTTCGTTGTCCCAATCTTCCTCTTCATATTCGTAATCGAAATCATCATCAGCCTCTTCTTCATACTCATATTCAAAGTCTTCATCCTCTCCTTCATCTTTTAATTCTTCCTGCAATTTGCTTATATCCTTTGCACGATGAACAATCGTTTCCGCCTTTCCGCCTTCTATTTTATTACTTTCCTTGTTCAACTCAGTCCACAAAATATCTTTCAGAGCAGAAATGCCCAGACCTGTTACAGAAGAAATAAAGATATAAGGAATACCCGTAGGAAGTGTTTTTTCTATCTCTTCCATCAGTTCTTCATCCAACATATCACTTTTAGTAATGGCCAGCACCCGCTGTTTGTCCAACATTTCCGGGTTAAACTGCGTCAACTCGTTCAACAAGATTTCATATTCACGGGTAATATCGTCACTATCGGCCGGAACCATGAACAGTAACAACGAATTACGCTCAATATGCCGTAAGAAACGAAGTCCCAAACCTTTACCTTCACTTGCCCCTTCTATAATCCCCGGAATATCCGCCATAACGAATGACTTGCCGTCACGATATGACACGATTCCGAGATTAGGTTCAAGTGTAGTAAACGGATAATTGGCAATCTTCGGTTTAGCCGCAGAAACAACCGACAGTAAAGTAGACTTGCCCGCATTCGGGAAACCGACCAAACCAACATCAGCAAGAAGTTTCAGCTCTAAAATCACCGTCAACTCCTGCATCGGTTCGCCCGGCTGTGCAAAACGCGGTGCCTGACGGGTGGCAGTACGAAAGTGCCAGTTGCCCAAGCCACCTCTACCACCTTTCAGAAGCACGACTTCCTGTCCATGCTCGGTAATATCACAAACATATTCTCCTGTTTCGGCATTATAAACAACTGTACCGCAGGGAACTTCAATCACCTTGTCTTCGCCATCCTTTCCAAAGCTACGTCCCTTACTGCCGGATTCACCATGACCGGCAAAGACATGACGTTCGTATTTGAGGTGAAGTAGCGTCCAATAATTGCGATTTCCACGAAGAATCACATGACCTCCTCTACCGCCATCGCCCCCATCCGGTCCACCGTTAGGAACAAATTTCTCACGCCTCATATGCGTAGAGCCTCTGCCGCCCTTACCGGAACGGCAATATATCTTTACGTAATCAACAAAATTCGATTCAGCCATCTTCTTTCTTTATTATAAACTTTCTACCGCCTTTACAATATCTGTAAAAATTCCATCTACAGAGCCAAGTCCGTTGATATGTTGATACTTACCATCTTCCTTATACCAGTCTTTCAACGGAGAAGTTTGCGTATTATATACTACCAGACGTTTTTTAATTGTTTCTTCATTATCGTCCGCACGACCGGAATCTTTTCCACGTTTAATAAGACGGACCATTAATTCATCTTCAGGAACATCAAGGTCAATCATAATAGAAACATCCTGTCCTCTGTCTTTCAACATCTTCTTCAACGCCTCAGCCTGTGCGATTGTTCTTGGGAAACCATCAAAAATAACTCCTTTACTGTCTTCAAACGAATCGAATACACTGGCAAGAATATCAATCATCAATTCATCAGGAATCAGCTGACCGTTATCGATATACCCCTTTGCCGTTTTACCCAGTTCCGTACCGTTCTTTATTTCAGCACGAAGCACGTCGCCTGTTGAAATGTGGTTAATACCGAACTTTTCTACAATACGTTCACTTTGTGTTCCCTTTCCTGAGCCGGGAGCACCGAAAATTACAATGTTCAACATCTTTTTACTTCTCTATTTGATTTGTATTTATTCCACTACTGTATAAATGTCCCGATAGTTACGTCCATAACCGTCATAATCCAATCCATAGCCTACGATAAAGTCATTTGGGATTTCCATTGCCACATAGTCAATATCAAGTTTAACTTTCAGCTTTTCCGGCTTTACCAATAAAGTCGCAATCCGGATTTCTTTCGGATTACGCGTGCCAAGTGTCTCCAGCAAACGTTGCATTGTCAGACCCGTATCGACAATATCCTCCACGATAACAACCGTCCGATCCGTAATATCTTCCGACAATCCCATTACCTCTTTAATAACACCGGTAGAAGCAGTGCCCTGATAAGACGCTAGTTTGATAAAAGATATCTGACAAGGTATATCGATATGCCGCATCAAATCGGCAGTAAACATGAATGAGCCATTCAATACACTTAAAAACAAAGGATTGGCATCCTTCAAATCCCGGTTTATCTCATTAGCTACCCTTTTTACTTCTTTCAGAATGGAGCTTTCCGGTATAGATACAGAAAACTCTTTATCCTTTATTTTTATAGTTCCCATAAGACGGTTGATTTTTAGTTGCCACAAAAGTAGTATTTTTTGTGCAAAGAAACACAAACTTACTTCACTTTTATATGGTCGAAGCCTTTTCCATAAACACCAATTACAGCGCTCTGCGAAACAAAGGCGTCAGGATCTATTTCTTTTATCAGATGAAAAATGATTTCGGATTCTCTTCTTTTGGCAAGTACAAACATCATTTTGACCTCCGCACCTGTGTAACAACCTGTCCCGTCAATGAACGTAACACCACGGTGAAGATCTTTATTGATATGCTGCCCTATCTCCATATATTTTGAAGAAATAATAAAGAACTGTACAGACTGTCTTGCACTATATACTACGCGGTCCACAGCAAAGCTGGAAACGAACAATGTGACATAACCATACAAAACCTTTTCCCAGTCGAGTAAGACAAAATAACTGGAAGTAATGATTATCAAATCGCAAACCAACATGACCGTACCAAACGTAATCTCACGATATTTATTAACAATGGCAGCTATTATATCCGTACCTCCCAAACTGCCGTTAGCGGAAAAAGCACAACCGATACCGGCCCCACAAAACGATCCTCCCAAAATACAAGCCATGAAAGGTTGGTCCTGAAGCAGGGTAAGATCTTTAGTATACTCTTGAGTAACCGACAAAAAGAACGTCAGGGTGAATACGGAGAAGATTGTTTTCAGACAAAAACGGAAGCCCAGTATCTTTAACGCTACTAACAAAAGAATAAAATTCAGGCAAAAATAAACATACTTAACCGGAAGCCCTGTGGCAAAATAAACTACTGAAGCAATTCCCGGCACACCTCCCGTAGTAATCTCATTCGGTAACAAGAATACAGTCCACCCGATACCGTAAAGTAATATCCCCAAAGTAATTGTCAAATAGTCCCTTACCATACGGTAACGATATTGTTTTCCGAAGGTGACTTCTTCTTTCTTTTCTGCTTCCATAGCTGCTGTGTTTAAGTTCATAGTATTACGCGACAAATGTAGCAAAACAATGGAAACATTGTATTATTTTCCAATATAAATTCAACAAAAATAAAAGAAGCTACGTGAATCACCAAGTCTTTGCAATCTTCTTACCTTATAAGATAATATCTGCAAGCCATAAGCATACATTTCATCCCGCCGGACTATCAACAGTTTCACCCGTGAGAAACAAAAGTTTCACAATATATGGAACTAAAGTTTCTCAAAATATGAAACAAAAGTTCCACAAAATATGAAACTACCTATCACTCGGTATGAAATCAAAAACGGACAGGGTGTTTGCTAAAACTTATGAATAGGGCGAGACTTTAATATCCGGACATGAATACTATAATGATATTTTTTGTACTTTCGCACATCCAAAAGAACAGAAGATTATGAAGATATTTCAAGGTACGGAAATTAAAAAGCTGGACGCTTATACAATAGAGAATGAACCGATTGCCTCTATCGAACTGATGGAAAGAGCCGCACGGGCCTTATCCTCAGCCATTGAGGCAAACTGGAACAAAGATTATTCAATCAAAGTTTTTGCCGGACCGGGCAATAATGGAGGCGACGCACTTGCCGTAGCCCGTATTTTATCAGAGAAAGGATATCAGGTGGAAGCCATCCTGTTCAATACTTCCGGGAATTTATCCGATGACTGCCGGGCAAACATGGAAAGGCTGAAAGATACAAAAGTTGCCTTTACGGAAGTAACAGCCAAGTTCGAGCCACCCATTTTGACGGAGAAAGACTTAGTTATCGACGGTTTATTTGGTTCCGGGCTCAACAAACCATTAAGCGGAGGATTTGCAGCAGTAGTAAAATACATCAATGCTTCCCCATCCGAAGTGGTATCTATCGACATACCATCCGGACTGATGTGTGAGGACAATACCTATAATAATATAAAGAATCACATTATTCATGCCAACGTCACTCTAAGTCTGCAACTGCCGAAGCTTGCTTTTCTTTTCGCTGAAAATGAAGAGTTCGTCGGCAAATGGCAATTATTGGATATTCAGTTGGATAAAGCCGGCATCGAAACTCTTCCCACAGATTATATGCTGACGGAAGAAAGCGAGATAAGGCGGTTAATAAAACCTCGCAAACATTTTGCTCATAAAGGAAACTTCGGTCATGCACTTCTTATTGCCGGTTCATTCGGTATGGCAGGAGCATCCGTTCTATCTGCCAAAGCCTGCTTACGCAGTGGTGTAGGATTGTTGACCGTACATACCCCGTTTCGTAATAATGACATCTTGCAAACCGGTATTCCGGAAGCAATGGTGCAACCCGATCTTTATGAAAACTATTTCGCCACACCGGTAGATACAGACGCCTATCAAGCAGTAGCCATAGGGCCGGGATTGGGGCAAGAACAGGAAACCGCCCTTGCACTTTCCGAACAATTAAAGCTGTGTTCTTATCCCATCATACTGGATGCGGATGCCCTGAACATTCTATCCGAAAACCGGGATTGGCTGTCTTATATCCCTAAGGGATCTATCCTTACTCCACATCCTAAAGAGTTGGACAGACTGGCAGGTATCAGCCACAATTCTTATGAAAGGCTGAACAAAGCTCGCGACATTGCTGCAAAATTAACTAGTTATGTAGTTCTGAAAGGTGCATATACCGCCATCGTCACCCCTGAAGGAAAATGCTTTTTCAACCCTACCGGTAATCCCGGCATGGCAACCGGAGGCAGTGGAGATGTACTGACCGGAGTGCTTCTTGCTTTGCTTGCCCAAGGTTACAAGTCGGAAGACGCCTGCAGACTTGGGGTGTATATACACGGACTGGCAGGAGACATGGCAACAAAAGAAAAAGGAGAAATCAGTCTGCTTGCAGGAGATATTATTGATAATCTGCCTGCTGCTTGGACTAAATTAAGCTAATTAGCGTCAATTCTTTATTGATATAGAGAGATTTTATTTACATTTGCAGCAATCACTATAGAAAAGGAAATTATGAAAAAAGCAATCGTTCTATTCAGCCTTCTTCTATCCGTCAGCGGTTTTGCCCAGACGGATGTATCCGGATATGTCCCGGGAAAGAGTCAAGACGCTGTGACATATTTCTTGCCCAAAACTATTATAGAAGTAGAAGTAGAAGCCACGAAAGTAACCTATACTCCGGGAGAATTCTGCAAATATGCCGACCGCTATTTACGTCTGACCGGAATCTCCGACCGGGAAAGTTCTTATTGGGAAATCAGCAAAGTAACAGTCAAACCCGTCGGTATGCCCGATCCTGACAATGTTTACTCTGTCAAACTGAAAGATAAGACAATTGCTCCGCTCATGGAATTGACAGAAGACGGCATCATTAAATCGATCAACAAACCTGTGGAAAAGAAAACGGGTAAGAAAGCTGCCGAGACTTCCCAGCAGCAGAAGACGAAAATCAATCCCCGCGATTTCATGACAGAGGAGATATTAATGGCTAGCTCATCGGCAAAGATGGCTGAACTGGTTGCAAAGGAAATCTATAACATACGTGACAGTAAAAACGCAATAATTCGCGGACAAGCCGACAATATGCCTAAAGACGGCGAAGCAATGAAGCTGATGTTGGCAAACCTGGAAGCGCAAGAAGCGGCTATGCTTGAAATGTTTACCGGAACGACCGACCGTGAAACAAAAAAATACACATTACGTCTGGTTCCAAACAAAGATTTGAACAAACAAGTATTATTCCGGTTTTCAAAAAAACTGGGTGTCGTAGCTAATGATGATTTAAGCGGTGCGCCCGTCTACGTGACTCTCAACAATCTGAATACTGTACCTGCACCTGACGAAAAAGCCAAAAGCGAAAAGAAGAAAATGGAGGGAATTGTTTATAATGTACCGGGAAAGGCACAGCTAACCATCTTCAATAGTAATAAAACGTACTACGACGGTACCCTGCCTATCACCCAGTTTGGTAATCAGGAAACGCTTGCCGATAATCTCTTCAATAAGAAGACAACGACACAAGTAACATTCGATCCTGTCACCGGAGGTTTAGTAAGAATAGAAAGAGGTAACGAATAAAATAAATACGGCGGGAAGTCAGATGCATTTCCCGCCGTATTTTTCTATATACCGTTTCAATACCTTCTAATCAGGCAAGGCATATCTATATTTAATGAATCCACTCGATCTGAGTTGTGTTATATAGGCTGTTATGCGTTGCCCATAATTCTCTTCATGCTGAAAATGTTCGGCCAATGCCTCTATAATATCACTCACCGTACGTTTCCCGTCAATCAAATCCCAAACAGCCGTGCCATGTTCCTCCAAGGTAACGTGAAGGAAAGATGTCATCCCTTTCGGTATAAGATATTTCTGCATTAACCTATTCTTAAAGCGCGGAAAGGCTATCACTGATAGCCCTTCCACTTTTTCCGTCCTGATGTGTTCCGCTACATACGGAACAACATCAAGCAGATTTACCTTTTCTTTCTTCATATCCTATTTCTGGATATTAGCTTTCTCCAAGCCATAGCCTTTCTTCTTGTTCTCAGCCTTCAACATCAAAGCTATAATCAACGCCAATACACCGAACATGGTAAAGATAGCCATCGGCAAAGTATAATCATAAGTTTGTACACCGTTCACAATCTCACCTTTACAGAATGAATTCAACACCCATCCAATCAACAAAGGCACACCCATCAATCCCCAGTTTTGTACCCAGAAGATAAGAGCATAAGCCGTTCCTAACTGATTTTCAGGGATAATCTTCGGCACAGAAGGCCACATGGCAGAAGGTACAAGAGAGAATGCGATACCCAACACAATCATCACTGCCGTAGCAAACCACCATACATTAAGGATAGGCAATGTAAAGAGCAAATGTACGCAAATCAGCAACACCGAACCGATAACCATCAAGGTGGCACCTTTACCGATACGGTCGTACAAATTCCCAAAGAACGGGGTCAGGAACAATGTACCCAACGGCAACAAGCTCGGAATCGTACCGGCCAAAGAGGGGTCTACATTATACTTTTGTATCATCAAATCCGTAGCATACTTCAAGAATGGGAATACGGCAGAATAGAATAACACGCACAATAAAGCGATCAGCCAGAAACCTTTATTACTCATAATCGAGAAAATATCTTTTGCACGGAAAGGTTCTTCCTCTTCACCGTCTTCGTCCAATTGTGTATCCAGTTTTTTATCTATAAAGGTATAAATAAAGAAAGCAATTGTTCCGATACAAAGCATGATAAGACAAAGCAAAATCGGTGCAGGAATATTAGGTTTGAAAGTACCGTCCGACAAAGTAGTACCGAAGAAAGTAGCGATAGGAACCGTCACTGCCATTGCCAGCATCGTACCGATACGCGCGGTAGCCATCTCTAGCCCCATAGCCAATGCCATTTCTTTACCTTTAAACCATTTTACAATAATCTTGGAAACCGTGATACCCGCTATTTCCACCCCAACGCCAAAAATAGCATATCCGAACGCGGCAAGGAATACCTGTAGCTTTATACCCAAGAATATACCAGATGAGGCAGTAAGGAAAGTTATCGCATAATACTTCAAACTACATCCGATAACCATCAACACGCAAGCTCCCATTCCGGTGAAACGCACTCCCATCTTATCCAATATAATTCCACCGAAAATCAACATCAGAAGAAAGACATTAAACCAACCGTACGCACTGGTAAAGATACCATAGTCAAGACTATCCCAAAGCAACTCTTTTTCCAACATCGGTTTCAACGGAGACATGACGTCCGTCAAAAAGTAGCCACATAGCATTGTGAAGGCTACCAAAGCAAGCACACTCCAACGGGCTACCGGAGAGTCGCTTAGTTTTTTTTGCACAAATTCTTTCATTTAATATAGTAATATTGATTAATAGATTCGCATCATCTTTGCAAAGATACAATTTAAGAGACTTATTCATAATAAACATGAAATCTTTTTTGCAATGAACACAAATAAATATATCACGAGACTTTTCCTTTCTAGAATCTTATTGATAGGCGTTTAGGCTACCGTAAAAAACAAAAAGATTCTTTTCAAGACAAGAACAAGCAAAATTGTTGATAAAAGCCAATGCTTTATGAATTTTATTACTATTTTTGTCTGACTAAGAATTGTCAGACAAGGCTTTAATTATTAACAAAATAAATAAGACTATGCAAGAATGGTGGGATTCATTAGATTTATTCATGAAATCACTTTGGGGTATCAGTATTTTCTCCAGTTTGGTTTTCGTTGTACAAAGTATCATGACTTTCATCGGTATGGATTCCGGTACGGATTTTAATACGGATATCAGCAGCGACATTCCATCACACGATCAACCGTTCCAACTATTTACATTCCGCAATTTCATAAATTTCTTTTTGGGATTCGGTTGGACTGCAATCGCCCTGAGACCCAATATAGATAACACTTTCCTTTTACTCTTCATCGCAATTATCGTCGGAGTACTTTTAGTGACAGCTGTCATGCTCATTTTTAAATGGTTGAGCGGCATGGAACAGTCCGGCAATATCAGCATTAATATGGCTGTCGGATGCAAAGGCACAGTTTACCTTACCATTCCTGCTTCAAGACAAGGAGAAGGGAAAGTACAAATCAGCATTCAGGGGGCTACCCGTGAATATGATGCTATTACCGATGGAGAAAAACTTGCAAACGGGACACCTGTGCGGGTAAAAGACATTATCAATGAAAATACTCTATTGATAGAGAAACTCTGATTTATTCATTTTCTAAATAATTAATATCTATGGCACCTAGTTTATATCTAATTGCAGTTATTGTAGCCGTTCTGTTCATATCCTTTGCGGCTATTCTATCCCGTTACAAGCGTTGTCCATCCGATAAAGTTCTTGTCGTTTACGGTCGTACCGGAAAGAATAAAGAGGGCGGAGTCAGTTCTGCACGCTGCATACATGGTGGAGCGGCTTTTATATGGCCGGTATTCCAAAGCTATGCATTCCTAGACCTTACTCCTATTTCTATCGAATGTAACCTGACAAATGCATTGAGTAAACAAAACATCCGTGTCGACGTCCCCTGCCGTTTCACTGTGGGAATATCGACAGAGCCGGAAAGCATGACAAACGCCGCCGAACGCTTGCTGGGGCAACGGACAGAAAATATTCAGAACCTGGCTACCGACATTCTTTTCGGGCAGCTCCGTTTGGTTATTGCAACCATGGATATTGAAGAAATCAACTCAGACCGTGATAAGTTTCTGGCAAATGTCAGTGCCAATGTAGAAGCCGAACTGCGTAAAATAGGTTTGAAACTTATCAATGTTAATGTTACCGACCTTCGCGATGAATCCGGATATATCGAGGCTTTGGGAAAAGAAGCTGCTGCAAAAGCAATTAACGATGCTAAAAAGAGCGTAGCCGAACAAAACAGATTCGGTGAAATCGGTAAAGCGGAAGCCGACCGGGATAAAGATATCCGTATCGCAGAAACAGTACGTGATACGCGTATCCGTACTTCCGAAGCAAATGCTACGGCAGTGGAAGGTGAAAACAATGCCAAAATTGCGATAGCCAATTCAGATGCGACCCGTCGTGAAAAAGAAGCGGAAGCCACTCGTAAAGCAGTTGCTGCCGAAAAAGTTCAATCTGCAAAAGCATTGGAAGAAGCATATCTGTCAGAAAAAGAAGCGGAATTAGCACGTGCCGACAGAGAAAAAGCGACTCAAACAGCCAACATCGTGGTTCCTGCCCAGATAGAAAAGGAAAAGGCAATTATCGATGCAGAGGCAGAAGCAGAACGCCTACGCCGTAGAGCCAAAGGTGAAGCCGATGCCATTTATGCAAAAATGGCGGCAGAAGCACAAGGTATGTACGAAATACTGACCAAGCAAGCGGAAGGATACGACCGTATCGTAAAAGCAGCGGGCGGAAATCCGGACAAAGCAGTCATGATGCTTATCACGGATAAACTTCCGGAACTGGTTAAGACACAGGTAGAAGCTGTTAAAAACATCAAAATCGATAAGATTACTGTTTGGGACGGTAATACAAATGGCGAAGGAAACGGTAACACCTCTACTGCAAACTTTATTTCCGGAATGATGAAGTCTGTTCCTCCATTAAATGATTTATTCAATATGGCAGGTCTCAACCTACCTTCTTATTTAAAAGGTACGGAAGAGAAAAAAGAACCGACTCATGCGGAAGAAGTGAAAGAAGTTTCTCCTGAACCAAAGAAATAAGAAAGGGCTATCACAACATACGGTCGATTGTTTACAAACGATAGGAGTTTGCAGACAAACGACCGTACCTTTGTCTTCAATCGACCGTATGTTTGTTTTCAATCAACCTGATGTTTTCAGAAAACATCAAGGTGAATTCTTACAACCTCCGTCCGAATTCGGTAAATGCTGCATTTTACTGACAGAAATCCTTTAGAAAATAGAATTACTCCCATTACTCCTTCAATCCTTCAGCTTGCAAATTATTATTTGATTATCAATATATTATCCTGAACCTTTACTATCGAAAAGATTCAGCCAATAGCTAGTGCCGAGTATGCCTAGCTTGCCCCGAACTTTCAGCTGAAAGATGGCATCATTCAGGATAACAGATTGTTAATCAGAGATAAATTCCGTAAACTGAAAGATGAAAGATATAGAAATGAATTCCAAAGAACTATGCTATTCGATAGATTAAGGCTATTGGAATAACTTCATAAAAAAAGCAGCCTTGATCTACTCAAGACTGCTCTTCAATGTATACTCAACAGAGAACTATTATTCAGCTAATTTGCCTGCTGAACCAAGAACGTTCTCAATTTTATGCTTGTAAAGCTTTTCCATATTGTCACGAGCCGGACCTAAATATTTACGTGGATCGAATTCTGCAGGTTTCTCTGCAAAGACCTTACGGATAGCAGCTGTCATAGCCAAACGGCTGTCTGAGTCAATATTGATTTTGCAAACAGCAGATTTAGCAGCTTTACGAAGTTCATCTTCAGGAATACCGATAGCAGCCTCTAGTTTACCACCAAACTTATTGATTGTTTCAACTTCTTCCTGTGGTACAGAAGATGATCCGTGAAGAACGATAGGGAATCCCGGAAGTTCTTTCATCACACCATCCAATACATCAAATGCTAATGGAGGAGGAACCAAGCGACCTGTTTTCGGATCAACATGGCATTGTTCCGGTTTGAATTTGTATGCTCCGTGAGAAGTACCGATAGAAATAGCCAAGCTATCACATCCGGTTTTTGTTACGAAGTCTACTACTTCTTCCGGTTCAGTATATGTGTGGTGATCTGCAGAAACTTCGTCTTCAACACCAGCCAATACACCAAGTTCGCCTTCTACAGTTACATCAAACTGATGAGCATATTCTACTACTTTCTTAGTAAGAGCTACATTTTCATCATAAGGAAGATGAGAACCGTCGATCATTACAGAAGAGAATCCCATATCTACGCAAGATTTGCAAAGTTCGAAAGAATCTCCGTGATCCAAATGAAGAACAATTTCCGGATGAGCACATCCTAGTTCTTTCGCATATTCTACAGCTCCTTCAGCCATGTAACGAAGCAAAGTCTGGTTAGCATAATTACGCGCACCTTTAGAAACCTGAAGGATAACCGGTGATTTTGTTTCTACAGCAGCCTTAACGATAGCCTGTAATTGTTCCATGTTATTAAAATTAAAAGCAGGAATTGCATATCCGCCTTTAATGGCTCTAGCAAACATATCTCTAGTATTTACCAGCCCTAAATCTTTGTAATTAACCATCTTGTTTAATATTAATTGTTAGTGAATCAAAAATTCTACGCAAAATTAATCATAATAGTTCATAAACAACAATCCGGCAAAAGAAAATATCTTAATAAAGGACGCATTTAATCTGGTTATTTAGGAATATTAAGTCCATTAATATTTTATTGTAATGTCCATATAGCAATCAATTAATCCGATTGATTTAAAAGCGATCTTCTACCTTAAATCCTTTATTATAAGAATATTTTCATAAAAGTCATTGATCAAATAAAAAACAAGCCCTAAACTTTTTCTATTCAAAAGAAAAGTAATATCTTTGCAGCCTAAAATGACCATTACACTATTTATTACCAAAATAGTAAACGATATAATAATTAAAAAACAAATATTGAAATGAAAAAAGGTATTCATCCAGAAGCATACCGTCCGGTAGTTTTCAAAGACATGTCAAACGGTGATGTGTTCTTATCACGTTCAACTTGTTCAACTAAAGAAACAATTGAATTTGAAGGTGAAACTTACCCATTGGTAAAACTTGAAATCTCTAGTACTTCTCACCCGTTCTATACTGGTAAATCTAAGTTAGTAGATACAGCAGGACGTGTAGACAAGTTCATGAGTCGTTACGGTGACCGTAAGAAAAAATAATTCGGTAGAAATAATTCTACAAAACAGGCTGTTTCATTCGAAACAGCCTGTTTTGTTTTATAAAGCCATTGTTACCACACGCACAGTTATATTATCCGGCAAATAAAATAATATATAAAATTGTCCATCCTTAATTTGTTTAAGAACAACTTTATCCGCCTTATAATACTCCATTTTATTATCTTTCTTAACAACAACCAGTCCATCTGATAAGTCACCGGCAACAGTAAAATCACCTTTTGCACTCACCCTATAAAATACCTCTGTATCCTCCACTGTTGAAAAGTCATAAGTCATCGTATTGGCATTACCGCCTCCAAAAGCATCCATAGATTTATATTCAGCGAAAGAGAATCCATCTTGCGCATCAGAACAACCGATTTCGGTATTCCACTCTACACGCGAGAGAGGATCTTCCAAAAAGTTTATATCAGCCTTATTCTCACGAACAATGATAAAACAGTTCTTCTTTAAGCCATTCGATGCAGTAACCTCCATCGTAGTAGCCCCTTTCCCCACACCTTTTACAGTAATTATATTCCCTTTTGTTGCATATTCTACAATGCCTCCATCCGAAAGAGTAATGGTATATGTATCCGTACCCTTAACAGATAAATCAAATGTCCCATTCAAAAATATCTCCATCCGGCTTTCACTCAGACTGAATTCTTCAGAATCATCCTTACAAGCAAATAAACACAGCAGCAATAACAAAGGTAAACTCCAGAGACAAACACCATCTCTCAAACTTTTATTATATCTCATATACTTTATACTCTATTTTACAATAACTTTTACTTTTCCACTAACACCATTACAATTCCAACTTAAATAATGTGTTCCCACACCGGCTACCTCAGGATTAAACACATACCCTCCATTAACCAAAGCAACTCCATTGCCACTCCACGCACTTGCTCCATCTATATTCAATTGCAATGGCACACTGCCGTCATTTAACCTATAAGAAGCTTTCAAGTCAACCGGAAAAATTCTTGCGACCTGCTCCGGAACAGATAAGCCTTTCAAATGTATCACGATATTATCGGCAAGTCCTCCACCGGAGATAAGTAAGTCTTCTGATTGCCAACCAAATCCTAACGGAATATAAATCAATTCTATATCTATACCTTTATTTAATTGATCCGCTGTAACTTCAGTAGGCTTGACTACAAAATTATCACCACTTATAGATAAAGAAACTTTTGATTTTATATCCTTTCCTTGCAAATGAATGGTTTTATATAATGTTATACCTTTCTTAGTATCCGGAAATTCTATGAAATCACCGGATTTATATTCCAAGATATGTGGAATATTTTCCATATAATATTCCACACCTATATTCTTACCCCAAATATACTCCACAAGATCCGGATAATCAATATATGGATTACGATTATGCTGGAAAGAATAAACGGCATTATTACGGTCTATTTCCTTTTGAGATACAGGATCCTGACGATGCCATTTTAGCAGAAGCTCTTTACCATAATCTGTCAGAGTAGGATATTCATTACTTTGAAACATTTTTGCTCCACTAGATACCCATGAATAATTCTGATAACAAGTAACTACATAAAAATACATACGGGCAAAATCACCTTTATACTCATCAGCCGGTTCAAAGGCGCTGACTGCTTGATTACCAACATAAGCTGTTCCTACTTTCGACACTCCATTATCAAAAGTCGCAGTCTCAACTTCACCTAAAATATAATTACTTTTTGCCATATTGGCCTTTGCGTCAGAAGGAACCAAATGATGTAAATCAAAGGATGCATCATATTGAAATTCACGTGAATCAGACCCTTCTCCCCACCAACTTTTAGGCGCACTATGTTCTATATTCATATCACGATTGGAACCGGTAGTGCCACTCGGAAAACTACGCCTCGTATTAGAATACATATCCCATATACTTCCATCCGGACGTACATCACTTTTTCTAAATACAGTCCATGTAGCTCCATATGAAGATCCATAAGGAATTCTCGTGTGATCTTTCAATAATAAATATAAGGTCGTTTTCAATTCTTTATTTTTCTTTCCATTCAGCTTATCCGAATAATACTCCGGCATTTGAGCGAGAATACATACCGCAAACAAGAAAAATAGAAAAAACAATGGTATCTTCTTATATAACATTTCACCTATAATTTAATTAATATGCAAAGATAAAAATAGGGCATCTTTTACAATGCCCTATTTCTTGAAAAATTGGACAAATAGTCCTATTTAACATCCTTTAGATTACGAATATTTAATTGAGGTCCTCCATTAATCCCTGCAATACCGGTAATTTCATGTGTACCTTCCGGTATTTGTTCATTTACAAATGAAGAATAACTGGCAACAAAAGATGAAATGGAAGAAGCACCATCCGTTATCTTCAATGTAGTATGTTTACTACTACTACCATATGTTGTTCCATTAGGATTCGTAATTGTACCATTCACTGTTACTAAAGTAGACTCACTAGCATCAATATTAGTCACTAATTCCGCCACGGTCATCTTTTTCGATTCGATATTTACATTTTTAGCAATTACTCGAATATTAGTTAAAGGCACATTATTAAGTTGCATTGCTCCATTATATTGTTCCAAAGATTGATCTTTCACTAATATTTCGACTTTATCCCCTAATGTATAAGATGCATTTCCTGTACAACGAATCATTATACCTGTACTATTATCTTCAGAAGCAATAACCATATTTCTCAAAGAAGATGAATTACCCCCAACATTATCAGATATTACCACACCAACAATTTTACCTTCTCCGGCAATCTTAACTGTCGCTCCCTGATACATAGATCTAATCTGAGCTATCGAAACCTCTTCAACATCAAATGCAGGATTGTCTTCCGGCACCATTGGAGGAATGCTTCCTTTATAGATAGCAAAATTCTTAATCTCCCAAGTTCCGGCTTTAACTGTTGTCGATATATAATGAAATGCCAAACGGATTTTCTTACCGGAATACGCTGTCAGATCAATTTCCGGCTTAGTCCAAGTATTCCAATCACTGGCACTTACCAAGTCAAATTCCAGACTTGTCCACACTTCAGGATCATTAGAGGTTAAATCCTCTGTGACATTAAATGATATATCATTTAAAGATGCTCCATAGCGGAATATATATTCAAAATAAACATATGCCGAATCCACATTTGCTAAATTGATTGTAGGAGAAATAAGCCAAAGATCATTCTCCCTATTGACATTATCAACATATCCTGATACTTGGGCTGCTCCATAATCTATAGCAAAAGTATCTACTCCCGATACACTGTAATTTTTAAAACCTCCAAGAGTTTCTTCGAACGTTTCATTATAGATTGCATCTTTAATGACAACCCCTTCCCCCGGTTTCAAAAAAGGATCATCTTCACCGACATTATCACAGGCTACAAATGAAAAAATGGATGTAATTAAAAGCAGCCCTATTATTTTTCCTAAGTTCTTCATAATCATTCTTTATTTTTTATCATTATTCTTTTCCTAAAGAAGTAAATCCATTTAAATCACTTAACGCCCGAATAGTTAACTGGATTTTTCCGTCAGCTGAATTTTTATCCTTAAACCAGCCAACAATTGCTGTTACCATACCGGTTTCACCTTCTTTAGGTATTAATGTTTCTGCAAAATTAGCGTACTCACTTGTTGAAATATAGCTACTTCCTGTACCATCTTTTATCTCACGGGAAACCGGATAACCTATGTTATATTTTTTAGAAGTAGAATAGGTAGATGGGGCAAATATCGGATTCAATTCATACGTACCGTTATCCACATTCTTTTCTGTAAGTTTCACCAATGGATATCTGGGACCTAATGTTTTACCATTATCGTTTCTATTTGTGAACATCACATTTTTTATGCAAACCAAACGGCCGTAATAAGTAGAATCTTTCATTAACAATTCTCCTATAGTTAATGTATCTGCCACTACTTTAGAAGCATCCGGTCTACCAATCCGAATAAAATGACTGGGCACTAAAGAATAAGGAATACGTCCCGGCTCAAAACGGATTTTATCATCATCACGATATCCGGCCACTCCCAATTGTGGCATTTCTGCATAACGCCCCATCACCAAGCCATTACATTTAATAGCAACAATTTGTCCCAAAGGGAAAATACCGCCTAAACTACCGGCATCAACAGATACTTTTAATGCTTGTTTGGTCTGCAAATCCTCAATTACCATATACTTATAGACATTCCCTGCCGTATCAGATGAGATAACCCTTCCACGTATATAAATATCTTTATCTGACTCAATCGTTACATTAGTAAATAAGTTCTTATATGTAATAGTAGTATCTTTTTGTACTGGTATCACTTTACCTTTATATTCAATATGCCAAGGAACTTGATTATACATAGAATCTATTTCATGATTTATAACAAAACTTTTACCGTGCGGAGCAATATGCAACGTATCATCATCATAAATATACAGATTATCAATACGATCATAGCGATTGATCAATTCCCCAATTGTCATTGTAGTTTCCCATTCCTCCGTATCTTCAGGCAAAATCAAACTACCTTCAGGAATCGCATCAAAGTCATCCGCACAATTCACAAAAACGACTGATGACAATAATATACATATTATATATTTAAATGTTTTCATACTCTATTCAATAATTAAAATTTATAACCTACATTAAGGAAGCAATTAAATCCCCAAGCATAATAATATTTATTAGGGTATCTGTCTACCAATTCAATAGCGCGGGTTGCACTTTTATTATTACGTCCAATACGTCCTTGCTGATAACCACCGGTCACCATATCTTCATTATTCAAAATATTATTGAAACTCAAGTTGAAGTTAAGAGATTGCTTCCTGTTATTTAAATAAATAACTTTTCCTACAGAAGCATCCAACATAAAGCCTCCTTTCAGTTTTTCTTGCGTACCAAACATTTCTTTCAATGAATTAGCTCTATTACGATCAGCATCTGTTGCATAGATATTATCCTTTTTCAAATAACCACTATATTTTTGATACTGTCCTGCTTCATTCATATAAGTACCTCCATAATAGTTCATTTCTGTAAAATGTGATGGAGAGAAATCAAGATAATTCTTATCAAAATAAGAAAGCGTTATATTGGCAAACCACATCTTAGGATGAAAATAATCCAATGTAATACTGGCAGCAGTCTGAGGTCCATTAGCTACATGCAAATCTTTAGTATAAACCATTTCTCTTACATCAGCAGCTTTTCTGGCTTCCAAAGTTGTAGGTAATTCACCTGTTAACAGATTGACTCCACTCTCTGCACTCATTACCCCTTTGGCATTGTTTGTATAGCGATAATCACCGAACGTTCCAGCCAAATCAACAGAGAAGCTATTATTCAACTTGATAGTAATACCTGCTTCGATACCTTGATATCTCTTATTAACATCATATAAAGTATGATTCACAAAAGTTCTGAATTCATCATGGTAATATCCTGTTCCTTCCGTTGCTCCCGTAATAAATGTCTGGAATGCAGAAATACGTCCTTTCACTACAGAAGTAGAAAACATATAATTAATATCCCAAGAGTAAACAGATTCCGCTTTTAAGCCACTGATACGTGTATCTTTCACACGAGGAGCTATATATGAATATCCAGCAAAAGGAGCACGCGTTTCAAACAAACCATTCACCGATAAACGATGGTGTCCATTTATCTTATAAACGAATCCGGCTTTCACACTTGGATCTACAAAGTAATAGCTTTTACCTTTACCATAAGATAGTGCATCTACAGCCGTTGCACGTCCATTTTCCATATGGCCATCACGTTGGAAAGTTGTGTAAGTCAAACGAGCTGCATAAAAAGCATCAAAACGAGGAAGCGTCCATTCGTTTTGCAAGAATGCACTTGCCTTTATCACATTCATATCATAATCATAACCAAAGATATCCCCTTCTTTTATTTTTCGATTCGGATTTCTTAAGTCATTCTGAATAATATTTCGATCACCCGTAAAGTCACGCTCTGCAAACTGATCAATATCAATCCATTGATTTCCACCTAAGAGATCATTCATTGTTTTATAATGCATACCTTTAGAGTACTTCGCTTCAATTCCACCTATTAATTTAAAGCGATTACTGAATTCATTCGTATAAACAGAGTTCAGCACAACCTCCATCAAATCATTATGGCGTTCCTCCAATACATACTTCGCACTACCATCCGGATTAGCTATATTATTTAAATAGTTTGAATGATACAAAGAATTCCAATTTATTTGAGTCACATCTGTATCATCATTCTTCCAAGACTGCGTGATTTGTTCCATCAATTCATAATTTATATAATCCTTTCCTGTATTTGTAGCTATCAAATCATTGTATTGATAACTAGGAAGATTCCTATAATAATCAGGACGAGGATCAGCAGCATTATAAAATCCCAATGCTGTATTACTATATTTACTATAATGGAAACCAATACCTGTCTTCAGTTTCTGCTTTTCTGTTATATCAAATATCCAGTTGGCAATTACTGACGGATCATAACTATTTACGACACGGGAATTACGTTTATCACCATTTTGATATCCCCAATAAGGATTATAATAGATTCCACTCTTTGCCAGATCATAAACCTCCTGAGTTACAGCAGCTGATTGAGAACGCTTGGTAGGAGCACCATAAGTGACCAAAGCTATTCGATGACGATCATTCAATATCTTCTCTGCAGAAAGGAAATATCCTACCGAATTATAAAAAGTACCGTCGATACGCCCTTCATTCGCCCAACGCCAGATTGCCGATGCAGTAAACGCCCAACCATTACTCATCAATCCGGTAGAGTGTGTTGCTGTACCACGGAGCATATAAGCCCGGTTTGTATACGCTAAACCAACTTTAGTTCCCGGAGCATACGCAGAAGCATTCGTATTAATATTCGTTACACCACCCAATGATCCGAAAGCAAAAGAACTATTTTCTATACCATTAATAATATCCTTATTACGAAATGCATCGTTCAGACCTCCTAAACTAGAGTAATTAAAACGTCCACGCTCCTGATCTGTAAAATTCACTCCATTTATATAAGTAGCCTGAGAAGATTGGTCATACCCCCTAAGATTGAATCGCATAGGACTAAAATTATAACTGGCTGCTTTCAAATAGGTATCATCCGAAGCGCCGGACAAATAAGATGATGATTGAGATGACGTATTATCATCATCGTCCAACATTGACTCATCGAATATCTGAATATTCTCTTCCGACTTATTTGTAGTGGAATTCTTAACCATTGGAATTGAGCCCAAATCCACGCTTTCATCTTTTCCGATCAAAAAGCTTTGGTGATAAGATTCATATCCCTGCACCGAAATGTTAACCACATCTTGCCCTGAAGATAAATTCTTAAAGACAAAACCTCCATCTCTTCCGGAAACGACAGACACATCCTTGTTCTGCAACGAAACCTTAGCACCCGGAACCGGTTGTGCTGTTTCAAAATCTATAACAACTCCTTTTACACTGCTATTTTGCGCATAAACTGACGCACTTAAAAAGAGCATTATAAACAAGCATAATTTTTGAACCATAGAATACTAAATATTTATTTATAATTATTAAATTCACATCCCTATTTTCCTCTCTTTAAAGAGGCGAATAGTTTTGCAAAATAATATATTATTTTCGATTATTCATATTACAAACCTATTTATTTTTCAAAGACGAAGCTATTTTAAGCTTTTTAGCTATCATTCTTCCCAAATTTAATAAAAAAGCAACGCGTATTCCATTTTTTTTTCTGACTTTTGCATTAACGACTTATTTGTATTTGATAACATAAATCCAATAATAACTAATTTTATAATTTTATGAAGAAGTACCTTTTAATGTTATGCTTGTTATGTGCTATTTCAATAACTGCACAAAACAAAAAGGTTGCCATTTACCCTGTAGCTTTTTACAATTTGGAAAACTTATTTGATACAATAAATCAACCGAATGTAAATGACGAAGAATTCACTCCTACCGGAAGCATGAAATGGACAGGAATGAAATATAAGAATAAGCTGAAAAACCTGGCATATGCTATCAGCCAATTAGCAACCGACGGTCCCTTCCCCTGCCCTAACGGACCTGCATTTATTGGTATTTCCGAAATAGAAAACAGAGGAGTAATAGAGGATCTTATACATACCGGTAAGTTGGCAACACGCAAATACGGTATTGTCCACTATGACTCACCTGACAGACGTGGTGTCGATGTTGGTTTAATCTACGATTCACTACAATATAAAGTAGAAAGCAGTAAGAGTTACCGTTTAGTATTCCCTGAAGATACAGCAATGCGTACCAGAGATCAATTACTTGTCAGTGGGATTCTTGCCGGTGAAAGAGTTCATGTTATCGTAAACCACTGGCCCTCCAGACTAGGTGGTGAAAAACGTTCCAGACCTAAAAGAGAAGCGGCAGCGGCATTAACCAAGCACATTGCAGATTCAATTATAACGTCAGACCCAAATTCCAAAGTAATTATAATGGGCGATTTAAACGATGATCCGATGAATACAAGTTGCAAAGTAATATTGGGAGCTGTAAAAAAGCAACAAGATGTAAAACCCGGAGGATACTTTAATACCATGTGGCAACTTCTAGATAAAGGTATCGGTTCATTAGCCTACCAAGGACAGTGGAATCTATTTGACCAAATCATCATTTCCGCCAACCTTGTCGGCAATGATCGTTCTTCTTTGAAATATGTAAAATCGGAAGTATTTAATCGCAATTTCTTAAAACAAGAAGAAGGAAAATACAAAGGTTATCCTAAGCGAACGCATGCCGGTGGGGTTTATTTAAATGGTTATAGCGACCACTTCCCTACTATTATTTATTTGGCTAAAGAAATAGAATAACAATTTTCAATGGTGAATACAATATCATCATAATAGTTATTAGTTTCTGATTTATAACATACGGTTGATTAATTACAAACGAAAAAGTCCGTAATTAATCAACCGTATATTTTATACCATAGCTCAATCGACATTAACAGAGGATAAGCCCGAATCTTCTTTTCTTTGTATACTCTCAAAGCAACTATCACTTATAAGCTTCATCCTTCAGTTTGCCAATTTCATATTGGTAATGAACGAGTTATCCTGAAAGATGGAACCATTCAGCATATCATTCAGTTCTTTCTGCCGGCTGAACCTTTTTCCGGAGAATGGTTCAGGGCAACAAGCTGATAATCAAACTTAAATTTACAAGTTGAAAGATTGAAGGTTAATAAAGGGCAATTCGTTTTTTTATACTGTTTTTCACCTGCAAGCACCTTAATGTTTTTTAAAACCATCAGGTTGTTTGAAAAAAGCATAAGGACGTTTGAAAACAAACATACGGTCGGTTGAAAACAAAGGTACGGTCCTTTGTTCACAAACTCCTATCGTTGGCAAACAATCGACCGTATGCTGAACATCAGGTATCACCATTCAACAAGATCTTCATGCAATTTATCCCAATATTATCTGACGATGAATCATAAACAAACAACTTTTGTTTGTGTCCCTACCTTTACGATATATGCCCCGGAAGATAAAGAGTAACTATTTTCTCCTTCTTCCACTCCTACTTGCATAATCAATGTTCCTTGTAGGGAATAAAGCGATAAAACAGACTTTTCCGAAGTTACAACCGTTAAAACGCCTTGAGATGAATGAATGATGCATCCCGATTCGGTATGCTTTTTCAAACCGGAGGGATCTTCATAATCATCCATCGTAATATCATCAATATTAATCCGTTTACTTGAGCTTCCCCCTACTTGTTCAAATTTCAAGCGAATATTACCTTCTTTATTTAACGGATAAGAATACTCCCGCCATTCTCCTTTTATTAAAGGCAGTTTTTCCTCTATGGGTATCCACTCACCACCGTCCAAATTATAGAAAACAGAGAAACTACTTACTGCATCAGTCCCATACACCCCGGCATAGAAAGAAAGCGTGCCTACTCCTCCCATCTTGGCATCTTGCATCTCTAAAATTCCCTCATTACGTAGACGTACACTCTTTGAATCATTCTTTTTATCATTTTCAAGATTTCCAATTACAGCATCATTTAATTTCCAAGAAGCAGCAGAACAGACAACCACTCCCTCTGCATAGGCACTTTTTGATCCGTTTTCGAAGTTCTCAAAAAAGGCTTTTTCCTTGTTTGCCTCTCCCGATACGTTAATAACAATATCATCATCTACATCCAGAGTAGAAAGGATTATCTCTTCTTCATAAATCCCTTCATCAACAGCTCCTAAACGCACATATAAAACCGGATTATTCCCATTGGTTATTACCGCTTGTTCTCCCCAATTTTCACCATCTATACTTACCTGAAATGGATATACAGAAACAATCTCCGTACGATACGTAGTCATTCCTACCATTGTAAGTTTCACCTGTTGAGCAAATGAAGGCCTGCCCGGAGCAGTAAAAAAAGATATTTCTGTAGTAGATGCGGAAAACACAGGTTCCACTGCCGGCATTACAACCGCCACTTCATTAGATACCATATCATCCGTTTCTACCTTATAATAATAGGTAGTAGCAGCTTTAGGCACATCAATGATTTCTTCCGTAGAGGTCACTTTCTTAGGATACCCTGATAACGGTTGATTCTGATCACCATCTTTGGTATATACAGACAAAGTTACTTCTGAAACACCGGGCATTTTCATCCAACTCGCTGTAAACTTCTTCGAGTATGGCGTACAAACAATATTCTTAGCCTCATAAGCCGGAATGCCATCCCAAAAGTCAGCCAGGACAGTTACCGTTTCTATTTTGCCGTCATACGAAAAAGTCAACACTCCGCTCTGCTGCCCCGCAACAGTAGGAGCACAACTCACGATAACTTCCACTCCTTTTTCTACCTCTTCCGAAGTCACTTTTTGCTTCGAAAGGGCAAATAAATTATTAGAAGAACTTATCGTTAAACCATCTTCAGACAAATTCCGTCCTCTAACCGTAAATGTTTTCTCCGCTCCCAAGCTTAAAGCCTGCAAGCCAAAGTCTATTGTAGACTTATCTTCCGGTATAAATAATTCCGGACTTAAAGACTCCGGCTGCGTATAAAAGGCCGTTGAAGTCCGGTCTCCCCAAATATATTCTGCCAAGTCAGGATAATCAATAAACGGATTACGATTACCTTGTATCGCATAAACGCTCTCATTTCGTTCACGTTCCAAATCATCCACAGGATCATCCTTACACCACTTCAATAGTAATTTATAAGCCCATTCCTGAAATACCGGATACGTATTATTCTCTAACAAATATTTAAGTCCGTCCCCCCGCCATAAGTCTGCAAAATCTTCATAGCAAGTTACCATATACAGATAGGTACGGGCAAAATCTCCTTTATATCTATCAGCCGGCTCCCAAGCTGTCATTACTTCACCACGAGATGATGATTTTCCGACCTTGATAACACCATTATCATAAGGATTTTCACCATCTACCACACCTATCGGATGATTACTCTTCTTAATATTTGCAGGGCCATCCGACGGATACAAATGATGCAAATCTTTATATGCCTGATTCTCTATTTTGCCCCACCAGCTATTGGCAAAAGCATGTTCGATATTCATACCGGACACCGCCTTCAAGCCATTAAATTCACGTTCTATATTTGAATAGCGATCCAGTACTTTATTCCCATCCAACATATCTGTCTTTGTAAAGCCTTCCCAAGTATAGCCTACGCCCTGACCACCATATTTCAAGACTGTTGCATCTTTTATAATATTATGTAAAGCAGTTTTCAACTGACGTTCTTTCATTCCTTCCGCCTGATTATAATATCCGGGAGGAATAGCAGCCCATAGCTGCAACGAAACGACTAAAAAAAGCAGACTAATGATATAAGGAGACTTCATTCTCATAACAATTGTTTTTATGTTCTGACAAATATATCGAAAATTAAACAACTAACTCATAATTAATTAATATATTTTTCTTATGAAGAGCAAAAAAGAAAAACCGTCATTGTCTGTTTTTCAAAACAATGACGGCTCACACTATATATTACAATCTATTCCCTGATCTACAAAGCAACTTTATGTCCGTTAACAATATACATACCTGAAGGAAGCGAGAACTCCGTATCACCGGCATCTACAATTGTTTGTTTGATAAGACGACCTACTACATCGTAAATTCGCACCAGGTTTTCTTTATCTGTTGTAACCCTTATTTTGCCATCTACGGCAGAAACCGAGAAGTTAGAAACCTTTATGCCGTTAAATATTCCTGTCGGAGAGTAAATCTCATCTTTCTTATTTCCCCAAATATATTCTTCGATTCCTTTTAAATCAATAAAAGGGTTACGATTCTTTTGGATCTTATATACAGCATTATTCCTATCTATTTCCTTTTGGCTCACAGGATCTTTACGACTCCACTCCAATAACATATTCATAGCCCACGTTGAAAAAGCCGGATATGATGTACCATTAAGCATATCACACTTCCAAGAAGATACATTTTGCTCATAACAAGTAACCATATAAAAATAAGTACGGGCAAAATCACCTTTATATTCATCATCCGGTTCAAAAACCGTACCCGAATAACCGGGATATGAAGATTTACCTAATACACCTCTCGCTTCCGCAATAGCTTTCTTCCCATTATCAGTTTCTCCAAAAGGATAATTTCCCCTTTGGCTATTCACTTGAACATCCGTGGGGTATAAATGAAATAGATCAGTGTACATGGGTTTAGCATCATTAAACCAGCTTTTTGGAAAAGAATGCTCTCTATTATAACTATCACTACTTTGTCCGTGGTTCTGATCTTCCCCAAATACATACTTTTTGGATGAATACATATCCCAAACAAATCCCTCAGAAGTTTTATCCGTTTTCTCAAAATCAGTCCATAAATTACTATAAGAACGTTCTGTATGATTTCGAATTATTCCAGACAAAGCTGTTTTTAAAGCACTACCACCTTTGCCATCCGCACCATCATAATATCCATCCGGTGCTTGTGCCCAAGCAATCAAATATATGCAGCATAAAGCTACAGATACAATAAATCTCTGTGAGTAAAATTTCTTCATAGCCTACTATTTAGTTATAAAATGTCCGTTTCTCCATTCATAAACCACCGGATCTGTCTTCAAGAACGAACATAATTCTTCAGACGAATCTTTATCCAAATAATCTATCGTGGTATATGTGAATATTAAAGTTTGGGAATCCGGTGACAAATCAGCCTTTATCAGACTCATATCCGCTTTCTTTAATGCCAGATTTCTCTTTTCAATATCAATCGTATCAGATACTTGTAAAAATACATCTACTGATGGCAAAGTTATAAAGTCACTCATAGGCAAGTCTTTCCAGTCTGTCGAATAAAAAGAGATGTGACTGTCACTAGCCGGACCATTATAAGTTTCGACGGCACATATAACATTTACAGAGTCATTAACCGGCAAGAGCTTCATTTGTAACGTACTCGCAGAAGTCGTTTCCAACAAGAGATAATCTTTTGTTAAAGTTTTCATCTCCGACATATTCTCAAACTTATTCTTTACTTGCGCACGCATATTACTTTCCAGAAAATCAGCAAAATCAGCACGATTATTCTTCGTTAACAACAGGCACATGGAATCAGGCATATTTATAAAAACATCCTTTATATTCTGTGACTGCATCAAAGAAGGTAATAATAGTGAGATAAGAAGCAATATCTTTTTCATATCCGTTTCTTTTTATTTAGACCCCAAATATAAGAATATCATTCCGATTAGTACTAATATGAGGTCAATAGCTTTACTTTTTAAATTCTTTTCACGGAAGAACATTGCACCGAAAATAAAAGACACAATCACGCTTCCTCTGCGAATCATCGAGACAATAGATATCATAGAGTCTTCATAAGTCAGCGCATAGAAATAAACGAAATCAGCGGCAGAAAGAAATACAGAAATCAAGATGATACACCAATCCCAACGAAAAGGTGTCGTATTCTTACGAGTGGGATACCAAAGAAATAAAAGCATGGCTCCCATCATAAAAAGTTGATATATATTATACCAAGACTGAACAATCATCCGGTCAAAACGTCCCATCAAGAATTTATCATATAAACCGCTAATGGCCCCTAACACAGAAGCTAATACAATAAAGAGTATCCATTTATTATGTTTAAAATCTATCCCCTCTTTCTTTCCAGACCGACTCAACATAAAAAAAGAAACGATGGCAAGCAAGACACCGATCCATTGATAAAGATTAAGACGTTCACCAAAAACAAGCATTGCTCCTACAAGTACCATAACCGGACGTGTTGCATTAATCGGCCCCACAATCGTTATAGGTAAATGCTTCATTCCAAAATAGCCGAACACCCACGAGGAAAGTACAATAAAAGATTTCAGTATAATAAACTTATGCACTTCCCATCCTTCAGTCGGAACATAGAAAATAGTCTGTTGCATCCAGGCCGGATTCCAAACAGAAAACAATATAAAAGGCAAAAAGATAAGGCTGGAAAACAAAGTATTCAAGAATAAAACAGGAATTACAGCATTATTCTTTAACGACTGCTTCTTAAATACATCATAAAAGCCCAATAATGTTGCCGAAAGAAAAGCTAAAAACAACCACATACCAACTATAATTATATAAATATATCTGTAGGATATTCTACATCAACAAGAAATAAAGCATGTCCCGGAGCTGAACTACCGGCTTTTCCACGATCTTTCATTTCAATGACGCTGCAAAAATCATCCACTGTCAACTTTCCTCTTCCCACTTCAAGCAATGTACCGACAATAGCCCTTACCATATTTCGCAGGAAACGGTCTGCTTTAATTGTAAACACCCAATCATGCTCACCCTCCTGTATCCATTCCGCATGCATGATCTTACAATTATTTGTCTTCACATCTGTATGTAACTTGCTGAAACTTGTAAAATCGGTATAATCAAATAAAGTACACGCTGCTTTATTCATTGCACAAAAGTCCAGACTTCCATGAATCTTATATTTCAAATGCCTGTTAAACGGATACTTTACAGTAGTAATATAATACTTATAGGTGCGCGAAAGTGCATCAAATCGTGCATGAGCTTCCGGTTTTACTTTACGAACCTGAAAGATAGAGATATCCGGAGGCAGCAAACGGTTTAACTTTTCCGTCAAAAGAAGCAAATCCAATTCCTCCCCATAATCAAAATGAGCAGTCATCCGCAACGCATGCACACCGGCATCAGTGCGCCCTGCACCGATTACTTCCACCTCTTTACGAAGAAAAGTAGCCAATGCTTTCATCAGGCACTCCTGAATACTTATACCATTCGGCTGAATTTGCCACCCATGATAATTCGTCCCCTCATAAGCCAAATCTATAAAATATCGTTGCATACGTTTCTACAATCTTGTTGTGATATGAAAGCACCCTTGCTTTAACTCATACTTAACATAGCACCACTCTTTCTTTCGTAAATCGCGAAGTACTTCCGCAAGTACCATTTTCAGTTTCTCAGGACGAACGTCCTCATCCTCTTCCTTTACTTTCTCAAAACGACGATAACTTATATCAAAAGTAGTTCCATAAAAATGTGCCGAATTCAAAGATGCATTACCATTACGCCTACGCAGACGTTTTACATCATCTTTAGTACGTAATACGGAAGTCACAATAATTCTATTGGAACATAAGCCCTTTGCTTTCAAAGAATCCTGAAAATTAGTAGCTATTTTAGTCAATAACACACTGGCAGAAGGAATTAAATAAGGAATAGAATGAGTCAATGAATCCATCGCATAATATCCATTCGGAGCAACCTTCAACAATTTATTCTTTGCCATTTCTGCTTCTTCACGATCATCAAGGGGCACAATACCTCTTTTGGTGGCTGAAGACAAATGCAAGTCATTCAAATCTCCAAAAGTGCGTTTGTAACTGACAACTCCTTTTATTTTATTAGGGGTCCTATTCTTCACAGAAGCTGCATCTGCTTTATTCTTGCCACCACAAGAAATACATAAAAACATTGACAGTATGATAAAGATAGGAAAATCTCGTCTCATTTTAATATTCATCCCAGACATTAATCTTAATTTCGGAGTGCAAATATATACTAAAAACCTGTCAGAGAGAAAAGTTATGCAAATTAATTCCATCGGAAAAGCAAAACAATTCAAACGATTGATTAAATTTGCAGGCAAATTCAAAATTTGTACGCAAGTACCTTAATAAATTAATGATAGAGAAACTTATTGTTTTAGAGGATGTTGATCCTGTTATCTTTTATGGTGTAAATAACGCCAACATCCAACTTATCAAAGCTTTGTATCCAAAGCTACGTATTGTCGCCCGAGGCAATGTCATTAAAGTTTTAGGCGATGAAGAAGAAATGTGCGCCTTTGAAGAAAACATCATCGCTTTGGAAAAGCACTGTGCGCAATATAATTCTCTAAAAGAAGAAGCAATCATAGATATTATTAAAGGAAATACTCCACAAGTAGAAAAGAACGGCAATGTCATCGTATTCAGTGTTACAGGCAAACCTATCATCCCCAGAAGTGACAATCAATTGAAACTTGTTGAAGATTTCAATAAAAACGACATGATATTTGCCATCGGGCCAGCCGGTTCCGGTAAGACATACACGGCTATTGCTCTCGCTGTGAGAGCCTTAAAAAACAAAGAAATCAAAAAGATTATTTTAAGCCGACCGGCTGTGGAAGCAGGAGAGAAACTTGGTTTCTTACCCGGTGACATGAAAGATAAGATTGATCCATATCTCCAACCATTGTATGATGCCCTCCAAGACATGATACCTGCCGCAAAGCTTAAGGAGTACATGGAATTGAATATCATCCAGATAGCTCCACTCGCTTTCATGCGCGGACGCACTTTGAATGATGCCGTAGTCATTTTGGATGAGGCACAGAATACTACCACTCAACAAATAAAAATGTTCCTTACCCGTATGGGCATGAACACTAAAATGATTGTCACAGGAGATATGACACAGATCGATCTTCCCTCTTCTCAAACTTCCGGATTGGTACAAGCCATGAAAATATTGAAAGGAGTAAAAGGTATTAGTTTTATAGAATTGAACAAAAAAGATATTGTACGTCACAAGCTGGTAACCAGAATAGTTGAGGCTTACGAGAAATTCGAAGAAAAAGCCAAATTGGATAAAGAAGAAAAAAGAAAAGCAGAACAACAAAAGTCTTAATAAATAATATAACAATGAGCAAAGCATTAACAAGAACAGATTTCAACTTTCCGGGACAAAAAAACGTCTATCATGGAAAAGTACGCGATGTGTATAACATCAATGGCGAAAAACTGGTTATGGTAGCAACCGACCGTATTTCTGCATTTGATGTCGTATTACCGAAAGGTATTCCTTACAAAGGACAAATGCTCAATCAGATTGCTGCGAAATTCCTTGATGCAACAACAGATATTTGCCCTAACTGGAAATTGGCTACTCCGGACCCAATGGTCACCGTAGGTGTGATGTGTGAGGGTTTCCCTGTAGAAATGATTGTACGCGGTTATCTTTGTGGTAGTGCATGGCGTTCTTATAAAAGTGGCGTCCGCGAAATTTGCGGTGTGAAATTGCCCGACGGAATGAGAGAAAACCAGAAATTCCCTGAACCTATCATAACTCCAACAACTAAAGCAGAAATGGGGTTGCATGATGAAGATATCTCAAAAGAGGAAATCCTGAAACAAGGTTTAGCTACCCCCGAAGAATATGCAATCTTAGAGAAATATACTCTTGAACTTTTCAAAAGAGGAAGTGAAATAGCTGCAGAGCGTGGCTTAATTCTCGTTGATACAAAGTATGAATTCGGAAAGTATAACGGCAAAATCTACTTGATGGATGAAATACACACACCGGATTCAAGCCGCTATTTCTATTCTGAAGGTTATCAGGAACGTTTCGAAAAAGGCGAAGCTCAAAAACAGTTATCAAAAGAGTTTGTGCGCGAATGGCTGATGGACAACGGTTTTCAAGGAAAAGCAGGACAGCAAGTACCCGAAATGACAGATGAGATTGTTAACTCAATTAGTGAGCGTTATATGGAATTATTCGAGCATATCACAGGTGAGAAATTCCAAAAAGCCGATACAGATAACATTGTCGAAAGAATCGAAAAGAATGTAATGACATTCCTTTCCAAGTAATTTATCATAACTGATAGTGAAAGAGTAAACTAGCTCTTTCGCTATCTTTTTCATTAGAAGCATGAATTACCCACAAGAAAACATCAAACCATATAACGCTGATGAAAAGAAAAGCGTACAGGTAGAGAAAATGTTTGACAACATTGCTCATGTCTACGACAGATTGAATCATACCCTATCCCTAGGTATTGATAAAAGCTGGCGACGCAAGGCTATAGCATGGCTCAAGCCTTTCCATCCGCAACGTATCATGGATGTAGCTACCGGTACGGGTGACTTTGCCATTCAAGCATATCAGGATTTACTTCCTGAAGAACTTATCGGCACTGATATTTCTGAAGGCATGATGAATGTGGGAAAAGAAAAAGTACAAAGAAACGGACTTACAGGCAAAATAATATTCGCCAAAGAAGATTGTACTTCACTAACATTTGGAGCGGAAAGCTTTGATGCAGTGACAGTAGCATTCGGTGTCCGCAACTTTGAAGACCTTGATAAAGGATTATCGGAGATCTGCCGCGTACTAACACCAAATGGCAAATTGGTAATTCTGGAACTTTCTTACCCTGAAAAGTTCCCAATGAAACAATTGTATGCTATTTATTCAAGAATAGTTATACCTACCCTTGGCAAACTGTTTTCTAAAGACAACAGTGCCTACCACTATCTCCCTCAATCCATCAAAGCCTTCCCTCAAGGAGAAGTAATGAAAAATATCATTGGCAAAGCCGGTTTTCGGGAAGTCAGTTTCAAGCGACTGACATTCGGTATTTGCACACTTTATATGGCTAGTAAATAATAACGAATTAAAAAACACTTTCTTATGCAAAAGTATGGTTTAATAGGCTATCCGCTAAAACACTCTTTCTCTATCAGTTATTTCAATGAGAAATTCCAATCGGAGGGTATCGATGCCGAATATGTCAACTTTGAGATACCTTCTATCAATGACTTGCCCGGAATCATAAAAGGAAATCCCAATTTGCAAGGTTTTAATGTGACCATACCTTATAAAGAGAAAGTAATTTCCTATCTGGATGAAATAGATAAAACCGCAATTCCCATCGGTGCCATCAACGTAGTTAAAGTTATACGCCAAAAAGGAAAGGTAAAACTCATCGGCTACAACTCCGATATAATCGGCTTTACCCGTTCCATCGAACCATTATTGGAATCCCATCACAAAAAAGCATTGATATTAGGAACCGGAGGAGCGGCAAAAGCCGTCTATCACGGACTAAAAAGTTTAGGAGTTGAGAGTGTTTATGTTACACGCCAAACAAGACCGGATATGCTTACTTACGAAGAGCTTACTCCGGAAATTATAGCAGAACATACTATCATTGTCAATTGTACACCGATAGGGATGTACCCCCAAGTGGATTTCTGTCCCAATATTCCTTATGAATATCTGACACCCAACCATTTACTCTACGATTTGTTATATAATCCGGACACCACTCTCTTTATGAAAAAAGGAGCAGCGAAAGGAGCAGTAGTCAAAAACGGATTGGAAATGCTTTTATTACAAGCATTTGCAGCTTGGGAAATATGGAACAAATGAAAAAGAGACTCTTCTACGGCATCGCTATTACTTTACTTATCCTCATAGGAATCACTATCGGAGGAAGTTTTTTCATGCTGAATTTCTCCTTGAAACCGCATAACAGAGGGAAAGACATTCAAAGTTCTTATGAATATATGTATCAAGCCTATCCATATCTGAAACCTTGGGTAGACAGTTTGAATACCGTATCCGCCTTGAAAGACACTTTCATCCATGCAAACGACGGGACTCGTCTGCATGCATTCTATATAGCAGCTAATCGCCCTACGGACAAAACAGCCGTGATTGTGCATGGTTATACGGACAATGCCATTCGTATGTTCATGATAGGCTATTTATATAATCATGATTTTAACTATAATATTCTTCTTCCTGACCTGCGTAACACCGGACTCAGCGATGGAGATTATATACAAATGGGATGGAGAGATCGCTTCGATGTACTACAATGGATGGATATTGCCAACCGGATATATGGTGATTCCACACAAATGGTGGTACATGGTATTTCCATGGGAGCAGCAACCACAATGATGGTTTCCGGAGAACAGCCTCAACCCGGGTATGTAAAATGCTACGTAGAAGACTGCGGGTATACCAGCGTGTGGGATGAATTTTCTTATCAACTCAAAGACATGTTCCATCTTCCACCATGCCCATTAATGTACAGCACCAATGCTTTATGCCGGTTCGAATACGGATGGGATTTCAAAGAAGCCTCTGCGGTAAAGCAAGTAGCCAAATGCCTCCTTCCCATGTTATTCATTCATGGTGATGCAGATACTTACGTACCGACATGGATGGTATACGAACTTTACAAAGCAAAGCCTGAACCAAAGGAGTTGTGGATTGTGCCCGGTGCAACACACGCAATGTCTTATCGGGATGATACTGAAGAATATGTAAATAAGGTACGACTGTTTGTAGATAAATATATTAAATAGATATCTTTTTCTTTATATAAAAAATAAGATTCTATTTACGATGACTCTAAAAGGATAATAATTCTCAAAGACAGTATCACCCATTATTACATTTCCACATTGATCACAATAAAATGAAACCAGAAGATTATAATCTTCTTTATTATACTCTATTTCAACTCTTCACAATTCTAGTTTTCAACCCAAAAGCCTAATATATGTCCATTATTCTGTCTATAAATCTCATTAGCTATATTATCTTCTGTTAATACATATATACCATCAATATTCTTCACATAAACTTTATTATTAAAGATTTGATAATCAAGTCCATCTATTGAATAAGGAAATTCGAATGAAGCTAAAAGAATTGTTTCGGAAGGAGATTTTAAGTAATACGTATATAACCGTAATATATTTGTATCATTAGTAGTCCTTTCTAGTGTCATATAAGAAATAATTTCAGATGAAAGCCATTGGGCAACTCCCCATAAAGGATATTCCATTCCTACTTTATAGTCATCGCTTAATTCCGGAAATTCCCGAATTGTCCGAACTTTTCGATTTCTAAGATCAAATACATTTAGTAATACAGAATGTTTCTTCACCCCTGCACCTCTAGGATTAGCATCATAATATAAAACTTTGAGATCTTTCAATTCTTGAGATAAGTTCTTTGATAATTCTTCATCCGTAGATACAGAAATGCATTTCTTAGCACGCAAATCCATAAGAAAAAAATCTCTCTTAGCATTATCACAATCAATTTCTATATCATTCTTATCCCATACCACATAACAATCTAAATTGGGAAATGCTCCACCACCACCTAATAAAAGAGTATCAAAATCAAATTCCCAGTCTCCCAATCTATCTATTTTCATTTCATAATTCTCGAATTCTTTATTCCATGAATATAAAACCAGTGTAGAGTTTTTTAATAATACATACCCTAAAGGTCCATACTTTTTCTGCAACCTCATCCGGCCTTCATTTACAAAATACTCTGTTACAGTAATAGAGTCCAAACTACTGGCACGACTAACTATTATTATTTTTTCACTACCCCAGCCAAAAATAGAAAAAAACAATCCCCAAAATAATATTATATTTTTCATCCTAATATATTCCTTATATTCTACTCAGTGAAAATAAAATCAATAAATTCACAACCACTCTCCTGAAATTTATAAGTTTTCAATCCATCCTCTGAGATTGTAAAAATACCATCTTTATCTAAAAAATAACAGATATTCTCTCTTATTTGATATTTTACATCAGACGTACAATTAATCGGTGGAAAACATTTAAAAAGCTTTAAGACCTTCGTTTCTACATTATAATTCCATATCATTAAAGTACGTTCATTCACACCGTAAGAGACTACATAAGTAAACTCCACGGGAGAAATCCATTGAGTGGCAGAATGTAGGACGACTAGATCATCACAGGATACAGGTATTGAATAATCTTTAAATGAGTATGAACATTTAGATGATATATCACATATATTCAATGTTTTTCTCCACCTATCCTCCACCAATCTTGGCTGATAATCAATATAGGAAACATATTTAGGATAGACAAAATCACTATCAGTACTTAATTTCCCATCTTCACTTATCAACTTCCCTATCTTACCGGAATTAAGATCTACGATTTCCAATACATACTGATTTGATTCATAATCCATTAATACATCTGTAGAATCAACAATAACATATCTACGGTCATAAGTACTTGCAGTTTGACGTTCAGTAGGTTCAAATGGTAATGTATCGGTTCTTATACTATTTTCACCAATCAATGAAACGATACGTTTTGAATCATAATTCAATCGAAGCAAACAGTCTCCTTTAAAACAAAGTACTTCATTATATCCTCCTTTCATTTCCTTACGTTCTAATATTTTAGAGAAGTCAGCAGAGGTTCTATACAATAACATAATGGAGTCTTTTTTTGCTACAATTTCAGCAAATGGCAAACTCACAATTTCCTTGCAGATCATTCCTGGTAAACTAAATAACAGGAAAAATAAAATTAAAATACATCTACACATATTATTTTCTATTTACGATAACTCTAAAAGAATAATAATTCTCAAAGACAGTATCACCTATTATTGTATATTCTATTTCATATCCCAATTGTTCACAATAAAGTGGAGCCAAAACACTATTATCTTTCAAAATATTTTCGCTAATTCTTGTGGATAAATTGACTAAGAATAAATTATTATTTTCTTCATTCTATTCTCTATTTAATTGTAACTTAAACTTTTTTACTCCTTCCAATTAATTAAATTCATCCCATCCTATTCTTTTCTCTATTTACTAGTAGACCAAAAACTAATAATAAAAAACAGTGGAAACTTTTTCTCCAGCATAACCATTACTCAATGTATATATACCATAATATATAGATTTATTGGACTTGAACCTTTATGTTTTACTTACCATTAGACTAAATGCTATTGAATTTCCAATCGTTTATATACAAATGAATTTGGATCATCAAATAGTCTGGCTTTTATGATTAACTTATCAGAATTCAGCCAATACATTGATATGGGAAACCATCCTTTACTTTTTAATGTTTCTATTAATTTTATCTTACTATTTCGATTTTTATAGATTTGAATCCCTCTATAATTATCTCCAGATGGAATATCATATGTTGCTATATACCCACTCGAAGAAATGGATATATTTGATAATAATTTCTGAATTAGATAACCTTTACAATTCACTAGACATAAATCTTCATTATTGCAATCAATTATTTTTAATATGCAAAGATTCATTTCATTTATCCAACCAACATATTCAATTTCGTAATCATCTTCCTGAATATAACATCGACTAATTTCTTTTTTTAATAGCTCCATACAATTTCTTTTGTGCATAGAATTCATGTCAATAAAGATATTATAATTACTTTCTTGAGCTTTTTTGAATTCTTCAGCTGTTGCTGACGTTATAATAAAGCCAAAAGCATTACTACTTAAACAAAACACTAATTGCATTAATAAAAGTACCTTTCTCATAATCATTTCCGATTTAACTGTAACAAGAATCTATTTACACCTTTTAATTGTATATTAAATTGATCCCAACCATTAAATTAGCATAGAAAAAATAGATTTTTACAATTTACTATTTTTCCTATCCAAATAGTAACTATATAAATAAATATGATAACCTAAATAAATCCCTAACAACAATACAAGAATATAACTGTATATAATATGTTGATAGGATAATCTAAAAACTCCATAGAGAAACAAATATCCAAGATATCCATAAACCATTATAACATTTAAATGAATTATAATATAATCATAAATCCTTCTCATTATCATTTATTTGACTTTTTATTTTTCAGATAACCTGCAATAGCACTGACTCCAATAAAAAAACTTAAACATAACACTTAATATAAACAACAGTAAAGAAGGATTATCATAACTGATTTTATTATGATTCTAAAGAACTTGTTTATATATTTTCTTATACTTTTCATTCTTACTTTACTATAATAGTTTCTTATAAATTGGATATTTTATATGAGTTTCATAACGTTTCTAACAATTATTAGAAGAATCCCACAATCCTTTCATCTCAAATACTATTCCATCCCTTTTTCCGGACGAAGTTTAACATACCAATAGGCAGTATCAGGATATACACACATTACATCACTATATGAGATTTCTCTTTCATAATGAAAAAGATCCGAAATAAATATTGGATAAAAATTAGATTTGTCAACCTGAACCAAAGTATCAGGATATATAATTTCCCTCATCACAGAATCTACAGGCACATTGGAAGGTATACGTTTAAGAACCCGTATGGAGTTATCATAATCCTTCGCAATCGGGATATATATAAATTGGCTGTTACGGATATAATCAGTGATATATTCACGATAACGTTTCTTATTCTTTTCCAGTTTATCGAAAAAACACCTAGTTGACGGATCATTCCATTGATTCAAAATACTCCCACTAATTTGGGCACTATCATCAATACAACGAATATTATTCCCATAAATCTTTATCCAGCTCCGTGAACCTAATGCTATTGTGTCCATGCCATGTACCATATAAAAACCACCCCAAATTGGTTTCGAAGAATCAGGGGTACTCATATAATCAAGTTGCATATATGAACCGATTGCCCATTTTCTTTCAATCGTATTGAATATCCTAAAGAAAAATGTTATATTCTCCGGAATTGAATCATTTTTTTCCGGATTATAATTAGACATACTCACAGAGACAAAATCCAGCTCTATCTTTATAGAATTGGGAGATCCCTTGCGCATTTGATCTCCCATAGAGTTAGAATATACTATTAATGGTATAATTATCATTAAGATTACTATATTAAATATATTCTTTTTCATTAATTCCAAATGTTAATTTAATGGTAAATCATTCATCATAGACAATCGTATATCCTAAAGAAAAAAAAGGAACAATCTTGTCTCTATCTATCTTTAATGCCTCATTCCATGGGGTTAAGCGATAAAGTGTATTTGATGTCCATTCCTCTATTCTACCCCAAAAGCGTTCAACTAATAGAGTATCTTCATAATAATAGTAATAATTATTATTGTTATTTTCCTCTTCAAAATCAGAACAGTTATAAATATATTCAATCACTAAAGGCATCATCTTTTTTACTTCTATACAAAACTGTGGGTAATCAACTTTTATTCCTTTATCTTCAAGGCCTTGTAATTCTTCCTGATAATCTTTCACAATTGGTCTGTATATAAATTTACTATTACTAATATAATCATAGATATATTTTTCATAATGAACAACAGGTATTTTCAGAAGGAAATCCAACAACTCCATTTTACGATTAGAATAATCTATATCATTGATTTGCGGATCAAACATTATGGAATTTCTACTTTTAACAATTGGAACACCAAGCATATGCGAAGATAGCATAAGGCTATCCCTACTATGAATCATCCAGAATTCCCCATAACGTTTATCTGCAATCTCTCTAAAATAAAAATCTGTGCTTGAATCGAATATAAAATTATGATCAGTTTGATTATTTACCGACACAAAAAATATTATTGAGACAGGAACAGAATCTCTATCAGCTAATTGACCTAGGCACACAGCTATACGTTTAATATCAACAACTATACTGCTTTGCTCATTATTTTGAAGTAATATATTTCCTGAAGTCCTTTCATTAAAGGAGCAACTTTGTAATAAAGCAATACATAATAGCATTATAAATTTATTTTTTTCTGAGATACAAAAGATATAATCCATAAATACCATTTTTAGATTCATTTGACAGTTTCTTATAAGTTGAATGTTTTATTTGAGCTTCATAACATTTTCTTTGACCAGCCACACAACCACCAATTATTATTTCTATATTTCTACCCTAGTTCAAAGATTTCCACTATTTCTTATGAATCGCATACGCTATAAAGAATAAGACATTACTACTTCTTTTCATTATACTTTATTTCAATGTCATTTATCATTTCTTCTCATTAGGAACACCAATAATAAATTGAATAATATTTATATCTCTTTCATTAATAAAAGTATCTAAAGAAAATGATAAATCTTTCAAGTATAAGTTATTCTTAATATTAACTTTCACCTGAGGACACAACATAACTAAACCATCATGTTTATTATATCGAAATGCCGAATAAATAAGCTTGTTTACATCTATATTCGGATGTTTACATAAATATTGTTTCTTTACTGATGTAAGTAGTTCGATAAAATCATCATTGTAATAGTTTCGCATTATTCTGCCATCCGAGTCAAATATTTCACACGTATTTAATTTATAAATAAAATGAGACTTCTCAAGAGGCATCTCCAAATCTTTGCATACATTTTTTTGAATTTCAATTTTCTTATGCTTATATGTTATTATTAAACGACCTTGCTTTTGAGCCATTTGCATTTTATCTCTATTATTAAGAATAAAATCAAGTGTTTTCGCATCACGCGTAAAAATTGGAGGAGCAGATTTTAAATATAAATCAAAAGATTTATATTCATATTCAGCATTTACAATCTGCCATATAAAATCACTCAATTCATCTAAAGTTTCGGGATATCGCAAATAAGCATCATAAAAGTCATTTACTCTCCAATATAGATTTTCTTCTACATTCATTGACGAAACTTGTTTTCCAATCGTACAACTATTACAATACACCAATATAATTGATGCAATTATCAAATACACATATCTCATTGTTTCTTTGAAAAAAATAAACTATTATATAATTTACTCGCGAAATAATTGCTTTATCTACTAGTTGATATATTTGCCCCTCAAAAGAGTCAGCAGTCAACTGACTACCCAATAAGCTATAATAAATATTATTTATTGTATAAGTTCTACCTAAATATGCTCCATTATTTATGATCTTATTTAAATCGTCCTGAGAATGTACTAAATCATCGTATCTATACTCCCATTCTCCCTCATCATTTTGAACTTTATTTCAATCCATTCCATTAATACTCCAACAGGATTATTCAGCCTGCACTTATTTATGGAAGGCTATATTTAACATTAAAATTTATTAATCTGCATCAATAGATAATCATATTTGGACAGATAAACACCTTTCTCTTTCGCTTTTTTTCTATTATATTCATATAAATCCATTAATTCTCCAGGAAATCCCAAATTAATAGTTTTCCAATCATTATTTTTAAAATATTCCCTTGCAGATGCAATTATATGACTTTTAGGAACATTTGGAGGATCCTGAGTATAACATATATAAAATTGTATTCTACTTTCTATTAAATAGGTTTCTATTAAGGTAATAAAATCATTAGTTATAATCCAATTTGACCTGACTATATCAAGTTTTAAAACAGCCCCCAAAGAATCTACTTGGGAAACAAACATAATCTTTATATTATTATCAAGTAAAAAACTAATAGAATCTTTTCCAAATGTTTCTATCATTACCTTTGATATAAGTGCTGAATTTCGTTTTAGACAATCACTATCTACGCTAACATTCATTTGAGAAAATGATAAAACAGAAACATAAGAATATAAAAACATGGCTATTAATAAATGTTTCATAATCAATAATATTATTTAAGTATATCCGAATAATATACAAAGAAAAAGTTAATTATAAGCATTCCATTAATACAGAAAGAATATAGATTTTTACAATCTACTATTTTCCCTATCCAAATAATGATTTCTATATAAATAAATATGATAACCTAAATAAATCCCTAACAACAATACAAGAATATAACTGTATATAATATGTTGATGGGATAATCTAAAAACTCCATAGATAAACAAATATCCAAGAAATCCATAAACCATTATTACATTTAAATGAATTATAACATAATCATAAATCCTTCTCATCATCATTTATTTGACTTTTTATTTTTCAGACAACCTGCAATAGCACTAACTCCAATAAAAGAGCTTAAACATAATGCAATATATGCATATATCGTAAAAACTCCTAATTCCATCAATTCACTTTTTAGAACAAGTATAAAAACTGTAAATATAATAGTAGGTATTGTAAGCTTATTACTTAACATATCCAGAAATTTTATCATTCTCATTTTTCAATCCAATATTATAAACTACAACATTTTCTCCGTTCATATTGCAAGCTCTCTCTAAACTTGCATCACAAAATTCCGGATCAATATAAGGTAATGTCACATACATTGAAAATTCAATGATAGTATCTCATTCCAAAAGAGTACAAAAGACTATATTTATTTTAGGTACATTTAAAGGATTATAAATAGTATCTACCAAATCCATAAAACTATATAATTCTTCTAATGCCTGCATCTTGAATAAACGTACAGTATCCTCATTCTGTATTGTGGTATTAACATATTGATCTTTCAAAATATCAGATTATAATCTTTCTTGTTTAGATGTACAAGCAAAAACAAGAAACAATAAAATTATGATACATTTAATGAGTTATATATGATTAGAAAACGCCAAATAAGAAACGCCAAGGATTATTCTTGATTTTTCTTACGGTTCATATTCAAGAGTCATTTTTTAATTCTACTTTAAAGCAATCCATAAAATACATACACAACATTATAATTATATTTAATATATTCCTAAGACAACATTTATTCTTCATTAGTAGGATCAAACTATTAACATGATTAATTATCACAATTCAACGTCCAAAATCAAAGGTTGAAAACATTTCCAATAGAGTTATATTTCTCCTCTAATAAATATGCATTCTATTATAAAATAAATAAACAAGCCCAACAATATGAGACATAAAAACTTAATAAAAATAGGAAATATACGCTCTTTATTATTTTTTATCCAGTTTATATCCAAACTCAAGAAAAAAAGTATGAATCCCGTAATAGGAAATAATAAAATTTGACCACACAACAGAAACTTGACAGCCAAAATCCAATTGCCCATTAATATATAAATAAATAGGAACACAACAAATAAGATTATATCAAAAATAAGACTCTTTCTTAAAGATAACCACGCATTTCTTTTATGACGTAATTTAAGCAAAAGCAAAACCAAAACAGGAGTTATATTTATTATAAGCAAGTCTTTATATACAATATCTTTCGTGTAGCTATAAATTATATTTATATGCTCAAATTCATTGAGAAATAGATTTTGCTTTGTTTTTTCATATTCTTTTTCTGATAAAGGACCACTTTTTTTCCAAGGGACTCCTTTCTCCACAGGAGGCAATAATTCTATAACATAATAGCCTAATATGCTATCGCAATGCACATTACATTGTTTTGCTATAATATATTTTTTATTCCAATAAACATCGGTTATGAAACCCTCCATAAGTCCAACACTACCACTTCCATCAGGGTAATTATAGTACAAAGTTGTTAATTCTGGCATATTAATCCAGCCTATACTATAATCTATCCCTTCCAATTCTTCGAAATATGAATCACATGAAGTTACAAATAGACTTATTATCAATACATATAAGTGAAATCTCATTTTCATATTATTTATTTTTAAGAGACTGCCAAATATAAAATTGATAAGTTGTTCCCATTATTTTTTGCTCATATCTTCGTTTATTTAAGCTATTTGAAATATGATAAAAGAATGAACTCATACTTTTACTATCGCTAATTACATTATTTAGAAACCTTTTGTTTTTACTTGTAAATGCATCATATCTATAACTACCAATAAACTGTTTTGCCATAGATAGCGTAGTTAATGCATCCCATAAGCCCCATTCACCTTTCCAAGCCGTTATTTGCCCTGGTACATCAGTTCTATTATTTATAATATTTTGTTGCGCCTCAATTACTGCTTTATCTTTTTTCATTACTTGTGTATAAGGGTGATCAGACAAAAATACAGAAAACTCAGGACCAGTACCATTTACAAATTCATCAAAAAAATCCCAATCACTCTTTCCTGATCCAATTAGCGCCCCTTTATTATTATTTACGATGTCAAAAGTAAAGCCGTCACTATACATACTTCCTACCTTAAAATTATTAACTAATAGATCATCTATAATAGATTCAAATTCCCCTAAGGCAGAGCCTTTATCACCAATATAAGTAAACCCCTCACGTTCCTCATTCCCATCATACCATGTATAATATAAAGTTTTATTATTACGATACCAATCCATTCCATTAGGATCAATCAAATTTATCGGATTATTATTACAATAAACATAAGGACTTATCGAATAATATTTCTCACATAACGGGTCGATACTCATAAACCGTCCCAAAAGAGGATCTTGCGCACGAGCACCGAAATCATACCAGTCCAAGCCGTTCATACGGTCAATCTCCTTGCCACCGAAGAGATAATTTTGAGAAATAGTCGCTGTGGGTTTTATGGGACCGATAGAAGAAGCATCTTGCGATTCACCGTTATTATTATGAATACCACCAAAAGCATAATAATCATAATTTTTAGTATAAAAGACATTCGATTTGGTTAGAAGGCGGTTATTGCCCTGATGATCTTTTATATAAAAGTAATAAATAGGAGTATTGTTTACAAAAGATACAAAACCTTCATCCGTCAGAATTTTACTAAGTTTGCCGTTTTCATAAATGATATTACCACAGTAATCCGTTTCATCTAAAACTTTAGTTTGGATAGGCTTTAATGTATCAAGCCGGGATATACCATTGAATACCGGATGAAAAATAGGAATCTCTGTATAAGCATGCGTCAATCGGAGCTTACGACCTGATGCATCATAACGATAAGTATGAGATTCACCAGAACTCAATTCTATTTTATGAGGCAAATTCTTATTGGTATAACTAATACTAGTTATCTTTTTATTTAAATCTGAGGTGGTATTACCATTCCTGTCATAACTGTACTCATTTTCTTTATCGGCTTCATCCGTAAAATAGAAAGTACCTTTAGGTAAAGAGTTCAAAGATATATCATTGGTTACTTTTTTAAGTTGATTCCCTGAATAGGATAAGTTCAATTGATTTACAATTCCATATGAATAATCTCGTAATTCTATTATACCTATTCCTCTTGTTGACAGATGAAAATGTTCTCCTATAATCCCATAATTGGTTATGCCCGTTACATTTCCATGTTTGTCATAGATAAACTCCTCACTGAAATTCGGTCTTTTATCAACAGAAGTCGTGTCGGAGATTCTAGGTTCAGTATAAGAAGAACGAATCAAGCGGTCTAAGGAATCATAAGTATATTTACTAATTCTATTATCACCAGACGAATACCCCCATTGAGCAGCACTGATGTTTCCATTATAGCAGGGAACACCGCCGGAGAGAGAGGCATTATAATAAAGAGTCTGATAAAACGTATGACTTTGAATGTCGGTTAGCCAATTACGAATATTATAAGAATAAGTGATCGGAATTTTCTCATCATTCAGGCTCTTACTCTTTAAACGTCCGGTTGCATCATAAGATAAAGAAGACAGTAGTACAGGAGTGGAATTATTAAAAGAATGATAAGTATTCACCAAACGGTCTGTCCGGTCGTATGTATAGGTATAAAGCTCAACAATGGCATCCTTATCTTTAGCGCTATGTTCATGGCGGTGCTTCAAAAGTTTTCCCGTAAAAGAATATTTAAAATAATCTTTCTCAAACCCGAACAGATGATTGGAAGCAATGCTCTGAATGACTTGGGCGTCTTCACTATAATAAAACACTTTATAAAATCGTTGGGGAATACTAGTATCGATAGCCTCCATAAAAGAATTTGAAGTCTGATAACGACCAGTTATAGAACCCGTCAGTAAACCTTTTGCCGACAGCTTGTCATTGGTAGGATGCATATATAAATTATCAAAATCATATAACCCCTTATAAGAATAATCGCCATCCCTGAAACCCGCCATAGTCAAAAAAGAATAATTGTCATAATAATTGATATTCTCCAAAAGAAGCGAACCACTGTCAAAAGGAAAATCTATGACAGCATAACCGCTTTCCAGAATGGAGGAAGTTTCATCTCCCGTAAAAGTGGCGACAATCGAACGGTTTTTTATATTATCATATGCTGCACACTTACAGGTGCCTCTCACCACTTCCCGACCGTAAATGTCATATAGATAAAAGGTATAATGCTTAGTAAAACGCTGCACGCCATTCTGACTGAGAATCAAACGATGATCCTTGTCATAGAAAAACAACTCTTTTTCCGCTCCGGGTTTCTTTTTCATGGTACAGTTGCCGTAATTGTCATACTCATAATAATAGGCATAATCTATTAACGCCTGCGTATTGTCAATATTGTACGCTACGTTATTACTATTTAACTGATCCGCAGCCAAAGGAGGCAAAACATAGCGCAGATCACCATAATCATCATAAACATAATAAGTATCATAATTGCCTCCGTTTATCTGACGACTTAGAACCGTATGACCTTCCTTATCGGAAAAATCATAACGGCTGTGCCCATCCTCATCAATCGTTCTGACCACGACCAAATCTCCCGTGTCGTACAAACCTTTACGAATTAACTGTTTACCCAACAATTCATATTTTGCACACGATAAGCTTCCCGTACCGGTATTCACATAATAAAACGTCTGCACACCTCTTCCGTTCCATGCACTTCCGGCTCCACACTGTTTCAGAACTCTGTTCATTGCACCATCATAGGCAGTGCTGTTATAAGGCATATTGTCCGAATACTGACTACGTGCTCCCTGTTTCACTTCTTCCGGAGAAATCATAGCTTGTACATACGAAGATGTAGCAACCGGTAACCATGCTGTAGTTACCCTTTCATATCCGTCATACTCTGTCTGATAAACAAGATGTTCTTCATTTCCTCCCGCAAATTTCTCTATTCTCTGAATGGGATGTCCAAAGTCATCAGTATATTCTATTGTCTCCATGAATTTGTCTTCATCCATGAATTTAATATAGTTATTTTGCCGGTTGTCTATCGCAATTCTAGGTGCAATCTCTCTACGAAAATTTCCACTCGGTAATGTAAAATCTGCTACTTCTTTGCTCGCAGCATGTGCAATTATATCAATATTTGCAAACATGTATTTATTCCCATCCGTTTCAACTCTCCCATTACTTTCACAAATAATATAGATTTTACCAGGCATTTCTATTTCAGCTTTTATACCGGATTGACTATGATTAAAAACAAATTCGTCAGTCACATCTTCTACACCATATTTCTCCCACAATATATGTATTTGATCCTCTTTATTAGCTGATATTTCTATTGAAAAATAAAAGTTCTCATCACTGTCTATTTTAAAATAAGTATCCGCTATTCCATTATGGTTAAAATTATCACTTTGATTAGAAAGCATAATTTTACCATTATATCCATTATTAATATCTACCATTATGGAATTATTTAATGAGCTTCCCGACACCTCAGCAATATTCGCATAAATATTATTACTACATATCAATAATATCAGTAGATAGAATGTATTTATATATTTAATAGATTTTGTATCCATATTCGTATTCCTTTATAATTTTACCATTATTTAAGACCGTTTTAAGTAGTCCCTGTAAATTATATCCGTAGGAAACACTTGTTTGTCTGAAAGTTGTTTCATACGTTTTTTTCTTATCAGAATAATATTTAAAAAAAGAAATTTGCGCATTGGGTAACTTTGAATATAATATACTTTCCAGTTGAAGATTATCTATCGCATCTCCATTACTTATTGCTGACATAACCTCGCTATAAGTAGCACCTTTTATCAATGCGGTCGGACTTGTATAGCAATTATTCCATAGATAAATATATTCCGGCTTTCCTTTCATAAAAACATCAACCGGATTCCCTTTCTTATCAGTTGCTTCACAGCGATATTCTTCTATTTCATTTGATTCTTCTTTATGTGCTGTTTTTAATGTATAAACATAAGGGACACCATTGTTAGCCCGATAACCATATTTCTCTTTACTGAGAAATAAATCTTGTCCATTCTTTCTTATTACTGTCCTTTTCTCTATAACAGGGGTCAAGATATGTTTTTGGTACATATAAAGACAAATGTCATCATCTAAATAGTTATATGGATGGGTATAGGTTGTAATAAGTTGCTTCCCATTTGATAAATCCGTACAAGTTTTGGTTAAAAGGTATTGATCATCATAATATTGAGTTGTTTTAATAGATGACGAATATGACTGATTATCTCCATGCATAATTTCAATCTTCTCTGACAACAGACATGGAGTTATATATATCTTATATGCCGATATATATTTCAATACTCTGTCAAAATCCATAACTCTACTACCTAGATATAATTTATTAAATTGAAGTGATCGTATATAAGCTTCATTATTTTTATGGTATTTATATTGAATCGCCTTTTTAAGTTTTCCACTATTCGAATAGAATTCTTCTGATTGTAACAATCCCCGTTCATTTGCCCTTTCCGAATATCGGGCAAGCCTATGATCCGGAAACGACGTTGTAAAATAAAGAGGCATCTCATTCAAGTGAGTTTCATTCCATAAATCGGAATCAAAATTACTATAAGTGTATTTTTTATATCCTGACGCCTTGCCCTTACTATCAAAAGCGACTTCAATTACATTGGAATATCCTATAGGAGCCCCGTTAATATTATAAAGAGTATGCCCCATTCCACCGGAAGAAAATATTTGATAATCATCATCTTCATACTTAAATTTATATATATATTTAGGCTTCTGTGCCAAAATGCCACTACTACATCCATATTTAGCTGTATCAGAAATAGAGTTCACATAATAATATTGAATCTTATTATTTAAAGTATTATCCCTATTGTAATTGACAATCGCTTTTATCCGAAAACCGCCCGCTATATCATATGTTGAAACTTTTAGCTCATTCTCATCCGTCACATATTTAATATAATCATTTCTATCATAAATAAATTCGCTTTTTCCACCGGTAGGATAAACAATATTTCTTAATAATTCAGCCTGAGTGTCAGCTATAATCGACGGGCTTTTTAGATTATAATAATCCGCAGATGTTATTCGTTCAGGTTCATTATGAGTACCAGTATAAAAGCCCCAGTGATCATCCCTGTCTGTATAATACCTATTCGGTAAACATTTATCAGGAGAGTAATCCTTATCTACATAATAACTAAATTGATAAATTAATTTCTCATATTTTTCATAAAACAAAGGTATTTTAGTCGTCCTCTTTTCCATCTCTGTTAGAAGAAAACGATGAGAATAGTTCTCATAATAAGTAAATGTCGTAATACTTTTTTCCCTATCATCATTCACAGTAATATTACTTAAAGCTCTCCATTTAAAATCTTTTCCCGACTCAACAAACAGATTGAACCTACCTGCATCATTAAAATCACTATATATAGAAGTAGAATAAGAATAAAACAAATCCGAAAAATCAAATATAGATTCCGTATATCCCAAATCAGTACGTGCCCTTGACTTAAAATCAATAGTAGTTCCTGTTTCCGACTTTATTTGAGCGAGATATACCGGAAAAATAATTTGAGCATCGCAACACTCCCTGTCATATTTACTTAATGCTGCCGACATCGTAGAATTATCTCCTTTCATCACTTCGGAATAAACAGGTTTAGCTTCTCCTATTGGATCACCCGGTTCATAAGTGAAATCAACGTAATCTCCTTCCGGTGAGACAATCCGGGTAAGAAACCAACTGGTAGCATATAAATAGCCATCCTTTTGATTAAAATAGGGAATGCTATATTCTGTCGCATTTATTCCTCCGAATTCATACCTGATGCCATCCGGAGTAACCAATGTTATCTTATTAATTAAAGTTCTGTTTGTCCGGTTACCGTCATTGCCATTGATATCTTTCACTTTACTACTGATTTTATCTCTTGTATCAAATATTGAAATACAATCCAACCTTTTATTAAATTCCACTTTTATATCAGAAGAAGAATGGACAACAAACTGCCCTTTATGATCCATATAAAAAGAACCTGAATAGCCACAAAAGTTGAAATTAAATTCATCCGGCATCAGATCATAGAGATCATAACTTCCGTCATTAATTTCGATATAATGGTCAATCCGAGATTTACTATACCAATCGTCACGATCCAATTCCGAATAATGACCGAAAAAGCCTAATCTATTACCTTTATCATCTTCTTGTTCATCTGCAAGACAATTAACCGTACGGGTAATGCATCCTCCGGCAGAAAGCGTCCAGCCCAACCCCACCCAACCGGGATGGAGGTTTGGTTTCACATTGGATGTATGATAAGACAATTGTACCGGAACAGAAATATTCCTCAATTTCAATTCGTAAATAGGAATGGAGATATTGGCTACTCCGGTAAAAGGCACTGTCGGAATCTTTCCGTACGTGCATTGCTGATTGGCTTCCGGACTTGGGAAATTATACAACGGATGTTCAAATTGCGCAAACAATTGGTATGTGTTTATGATGAGCAAAAGAATAAAAAATACTTTTACCCGGCGATGTTTTGTCTTCATAGGTTTTATTTTATAATTTTTACTCCGAATATTTTATTGTCGACTACAATTCTTAACGTATACTCTCCCGGTTGGAAACCGTATAAAGGGATATTTGCCTGATAAAAGCCTTCCGGTTGTTTACCTCTATGTTCGTTAGAGAGCTGCCGGCTTTGCATATCAAAAAGCATGATGCTGATATCTGCTTCTTTATTCAAGGAATACTCTAATATTATAGAATTACCATTATCCGTCAGATATGCATTATAATCAATCGGATTAGAATCATCTGTTGCCGTATCATCTTTGTTTTTATCCGTTTGAGCATAATTCAACGCCTCTTGCCTTGCCGCTTCTTCTTCACGCTTTGCCTGATTTTCCGGATCATTCTCTAAATCATAATATTGGTCGTCGGGGGTATAATAGAAAGCAGTATTGGAGATTGGATATGGTTTCTGACGGGTATAAGCAGTACTTTGTATGGTTTCAAATATAGGATAACGGTATCCGTCCGCATACCAACGGTAAGTGTCCAATTGCATATACGCAGTATCGTTTGCCAAATGATAATCGATACTATCCGTATAAAAAACAGTATCACTTGCTTCCACTAACCGATAAGGAACCGTACGCTGTATAAACTTTTGAATCTGATGAGTCCTTAATACATGGCGCAAAGTATCTCCCGAAGGTAACAATATAACTCCGTATGCGTCCGCTTGAATTACAGATTTACCGCCGGTAGAAATAAACAAATGATTGCAGTAATCTCCATTTCCATAAAAATAATCTTCATGCCGATTGCCATATAACATGGGATATACCAATTGGAGTTCGGGTTTGGCATAACGGATCAAAGTAGTTTGATTTTCAAAACCGCAAGAAAATAGTGAATCACCTTTAAGCAAGTATTTATACAGAGTTTGATGTTCCTGTCTGGTAATTAAAGAATCATCATACTTATAATAAGTCAATCCGTAATTCTCATTAATGGGCTTTTGTTGGCTAAAATCCCATAAAACATGTTCCCCCTCCCGTCCGGGAGTTTTGTACTCAACTTGTTGCTTTATCAGATGGTCTCCATGACGCATCAAATTGCAGCTTTTTGTGAGATTAGGCTGGGCATAAAGGCCAACAGGTACAAATATCGCCAAACCTAGACAGTTCAATATTTTCTTCATGATAATTAAAATAGTTAGTTTATAATTAATCTACATCCAATATATCACCATCATTTCATTACCGTATCAAGCACGGAACGGATTCGAGAGATTCCCAGCTTCAAGCCTTACCTTGCAAATTTATAAAAAAATATTTATATTATAATTAAATTTTTGATATTTTTTTTGAATAAAGTCCCTTTCGAAATAAACATCTAAAGTATTATCCATATTCTCCCCGAAAAGTAGTATCTTTGCACTTAACGACTAAAGAATTTCTTCAGTACCTCCAAAACAAAAGACCTACTGTATCAGGATGAAAGATGTAGGGTGTCCGAAGAGAAGACGTAGGGCATTTTACATATAAACAATTAATATGGCAATAAAATTTAAGTTTGCAAAAATCGCTGATAATATCAGTGAAGAAGATTTCGTGTGTGTTGACAAAGAAGGTAAGAAGAAGGCAACGGTCAGACCGATATTGCTCAGCAATAAGACTGTGGGACGGGATGAGCTTGCCGAACGAATCAGCCGGAAGTATCCCCGTTTTTCTTCGGAAGCACATACCATTATCGGAGTGATGCTAGAAAGTATAAAAGATGTATTAAAAGACGGAGAAATAGTGCATATTAAAGGATTCGGCTCTTTCTCGGTCAATGCACAATTCAAGAAACACACGGAAAGTAATCTTGACGAAACGTCACGGGCCAATTCACTGGAGATAAAGAATGTGGTATTCAAAGCTGACAGACAACTCAAAAACGAAATCGATGAGGCCGGATTTGAAAAGTTTAACCCGGTCAAACACGGTACCAGAAAATATTAAAAACATGCAATACGACAGAATCTACCCTATTCGCCGGAATGAACATCTGAGCGATGCACTGCTACGTGCAGGAATGAAATTCATTCCCAACAACTGTATTATCAACAAACGGATTCCGGGCATCGGTGCCACTCATTTTGAACTGACTTCCCCCCGAAAATCTATTATTATCGAACCGAATGTGCCGGTCATAGAAAACAAATCACGGAAACATGAACATTGCCTCGCTGTGATGCAGGGAGTAACCGTTACCAAAATCATGCATTTTCTGGAAGAGTACGGAAATACAAACTACAAACTGCTGACTACTCCTGAGAGCTTCTTCAAGATAAAAGAAGCGATGGAAAAGTTGGAGATAAATATGTACAAGGATTGTTTCATGCTATTCGACGAATGCGAAAAGCTGGTTCAGGATGTCGATTTCCGCAACAGCATTAAGTTACCAATCGACGATTTCTTTCGCTTTGACAGTAAAGCTATGATCTCTGCCACGCCAATTATCGCGAACGACATCCGTTTCCGCCACTTCACAAAAGTGTTGATTAAGCCCGAATATGAATACAGGTTACCATTGAACATCATACAGACGAATAATATTACATTAGCCTTGTCGGAACTCCTGACAAACAAACGGCAGAAGGTCTGCATATTCTGCAACAGCATTGATTCCATCAACTCCTTTTTCAGGCTGATTCCCCGTTTACAGGATAGTTGTACTTATTGCAGTAAAGATGGTATCGAGAAACTTTACGCAGGAAAACGGCGGGACAAGTCCGTATTTATTTCAGAACCGGGACGGCATAATTTCTTCACGTCGCGTTTCTTTTCTGCCGTAGATATAGAATGTGAACCTCCTCACGTAGTTATCATATCCGATTTGCATGGAGCAACACAATCCACCATAGACCCCAAAACCGAAGCGATACAAATAGCAGGACGTTTCCGAAACGGGGTACGCAGCCTGACTCATATTACGACCATCGACCCAAATCTGGAATATCAGGAGAAAGAAGAAACCGATAATTGGCTGCAAGGTGCGGGAGAACTCTACAAACAATGGGTTCAGGAGTTGAAAACATCCCATAATGACGGCAAGCGCACATTGCTGAGGGAAGCGATAAGCAACAACAGTTACACCCGTTTTTTGGATGAAAACGCTCTGATCGATTCTTTCCTCATTGCCAACTATTATGAAGAACAAGCAGTGCGCAAATTATATACGGATATAAACCTGTTATTGGAAGCTTATCAGAAAGCAGATTATTTCCTGATTAATTATGAAGAAAAAAACTTTGATATCAGTGATGACGAACGTCTGGCCATTCAACGAATCGTATCTCTAAAAACGAAATATGAATGGTTGCTCCGTAAATTCGAGCAAATAGCTTATCTTAAAACAAACAAAGATAAGAAAATGCAAGCCCGTCACCACCAATTACTGCAAGGACTATTGAATTCGGAAGGCGAACAAAACCTTTACCGTTGCTACTCCCGTTTCGGAGCCGAATATGTGAGAACCTTAGAATTGAAAGACAAGGCCATCCGCGAAGCGATAGGGGCAGCTCCGACGATTATCATCAAAAACAGTCCTAAAGCAAAGGCATTATTTGCCAAGCGTTTCGAAACCGGTAAAGAATACAGTCCGACAGAAATAAAAGTCATGATGAACCATTTCTATAACGAACTGAATATTGAACCGCTTAAACACATGACAGCCAAAGAGATAGAAAAGTTTGCACGTATTGAGGAATATAGGGGGCACAACGGAAGAATCATTCGGATAAAAGAAATCTTATAATAACAAACAGTATCGTTTCCCCCCTTGCAAAAAGCGCGACAAATTTTCAACACTCATAAGGACGATTAATGTCACAAGTTTTCTTATTTGGGGCTTTTTAAAAGATAAAGAGTTGATAATGAGCTCCGCGACAAAAATTTCGCAGGAGGTATAAAAACTATAAATAAAGAGACGTAAAATCCATAGTTCTTTCATATCCCTTATCCATTAATAATTAGTCAAACATTTGACTAATTTAAGAACATTGCCTACCTTTGCGCCCGCTAAGGTAAAAAATAAAGTTATGTTAAAGGAAGGTGCAGAGTTCAGGGAACTTCAGTTGCAGATATTCCGTACGCGTATGGCTTTTCGCCGCTGTATTCAGCGAACATTGAAGGAGCACCATGCGGGTATTACGTTTGAAATGCTGCAAATATTAAGCTACCTATGGCGAGAGCAAGGTATAACCCAACAAGTATTGGCGGAACGCACAGCAAAAGACAAAGCCTGTCTCACGAATTTAATGAACAATCTGGAGAAGAAAGGATATGTATGCCGCAGGGAAGACCCCGCAGACCGACGGAACAAATTGGTATTTCTGACCCCGGAAGGAGATAAATTCAGAGAACAGATTCGTCCGATTCTCGATGAAGTTTATAAAGAAGGAGAACGCACGATAGGATTGGAGCGCGTACAAATACTGTTATCAGGATTAAAAGAGATGCACGATGTTTTGGAAAACATATAAGTATACGGGAATAGTAGTAGGATTATTATTGGGAATACATACAGCGAAAGCCCAGACGGACTCTCTCTTTCTGAGTGTCGACCAACTATTTGAACGGGGAGTACAACACAGTTTACTACTGCAAGCGGATGCATTAAAAGAGCAATCAACTCATCAGCAAACTCTCACAGCCCGTTCTGCACAACTGCCCGATTTACAAGTAGGATTGAAAGGTGGTTTCATCGGGCAACCGGTCGTATTCCGTCAAGGACTTTCCCAACCGGTTTATCCTGATATGCCGGACTGGTCTCAAAACTATGCCATAGATTTCACACAACCCTTATACCAAGGAGGTAAAATACGTTACAACATTCGGAAAGCAGGATTAGAGCAAGCGCTTGCTGAGCTGCAAACGCAGACAGACCGGGGGAAAGTTAAATTGAACCTGCTGGAGCAATATTTGGGTCTGTTCAGTCTATACCGACAATATGAGGTGCTCACACGAAACATTGAAGAATCAGAACGGCGTTTATCAGATATACGGCAAATGAAACAAGAAGGACTCATTACCAACAATGATGTGCTACGCAGTGAAATGCAGCTGACTAACGATCGTCTGTCATTGCAGGAAGCGGAAAATAGTATCATATTGGTGTCACAACAACTGAATATCCTGTTAAATCAAGAAGAGAACCTGTTACTTATTCCGGATACCACCTTACTGTATCAGGCAGTAGCACTCGAATCGTATGACGACTACGTAACCGAAGCCTTTACCAATGAACCGGAGATGAAGCAACACCGTAAACAAACCGAACTGGCACAGAATAATGTCCGGTTGATTAAATCTGCTTCCCTACCCGCAATTTCATTATACGCATCAAATACGCTGGCACGCCCTATTTCCCGTACAATGGAAGATATGTATAATAATAACTGGAACATAGGATTATCCGTTTCCTATCCCTTATCCTCTATCTACAAGAACAATCATAAGATAAAGGAAAGTAAATTGGCAGTTGACCTCAGCCGAAATGAAGAAGAACAGAAAATGCAGACGATACGCATCAATGTGCGCACAGCCTACATCCGCCATCAAGAAGCGTTACAACGGGTGGAAGCATTGAAACTATCCGTACGCCAGGCACAGGAAAACTACCGTATCATGCAGAACCGTTACCTGAACCAACTGGCTATCCTGACTGATCTACTCGATGCCAACTCTGTACGGTTAAACGTGGAACTGCAACTAACCACTGCCCGCACACGGGTTATTTATACTTATTATCAACTTCAGAAGGCTTGTGGCCGTCTCTGACTAATTGAATACTATCATGAGTGAATGGAAAAAGAAACAAAAGATACTGAAACAACACCGGTTGCGTAACATTATCCTGAACCTGATATGCATTATTCTTGCCGGATCGGGACTTTGGTTTACCGCCAACTATTTCCGGCGCTACATCAACTATGAAGTAACCAATGACGCATTCGTCGACCAGTATATCGCTCCACTGAATATACGGGTTTCGGGATATATCAAAGAAGTACGTTTCAAAGAGCATCAGTATGTACATCCGGGAGACACCCTCCTGATTCTGGATAATCGCGAATACCTGATTAAAGTAAAGGAAGCCGAAGCTGCCTTGCTGGATGCACAGGGATCGCAAAATGTAATTCATTCCGGTATAAAAACATCACAAACAAACGTTGCCGTACAGGAAGCCAATATTGCCGAAGCAAAAGCCAAGCTCTGGCAGCTGGAGCAGGATTACTACCGATTCGAACGTCTACTGAAAGAAGAATCAGTACCCGCACAACAGTATGAACAGGCTAAAGCCACTTATGAAGCAGCCAAAGCACGTTATCAGGCATTGGTAGAACAAAAAAACGCAGCTATGTCTCAATACACCGAAGCCAGTCAAAAGACTACCGGAGCCGAAGCGAATATCCTCCGGAAAGAAGCGGATTTGGATTTGGCAAATCTCAATCTTTCATACACAGTACTGACAGCACCTTACGAAGGATATATGGGACGCCGCACGCTTGAACCGGGACAGTTTGTACAAGCCGGACAAACCATTTCTTATCTGGTACGCAACAAAGATAAATGGATTACAGCAAACTACAAAGAGACACAGATTGCCCATATCTTTATCGGACAAGAAGTGTTCATCAAGGTAGACGCATTGCCAAACAAAACTTTCAAAGGCAAAGTGACAGCTATTTCAGAAGCAACCGGCTCTAAATATTCGTTAGTGCCAACCGATAACTCGGCAGGAAATTTCGTAAAAGTACAGCAACGGATTCCCGTACGAATTGATTTGGAGGAGGTGTCGCCGGAAGATATGCAGAATCTTCGGGCAGGTATGATGGTTGAAACAGAAGCATTACGCCGATGATGACAATGGCAGAGCTGGAAGTCCCGGTTCGAAAGTGGGTTCCCGAATGGCTGGGTATGGCAAGCATATTCCTTATCATTCTTCCGGTAACCATGTTGAATGGCTCCTATACCGGCAGTATGCTCGAAGTATCGAACACACTGGGCACGAATACGGAAGATATTACTATGGGCTATTATGCCGCTTCCGCAGGTATGGCAATCGCCTATCCGATTATACCGAAAATATTAGGGGCTTTCTCCACCAAATCTCTGTTACTGACAGATATGATATTCCAATTCTTCCTGAGTTGGATATGCGCCCGTTCCCAAAATGCGGACATACTGATTGTTTGCAGCTTCATTATCGGCTTTCTCAAAGGAATCCTGATGCTCTGGTTTATCCGCCGGGCACAAAAGATTTTCAGTCCGAAGAATGTACGTAGTGAATTCTACTCTTATTTTTATCCATTAGTGTACGGCGGAGGACAACTGTCAATGATTATCACTGCCGAACTGGCTTATTACTATAACTGGAAACATATGTACTATTTCATGATGCTGCTCATCCTTTTGGCTATCCTGATTGTTATAGTCTGTTTTCGCCATAATCGCCCGATAAAGAAAATACCGATCAAAGAACTGCATATCCGTGAAATGCTTCTCATCTCCGCAGGGCTGTTAATGCTGATGTATGTGATAAATTACGGAAAGGTACTCGACTGGATGTCCTCACCCCGTATATGCCTATACATTATGCTTGCTCCCATGCTTATTGCCTTCTTTATCTGGCTGCAATATCATTCAAGGTCACCATACGTCAGCCTGGCCCCATTGTTTCAACCCAAAGCCATTATCGGTTATTTCTATATGATGTTGGTCATGTTTTTCAGTACGTCCACCAGTTTACTGACCAACTATATGACCGGCATTCTCAAAATAGATTCCACACACACGTATTCACTCTATATCTATTTGTTACCGGGTTATGCATTAGGTGCATTCATCTGTTTCTGGTGGTTCCGTTGGCAACGCTGGCGTTTTCGCTTCCTAATAGCAGGAGGGATGACATGCTTTGTCCTATTCTTCACTATACTTTATTTCGGTATCTCCCCGGACAGTACGTATGAAATGCTATATTTCCCTATCTTCTTGAGAGGATTGGGTATGCTAATGCTGATTATTGCATTCGCTTTGTTTGCCGTAGAAGACCTGAATCCGAAGTTTCTGCTATCCAATGCGTTCTTCCTGATTATCTTCCGCTCCGTACTTTCACCTATTATGGCAACCTCTTTTTACAATAATCTGCTATATCATCTGCAACAGAAATATATGTACTCACTATCAGAACACTTCACTATGACAGACCCATTGGCCGTCTCGAAATATACGGATGCACTCAACCGCTATCAGGCACAGGGACATGGATATGCCGAAGCAGTACAAATGGCCACGAGCGGACTTTACTCTACGCTGCAACAACAAAGTCTGTTGCTGGCACTAAAAGAGATTCTAGGGTATTTACTCGTCATATCTTTGGTAATCGCCATCATATCCCGTTTCATTCCGTTCCATAAAACGATTAGCGTTACGTTTGCCAAAACAGGAGACGATATGGTATAATAAAAAGGGATATCCCGCAAAGCAGAATATCCCTCTAAATTTATTATTAAACGACTAGATTACTATTCGTCCATCAGGATTTCAAGTATCTGGCAAGCCGCCTTAGCCACCGGAGTACCCGGGCCAAAGATGGCAGCTACACCGGCTTTGTACAAGAAGTCATAATCTTGTGCAGGGATAACACCTCCTGCAATCACAATAATGTCTTCACGACCAAGCTTCTTCAGTTCTTCAAGAATCTGCGGAATCAAAGTCTTATGTCCGGCAGCCAATGAAGATACACCAACTGCATGAACATCATTCTCAACAGCTTCGCGAGCAGCCTCTGCCGGAGTCTGGAACAATGGTCCCATATCTACGTCGAAACCACAATCGGCATAACCTGTTGCCACAACTTTAGCACCACGGTCGTGTCCGTCTTGTCCCATCTTGGCAATCATGATACGAGGACGGCGACCTTCTTTCTTCGCAAACTTCTCGGTCAACTCGCAAGCTCTTACAAAGTCTGCATCTTTTTTACTTTCTGATGAATACACGCCTGATATTGTTCTGATTATTGCTTTATAACGTCCTACAACCTTTTCGCAAGCATAAGAAATTTCACCCAACGTAGCGCGAACTCTTGCAGCTTCTACCGCCAATTCCAACAAGTTACCTTCTTTGGTCTCTACGCACTTAGTGATAGCTTCCAACGCTTTCTGAACTTCCGCTTCATTACGTCCTTCTTTCAAACGCTTCAAGTTTTCAATCTGTTCCAGACGAACAGCCGTATTATCCACTTCAAGAATATCAATCGGATCTTCTTTCTCCAAACGATACTTATTTGTACCTACAATTGTTTGTGCGCCGGAGTCGATGCGAGCCTGTGTACGTGCTGCCGCCTCTTCGATACGCATCTTTGGAATACCGGTTTCAATAGCTTTCGCCATACCACCCAGCTTTTCAACTTCCTGAATCAATTCCCAGGCTTTATGAGCGAGTTCGTTTGTCAAAGACTCTACATAGTAAGAACCTCCCCATGGGTCTACATTCTTACAAATATTCGTTTCTTCCTGAATATAAATCTGAGTATTACGTGCGATACGTGCAGAGAAATCTGTCGGCAACGCAATAGCCTCATCCAATGCATTCGTGTGAAGTGACTGTGTATGTCCCAATGCAGCAGCCATAGCTTCGATACAAGTACGACCTACATTATTGAACGGATCCTGCTCGGTCAACGACCATCCTGAAGTCTGGGAGTGCGTACGCAAAGCCAGTGATTTCGGATTCTTCGGATTAAATTGCTTCACAATCTTCGCCCAAAGCATACGTGCGGCACGCATCTTGGCAATCTCCATAAAGTGATTCATACCGATGGCCCAGAAGAATGACAAACGTGGTGCAAATGCATCAATGTCAATACCTGCAGCAACTCCGGCACGAAGATATTCAAGACCGTCAGCCAATGTGTAAGCCAATTCGATATCCGCCGTAGCACCTGCTTCCTGCATGTGATAACCGGAGATAGAGATAGAATTGAACTTAGGCATCTTCTGTGATGTATATTCAAAGATGTCAGAAATAATACGCATAGAAAATGCAGGCGGATAAATATAAGTATTACGCACCATGAACTCTTTCAGAATATCATTCTGAATTGTTCCTGCCATCTCTTCCAATTTAGCACCTTGTTCCAATCCTGCATTGATATAGAATGCCATAATCGGAAGTACGGCACCATTCATAGTCATGGATACAGACATCTTATTCAATGGAATACCATCAAATAAAACTTTCATATTCTCCAATGAACAGATGGATACACCTGCTTTACCGACATCACCTACCACACGCTCGTGATCAGGGTCATAACCACGGTGAGTAGGAAGGTCAAATGCAACAGACAAACCTTTCTGACCGGAAGCTAGATTACGACGATAGAAAGCGTTTGATTCTTCGGCTGTAGAGAATCCGGCATACTGACGAATAGTCCACGGACGAAGGGTATACATTACCGAGTACGGACCACGAAGATAAGGAGGAATACCCGCCACAAAGTCCAGATGTTCCATACCTTCCAAGTCTTCTTTTGTATAAACAGGCTTCACATTGATGTGTTCCGGAGTTTTCCAGTCTGCTTCAATGCCGTTAGCCTTTTGCCATTCAGCCCCGTTTACGGGTTTGAATCCGGCATAAATATCTATATTCTTAAAATTTGGTTTCATAATTTCTTACTTTATTCCTAACTTAGCATTGAATTCTTTTAAAGTATCCAGTACATTGACACGTACATGGATAAAGTGTTCGATACCTGCAGCTTTCAAGTCCTCCATACATTCAGGAGCACCGGCTACAATAAAGATAGCACGATCACCAACAGCTTTGAATGCCGGAACAGCATATTCAGCATATTCATCGTCACTTGAACAGAGTACTACAATATCAGCACCTGCTTTCATCGCGGCTTCAACTCCCTCTTCCACTGTTGGGAAACCGAGATTATCAATTACCTGATAACCTGCACAAGCCAAGAAGTTACAAGAGAACTGTGCACGAGCCTGACGCATAGCCAAATTACCAATTGTGAGCATGAATGCTTTCGGACGTTTACCTGATGCTTCCGTCTGTAAACGCAATGCTTCAAATTCACTTGCTGCACGGTCAAAGTTCAACGTTTCGATAGTCTTTTCACAAGATTGTTCTTTATCACCACCTCCACAGCAACATTTCTGTTCAACAGGACGCTTGCCATTCGACAGTTCGTTGAAATTAGGATACTGATTAGTTCCCAACAAAATCTCTTTACGCTTAGATACGGCAATATGACGTGCCTTTCCGCTTTCGTTGATATCGTTTTGAACACGTCCTTCTTTTACAGCAGACAGGAATCCGCCTTCTTCTTCCACTTTCAGGAATATGTTCCATGCCTGTTGAGCAATAGCGACAGTCAGATTCTCAATATAATAAGAACCGGCAGCCGGGTCTACGACTTTATCGAAATGAGATTCCTCTTTCAAAAGAAGTTGTTGGTTACGAGCGATACGTTCAGAGAAATCGTCCGGAGTTTCATAAGTTTTATTGAATGGAGTAACCGTCATTGAATCAACTCCGGCTAAAGCAGCGCTCATCGCTTCTGTCTGCGTACGCAGTAGATTCACATGAGCATCAAATAATGTAAGATTGAAAGTAGATGTTTCAGCATGAGCCTTCATTTTACAAGCACAATCGCAAGTAGGATTATATTGCTTTACAATATCAGCCCATAGCATACGTCCGGCACGGAACTTTGCTATTTCCATAAAGTAGTTGGAACTGATACCGAAGTTAAATTTAATTCTCTTGGCTACTTCATCTACAGAAAGACCTGCATCCGTTAATTTACCCAAATACTCATTACCCCAAGCCAGAGCATAACCTAACTCTTGGGAAATATAAGCACCTGCATTATTCAACGTAAGTGCATTTACATTAATACATCTATAAAGAGGAAGCGGAGCAAGAGTTTCTATCAATTCTTTAGCCGTAGCTACAAAATCAGAAACGTCTTTACCTTTCTTCATCATTTTATTCATCGGATCATAATTGACCGATCCCTGAAGCTTGGTTAAATCATAACCTTTCTTTTGGTAATAAGCTACCAAAAGTTTTGCCAGTTCAACCGTATGGCCTTGGCAAGTAGAAAAGTTCAACTCTACACATTCAGCACAGATTTCGTTCAACAAGGTTTCAATATAATCGGCACTTAAATCTTTAGCTTTAATAGTGAAACCGATAGAATCAACACCCTTCATCAGAACGTCCAGTGCTTTTGCATTAGCATCTTTTGCATTGTCTACTTTAATATCCTGGCGAACAAACCAAGTATTATCTTTCTTAGTCCCTCGTAAGTAAGGGAATTCACCGGGAAGACCTTCTGTCGTTTTTAGATTTTGCAAATCTTCTTGCCGATAAAAAGGCTTAACTTTAAATCCTTCGTTTGTTTTCCAAACGAGTTTCTTTTCGAAATCAGCGCCTTTAAGGTCGGCTGTGATTTTTTCCATCCACTTCTCTGTGGAAACCGGAAGAAAATCCGAAAAGAGTTTTTCTTTACTATCTGCCATAGTTTATTGTATTAATAAAAGTAAGATTAATTAAATTTGCTTGTTTATTTGCTATTGCAAACACGCAAATATAGCTAATAACTAATAATAGGCATAGGTTTTTATGGATTTTTCGCAGACAAAACTGTCACTTTGTTAATTTAAAGAACAAAAAATCAAGAATTGCAATGCTCATATATCAAAACAACAGTTATGTAATCGATTAAAATAAAAACAAGGAAAGCATTGGTTACTAAAATAGTTTAACTACTTTTGCACCCGATTTCAAAAATTATTAATTTTTTAGATATGGATTGGATTCTCGATTTACTATGGAAGCCCGATTCCGTAGCCCATATTGTATTTTTGTATGCCTTTGTTATTTCCGTAGGTGTAATGCTTGGAAAGATTAAGGTATTCGGAGTTTCACTAGGAGTTACATTCGTGCTTTTTGTGGGTATTTTAATGGGACATTTCGGTTTCACCGGAGACACACATATTCTTCATTTTATCCGTGACTTCGGATTGATCCTGTTTGTGTTCTGTATCGGTTTACAGGTAGGTCCTTCCTTCTTTTCTTCTTTCAAGAAAGGTGGGATGACATTAAACTTGCTGGCATTTCTCATCGTAGCGCTCAATGTTATCGTAGCATTAAGTCTCTACTTTATCATGGGAGATAGGATCAGCCTGCCAATGATGGTAGGTATTCTTTGTGGAGCAGTAACAAACACGCCGGGACTCGGAGCTGCACAAGAGGCTCTTTCACAGATAGACTATACGGGTGATCCTATTGCTTTAGGCTATGCATGCGCATATCCGCTGGGGGTAATTGGTATTATCGGTTCTATCATCGCTATCCGTTATATCTTCAGAATCAGTTTTGACCACGAAGAAAAAGATTGGAACCATCAAACAGAAGATACACACCATCCTCCTTTCGTATTCCATGTAGAAGTACATAATGAGGCGATCTTCGGCAAAACACTTGGCAGTGTCGGTAGCTTTCTCGGACGTCCGTTTGTTTGTTCACGTATCTGCAAACAGGGTGAGATAAGTAGTCCCACAACAGAAACCTTATTGAACGAAGGTGATCAATTACGTATTATCTGTTCGGAAGAAGATAAAGAAGCCGTATGTGTATTCTTGGGGAAAGAGGTTGATATAGATCTTGCACAAAAAGACTCTCCGCTAGTTTCACGCCGTATATTAGTTACAAAGACAGAAATTAACGGTAAAAGACTTGGAGCACTGAACTTCCGCAGTATGTACGGGGTAAACGTAACCCGCGTAAACCGTGCCGGAATGGACTTATTTGCAAATCATAATCTGGAGTTGCAAGTAGGTGACCGCGTCATGGTAGTTGGTTCGGAAGAGGCAGTGGAACGAGTAGCCTGTGTACTTGGTAATTCATTGAAACGCTTGAATGAACCTAACATTATCACTATATTTATAGGTATCTTCTTAGGAATATTAGTTGGAAGTCTTCCTATCGCTTTCCCTGGAATGCCTACTCCATTGAAACTAGGTTTGGCCGGCGGTCCACTAGTCGTTGCTATTTTAATAGGACGTTTCGGAGCAAGGATGCACTTGGTTACTTATACTACACAAAGTGCCAATCTGATGTTGCGTGAGATAGGTATCGTCCTTTTCCTTGCCAGTGTAGGTATAGAGGCCGGAGCCAACTTTGTGCATACGGTAGTAGAAGGTGACGGACTTCTTTATGTGGGCGTCGGATTCCTTATTACGGTTATCCCGCTATTGCTTGTCGGTCTGTTTGCCCGTTTATATTATAAGACGAACTACTTTATGTTAATGGGACTTATTGCCGGAAGCAATACCGATCCTCCCGCCTTAGCATATTCCAGTCAGGTAACAGGAAGCGATGCACCGGCCGTAGGCTACTCTACCGTTTATCCATTATCCATGTTCCTGCGTATTTTAACCGGACAAATGATAATCTTGCTACTATGCTAAAGTAGAAATAGAACATATATATTTACCCAACAGGTCCCCTGCAATCACCCGATTACTATGGAGTTGATTGCAGGGGACTTTTTTATTCATAATAAAAACTACAAAATGAAAACAGCACTAAAAAACAGCTTACTCATTTCATTCTTTCTTTTCCTATCAGGTCTAACTTCATGTCAGCAAAACAGTATTGAAAACATTTCCGATAATGAAGTTACCCCTATCGCCATCAACAGCACCTCGCACATTCAGACAAGAGCTACCGACAAGAACTTTGATGCAAACGATGAAATCGGACTTTATGTATTAAAACAGCCTTATCATTTATCCGAAGAGCGTCACACAGATAACATGAGATTCAAATACAAAGAAAATACATGGACACCGGACGAAATCATTTATTATCCCTCCACCAAAGATCTGTGTGATTTCATAGCATATTATCCATATAAAAGTCTCGCAGTAGGAACAGGATCTTCTAAAATCTCATGCAAAGTAATGACAGATCAAAGCACACCTTATAATTTCTCCAAATCAGACTTCCTTGTAGCTGAAAAAACTTCTGTTTCTCCTACCATTGATGCTATTCCTTTAGTATTCAAACATAAGCTGGCTGAAATCCGTATCGAATTACTACCCGGAACCGGATTTGACTCCTTAGAAGAGTTATCCGCTACCAATCCGACTGTATCTATTAAAGGTGCAGCAACGCAAGCGGTGTATGACATAGAGAGCAGAACATTTGCTGAACAAACAAATGTATCTGATATTATACCTGCAGGAGAGTTCAGTATCAGCTCCGGAAAGCTGCAAGGGAAACGGGCAATAGTCGTACCCCAAGAGATAGAAGGAGATAAGCTGTTTGTGGAAGTAAATGCAGGAGGCAAAAGTTACAGCTTCACATTCGGAGAAAAGCACATCATCGCACCTTCAACCATAGAAACTTATACTTTGACCATAAAACGTGCAGCACCTCAAGGTACAATAGAAACGGAAATTGCAGAGTGGGAGAACAATAGTAGTATCAATGGTGATTTGAACGAGAATGAAAACAAAGGAAACGATGACCCTACTCCTTCTGCCGATGCTTTTCGTATTCCACTACCGGATTTCTCCAATTCTTCTGTTTACAAAGCAATGAACAATAACATTCAGATTGCAGAAATTTGCAGAGAGTACCTAAAAGCTGATGGTATAGATAACCAAGCTATCGTAGTATATCCTGTAAAAAACGGGATTACCGACTTATCAAAAGGATATGTGGCACAAATCTTGGATGGGAACAATGGTAACCCGTTAACAACATCAATACATGGTGGTACCGTTATTTGGAATACTACAAACAATACACTTAGTTACACCGCAGGCACATTATCTTCCTCCTCTACTGTATATATTGATAAAGAAGGCAATATCGGAAACTCCAATGAAAGTTCAGCTTTAGAAGTTCTTTCCATAGAACCGGATGTTATTGATGACGACCGCTATTCACAACAATATTCTATTGCAAAAATCGGTTGTCAATACTGGACGACGGAAAACCTTGTGGTAACTTCATTTACAGATGGAACTCCAATCGCCTATTTGACAGATAAGAACAATGCAACATGGACAACATCTATTAGCAAGTCGACTCCGGCTTATGGAAAAAAAGACCCTATCTTTTATTACAATTACGCAGCTATTTCCGGTAGCATTGCACCTATCGGATGGGAAATACCGACTTTGGAACAATGGAATAAATTAAAGACTTATATTAATAATGATCCGGCGTTAATTACTGTCAAATCTTGGAGTGGAAGTAGTAATTTAACGGGATTTTCCATTGACATAACAGGTTATAGAAGAATGGATGGTACTTTTGAGAGTCAAACTTGTTGTTTCTGGCACACCACAGGAGGAATAAAAATAAGCTCAAACATAGTAGAAGAAGCAAAAACAGATAATGGCTACAGCATCCGTTGCATAAGAAAATAGGCACTAGAAAAAAGACTATAATTCGACGCATAACATCATACGGTCGATTGATTACAAACTCCTATCGTTTGTAATCAATCGACCGTACCTTTGTTGACAACGGACCGTATGATGATTTTTATAGGTTCTATAGGAATTTTCTATCTATTCTTCAGAGATACAGAATCCGGCATTCTTTAAATCCTCCCAATATCCCGGATAAGATTTGGACACGACCTGAGGATTATTAATTCTAATTTCACGCATTTTCAAACAAGCCGGAGCAAAAGCCATTGCCATCCGATGGTCTTCATAAGTATCTATTGCAGGAATAACATCAGGCATCTTATATTCACTATTCCAATATAAGACAGAATCATTCTCCTCTTTTAATAAATAGCCTAATTTACTCATCTCCTTTATCAAAGCGGCAATACGGTCTGTCTCCTTTATTTTCAGGCTCTGCAATCCGGAGAAACGAAATGGTATACCCAATAAAGCACAAGTAACAACGAAAGTCTGTGCCAAATCAGGCTGCTCAACGAAATCATAGTCTAAAGTCTTCGCTGTTATGGCTGTCTTACTCAGTATTACCCCCTTCTTTGTGAAAGTGGTGGTAACACCCAAATGCTCAAAAATCTCCGCGACTTTACAATCTCCTTGATAACTATCCGCAAAAAGCCCCAAAAGTTCGACTTCCGCTTTTTGTGATAAAGCCACCATCTGATACCAGTATGATGCAGCCGACCAATCAGATTCTACTACAAACGGACGTGAGATATAAGATTTTGACTCCACATTTATCAAACTATCCGATACCCATTCAGCATTCGCTCCAAAATCTTTCATCAGCTTTAATGTCAGATTAATATAAGGTTTAGATACAATCTCACCACTCAAACACAGTCTTAACCCGTCTTTCAATAAAGGAGCTATCATCAACAACGCAGATATATATTGCGAACTGACGCTACCCTTCATTGTTATATCTCCTCCCGACAATGTACTCCCTTTTATGCGCAATGGCGGAAAACCTTCCGTACCGATATATTCAATATCTGCTCCCAACTCTCGCAAAGCATCTACTAAAATCTGTATCGGACGCTGCTGCATCCTTTTTGTCCCAGTTATTATCTTATCTCCGCTACTTACAGATAAATAAGCAGTCAAAAAACGCATTGCCGTACCCGCCGCCATTATATCCATCACATTTTCTGCAGAATTCAATGCCTTGATCATTACACTCGTATCGTCACAATCCGATAGATTTTGAGGAATAAACTCACCTTGAGCTAAAGCATTTATAATCAAAACCCGATTACTGATACTCTTTGAAGAGGGTAAATCAATCGAGGCATGCAATACATCCGGAGCAGAAACCTTAATTTGCATAAACAGTTATTTTGATTGTTTCCACAAAAGTAGAATAAATCCTATTTGTAGCCAAATAGAAAAGAAGAAAAGGCGAGATGAAACCTCAAATGATATTTTTTAATAAATTTATTTGTATTTATTAATAGAAAGTGTAAATTTGTAAAATTCATCTAGTCACAAGATAAAAGAAATAGTTTAAAACCTATTTTGTATTATTAATCTCAAATTAAAAAACTAAAGACATGGAAAATGAAAGAAAAATTACCGTAATGGGGGTTATCCAAGAAGGTATAGGCGTAGGATTAAAGAATTCGTTATCACTGCTCGGAGCAATTGTGCTATGGATACTCACTATCTGGATTCCTTACATCAACGTAGGAACTACAATTGCGATATATACTATTCCCGTAGCTCTGAGTAAAGGAAAAGTAATCTCTCCGACTTTTATCTTTGATGCTAAATATCGTCAATACATGGGAGAATTCTTCACAATCATCGGCTTAATGATGATGTCCATTTTTCCTGCTATGCTCTTTATGGTAATTCCGGCATACGTTATTGCAATCGGATGGTCACTGGCTATCTATATTATGCTGGATAAAGGCATCGCACCGGGAGAATGTTTAGTTAGAAGCAATAAAGCAACTTATGGTTATAAATGGACTATATTTTTCATTAGTTTGGTATTATGCATTATTTACTATATCCTTATTTTCCTATTCGCCCTCATTCCAATAATAGGCATTATAGTTAATATTGCATTATCCCTCGCTTATGTTGCCATTAATTTAGGATGCAGCGCTGTTATCTACAAAAAATTAACTGTAGAGGCTTCGGATAAAGAAACAATAGTTCCGGAACCGGAAGCTACAATTACAGCTACAGAAGAATAAAATATATCCCCAAAAAAGAAAAAGGTCATTCGTTCATCCGAATGACCTTTTTTATCATATAAGTAGCAAAGCTGACAGACACTCCTATAAATAAGAAATCAATTCATCCACATCTTCTTCGCGGGTAGCCCAATCTGTAACAAAACGCACTACACTATCCGATTTACCTCTCGGGCCCCACAATTCGAAAGTTGCGTGTTTCATTAATCGGTCGATGCATTCATTAGGTAAGCGGAAAAATTGCTGATTGGTAGGCGAATCAATGTATACATTATAACCCTTCTCAACAAATGCCTTTTTCAACTTCATAGCCATATCAATCGCATGACGAGCTATCTTCAAATAAAGTCCATCAGAAAATAAAGTGGCAAATTGTAGTCCCAATAAACGTCCCTTTGCCAAAAGCGCCCCATGCTGTTTAATCAAAGAGAAGAAATGAGGCAAAAGCTTCGGACGAGTTACAACGACCGCCTCGCCAAAGAGGGCCCCAACCTTAGTCCCTCCAATATAAAACACATCGCACAGACGGGCAATATCCTTTAAAGTAACATCAGTGTTATTAGCCGCCAATCCATACCCTAATCGTGCACCATCCATGTAAAGCGGAATACCTGCATCACGACATACACAACTCAAAGCCTCCAACTCAGAGAGAGAATAAAGAGTTCCATATTCTGTAGGATGAGAAATATAAAGCATACCGGGAGCCACCATGTGTTCAAAAGTTTCATCAGCGTAGAAATCAGTAATATATTGTTTGACTTCTTCAGCCTTAACCTTACCTTCATGTTGGGGCAATACCAAGACCTTATGCCCGGATGCCTCGATTGCACCGGATTCATGTACATTAATATGTGCCGTTTCAGCAGCTAAGACTCCTTCATGACGTGCCAATAATCCATCAATAACCGTAGCATTCGTTTGCGTACCTCCTATTAAAAAATAGATATTCGCATCAGGTAGGCCACAAGCATCCCGAATCAGTTCTTTAGCTTCAACAGTATATTGATCTGTTCCATATCCGGAAGTTTGTTCAAAATTGGTTTCCGCTAAACGACGCATCAACTCCGGATGTGCGCCTTCCATATAATCACTATCAAAATGTAGCATAATCAAAAAATATATATCAAATTAAGTCTGATTGTTTCTCTATAAACGCTTTAATAATCCCGACAAATTCTTTTCCATACTTCTCTTTTTTAAATTCACCGATACCGTTAATTTCTCCAAAGGCTTCAATACTTGTAGGGCGAATAGTACTTATCAAATGAAGCACTTTATCGGAAAGTATGATGTAAGCAGGAACGGCCTGTTGATCTGCCAGTTTCTTGCGAAGTAAACGCAGTTGTTCAAATAGTGCTTCATTATCTGTACCATAAAAAGAAGGTTGGACAATCTTGGCTTTTGGTACTTTCCCTTCTTTCTTTTTACGTCCTTTAGGTAGAATATCCTCATGCTTAATAACAACCAGCATTGCCTTTTCTTGTCCGAACAAAACCTTTCTTCCACTTTCCGTTATTTTCAAATGACCGTTTTCGTTATAGGCAATTTCAAAATAACCTAATTGCAACATTTGCAACAAATAGTCATGCCAATCGCGTGCCGGGATATCACGCCCCACTCCGAATGTTTTTAATTGGTCGTAGCCTTTTTCTACTACTTCCGCATTACTGAAACCTTTCAAAATATCTATCAGTAATCTTGTTCCTACCTTCTCTTCCGTGCGTGCGATGCCACTTAAAGCTTTCTGTACAATGACAGTCCCATCAAAACGTTCGGGAGGATTCTTACATACATCGCAGTTACCACAGTCACGTTCAGAGCTTTCACCAAAATAGTTTAATAAAATGCGGCGGCGGCAAATATCAGCTTCTGCATATTGCTGCATACGATGCAGTTTCTCCAAGTTCATTTCCTGTTGGTTACTTTCATTTGCGAATTTGGATAACAAGATAATATCGCTTAAAGAGTAAAACAGTATAGTATCACTTTCCATCCCGTCACGTCCGGCACGTCCTATCTCCTGATAAAAGTTTTCGATACTCTTAGGCATATTATAGTGGATAACCCACCGAACATTTGATTTGTCAATTCCCATTCCAAAAGCGATCGTAGCGCATACCACCTGCACCCGGTCATTAATAAAGTCATCTTGTGCTTCATCTCGCGCTGCGGCACTTAATCCGGCATGATAAACAGCTGCTTTAATTCCATGCTTTTGCAGCATCTGTGCAACCGATTCGGTTTTACTGCGACTCATACAGTAAATAATACCACTTTGGTTAGTATGTTGGGCTATGAATTCCAGAATCGTTTTCGTCTTTTCTTTTTGTTGATAACCACGTTTTACAGATAGGCTCAGATTAGGGCGATCAAAAGATGAAATGAAAGTTCTTGGATTCCTTAAAGCAAGTTGTTTGACAATATCCTCTCTTGTTATTTTATCTGCAGTTGCAGTAAGTGCAACAATCGGGATTTGTGGGAACTCCTGATGCAATACTTTCATTTGTGTATATTCCGGACGGAAATCATGTCCCCATTGTGAAATACAATGGGCTTCGTCGATAGCAAATAAAGAAATGCGTATGTCTTTTAATAAGAAATTCATTTCAGATAATAGCTTCTCCGGAGAAATGTAAAGGAGCTTAATTTTCCCTTGGAGACATTCCCTTCGAAGGCTGGCATTTTCAGTTTCATTATTACTACTGTTTAATGCTCCTGCAGATATACCATTTGCTCGTAATGCTCCAACCTGGTCTTTCATTAATGAAATTAAAGGAGACACAACTATCGTTGTCCCTTCCATCATCAATGCCGGTAATTGGTAACAAATCGACTTACCGCCTCCTGTCGGCATCAGTACCAAAGCGTCCTTTTTTTCCAATATATGATGGATGATTTCTTCCTGTAAAGGACGAAAAGATTCGTATCCGAAGTATGTTTTGAGAGTATGAAGCATGTTTTCTCTTTTTTTAAGTGAGACAAAGGTAGTAAAATCCAATGAATACCGCTAATATCTGTTTAAAAGCTATAAATAATCACTTACAGCGAACAATTCTATGTTGAAAACTCTTATTACTTATAAAAGTATATGTTATATATTTAGTTGTTGAGAATATTTAAGAAATAAATGTGGTAAAAAAGTTGCATATTCGAAAACTAAATGTGTAATTTGTAGTTTAATATAATAATTAAGGAATTCATATTTATAATAATAAGAAACCTGGCCATGAGTAAATTAGAAAACAAAACAATGGAACAATCATCTAAAGAAGGTGAAACTCCTAAGAAAAGACCTTATAATCTAAGGGAGAAAAAGGACAAGAAAGCAGCGTACAGATCTTTAATCAGAGCAGAACTAGCAGATGAATTGTATGATAAAATACTAAATATCATTGTAGTTCAGAAGAAATATAAAGATCCGAATTATTCGGCTAAAGATTTAGCAAAAGAATTGAAAACAAATACGCGTTATTTATCAGCAGTGGTAAATTCACGTTTCGGTATGAACTATTCTTGCTTGCTGAATGAGTACAGAATAAAAGATGCATTGCATTACTTAGTAGATAAGAGATATGCAGATAAGAATGTCGAGGAAATCAGCTCAATGGTTGGTTTTGCTAATCGCCAATCTTTTTATGCCGCTTTCTATAAGAATGTAGGTGAAACTCCTAACGGGTATCGTAAAAGAAATGCGGATGCAAAAAAGAAGTAACCGTATTTTTTAGATATTACTAAATTATAGAAAGGGGATTGTCTCGGATTTGTTTTTGAGATAATTCCCTTTTTTATTTGTCTAATATAAAGTTGAATGCACACAATGAAGAAACAATTAATTTTATTAGCTATGACTGCAACATTATTTGCATCATGTGGTGGACAAAAGACCACTCAAGTGGAAACAGATGACTTTAATTACACAGTAGAGCAATTTGCCGACTTGCAGATGCTTCGTTATAAAGTTCATGGATTTGATGAACTATCTTTGAAACAAAAGGAACTGGTTTATTATCTTTCTCAGGCAGCCTTGGAAGGACGAGACATATTATATGATCAGAATGGAAAGTATAATTTGAGAATTCGCCGTATGCTCGAAGCAGTATATACCGATTATCAAGGAGATAAGGCAGATACGAATTTTGTAAATATGGAGACTTATCTAAAACGTGTTTGGTTCTCCAATGGCATTCACCATCATTATGGCAGTGAAAAATTTGTACCCGGCTTTACTCCTGAATTTCTAAAAAATGCTATAACCGGCATCGATGCTTCTAAACTTCCGTTGCAGGAAGGTCAAACAATAGAACAGTTTTGTGAGGAAATATTCCCTGTGATCTTTGACCCGAAAGTAATGCCTAAACGTGTAAACCAAGCAGCCGGTGAAGATTTAGTTTTGACTTCGGCTTCTAACTATTATGAAGGAGTTACTCAAAAGGAGGCAGAGGATTATTATAATAAACTGAAGAACCCGGCAGATTCCTTCCCTGTTATGTTTGGGATGAACAGTCGATTGGTCAAAGAAGACGAAATAATTAAGGAAAAAGTCTGGAAAGTAGGAGGACTTTATAGCCCTGCTATTGAAAAGATTGTATATTGGCTGGAGAAAGCTGCAACTGTAGCAGAAGATGCTCATCAGAAATCGGTAATTGAGAAGTTGATACAGTTTTATAAAGATGGTAATCTTAAAACTTTTGATGATTATTGTATCCTTTGGGTAAAAGATCTAGCCCCTAGAGTTGACTTCGTGAATGGTTTTACAGAAAGTTATGGTGATCCTTTAGGTATGAAAGCAAGCTGGGAATCTATTGTTAACTTTAAAGATATAGAAGCAACGAAGCGTACGGAAAAACTTAGTGCCAATGCTCAATGGTTTGAAGACCATTCTCCGGTCGATAAGAATTTCAAAAAGGATAAGGTAAAAGGTGTATCCGCCAAAGTTATTACAGCAGCCATCTTAGGTGGTGATTTATATCCATCGACAGCAATTGGCATTAATCTGCCGAACTCCAATTGGATTAGAAGCCATCATGGTTCAAAGTCGGTAACCATTGGCAACCTGACGAATGCTTATAATAAAGCAGCACATGGAAATGGTTTTATGGAAGAATTTGTGTATAGTGATGCAGAACTTGCTTCCATCGATAAATATGCCGACCTAACCGATGATTTACATACTGACTTACATGAATGTTTAGGACACGGTTCCGGTAAACTTCTTCCGGGAGTTGATCAAGATGCATTGAAAGCCTATGGTTCAACAATCGAAGAAGCCCGCGCTGATTTGTTCGGTTTGTATTATTTACCGGATGCAAAGATGGTGGAATTGGGACTAACTCCAAATGCAGAGGCATATAAAGCTGAATATTACACCTATATGATGAATGGATTGATGACACAATTAGTTCGTATAGAGTTGGGCAACACTGTAGAAGAGGCTCATATGCGTAATCGTCAGCTTATAGCAAGATGGGCATTTGAAAAAGGAGCTGCAGATAAAGTTGTTGAATTGGTCAAGAAAGACGGAAAGACATACGTTCGCATTAACGATTATGAGAAACTTCGTAACCTGTTTGGACAGTTATTGGCAGAGATACAACGTATTAAATCAGAAGGTGACTATGCTGCCGCACATAATTTAGTAGAAAACTATGCCGTTAAAGTGGACCCTGTTTTGCATGCAGAGGTTCTGGAACGCTATAAGAAGCTGAACCTCGCTCCTTATAAAGGATTTATCAACCCGGTTTATGAGGCGATAACAGATGAGAATGGCAATATCACGGATGTGAAAGTCTCTTATGATGAAGGTTATGCGGAACAAATGCTGCGTTATAGCAAAGATTACTCTACATTGCCTGATATAAATGAATAAACAATATTCTATATAGATTTGTAATACAAGGGCGCATTCAGTGCGCCCTATTACATTTTAAAGTATTCCTATGACAGTACAAGAGCAAATAAAAGATATAAAGACGCAATTCCGTCTTGCCATGAATGGAGTGGTCTCTCAAAGTATGCGCGAAAAGGGATTGGATTATAAACTGAACTTTGGGGTAGAACTGCCTCGCCTTAAAGAAATAGCCTCCCATTATGAGAAGAATCATGAACTGGCGCAAGCTCTTTGGAAAGAGAACATACGTGAATCTAAGATTCTTGCCGGAATGCTCCAACCGATTGACTCTTTCTTTCCGGAGATTGCCGATATTTGGGTGGAAGATATGCAATACCCTGAAATAGCAGAGATAACTTGCATGACTCTTTTCCAGTATTTACCCTATGCTCCGGCTAAAGTTTTCGAGTGGATCGCAGATGAACGCGAATTCTTTCAAACGTGCGGATTCTTATTAGCGGCGCGTTTATTGGCTAAAGGTTTGGTACTGAATGAGCGTGCAGAAGCAGAATTTCTGGATCAGGCACAAGCCACGGTTTTATCAGAGGCTTTTCAGCCTCGCAAAGCAGCCGTGCTAGCCTTGAAGAAGTATGGTATGCAGAACAAAGAAAATGCTAAAAAAGTGAACAGGTTAATTATGGAATTGAAACGTTCCGAACGTGAGGATATGGCGCTTGTCTATGATGAGATAAGATTTGATATAGAATATTTGCTTTAATCTTTTCTGTTTCCGCAAAAAAGGCTTAACTTTGTTCGCGGTAAATTTATCTGTATGGGAGATAAGAATGTAAAGGAGACGGTAAGGCAGATATTCACCGAGTATCTGGAAACGAACGGTCATCGGAAGACGCCCGAACGTTTTGCCATACTCGATACAATCTATTCGATAAACGGGCATTTTGATATTGATATGCTCTATAGCCAAATGATGAATCAGGAAAACTTCCGTGTAAGCAGGGCTACGCTTTATAATACGATTATTCTTTTGATGGATGCCAAACTGGTTATTAAGCATCTGTTCGGCAATTCTTCCCAATACGAAAAATCATTTAATATAGAAACCCACCATCATCTGATTTGTACGCAGTGTGGCAAAGTAACAGAGTTTCAGAACGAGACACTGAAAGCTGCTATTGCCAATACGAAGTTGAACCGTTTTCAGATGTCGCATTACTCCTTATATATATATGGTATATGCAGCAAATGCGCTTGGGCAAAGAGAAGAAAAAAGACAAACAAATAATAAACAATTAGAAAGAGATGAAAGTAGACGTTCTTTTGGGATTGCAATGGGGTGATGAAGGCAAAGGTAAGGTTGTCGATGTATTGACTCCCAAGTATGATGTGGTTGCACGTTTCCAAGGTGGACCTAATGCCGGTCATACACTTGAGTTTGAAGGACAGAAATATGTGCTTCGTTCTATTCCTTCCGGTATTTTTCAAGGAGATAAGGTTAACATAATAGGCAACGGTGTTGTTCTTGACCCGGCTTTATTCAAAGCGGAAGCAGAAGCATTGGAAGCTTCGGGACACCCGTTGAAAGAACGGCTTCACATTTCAAAGAAAGCTCATTTGATTTTGCCTACTCATCGTATTCTTGATGCTGCTTACGAAGCTGCCAAAGGTGATGCGAAAGTAGGTACTACAGGAAAAGGCATCGGCCCGACCTATACAGACAAAGTGAGCCGCAATGGTGTACGTGTCGGTGATATTCTCCTTAATTTTGAAGAAAAGTATGCAAAAGCCAAAGCCCGTCACGAACAGATATTGAAAAGTTTAAACTACGAATATGATCTTACTGAACTGGAAAAAGCTTGGTTGGAAGGTATCGAATACTTAAAGCAATTCCATTTGGTAGATAGCGAGCATGAGATAAACAACTTGCTGAAAGACGGTAAAAGTGTACTTTGCGAAGGTGCACAAGGCACTATGCTTGATGTGGATTTCGGTTCTTATCCGTTTGTAACATCTTCAAATACGATTTGTGCAGGAGCTTGTATCGGCCTGGGCATCGGTCCTAATAAAATAGGAGAAGTTTACGGTATCATGAAAGCATATTGCACGCGTGTGGGCAGCGGACCTTTCCCAACGGAACTGTTTGATGAAACCGGAAAGAAAATCCGTGATTTAGGACATGAATACGGTGCTGTAACCGGACGTGAACGCCGTTGCGGTTGGATCGACCTTGTTGCTTTAAAATATTCTATCATGGTAAATGGTGTAACGAAACTTATCATGATGAAGAGTGATGTGCTGGACGGTTTTGAAACAATCAAAGCGTGTGTAGCGTATAAAGTGAATGGTGAGGAAATTGATTATTTCCCTTATGATATCACGGAAGGAGTTGAGCCGATTTATGCAGAATTGCCGGGTTGGAAGACAGATATGACAAAGATGACAAGCGAAGACGAATTCCCGGAAGAGTTCAATGCTTATGTATCTTTCTTGGAAGAGCAGCTTGAAGTGCCTATCAAAATTATTTCCGTAGGACCGGATCGTGAGCAAACAATAGAACGCTATACTGAAGAATAATGAATCACGGGGTTAACTGACCGTGTATGTACATATTAAAAAATTAAGAACATATAAGGAATAGGGATATGCTGCCGGCATATTCCTATTTTCTTTTGAAAAATTGGTAAATATCACTAATTCTTTTTGTTACAACTTCATAATATAAGGTTTATCTCCTACTTTTGGCAAACAATTTGTTCTTTTTTGTATATAGTATTAATTAAAAAAGAAATAAGATTATGCCTATTTATTGGATAATTTTTATCGGAGTAGCCGTAGTGAGCTATCTGGTACAAGCACAATTGCAAAGTAAATTTAAGAAGTATTCGAAAATGCCCCTGACGAATGGGATGACCGGACGTGACGTCGCATTGCAGATGTTGCACGACAATGGTATCTATGATGTTCAGGTAACAAGTACTCCGGGACATTTGACAGACCATTACAATCCGGCCAACAAAACGGTAAATTTAAGTGAAGGTGTCTATTCCAGCAATAGTGTAGCTGCGGCAGCGGTTGCGGCCCATGAATGCGGACATGCCGTTCAGCACGCACGAGCTTATGCGCCCTTGAGGATGCGTTCGGCACTTGTTCCGGTTGTTCAGTTCTCTTCCTCTATTATGACATGGGTATTGCTTGCCGGAATCCTGATGGTAAATACATTCCCGCAGTTATTGCTTGCCGGAATCGTCTTGTTTGCCATGACTACTTTGTTTAGTTTCATCACGTTGCCGGTAGAAATCAATGCCAGCAAACGCGCTTTAGTCTGGTTAAATAATGCAGGTGTAACAAATGCATACAATCATGCACAGGCAGAAGATGCCTTGCGTTCTGCTGCCTATACTTACGTTGTTGCCGCATTAGGTTCGTTGGCTACTTTAGTTTATTACATCATGATTTATATGGGAAGGAGAGATTAATCCCCTCTTCCCTATTCGTTGAATCGTTTGCCCAAGGGCGTCCATTCGTCTCACCATGGCAAACCTGTCGTTTAGCCTTGGGTAAACGACAGGCTTTCCTTGGGCAAACGCATTTATTTCCCTGTTCCTTAAATTCGTTTATATAAGACTTTCATATAGAAGAACGTTTTAATTTGATACATTCTTTTTTAAGAATCAATTATTTCGTGTAACTTTGCAAACAAAAATAGATAATATGGCAGCAAAACCGGGTATACCTAAAGGAACACGTGACTTTTCGCCTGTGGAGATGGCGAAGCGTAATTATATATTCAACACGATTCGTGACGTTTATCATCTTTATAGCTTTCAGCAGATAGAGACTCCGGCGATGGAGAACTTATCTACTTTAATGGGAAAATACGGTGAAGAAGGAGATAAGCTTCTTTTTAAGATACAGAATTCCGGCGATTATTTTTCCGGCATAACCGATGAGGAGTTGCTTTCACGCAATGCTGCAAGATTGGCAGGCAGGTTCTGTGAAAAAGGGTTACGTTATGATTTAACCGTTCCTTTTGCACGCTACGTAGTCATGCACCGTGAAGAACTCAGTTTCCCCTTTAAACGTTATCAGATTCAACCGGTTTGGAGAGCGGACCGCCCGCAGAAAGGACGTTATCGTGAGTTTTATCAATGTGATGCCGATGTGGTTGGTAGCAATTCCTTATTGAACGAGGTAGAACTAATGCAGATTGTCGATACGGTTTTCTCTCGTTTCGGTGTTCGGGTATGTATTAAAATAAACAACCGTAAGATTCTCACCGGAATTGCAGAGATTATCGGTGAGGCAGATAAGATTGTAGATATAACCGTTGCCATTGATAAACTGGATAAAATCGGTTTGGAGAATGTCAATGCAGAGCTTTCTTCCAAAGGTATCAGTGATGAAGCTATCGCTAAGTTACAGCCGATTATTTTACTGGCAGGAACAAATACGGAGAAACTTCAAACGTTGAAGGAAGTACTCGCTGCAAGCGAAATCGGTTTGAAAGGCGTTGAAGAATCCGAATTCATATTGAACACTCTTTCTACAATGAATCTGAAGAATGAGATTGAGCTGGATTTAACTTTAGCCCGTGGCCTGAATTATTATACAGGAGCTATCTTTGAGGTAAAAGCACTGGATGTACAGATTGGAAGTATCACCGGAGGAGGGCGTTATGACAATTTGACAGGTGTATTTGGCATGGATGGCGTATCCGGTGTAGGTATCTCTTTTGGAGCCGACCGTATTTTTGATGTTTTGAACCAACTCGATTTATATCCGAAAGAAGCAGTCAACAGTACACAGCTTTTGTTTGTAAACTTCGGCGAGAAAGAAGCGGCATATTGCTTACCTATATTAGCTAAAGCCCGTGAAGCGGGAGTTCGCTCGGAAATATATCCGGATTCGGCAAAGATGAAGAAACAAATGAGTTATGCAAATGATAAGAACATTCCTTTTGTTGCTATTGTCGGTGAGAATGAGATGAACGAGGGTAAAGTCATGTTGAAAGATATGGTGAAAGGAGAACAGAGTTTGGTTTCTCCGGAAGAGCTGATTAATCTGATTAAATAATAAAAATAACTTCATATTGGAAATCCCTTTGGAGAGCTGATGGCTTCATCCAAAGGGATTTGTTATTTATTCACTTTTCTTCTCTTTTATCCTTGCTTCAAGCTCCTGCCGTATCATCTTCTTCAGTTCCAATTGAGAAGACTGAACAACTTTTCTGGATGTAGGACGATATAGATTGGAATATTTACACTTGCCTATACCGAATTTCATTTTATCAAGATTTCCGGATATGTTTAGTCCCAGTCTGATTGGTAAAGGACAGTCTATTACCGAGATATGATAGTTAAAACTCATATCAAGGTTATGACGCCCACCTATAATGGCTTTGTATTTATCCATAACAATCAGGAAGGGATATACGTCAATCTCATTTTTAAAAATAGTAAACTCTGCAGCCAAACTATCGACTTTGTTTTGGGTCTTCTTGTTGAAACGTAATGTTTTAGCTATTTCACTGAATGTTTCTCCATCCATCAAAACCAAATCCTGTCCGGTTATTGACGCAGAACCGCGAAGAGTTGACTTCTTCAGATTATACAGAGAATCCGTATATGTTTCTACTGCCATGTGGAATTCCCCTTTTCCTCCGAACGAACGTAGCATAGGCATGATAGAATCAATATCAGGAATCATTCTCAATAATTCTTCGATTTCAATATTCATCATGTGATAATCCAATCCGACAAAGAGATGATTTTTGCGTGGAGTTTTATACAATGCTGTCAAATACATATCTGCAGCTGAGGTATTGAACTTTACATCCTGAAGCGCTAAAACTCCATCGTTTACCGTTACGTTCCCTATAATATTTCGAGCTGTATCATTTCCGAAATAAGCGTTTTTGATATTTGTTTCAAGGTTTATGAACATCCCCTTGGGAACCATAAACGGTCCGGAAGATGTAGATGCCGTGTCTTTCGACTCAGCAGTCTTTTCTTGTTCTTCTTCATATCCGATACCACTTGTCAGTTCCATAATGGAATTAATATCCGTATTATTGGATACGAATTTGAAATCACCCATTAACAAAGAATCGTGGCGCAGATAAGATGAAACGTTATCCAGATATCCATATAGCTGAAAGTCTGAACGCCCTAATACGAATCTACTGTCATTGATGGTATATTTCTCTGGCGTAAAGTCAAATTGTACCGTCGGTATCTTTATATCTTCTTTTACTTCCGGAGTTGAAATCGTTGCATTTTTTAATGCAACAGATCCATTTGGAATCCATTGCAAGAATGAATTTGTCTCTACCGGATTCCGGGTAATATTGGTATTTATACTGAAATCATGAGTCAGCACCTTTTGTTCTCCCATATTGGCTTCGAGTGATTTATTTTGATATTCCAACACTATATTGGTATTATCAAAACTTCCTTCCGGCATTTTAATATTCGCTTTTCCTTGCGGTGCATTGATGCTAAGACTCATATTGCCCATAGATGCTGTGATGTCACTGAAAGAAAACTCACTGTTGATAAAATCCATAGGACTTGTGCTCAAAATATTTGGCATATCTACATCAAGGTAGGTCCCTTTGATATTTGCAGTCGTATTATTTCCTTGTGATAAATTTATTTGATCGCTGTTGAGTATGGATTTTAAATTCTCCGCAAGGTTAAATTGAAGGCTTGCTTCATTTATGCTAACTTTAACTGTGTCATATACGGCATCAATATTGTGCAGATTGGCTTTCCCATTTGCACGTATACAATCGAGCTGTTGCTTCTCAATTTGTGAAAGTGAAAAACGTGCATTAATGTTTCCGTCAGTATTGCCTGATACATTTGCATTTATATCTTTCGGTATCATTGGCTTAAACTCGGACAAGAATAGATCAAAACCAAAATTCAGGTTGCATTTGGCATCGGATAACAAGTTATCGGCTCTTCCATTTAATGTAACTTTTGATTTTGGCGTTCTAGCCGTAAAACTATTAATTTGAATAGACGATATGGAATCGGTTTTCATATCCGAACTGAAATTGATATCACCTTCAACGGCATGTAACGCCAGGGGAAAACCGGTGTACTTGACAGTTCCGCCTTCCAATTTCAGATTAGCCGAAACCTTAGGCATCTCCACCTTATTATATATACCTGTCACTGTTCCTGCCAACGTGACTGTACCGTCAGCCTCTACCCCTTTCATTGCAGTAAGCAAAGATGCCGGTATCAATGACAGTGTTTCTTTAATATTCCATCGGCTAATATTAAATGCCAAATCAGTAACAATATCTCCGTTTAACGAATTAGTACCGATGTCTCCCTCTAATGTTATTTCATTATTGTTAAGGGCGAAAGATGCATCGTTTAGCGTTAAGGACTGCTTGATCAGTTGTATGTTTATCGGTAAATTCAGCTTGATCGCTGCATTTTGCAAATATTGTTCTGTTCCGTAGGATAAAGATGCATCAGGAGTTGAGATATTAAATTTTCCATCCAATGTCTTCATTGTAAAGGCTGCAGACAGATTACTTTCAAAGTTATTGATACGAGCAAAGATGTCTCCTTCTTTATATTGTGCGGAAAATTCAGGGATATTGATTTGGAAATTAGTCTGTCCATCATTCCCATCGAGCATTGCTACTAAGTTACTTCGCAATCCGATAACTTTTGTATTTATACCTTGCTGTTCGTCAACTAGGGATAAATTCAGATTGTTGAAAGATATATTTTTGAGTTGTATGGTACGAAATGGATTTTGAAAAGCGGTACTATCTTCTTTAGACTCATCCACTGTGAAAACATCAAAGTTCGTCTTACCTGTACTATCCATAAAAACATTGGCGAATAAGTTATTTGCAGAAAGTTTCTCCAATATAACTTCTTTGTTAAGAAGTGCCTTTATGTTTAGAATAGCTTGCGCTTTGTCAACATGAATTAGTGTATCTGATGGCACACCGGTACTAGGATTGATAAGCGTTAATTGGTTTATTTCCAAACCGAAGTTGGGAAAAGTGCTGAATAATGTCAGTTCAACCTCTTCCAACTCAAATTTACAATTTAAGTATTGCTCTGCCTGTTGTTTAACTATTTTAGTGGTGTTATCAGGAGAAAAGACATAATTTACTGCGATAGTCGCACAAACTAAAACCAACACGATAATTATTCCAAACGTGATGGCGATTATTTTCAGAGCCTTTTTCATGATTTATTCTTTAGTAAATGAGAATTTCTTTCCGAAATCATCTTTATATTCTAGCTTCTCTGCTGTTAATGTAATAATCGTATATACTTTTGGAATTGCTCTTGTCGTTTTCACCTTTTGCATCTCTTGTTCATGAATCAAGGTTAACTCCATACCTTCCAAACTCCAAGTGAACTTCTGTGCTTCCTCTTCCTTTACGTCATCAGCAGTATCCCAGGTATAGCCTGTTCCACCGGAAATGTATTTGTAATGTTCAGTACCGGAAACCCATTTGCCAATTAGTAAAGATGTGTCGGCTGTTGTCTCATCTGTAGTACAAGAATTAAAAGATATTACAACTAAAGCAAAGAGGATAAGATAAATAACTCGTTTCATAATATTAAGTTTTTAGATTGATTTTATTATAACTACTTTCTTCTGTTAAAGAATAGTGCAAGATATAAAAAAATTAGCAATAGCAAAAAAATATTAAAGAGAAAATGACAAAACAAGAACTTCTTATTGCCATATCGTCAGTTGTTGAGATTTGTTGTCATTCATAGGGGGTCATTCTGTCAGTTATCGTACTACTTTATACCTTATAATATATAGGTGAATAGAAAATATTTTTGTAGAATGAACCATTTGGCACGGTTTTCGTTCTTTTCTTATCGCCAATCAGGCAGAACAAATGAACTTATATAAACAACAAATTAAAATAAAGTAATTATGAACATTAAACCATTAGCAGACAGAGTGCTTATCCTCCCTGCACCTGCAGAAGAGAAAACAATTGGTGGTATCATTATTCCTGATACAGCTAAAGAAAAACCTTTGAAAGGTGAAGTTGTGGCAGTAGGTCACGGAACTAAAGATGAAGAAATGGTATTGAAAGTAGGTGATACCGTTCTTTATGGTAAGTATGCCGGAACTGAGTTAGAGCTTGACGGTACTAAGTATCTTATCATGCGTCAGAGCGATGTTTTAGCTGTTCTTGCTTAGTCTTTTAATTATTCATTATTCAACTTTTTAATTTAAGAAAATATTATGGCAAAAGATATTCTATTCAACATGGATGCTCGCGACCAACTAAAAAAAGGTGTCGACGAGCTTGCTAATGCAGTAAAAGTAACTCTTGGTCCTAAAGGACGTAACGTTATTATCGAAAAGAAATTCGGTGCTCCTCATATCACAAAAGACGGTGTAACGGTTGCCAAAGAGGTAGAATTGGCTGATCCGTTCCAGAATACCGGTGCACAGCTGGTTAAATCTGTTGCGTCTAAGACCGGTGATGATGCAGGTGACGGTACAACTACTGCCACAGTTCTTGCGCAATCTATCGTAAATGTCGGTTTGAAGAACGTTACTGCGGGTGCAAACCCTATGGATTTGAAACGTGGTATGGACAAAGCGGTTGCTGCTGTTGTTGATTCCATTAAACACCAAGCTGAAAAAGTTGGTGATAACTATGATAAGATTGAACAAGTTGCCACTGTATCTGCCAACAATGACCCGGTTATCGGTAAGTTGATCGCCGACGCTATGCGTAAAGTTTCTAAAGATGGTGTAATCACAATCGAGGAAGCTAAAGGTACCGACACTACAATCGGTGTAGTAGAAGGTATGCAATTTGACCGTGGTTATCTTTCTTCTTACTTTGTAACGGATACGGAGAAGATGGAATGTGTAATGGAGCGTCCTTACATTCTTGTTTACGACAAAAAGATTTCTAACTTGAAAGATTTCTTGCCTATCCTCGAACCGGCTGTACAAAGCGGACGTCCTTTGTTGGTTATCGCAGAAGATGTAGATAGCGAAGCATTGACTACTTTGGTAGTTAACCGTTTGCGTTCCAACTTGAAGATTTGTGCTGTAAAAGCTCCGGGCTTCGGTGACAGAAGAAAAGAAATGTTGGAAGATATTGCCGTATTGACCGGTGGAGTTGTTATCAGTGAAGAAAAAGGTTTGAAACTGGAACAGGCAACACTTGAAATGCTTGGTACTGCCGATAAAGTTACTGTAACAAAAGATAATACTACCATCGTTAACGGTGCCGGAGATAAAGAAAATATTCAGACCCGTATCAATCAGATCAAAGCTCAGATTGCTACAACTACTTCTGATTATGATAAAGAAAAACTTCAGGAACGTTTGGCTAAATTGTCAGGTGGTGTAGCGGTTCTTTATGTAGGTGCTGCTTCTGAAGTTGAAATGAAAGAAAAGAAAGACCGTGTAGACGATGCTTTAAGTGCAACTCGTGCTGCTCTTGAAGAAGGTATCGTTCCGGGTGGTGGTGTTGCATACATCCGTGCAACCGATGCATTGGAAGGCTTGAAAGGTGACAATGAAGATGAAACAACCGGTATCGAGATTATCAAACGTGCCATCGAAGAACCACTTCGCCAGATTGTTGCCAATGCAGGTAAAGAAGGTGCAGTAGTAGTTCAGAAAGTTCGTGAGGGTAAAGGTGACTTCGGTTACAATGCACGTACGGACAAATATGAAAACCTACACGCAGCCGGTGTTGTAGATCCTGCTAAGGTTGCCCGTGTAGCTTTGGAAAATGCAGCTTCCATTGCCGGCATGTTCCTTACTACAGAATGTGTAATCGTAGAGAAGAAAGAAGATAAACCCGAAATGCCGATGAACCCGGGTATGGGCGGCATGGGAGGAATGATGTAATTTTTCCCTGTAATTAATAAAAGAAGCCGTTTCTCATTCTTGAGAAGCGGCTTCTTTTTTTCTGCTTTTCTTCAATGCTTATTCATCTCTTTATCGCCCCACGTCCACTAAGAAACCATACGTTACATCCCGATATAGTCTATCTGTCAACGAAAACTTGTCTCCCGTGCATGTTTTAAATTACTTTTTATTGTCTTCACCTTATCACTTTTTGCTCCTTTGTTACTGATTGATAGTTGATTGCAGTGAAAGTGGATTTTTCGGGCAATGGAAAAGAATTTTAGAGAACTTGGTTTACGGATAACGCTGATTAGGCTGATTATGACGGATTAATAATTTTAAAATCCGTCTTCATCTGCTCAATCCGCGTCATCCGCGAACCATCGGTCTTCTTTAACTGAGATTCTTCTTAATTCTTAACGTCCAATTCTGAACTAAAAAAAGTACCTTCACTTTAATTGGCTATTTGATAGATATTTATCTCCCAAAAGTGATAAGGTGAAAGCAAGTCCGAGTAAAAGTTGAATAACAGCTAAATCGGCAAATCGGTAAGCTAAATCGCCTAAGGGAGCGATGTCTTACGCCCCAGTAGATGTAAGCTATCGCCCCCTTAAGCGTTGGTCAACGCTCCCTTGTGTGTTAGGCTACGTCCCCTTAGGTGATTTTAATGATCTTGATGTTTTTTAAAAACATCGAGGTGTTTGAAAAAAACATCAGGTCGGTTGATGACAAAGATACGGTCGAATGTCCACAAACTCCTATCGTTCGTAAACAAACGACCGTATGCTAAACAAATCGAAATAATCAGGCATACAGACAGGAAGCAACAACTATAAAATAGAATAAGATGGAGAATAATCTTTTGATTTTGTTTTTATGAAGTCATAAACAAATGGACCAACGTAAAAACCTGAGGGATTAAGTCTAAATTCTTATCTTTGCCTCCCAATTA
>NZ_QSUN01000008.1:0-81657 GCF_003438995.1 Bacteroides sp. OM05-12
CGTCTTTCGGTTGACTTTCAATTGCTCGGCCAAAGCCTCTTTTTCACTTTGCAGGAGGCAATAAGCATCTTCCTTGTCTTTCAAAAGATTCATCAATTCCGATAACTGCCCGCGCAGAAGCGTGGACGCTTCATTGGCGGCAAGTTGGCTCTCTGTCATCCTGTCCAATTTATCCATCAAAGAATCAATGCGTTCCCGATCGGATTTTTGGGAACTCATTAACTCTATTATCAGTTTGGACTTTTCTTCTGTTGTCATATCCGAATAGGGATCAAACCAAGGCTCCGGAGTGATTTCCCGAAGCTCAAGGTTGCGCGAAGCGGTTAATATTTTATCTCTTTCCTGTTGATCCATATCCCTTTTTTATACTCTATAAATGTACGAAAAATAGATATACAAACCAACATAAAACGAACTTATTTATCTGACATTTAACTCTTTAACAATAGGGCTTTCAAGTAACAAGACTACATCTTTCCAACTTATGGAATAGAACGTCCGGTCACCTTCATAAACGACTTTCATGAACCGATAATTCGATGTGAATTTCTTTTCATACAAGCTGTAAGACCGCCGGTCATAACTGAACAGGCGTATTTTCCGAAAATCCTTTGACATGACAATGAACACATCACCATCTTCAGGCTCCTGATTGAGTTGCTGATGGATGATGGACAATACACGCTCATACTTGCAACGCATATCATGAAAATCACGCAAATAATAGAATCTGTTCAGACCGTTTATACTCAGCATAAAACCTCCAAATTCCCTACCAGGCGCTTCAAGCCCTCGAAGTCTAAATTGCCTTGCTGAATATGTATCCCGTTGCTCATGCGGATATCCACCATGATGCGGACAGAATCCGCCATCACTTTTTGCTCCGGAGGAGCTTCCTCCATAACAGACTGCTCCGCAGAAGGACGACCGTCCACTTGGACAGGTACTAATCTGTGACGAGTATCCTTGTACCATTTTTCAAACAGGTTATACGGAACTTTATTTCTATTACAGAAAGATAAAATGGATTCACCACTGGGTAGCGCTTCCGCCTTATAGCGGATAAAGAGCCGTTCGAAATCATTGCTGCTATACATCGTATTACTTTTTTAATTACAGCAACGAAGATCAGCATTTGTTTTTAAATTTTAAAGACGTCATTTTTGGACGCTAACTTTTTTTATTGACATTACCTAATTATAGAATATTTAATAATATCATCTCCCTGTTTTCTAATTATTCCCGTTTTTAATAATTTTGCAGGATTTCCTCCTAATAATGAATATTTAGGTATTTCATACTTTTTGTTCAAAAGAGAATTTGCCCCTACAATACAATGATCTGGAGTCTCTGTACCTTTTAATATAATACTTTTAAACGCAAACCAATTGTTACAACCGATTCTTATGCTAGCATAAGATTTTAAATTTTCTCCCACAATAGATTTAAGTTGATGAAAATCAGTATCAATAAAAGTATTTTCCCATCCGACTAGTACATTATCTTTAAATTCAATATTATAATAAGAAGCCAATTTAAAAGCTGCAGTAGCTGTGAAATCTTTACCAAAAGATACTATCCCTGTTTTTCCTATTGATATAGCAGATGCATTTCCAATATAACAATGTCCATAAAATATACAATTACCTCCATGATTCTCCCATACAATGCCAGTACTAGGATATAAAGACACCATATTAAATCCTAAACGTATCATTCCAAATGATATATTATCTGCGTTAATAATAACTCTTCCTTTTAGTCTTAGGTAACATGGCTTATATAAAAGTATTGGAAGTAAAATTGCCTGTCTAAAAGGCAAATAATGAAAATTGAAATATATTGAAGAAAATATCGCATAAATCAATTCCCTCTTTTTCTTGCTTAATAGATTCATCACAATTCTTTTAATTATGAACTAATAATTATAATTGATTAATTAAATCTTACTAAAGACAAAATTAAGACTCATTATGTATATAAATGAAAATATCATTTAGATGTTCATTGACTATAAAGCTTTTATTTTATTTATACATTACCCAATCTTCTCAATCAAAGACGGATGAATAAAAGCAGAGCCTACAGCCATGATTCCTTGAATGGAGACAACAACACGGCGGTCGCCTTTGATACGGATCAGATTACCTTCTACCCCTTTGAGTATTCCACCGGTAATGCGTACACGATCGCCTTTCTTCAGTTGAACTTCCACAGGATCCAGAAAAACAAGTTGTTCGTCCATAGTAGCTGTTACTGCTATGAAGTCTGCCATTTGACTATCGGGAACAATAATAGGGCTTTGTGTTTCCCTATCCATGATATAGCGCATGGGGAACTTATATTCCATCTGCTGCTTTATCTCATCTAACCGGATACGGGAGGTGTGAACAAAGATCAGATTATGGACTACCGGGACTAATTTACGACGTTCTTTGCCCTGGTAGGTAATCTTTTCATAATGCATCGGAACATAACATTCTACGGAAATGGAGTCCAAATATTCTTTCAAAGCCAGTTCACGGCTATAGGTAATGCGCATGGCATACCAAACGACGTCAGTACGCTTTACCATCTCATTTATTCGACTTTATAATTGATTTTATTTCTAAAAAGGTCATTTTCGGGGGACACCAGAAATTGTAAATCCCTGATTAATAAAAGTATATAATTTCAAACAACTATTATAAACTTTCCTGTCAAATCCCGGTCAACTATCCCAGAAGAAAGAGATTTAACGCTGCAAAAGTAGGCATATAAGTCTAATTGCGCAATAAAAAAACAAATATTTTTCCTTATTTTTTTGTTACAAGTATAAATCCTATCGAATGGCTTCCCGAATTTATATCCTATTCATAAGTTAATCTAATATTTTACAAGCATTTAGAGGCAATGTTATTTCAAAACAAGAACCTTTCCCTACTTCCGATATTACATCTATATGCCCCATAAACCTATTAATAATGGTTTCACAAATAGGAAGCCCTAATCCTGTTCCCGGCTTAAAACTATCCACTTTATAGAAACGTTCAAAAATATGTTCCACATCCTCGCGCTTCATACCTTCTCCGGTATCTTGAACAAATATCACAACAGAATCAGTATCATGCGATTTTATTCCGAATTTTACATATCCTTTGGTCGTGAATTTCCTTGCATTGTTTATGAGATTGTTTATCACTTGTTTGAAACGCATGGCATCGGTGATAATCGATACTTCTTCAGAAGGTAATTCCAGCTTTAAATCGATATCAGAAGAGAAATTCAAACTTTGACATTGAAAAATATCCGCCATCAAACCGTTTATAGATTCTTTGGAGAAAGTGTATTGCATAGCTCCGGATTCGATTCTGGAGAGATCAAGAATATCGTTGATTAAGACCAAAAGATGTTCATTATTACTATTTATCAATCGGATAAATTCATCACGTTCCTCTTGCGATAGTTCCTCATAAGCACTGCTCAGCACATTGGAAAAGCCCACAATGGCATTAAGCGGAGTGCGTATTTCATGACTCATGTTAGCAATAAATGCACTTTTCAATTTATCACTTTCCTCTGCTTTTTTACGGGCGTTGATAAGAATAGCCTCCGTATCTTTATGTGCTTGTATACTTGTACATATTCCCACCAACCGATAAGGAAGTCCGGATAACTTGCCGATATAAGTAGATTGACCCTCAAACCATTCCCATCTTCCGTCACCACGAAGTATCTGGAAAGGAACGGGATCTTCATAGATATCCTCACCACTGAATTGGATTTCAAATGCATCCGCCAGCTTTTGTCTGTCATCCGGATGAACAAGATTAGTGTACTGCTCCATCGTTAATGTATTACCCGGTCCTTTAGGTATACCTAAATAATCAAAATAACGCGGGTCAAGCACAAATACACCATTCTCTATATCAAGAAACCAAGTATAAATTTTTGTACGCACAAGAGCGGTATTCAAGATATACTCCCGAGTTAATTCATTTGTGATATTACGGAAATAAAAGATATATCCTTCTAAATTATCATCATAAAATAAAGGGGATAAACAACCTGATATCGGGAAAATATTATTTGTAATCTTATTCAATATAAACGCCCCTTTCGGTAACATCACATCTTTACCGGTTTTTAGCACTTCCTCTTTCAGCTGTTTAAAAATATCCTTATCTTCCTCTTTCAAAAGAAGTAATTCAGTAAAATTTAAAGCTAAAATATCATTCTCACTCAATGAGCCGATAATGTTCAACTCACCCCTAACTCGTTGATTAATAAACATGATTCTATCTGCCAAATCAATAATTATAATCCCATTAGGAATTCTATTCAGAACACCATCTGATTGAGCGATATGCTGTTTTAAGGTCATTTTATTATGATAATATTTATTTTTTAAGCAAATACAATTATTGTATCACAATTATTTCATCACCTATTTTAATAAACTTCTATTTAAAATAGCCGCCGCTATATTCTTTCCATTAAAGAATAATCAATCTATTAAAATAATGAAGAAAAAGAGTTGTGACAAATGTACAAACCTTTTTTTGAATAAGCGAAATTTTGAGTATTTTTTTATAAAGAAATGAAAGTATCCGAAAAGATATAATGACCTGCTTTTGAATTATTATCTGATTTTACTACGATTGGTTATTTCTGAAAAAGAAAGATTAATATAAAACGAGAAGCTACTTTCCCGTTGCAGACTAGAATGTGCCTTTTGTCCATCATATCGTAATCCTGCGGAGAAAGTGCTTCCCTGCATGACGGGTACTCCGAATCCTGCAGTCACAGAGTAGTTGATTGTATTGTGATGCTTGATTACAACGTATGAGTTACCTACATTTGCCCCTATCATCCAATGCCAGGGATTACGCCAGATATCTCCTGTCAACCATTCCAATCCGATCGAGGCACGATGTTGGTTACGATAACTGATGGTTGAATAATCACTTTCCATTTTGTCCCATTGCAAATATTTATACTCGGCAGAAACCGTCCATCTCCTACTACCTAACGTTGTACCAAAGCCTATATATTGCGGTAAATACTTCTTTCCGAATCTAACATCCTCTACTATTTCACTACTACTGGAGGTATTACTCACTGTCATTTCATTATCCTGATATAGCTTCTGATGATAACCATACACCAGTCCGAAGTATAGATTTGTATACTTACGTATAGGTATTGTATATTGCATTCCAAAATCCGCATAAAACGCCCGCATACTACTTTCTTCCGTTATGCTTGCTCCGCTCTGCGTTTCACTATAGGTTATATCTCCCAAAATCGCAGAGAGATTGGCTCCCAATGAAAACCTGCCCAACTTTATTGCCTGACCTAAATTAACTCGATAAAGTCCTCCAGTTCCTTCAAAATAAGATGAAAGACTACTGCCGTCCGTACCTTCGACATTTTGTTCCATCGTAACGGCATACCCCACACTGCTCACAGGAGTAACTCCCAAAGCCATGTACCAATACGGCAATACACGGCAACCCAATGCCAAATTGGTAACATTTCCTACTACGGAAGTATTCTTCGCTCCTGACTGTATATAGCTTTTCACTGCAGCCATCCCTCCTACCTCATACACCAAACGACATGAATCTACCCCTGTAAGGCCTGCCGGGTTAATCATATTCAGATAATTACCCGAACGCATGGCGATGCTTACACCTCCCATACCTGCATATTTACCGGATTCACCTGTCGTTATATCTCCTATACCAAACATAGAGACGGGAGAATTAGTCGTGTTCTGAGCTGAAATGCTACAAACACCTCCAAGAAATAAGAAAAGAATAAGTTGCTTATGATTCATCAGATAATTATTTATTGTATATTTTAATAAGGAGAGATAGTTTTACGGGACTTTCCGGATGTTCCATATCTCCCAAAAGTACACTCTGAAATGAGGTATTGATTTTACTCTCCGGTATCACAAGTTGCAAATTCTTTCTATTGATACCTATGGCACCGAGATTAGATTGCATAAAAGAGGTAATGTCAAAGCTATAATAGGTGTTTTGATGTAACAATTCATCTACTACCAGATTACCATGTTGGATGGATGTTCCTAAAACATCCGTCACTTCTTCTATATTCATATTATTCTCATCCGATGTATATAGAGAAAGGGAATCCGGCAAAGATACCATACCACCATACGTACCTTTTACCGGATAAAGATAAAGCCGGGCCGATTCTATTGTGACAAGTTCTCCTTCTTCCTGCAAATTATTGAGGTAAGGAAATTCGATTTTTGTGTATAACCCGGTCATACCTTGAAGATAAACTTTGTTTCCTGTTTCCGAAGAGAGAGTTTCAACCTTATTTCCTACTACCTGATTTAATAATGTACCGCTACGATCACATTTAGTCTGCACAAAATGCTTTGTACTGCTTGGTGTGAACGACAAAACTTTCTCTACCGAAGTCTCCGCAACCTGATGATAATAGATTTTAATGCAAAAAGATGAATCGGATACAGAAAATCCCATCAGATTTGAATTGTAATCTTCACCACTCGTAAAAACTATTCCGGGAAAAGAGTTACGGAAATTATCCTGGGAATCCAGAACCGTATTCTTTTCTAATATTGCATTAAACCATTCAAGTCCGAAGTCATCCGGCAAACGGGCTTCAACTGCATAGCCTTCTTTAGGATGTATGCGCATTGCCACCGTAGAGAAAGGTGATTCGTCATATAATAATGATGAAGTATTATACAAATATCCATTATTCAATTCTATTGTTTCTTTAAGCCGATGGAGCCGGAAACGGCAAAGTTGTAATGTATCTCCTAAATATTCTCCGATGGGAAGTACCCTCAATGTGACAGAATCAAACCGATAAATAATGTTCTCATCCGGAGCAAAAGTCTGATAATTATACTCAATATATGAAGCAGCAGACAGCTGCCCCCAGTTATCGTCCGAATACTTTCCTACAAAAGCAACTCCTTCCGATGAAGTATTGACCGAATCCATCAACAATGTACTCATGCGAACGGTACATGTATCAATCACGACATTCCGGAATTTACTTTCCAGCCATTTTCCTCCCAAATCAGAAGATTCATCCCTACATGCCACCAATGAGATAAAGAGAACCAAGAAAAACAATGAACAAATGTATCGATTCATAAAGATTATAAAATAATAAATATGGCACAAAGAAAGGACTCATAGGAATGAATGCCAACTAATATAGATAATACGGACATATTTGACGATAAAGTCTATCGGACAGACTTTTACACGCTGAATAATCTTTTGCAGATAAAACAAAGCTATCCGTCGATAACAATTGCTATGCAAGAAGCATACATCTACTTTTGCTTCATAATAAATCAATATGACTTAAATTATGAATAGAAAATTATTGGCAATTACCTTATTTACAGCATCATTGTATGTGACATCATGTACCGAAGACGATGATTATACATATGGTGTATGGGAACGTCGGTCGGACTTTGACGGTGTAGCGAGAAGTGATGCCGCCGGTTTTATGATAGATGGCAACGGATATGTATGCTGTGGCTATGACGGTAAATACCGTTTGAACGATTTATGGGAATATAATATAGATGGAGACTACTGGACACAACGTGCCAGTCTGCCGGAATCTGCCAAGTGTAATTCCGGAGTAGGGTTCTCAATAAACGGAAAAGGATACATAACCACCGGATATGACGGCAGTAACTATCTTGCTGCTACATGGGAATATGACCCGACTATTAATGAATGGAAGTCAAAAGATGATTTCCCAAAAGCCCGTTACAAAGCGTTGGCTTTTGCTATTGGGAATTATGGATATGTAGGAACCGGATACGATGGAAATTATCAGAAGGATTTCTATCGCTTTGACCCTTCTGCTCCATCCGGCAGTCAATGGAGTATTATGAACGGATATGGAGGACAAAAACGAATGTCGGGTTCTGCATCTGTTATCGACGAAAAAGCCTATATCTTCTGTGGAATCAATAACGGAAGCTATCCTGATGATTTGTACTGTTATGATCCGTCGACCGATACGTGGACCAAAAAACGTGACATCTCGGATAGCAGTGATGACGATTACGATGATGATTATACAAGTATTACCCGTTCAGGTGCCGTATGTATGGTCATAGACGGGAAGATGTATCTTGCAACAGGAGAATCCGGTTCATTACTTTCTACTTACTGGGTATATGATCCTGAAACGGATTTATGGAATAATGATGATTTCACACTCTTTGAAGGTTCGGCACGGACAGCAGCCATAGGTTTCTCCAACGGTAAACGTGGTTTTATTGTAACCGGACGTAGTAGTTCTTATTATTTTGACGATAATTGGGAGTTATTGCCTTATGAGATTGAAGAGGATTAAAAAAGAGATTTTGCAGATAAGTACCTTGTTTATTCTGTCTATTATACTTATAGGATATATAGTGGATATTTCTACTCCCATGTATCACCTTGAAATTATAAAAACAGAGGAAAACGGATATGGGTATAGGATTTTACATAAGAATAAAGTCATTATCTACCAGCCCTATATTCCTGCTATCAATGAGAAAAAGACTTTTTCGAGTGAAAAAGCAGCCCTGTCGGTAGGTCAACTTGTTTTAAGAAAACTGAGAGAAGGAGAAAATATCTCTATCACAACAGAAGAATTGCATAAAATAGGGATATAAATTATAGAAAAACATTTATAATAAACAAGAAAAAGTCTATTCGCCGATAAATTAAATATATTCGTCGATAAACGCTTGCATAATTAAAACATTTAATTTATCTTTGCCACATAGTTCAAAAGAACTGGTTTTAGTTTGGAGTTGTGAAACTCAATATAGAATAGTTTAGTTAAGTCTAGTTTAGTTTTTGTGTTGAATAGGGAGCCTGCAAGAGAGCAGTAGCTCCCTATTTTTATTGTATCTGACATACAAAAAGAGACCGTTAACAAACAGCCTCCTTTCAATTTACAAAAATGATATTTTACTCAACAATTACAACACGATTCAAAGAAGACGGCTCAAACATACTGGATACGCCACCTTTAGCCTCTATCTTCAATTGTTTTGCATCTACTCCATAGTCATTTACTAACATATTATATACACTTTCTGCACGCTTCTGTGTCAGCTCCTGATTAAAACTTGCAGAACCTGTTGAATTATCAGCATAACCGGTAATCGTAAATTGTTTATCCGGATTTGATTTAATTTGTTCGGCAATATATTCAATGTTTACTTTTTCTCTCGGAGAAATACTATACTCATTAATAGTAAAGAATATAGCTCTAGGAGATGAAGAAGCTACTTGTACCGGCTTTATTACTTCTTCTTTCACTATTTCCGGCTTCTTATTTTTTTCTTTTGCCAGTTCCGCTTCTAGCTCTTTATTCCTAGCTATCTGTTCATTCAATTTATTACGAATAGCATCCATTTCTTCAGAAGAAAGACCTGTCGTTTTTACGATAGCTTTCTTAAATCCTCTTTGTTTAAATCTATAAGTAAATCCTGCCGTTACACTAATAACAGCATCCATTTTCTTGCCTTCAGTCTTACTGTCAAAATCATCACGCATCATTAATGCACTGGCTTCCAAATTAAAATCCCATGCTTTTGACAAACGGAATTTATTTATATATCCTAAATTCAAACCGAAAAACAACTTTTTAAAACCGTAAACGTCTTCATTATAACGATGCACTAAACCAAAGCCTAAATATGGAATAGCATTATAAACACGATCTTCTTTATAACCACAGAACATATTCGTTAAATTGAACATAATATCACCGTGCAGATTCATATAATTGATCTTTTCTTTATACAAACCTTTTGAATCCGGCGTTCCCTTTATATAACCACCATTCCCATAACTGAATCCTTTAGCATTCAATCCGTTATACTGTAATCTTAATCCTAATCCGGGTGTAAACCATTTACCTACACCAACATTTATTGCCGGGGAAATACGTTTTCCGAATTTGCCTTTTTCATCATCATCTCCAAACATGACCTGTGCCCCAGCACCGGCAGTTATGAACCAATTATCCCAAAATTTATTTGTAATAACTCTATACTTATCATTTTCTATAGAGTTATCAACTTTTTCTTCTTGGGAATTTTGTCCGTGAGATAATAATGGCATAAATAACAATGCCATTATAATTAATGTACCTTTTTTCATCTTGATATTCTTTTATTTCTTCAACAAATGTAACTATAACAGGTAAAAGATTTTAATTTTAAGGAAATATTCTTGAAAATTAAAGTTTTATATTACATAGTAAGCATATAGTTATATCATTTTTTCACAAAACATAGATAATTAAGCATTTAGATATAAAAAAAGGATTCATTAATTACAAATAAATTTCTATTATTGCATAAAAATAGAGATCTGATTAAACGTAAAATATGGAATACATCTCTATTTATATTATTAATAATTTATTACACAGAAAGTAAATCAATTTATCAATCATTTAAATTAAAAAGTTTTAAGAATAGACAGGAAATTTTTACTTGTAAAAAAAACTTAATATCCATAAAAATAATAAGTTGTTCCAAAATAGCAGAAAACTATCTTGAAACAACTTATCTATTTTATGCCTATCAATCTCTATTTCAACACAATATCCGTATACAAACGAGCATCACGGGCATTCTCCAACACATACCCCGCCGGATAAAGCTCTGCAGTTCCTTCTTCCAATACTTTACGGATAATATCAGCTTTATCTTGTCCGGTGACAAAGAACCATGTATGCAATGCTTTTATCAATGGCTGACCTGTCAAAGCGATACGGTGTTGCCCGTTATAGGGATTCACACTGACAGAATAGGGTTCGGAACAAAACAACAAACTCTTTTGGCCAGGAAAGATAGAGGAGGTATGACCATCCGATCCGATACCCAAAAAGATAATATCAAATTCCGGAATACCCTCATTCAAACGCAAGGATGATTTTATCAATGCAGAATATTGCATTGCTTCTTCGTGCGGCTCGTTTTCTCCAATGATACGATGAATTTGAGTGGAGTTTACCGGAACACGACTAAAAAGTAAATGTTTCGCCATACCATAATTACTATCCGGACTTTCAGGCGATACACAACGTTCGTCCACCCAATAGAAATGCAAACGTTCCCATGGAGTGAGGTCTGTAAACTCATTTGCCCAAATATCAAATAATAATGCCGGAGTAGAACCTCCGGATAGGGCTATCCGGAATATTTTATCCGGTTCTTGCCGCATCTCTTTAAGCAAAGCTCCTATCAAGGCACGAGCGGCTTCCGACGCTTGAGAATAATATTCGGTTATCATAATTCGCAATATAAATCTGTTTTAGTTAAGTTCTTACAAGGATTTGTCCATTGAGCACCATGTTCTTCCATCATGGCATCAGACTCCTGAGGTCCCCATGTTCCGGCCGGATAACCGTAAAGCGGTGCATGAGGATTCTCTTTCCAGTATTTCAATACAGGATCGAAGAATTTCCAACTGGCTTCTACCGCATCACTTCGTGTAAACAAAGTAGGATCACCCAGCATACAATCTTCTATCAGACGAGCATAAGCATCTTCCGTAGGAAGTTCACCGAGACTGCTGTAGCTGAAATCCATATCTACCTGTTTAACTTCAAAACCCGAGCCGGGTACTTTCATCGCAAAACGCAAAGCTATACCTTCATTGGGCTGGATTCGGATAACCAATCGATCACTTACCGGACAATTACCTCCAGCACATTTAAACATATGATAAGGTGCTTGCTTGAAGTGAATGACTATTTCAGTTACTTTCGTAGGCATCTGCTTACCGGTGCGAATATAGAACGGAACGTCACTCCAACGCCAATTACCCACACCCAACTTCATCGCCACATACGTCTCCGTACGAGACTCCGGATTCACATTATCTTCTTCTCGGTAAGCTTTTCTCCCTTCGGATTCGGTGTACTGTCCACGAACAATGTGTTCTTTCATATCCACCTCATTCAGAGGGACAAGTGCCTGATATACTTTCAATACCTCATTTCGGAAGCTATCCGCATTAAATTCAGTAGGCGGTTCCATAGCTGTAACGGCAAGTAGCTGGATAAGATGGTTCTGCACCATATCACGCAATGTACCTGTCCCGTCAAAGAAGCCGCCACGTTCTTCAATTCCTAAATTCTCCACCGCTGTAATCTCTACATAATCTATGTAATTACGATTCCAAATAGGTTCGAAAATACTATTAGCAAAACGCAACGCCAATATGTTTTGTACCGTCTCCTTACCAAGGAAATGGTCTATACGGAATATCTGGTCTTCTTCAAAAGCAGTACGATAGATTCTAGTAAGCTCACGCGCCGACTCCAAATCATATCCGAAAGGTTTCTCTACAATGATACGTTTGAATCCTTCTTTCTCTCCGCTCTTGTTCAATCCCACTTTTTTCAGATGTTGAGGTATAACCCCATATAATGAAGGAGGTGTAGCCAAATAATAAAGATAATTACCCGGATTCTTTATTTCCGCATCCAGCTTATGCAGACGTGGTTCAAGCAACTTATAATCTTCCTGTTTGGAAGGATCCATCGACTGATAATGAAGTAACTTGATAAAATCGTCCAAAACCTTCTCGTCCACTTCTTCCGGTTTAATAAAATGTAGAAGCTGTTCGTGCATAAAAGTACGAAAAGTATCGTCATCATACTTCGTTCGTCCTATGCCAAGAACCGAGAAACGTTCCGGGGTACGATGATTCTTATATAATATATATAGTGCAGGCATCAGTTTTCTCTTCGTAAGATCTCCCGATGCACCGAATATCACCATTACCAATGATTTTGGTTTATTCATATTCTCTCTCTCCCTTTATGCGTTATAAGTTCCTGATTTCGTATTACCTCCATGTCCTGTCCAATTCTCATGGAAGAACTTGCCCCTCTCCTCGTCTACCCGTTCAAAGGTGTGCGCACCGAAGTAATCCCGTTGTGCCTGAATAAGATTGGCCGGCAGACGGTCGGTAGTCAGCGAATAGAAATAGTTCAAAGCAGAAGCAAAAGCAGGTGATGCTATTTCCTCTTTAGCAGCAATAGCCACCAGTTTTTTCCAATAAGGTAAAGCTTCTTTCATTTCATCTTCAAAATGAGGAGCCAAAAGCAAATGCGATAAATTTGCGTCTTGTTCGAATGCTTTCGCTATATCATCGAGGAATGCCGAGCGAATAATACATCCCGCGCGCCACAAACGAGCAATAGTAGCGAGATTCAAATTCCAGTCATATACTTCGGAGGCTTTTTTCATCACACCGAATCCTTGTGCATAAGAGACCAACTTGGATGCATAAAGCGTTTGACGAATCTCTTCCACCAATTCCTCTTTATCATAAACGCTCTCTGAATTTCTTTTTGGATAAGCTCTTGCAGCCTGCTCACGAAGTTCTTTTTCTCCGGATAAGTTACGTTCGAATACGGCTGTGGCGATAAGTTCCAAAGGCATAGCCAGTTCCAAAGCATTAATGACCGACCATTTACCCGTACCTTTCTGTCCTGCCACATCCAGAATACGGTCAAGCAGATATTCTCCCGTTACATCCTTATGTTTCAGAATATGTCCGGTGATCTCCACCAAATAACTTTTCAGGTTGCCTTCATTCCAACGAGCAAAAAGATCGCCCATTTCTTCGTTTCCTATTCCCTGTAAACGTTTCAGTAAGAAATAAGCTTCGGATATAAGCTGCATATCACCATACTCTATCCCATTGTGTATCATCTTCACAAAATGACCTGAACCACCGGGACCTACCCAGTCGCAACAAGGAGTACCATCGTCTGCTTTTGCAGCAATGCTTTGCAGGATAGGTTTCACCGTAGGCCATGCTTCTACTGCGCCGCCCGGCATGATAGACGCTCCGTTGAGTGCACCTTCCTCACCACCGGAAACTCCTGCCCCGACAAAATAGAATCCACGTTCGTACATATTCTTCACCCTGCGAGCAGTATCTTCAAAGTTGGAGTTACCACCATCTATCAAGATGTCACCCGGTGAAAGATAAGGAACGACTTTCTCTATCAGTTCATCCACCGCACTTCCGGCACGTACCATCATCATCACCACACGCGGTGTCTCAAGCGTATCCACAAAATCCTCCAATGTTTCGCAACCTATAATATTTTTACCTTTGGCACGACCCTCTACAAAGCGATCCACCACGCCTTCTTCTACTCCGAGAACCGTACGATTCCATACAGATACCTGCCATCCGTTACGTTCCATATTCAAGGCAAGGTTCTCGCCCATCACTGCAAGTCCTATCAGACCTATATTCGATTTCTTATTCATAATGCGTTTTATTTTATCTTGAAACAAAGATAGAGGAATATTTGTTCGATTTAATGAATTCTACCATCGGTTATATTTATCGGCTGATAGATAAACTATAAAAAACATCAAGGTGATTTTCAAAAACACCCTGATGATTTTCAGAAAACATCTAGACGTTTTTAAAAAACATCGAGATGAATTTAATTAATTTATATACATTTGCATTATTCATATAAAACCTTTGCCATGAAAAAAATTCATATCGGATTGTTGCCTAGAATCATTATTGCCATCGCACTCGGCATCTTATTTGGAAATGTTCTTCCCGCGTGGGCTGTACGCATCTTTGTTACTTTCAACGGTATATTCAGCGAATTCCTCAATTTTATCATTCCGCTAATCATCGTGGGATTGGTGACGCCTGCCATCGCAGATATAGGAAAGGGAGCCGGCAAGATGCTTGTAGCCACTGCTTTGATAGCTTACGGAGCAACTCTTTTTTCCGGTTTTCTTTCATATTTCACGGGAGTCACGGTATTTCCGCATCTTATCACGGCGGGAGTTCCATTGGAAGAAGTGAGCGAAGCACATGGTATCCTACCCTATTTTTCGGTTTCCATACCTCCGTTAATGAATGTAATGACAGCACTTATCCTCGCCTTCACACTCGGATTGGGACTGGCAAACTTGAATACCCACACACTGAAAGATGTAGCCAACGATTTTAAAGAAATCATCGTCAAAACGATCAGCGCGGTAATCCTGCCGTTGTTGCCTATCTACATATTCGGTATATTCCTCAATATGACACACTCCGGACAGGTGTATAGTATCCTGATGGTATTTATTAAGATTATCGGTGTCATCTTCCTGATGCATATTTTCCTATTGGTATTCCAATATTGCATAGCGGCATTATTCGTACGGAAGAATCCGTTCAGACTATTATGGAGAATGCTTCCGGCGTACTTCACGGCATTGGGTACACAATCTTCGGCAGCCACCATCCCCGTAACATTGGAACAGAGTAAACGCAACGGGGTGTCTGATGATATTGCAGGATTCGTTGTCCCCTTGTGTGCTACCATCCATCTTTCGGGAAGTACACTGAAAATCGTAGCCTGTGCGCTTGCTTTGATGATGATGCAAGGCATCCCTTATGATTTTCCTTTATTCGCCGGATTCATCTTTATGCTCGGCATCACAATGGTAGCTGCTCCGGGAGTACCGGGTGGAGCTATTATGGCCTCTCTCGGTATATTAAGCTCGATGCTTGGCTTTGACGAATCGGCTCAGGCTTTAATGATTGCACTCTACATCGCCATGGATAGTTTCGGTACGGCTTGTAATGTGACGGGAGACGGAGCTATCGCATTGATTATCGACAAGGTGATGGGAAAGACAAAAAAGCACAGGCAACCTACTTGCTAAACTATTTTTTCAAGTAACCGGCTGCTACCTGATTACTTCTAAAATAAAAATCAAGTGCATGAAAGAAAAACAGCTGTTTTAATTGTTCTACTAAACAAAAGAACAATATGAAAACAGAAGTTGCACTAGGCATAGATGTTGGCGGAACATTCACTAAATTCGGTTTTGTGGACAGAAACGCCAATTATCTGGCAGAAGGTTTTATAGAAACTGCCAAACATGAAGATATACATAGCTATCTACGGGAACTTTGTAAAACCACCCATGAGGTTCTTGCCACCATAGAAGATTCTGTAAAGCTGGTAGGTATCGGTATCGGAGCACCGGATGGGAATTTCTATAAAGGTACTATCGAGTATGCTCCCAACCTGCCTTGGCATGGCATTATTCCTTTTACCGATATGATGGAAGAGTATTACCCGGATCTTCCTATCTATCTGACCAATGACGCCAATGCTGCCGCCATTGGTGAAATGATATACGGAGGAGCAAAAGGGATGAAAGATTTTCTCGTAGTAACATTGGGTACAGGCTTAGGTAGCGGATTCGTCGCTCATGGTAAACTGATTTATGGTCATGACGGTTTTGCCGGAGAGTTAGGCCATGTCATTGTATCGCCAGACGGAAGACAATGCAGTTGCGGACGCAAAGGTTGCCTCGAAACATACGTATCCGCCACAGGTGTAAAACGAAGCGCTTATAAAATGATGGCAAAATACACTTCGCCTAGTCCGTTGAGAGACATACCTTTCAATGAGATGGATGCAAAGATAATCAGCGAAGCAGCCCTTGCCGGAGATGAACTGGCTCGCGCCACTTTTACATATACGGGAGAAATGCTAGGTAAAGCTTTGGCAAATGTAGTAGCCATCACCAGTCCGGAAGCCATCTTTCTGATGGGAGGACTTGCCAAGGCCGGCGATTTACTATTTAAGCCTACAAGGGAAACCATGGAAAAGAATATGATGAAATTATTTAAGAGCAAAGTAAAATTACTCCCTTCCCAATTAGATAAAAATGCCGCTATCTATGGTGCAGCGGCATTAGTATGGGAAGAGAGAATCAACTGATAATTTTATTCCAAATAAAGAATCAATCCTTTTTTAGCCGGGACGGAGAGTATTTCCGAAAGAGAATATTCTCCGGCATCTTGGAAACCTTTTATATACGGAGCTTTGATACGAGCATTCTTTGGAGAGATCTTCAGTCTTTTCCAATCAATGTTCAATCGAATTTCTTTTAACTCGTTTCCATAATTACCAATAGACAACAGTACTCTATCATCTTTCACATAAGATGTAACCTTCACCTCGGTATCTGTAGAAGTAACAATCGGATTGTCTTCCCAAAATCCAACCATATATGCATCCCGGATACCAAAATCATCCCATACTTTCCATACGGGACGAGGATCACATTTGATTCCTTCCGTAAACCACGCATATCTGGAAGTCATGCCGTATTGCATGCCCAGCCACTGATTTCCTCCGGCATGAAGCATATCGCCCATCAATCCGAAAGGAATCCCCGAACTTTCCACCAACCAATTTACCGGTTTCATCTTGTTGTAAACAAATGACTCTCCAAACCATACCTTATTAATATAAGGAAAGAATTCCGCATATTGATTGACCGGTCCTTTTGAAAAGCCGGTGTTAGAATGTAAATCAATGATGCAACCGGGTTTTACTTCATCCATCACACGGCGCATACGTTTCAAAATTCTCCGATCGTAAGCCACATCATCCAGATAAAGGCCGTCAATATCCGCATTCTCTATGATCCATGCAAGTCCTTCTATATAATAATTATACCAACGGGAATTCATATCAGGAGAGGATTGGATAGCAGCATCGGCAACAATTCCATTCACTTCTTTATCCAAAGGATGATACCATTGAGGACGATAACCATCTACAAGATGTTCTCTTAACCACGGATAACCACCACCCTTTCCCGTATCGAATATCTCATTGCCCAAACTCCGTAATGCCCATATTTCGGTAGCAGCACTCGTTAACTCACGAATCGTATAGTATATTTTCACTTTGCATCCTTTTTTATGCCATTTCCGAGTGAAATCCTTCAACTTATCCACACTCAGAAAAGGATAATTAATAAAAGGATTATATTCGTTTGCATGGTGAATATTAATTATCTTTACTCCATCCTCCACATCTGCATCAGTCACTTCCGGTCTGCCTAAACTATGATAATAACGATCGGTAAACTGGCTTTTATAATCAATTTCCTTCACCGGAGTAACAAGCAGCGCAAAATCAAAAATAATGGGTTCATCCTGTTTCAACTGTCTTTCGCCGCTATATATGGTAGCCACGACTTGATGTTTCTGTTTTTCAATTGTGAAACCTCCTTTACCTTCGTTGTACCAACTATCAGGATATGCCGGGTGATAAAGATTCAATAAAGGACCGGTATAAGCACTGCCTCGCAGCTCACAATGTAGTCCGGCATGAGCCGAACCTATCCAAAAACTGTCAAAAGGCCAAAGCCTGTTTTCAATAGGGGCATCCCATGTACCATGATATGATTGAGGTATCTCCTGACCATGCAATCCCATACCTACCACATACTTGGCAACTTTCTCTTTCATCGGTATTTCCATACGGATATCTTTCACATTGATTGCTTGTGTGGGGGTAACTGTATAGATATAATTCATCCATCCGTCGAACTCCAACGTAGCTTTGCAATCTATTTTCAAATCGTTATCAGAAGCGCGCCATTGCCAACTGATTGCATCACCTGTTCCATTATCGAATACAGGTTTGGCTTTTAAGCATTTGATTCCTTCGTTTGTCTCCACAATCAACTTAATGGAAGATGATAAGATTTCATTATTCCATGCTTTTACTTGAAGCGGTAATGGAGTATCTTTACCAATCAGAATATTTCTTCCCAAACATGAAAGTGCATTCTTTTTCATGCCGACAGGGATATAGGGTTTCACCACATCATGATTTATCCCCCTAGTCGAGTTCAACCAACGAAGACGGGAATGACGCCAGATTTCACTGTCGCCACGATCTGCCAAAACAGCTTCATCCACAATTATTGAAACAGGAACGGTGAAAAGCAACTTATCTTTGGAATAGATCTTTATGTCTCCCGTATAAATCCCTGCCGGTTGATCTTCTTTTATATCCACGCCAAACCAAAGCGGTTGAACAGCATGGGAAGATATTTGCAAGTTTATTTTAAACGGACTGCCGTAAGGATTCGTTCCTTCTGTATTAAAACAAGTAATAGCTTGTGACGGAATATGGCAGTCACCATTATTCAAGCCATCAGTTTGATAGGTAATTTCAGGCAAAGGTTGATTTCCATTCCAAAGAGCCAACTGAAAAGCATAATATTCATTGCGTTGAGCTGTTCCTGAAAAAGTAGTTCCGGGTACTACTTTGAGCCATTTATTCGGAATATGGTCAAACATACGAACCGGACAGGAACGGTCTTCCGGAAATATCCAACATAAAGCAGGATGAGTCTGTTGATAAGCCGATTCTTCCGATTTAGTTGCAATCACCTCCATCGGATAGAAACGATCAAACTGTGTTCTTGATTCCACCGCTTCTACAACAGCAGCCGGAATCTCCGTTTTTATTCCGTCCAACTCTCGGAGCCAATTTTGTGCAAGAGATGCTTCTACTGGATAATAATGTCCATGAAATCCTCCCTGACCTTTATAAGGCTCATAGGACAAATAATAGAAATAATAAGTACCTTGTTCTACAGGTCCGAAAAGCAATTTGCAATTTTCATTATCCACCTGCAAACGTTGAACATTGCGAACCGTATCTCCGGTTTGCGCATTGACAATCAGGAAGGCATGTTTCTCCACTTCACGGTCATGACGTCTCCAATGAAAATCCAAGCTGACAACAGGCGAGGTTTGGTCTATTCTAAGCACCGCCCTATGGTTTCCAAACGAATTTTCCCATTGAACATCAGGAACACGATATGTATACTCTTCCTGAGCATTGAGATTCAGAACAATCACTAACCCGACAATAAAAATCCATAATTTCAAATAATGTGTTTTCATTTATAGTTTAAAGTATTAATAGATATATAAATTCACTTTCTCTCCTTTCTCCATCGTAATAGAAAGCAATTCATTCGATTTAACAAGGCTTTTTGTTTTACCTTTTACCAGCTTTATCTCCGGATTTGCTGTTCCCAAAACCGGTAGTTTTATCTGATAAGTACCGGAACATTCCGCATATAATTCCACTTTCATCTTTTCAGTGGCAGCCTCATCCCATGAAGCATTTACAACCATTCCTCCCCTTGCCTTCAACCCTCGAAACGAACCTTTCTTCCAGTAATAAGCAGGAAGAATTTCAATGTAACCGTCATGACTTTGAAGGAGCATTTCTGCAATACCGGCAGTACCTCCGAAGTTTCCGTCAATCTGAAAAGGCGGATGCGCACAGAAAAGATTCGGATAAGTACCTCCTCCCCGATATTCTTTCGAAATATTCACCGGATACAGTAGCCCTTTTAATAATTTATGTGCTCTTTCTCCATCTTTCAGACGCGCCCAGAAATTAATCTTCCAAGCTCGTGACCATCCGGTACCACCATCTCCCCGCCTGTCAAGCGTAGTGCGGCAAGCATTTATCAGCTCCGGTGTCTTAATAGGTGTAATTTGATTGGCAGGATATAAGCCGTAAAGATGAGAAACATGACGGTGCGTTATCTCCGCTTCAGGGTAATCTTCCAACCATTCTTGCAAATAGCCGCCTTTTTTGCTTACTTGCATAGGAGGAAGTTGCCGGATAGCCGATGTTATTTCAGTACGGAAAGCAGAATCAATAGCCAAGATTTCAGATGCCGCTAATGTGTTTTCAAACAGTTCCCTGATAATCTGCGTATCCATAGTAGGCCCCATACACACGCATATTTTCTCTCCATTCAGCAGAAAACCATTCTCCGGTGAAGAAGAAGGCGCTGTTACTAGCCAACCATGCTTCGGTTCTTTAATCATTGTAGACAGGAAAAATTCACTCGCGCTTTTCAACGTCGGATAAATTTGACTTATATAGGATTTATCACCGGGATTAAACAAATGATGTTGCCAAAGATGCTCGCACAACCATGCCCCACCCGTATTGGTTGCTCCCCATGAAGCATGTTCTCCCGGTGCCGTAAAGTTCCATGGATTGCTGACCACATGGGCCACCCATCCTTTAGCACCGTAAAAACCTTTAGCAGTAATCTCACCGGAAGGAACTAATTGTTGTGTATAGTCAATTAATGTACGATGCAATTCGGGTAAGTTGATAACTTCTGCCGGCCAATAACACATCTGCAAATTTATATTCAGGTGATAATCTCCATTCCACGGCGTTTGAACAGTATTTGCCCATAAGCCTTGCAGGTTAAGCGGCAATCCGTTTTCACGAGTACCGCTAATCATTAAATAGCGTCCATAGTGAAAATACAGAGCATAAAGAGCCGGATCTTCAATCTCTTGATTTTCAATCAACCGTTTGTCAGTAGGTTTATCCGGTTGCGAACCGCCTAACTGAAGGTCTACTCTATCAAATTTCTCTTGATAGGCCTTGCGGTGAGCATCACGTAATTTGTCATATTTAATAGTACAGGCATCCGTCAATAAAGAATCTACAGTTCGACGGAAATCTTTAGAAGTATAATCCGTACCTGATGAAATAATAACATAAGCCTCTTTCGCTTTATCGATACTCAATACTTTATTTTTAGAATTTATTTCTCCATCGGTTACCACCCGAACCTTCGTCAGGTACTGCATACCCGGTCCGTTGTATCCATCGTTCAATTCCCCTTTCATGCATAAGACATTCCCTTCCGTATAAGTTTCAAAACGTTCGGGACGGCTTAATGACAAGTCGAAAGCTAATTTCTTTGCTTTATTTGAAGTCAGACGAATCACAATCACATCCTGTGCATGAGATACAAAATATTCACGAGAATATTCCACACCTTTCATCCGGAAATGGGTATAGGCTTCCGCATTGTTTAAATCCAACCCTCTGCGATAATCCGAATAAACAGAATCATTATAATGGTAAGTAATATTCAGCGTTCCCAATGTCTCAAAACAACCATAAGGAGCATCCTTTCCCTTGGCAAAGTTTGTACCTGCTCCTTTACACTTGAAATGGGTATACGCCAAATCCTGCGCCTCCTTATTTTTTCCTTCAAGAAGTAATTCCCTTATTTGCGGTAAATACCGTATTGTTTCCGGATTTACAGCATCTTCCCGACTGCCCGACCAAAGTGTTATATCATTCAAAATCACTTTTTCATGGAACAAGCCTCCATCCGGCATCGCCCCTAAACGACCGTTACCCAACGGAAGAGATTCTTCCCATGTAAGGGCCGGAAGAGTATACCATAACTCCAATTCCCCCTTTGCAAAACCGCTCAATACTACACTTTGACAGAAAAGAAAGCTTAAAAGCCTGAACAAACGCATTGAATACCCCATCATGTTTTAATGATTTATATGTTTTTCTCCAAAATCCTATGGCAACAAAGTTACCGCAGGACGGAGTTACTTCATGTATAATATCGTCTATTATATTACTAAAAACGTCTAATAACGCATTTATCGGGACATAGCAATAATGAATACAGGCAAATAAAATTATTTATTATATCTTTGCACAGTCTAAACAAACAATGTATATGAAAAAACAAATTACGCGGGATGACTACATCAAAGCCAACCGTAAAGCAAGTCGTGAAGAAGAAATTCAAGCTCACGGACACCCGATTTGCTATAAAAGGGTGCATGTTTCCAAAAAGGTTTATAACCGTAAAAAGATTAAGGCAGGCGATAAGGGTCTGCCTTATTTGTTTTTAACGAACTTAATCACAAAATGTTTATTTGTAAACTAACATCTGTTTCCTCCCAAAGAAATAAGTAGAGAAATGTAGTTTATCCATCAGCCATGTAATACCGAAGCACCCGGCAAGAACAAATGTCACAGCCACACACATAAAGCACATTCCGGAAGAATCAAAAGCGAATACAGGTACGAAGAACTTGGAAAGAATAGTAAATATAGGAGAAAACAAAAGAATAACTAATGTGTTGCGTCCTATAAAATAACTGTATTGTTTTATTCTGTTCGGCAGATAATGATAAATAAATAACAGAAAGCTGATAACCAAATAGGTTATTGTTACCCCGGCTAATGTTTCTCTATGCAGATTTTCCGGAAAACAACAAAAGAAAACCAAAGGTATTATTGCCAAAACGGAGGAACGAAATACAGTAAGAAAACCCTGTCTACTTCTACTGACGGCTACACCTATCAGAAAATAGATTGCATTCGAGAACGACATCAGTCCACAAACGGAAGACAATAAATAGAAACAAATACTTAATAGAATAAAACGGGAAAAACTATCCATACGGATATAATTATAGACGAAATAATAGACTATACTGCACACCACTAACGTATGCAGATACCAATATGGTCCCATAGGTGCTATAAAAGCTTTGTTCAGCAAAAGCTGCAACGTGACTTCATCAATAGGATTTCTTGTAGGTACAACAGCAGACATGACGGTATATCCCGTCTCCATTATGGCATACGGAATGAAGATCCATAGCATCCCCTTTAAAAAAGACTTTAACGGTTTGTCAATATTAGCCAGATAGCCGGAAAGAATAAGGAAAGCAGACATGTGAAAGGTATATACCACATTTTTTGCATAGGGATACTTATCAGCAATGTATACCAAATGAAAAATGATCATCAATACGATAAATATACACTTCAAATAATCCAGTTCCTTTATCCTACTTGCCATAAGCTATCGTAGTTTATGCTTTTTAAAATAAGGGTTAGTTAATCCTAAATAGAATCCTAATGCCAATATTACAGCCACTATCCCTACTTGGAATACGGAAATATAAGATGAAATATCAATCAGATAGCATCCCACAGCTACTCCTAAAGCAACACCGAGTTCCCATGCCAACAGGTAAGTAGTGTTGGCCGTACCACGCTGGCAATGCTCGGAGAGTTTGACTAAAATAAGCAAGAAATCCGAAGAGACAAGGCCTAAGCCCAATCCCATCATTACGGCGGCAGTCATTAAAGCAAGCGAATCGACATGGGTTATAATCAGCAAAAGCGATGCACCCATCAACAAAAGCCCGCTTACCACCCGGGCGCGTATATCCGCATTCTCGAAAACATGCTTATTGGCTATCATAGCCAACACAAATCCTCCGGCAAGTAATATAAAGAAATGGAGCGTCATTTCCTGCATCTGTACGGATTCGGTATACATATTAATCGTGGTAAGCAACATCCCGAATACAAATGAGACCAAGATGAGGTTAATGGCAGGCAGCCATCCTCTAAGCAGCAGGAAACGATCCAAAGAACATACCGGAGCTCCTATCGGAGCGCGGAAAGGGACATGAATGAGGGATACGAATATTAAGCCTATTCCTCCTAATATAATAGACGCGTAGAGCACCTGTTGCAAACCTTCATACTTGTAAAGCAGCAAACCGATCATCGCTCCGAATACCATTCCCAAACGTGCAGCCCACCCAAAACAAGTGTTTGCCTCACTGCGTCTGGAGGTATTGGTTATATCGATTGCCAAAGTGCTTCCCATGGTAGTCGCCACACCAAACAATGCTCCCTGTATGATGCGGAGTACTGCAACCCACAACAAAGTACCGACCATAGAATATCCTCCCACAATGGCTATTACCGCCAGAAAAGAAAGCATACAGACATTCTTTCGTCTGAAAGTGTCGATAAAATAGCTATAAAAAGGTCCGAGCAGGAACTGCGATAACGCAAACAAAGCGAGTATCCCCCCTGCAATAGAAAGAGACGTATCGAAACGCTCCACCAAATACATTGGTAACACGGGCAAAAGCATATATAAGGAGGCAAAGAGCAATAAATTACTCAAATATATCCTTATAAAATCATGTGTCCATAGCTTCATACATTCGGTATTAATGACTAATATTGTTCCTGTTCGTTCGGGAAATCGCTACTTTTTACGTCGGCAACATACTGACTGATGGCGTTTGTCATCACACTATGCAAATCAGCATAACGACGGAGGAAACGAGGACTGAATCCTTGAGACATTCCCAACATATCGGATACCACCAATACTTGTCCGTCTACATAGCCTCCCGCACCGATACCGATAACAGGAATAGTCAATTCTTTTGCCACACGTGCCGCAAGGGATGCCGGAATCTTTTCCAACACCAAACCGAAACAACCGGCTTCTTCCAAAAGATGCGCGTCACGAACCAACTTTTCGGCTTCGGCATCTTCTTTTGCACGTACGGTGTATGTTCCGTATTTATTAATAGACTGAGGCATCAATCCCAAATGTCCCATAATAGGAATACCGGCAGAGATAATACGCTTTACCGTATCAATAATTTCTTCTCCGCCTTCCAACTTCAACGCATCGGCGTGAGATTCTTTCATAATACGAATGGCAGAAGCCACACCTTCCAACGGATTTCCCTGATAAGAGCCGAAAGGCATATCTACAATAACCAATGCACGCTTCACACCGCGAACCACGGATTTACCATGATAAATCATCTGGTCGAGTGTCATTGGCAAAGTGGTAACATTACCTGCCATGACATTGGATGCGGAGTCACCTACAAGAACCACGTCTATACCTGCACCGTCTACAATCTGGGCTGTAGTATAATCATAAGAAGTAAGCATTGATATTTTCTCTCCGCGCTGCTTCATTTCAAACAAACGGTGGGTAGTAACTTTTCTGGTATCGTCTGAAATATAACCTGCCATAATTTTTCGTTTTTATTAGTTGTATTAAAATTGGGCGCAAAGTTATCTTTAAATCTTAACCCATACAAGAAAAGAACGAAAAAAGAATATTTCGAATGTTGATATTACATCCGAAAGGCAAGAACGGAATGTGTCAAAAGTCAAAGCATCCAAGTTTCCCCGCTTGAGCGGGGATTAAGGGGTGTGTGATCTTTCTTTGATTATTAAACTGTTAGAAAAATCACACACACCCTACCCCCGCTCAAGCGGGGGAATTGAGATAGTTTTGACACAACCACTTCCATATAGATTTACCCATACATATATATATATTTATATAAATACATACGGGTGGAAAATACGTTTCACCTTGCTCATCCTCTCGTTCAGGCAAAGCAAGCCTGTCGTTCAAGCATGGTCAAACGAATGGCATTCCTTGCTTAAACGATTGAATGAATCATATCATCATACGTAAAGTTACGGAAATCATCGATAACCAGTGCGCACATATCTTGAATGGCTTCACGGGAATTAGTGGTGGCAAGCCCTATGACGGTCATATTCGCAGCATTTCCTGACTTTAAACCATTGAATGAATCTTCGAAAACAAAGCTGCGGTCGGGAGTCGTACCAAAGATCTCTGCACCAAGCAGGTAGCAATCCGGAAAAGGTTTGGAGCGAGCAAAATCTTCTGCAATAAGGATACGGTCAAAATAACCTTTCAGTTCCGGACGGGCACGGTAAACTTTTTCCATCTTGATACGGTCACTGCTCGTCACTACTGCCAAACGAACATCGTGTTTACGTAAATCTGTCAGGAAATCAAGGATTCCCGGAATATAATCATACGTCATGTTCGCTTCAAACTCCGTCAGTTCTTCGCGTATCTGCTGTTGTACATCTTCCATCCCGACAAAATGTTTATCGAAAATCTGCATTAAGGTACTTCCCTTTATCAAAGCAGAAAAATCATTAATCTCCGGATGATATTTACGTCCCTGTTCACCCCAAAAAATCGTGTATTGTGATTCTGTATCCACCACTACCCCATCGAAATCAAAAAGTGCGGCTATCGGTTTAGTTGTATCTGCCATATAATTTCTTTAATTTGATTTAACGCGGCAAAGTTCATCATTCTACCTGAATACGGCAAATATTTCTTACCTTTGCTCCATTTAAAAAAATATAAAGCCAATATGCCCAACACAGATAACAATCCGCATATATTAGGAACGGAACGCATCGGAAAGCTCTTGCTCCAATATTCCATTCCTGCTATCATCGGAATGACGCTGACTTCCTTATACAATATAATAGACAGCGTATTTATCGGTCACGGTGTAGGTCCGCTGGCAATATCCGGATTAGCTATCTCTTTCCCGTTGATGAATCTCATCATGGCTTTCTGCACATTGGTCGGTGTAGGCGGAGCAACCATTTCATCCATCCGGCTCGGGCAGAAAGATAAGCACGGGGCTTCGGAAGTATTGGGAAATGTATTGATGCTTTGTATTATAAATGCAGTACTTTTCGGCTCTGTGTCACTTTATTTTCTGGACGATATACTCCGTTTCTTCGGAGCAAGCGAAGGCACATTGCCCTATGCACGGGATTTCATGCAGATAATATTGCTTGGTACACCTATATCTTACACCATGATAGGACTGAACAATGTGATGCGGGCTACAGGTTATCCGAAAAAAGCAATGCTTACCTCTATGGTGACAGTAGGATGCAACATTGTACTGGCTCCTATCTTTATCTTTCATTTCCAATGGGGTATGCGCGGAGCAGGCACGGCAACGGTCATTTCTCAATTCGTCGGTATGGTCTGGATACTTTACCACTTCATGAATAAAGAAAGCTACATCCATTTTGAGAAAGGGCTTTACCGTCTTAAACGACGCATTGTCATGAGTATTTTCGGCATCGGGATGTCTCCTTTTCTGATGAACGTATGTGCATCCGCAGTAGTTATCATTATTAATAACAGTTTGCAAACCAACGGAGGTGACCTTGCCATCGGTGCCTACGGTATCATCAACCGGGTACTGACGCTGTTTGTTATGATCGTATTGGGACTAACCATGGGAATGCAACCCATTATCGGTTATAACTTCGGGGCAAAAGTATTTGAGCGTGTGCGTAAGACTTTAAAATACGGCATCATAACGGGGATTGTCATTACAAGTGTCGGTTTTATCGCCTGCGAACTCTTTCCACATGTTATCGTAGCCATGTTTACTGACAATGCGGAACTGACGGAGATCGCTTATACAGGTTTACGAATCACCGTTATGCTGTTTCCACTCGTAGGTTGTCAGATTGTAATCACCAACTTCTTTCAATCAATCGGTATGGCGAAGATATCGATTTTCCTGTCTCTATCCCGCCAATTGCTTTATCTGTTGCCGTTCCTGTTATTCTTTTCATCCGTCTGGGGTGTAAAGGGCGTATGGAGCAGTATGCCTGTATCCGATTTCCTGGCATTCGTCACAGCAGTTCTTATGCTTCTTTACCATCTGAAAAAGATGAAAAAGAAATACGCTGCGGCAGTTCTTTAGAACTCCCGCCCTTGCTTTAAATCCTCAACGAATTTATCGATACGCGCCATTTCTTTCGCTATCTGAATGCTTTGCGGACAATGGCTTGTGCATTGATCACAACCCACACAATGACTGGCCTGACGCAATTTAGGTACACTGCGGTCATAACCGATCAGAAATGCCCTGCGCGCTTGTCTATAATTCTCATCCTGACTGCTTTTGGGAATATTACCTTCATTGACACATCGATTATAATGCAGCAGGATAGCCGGAATATCCAAACCATACGGACAAGGCATACAATACTTGCAGTCATTACACGGAATGGTAGGGTACTTCAACATCATCTGTGCAGTTTCTTCCAGCAATTCAAATTCCTCTTCACTACATGGTTCAAGCGGAGAATAAGTAATTATGTTGTCCTGCAAATGCTCCATATAAGTCATTCCGCTTAAAGCAGTCAGCACCAACGGAAACGAACCGGCAAAGCGGAACGCCCATGATGCCACACTCTTGTCTGGACGACGTTGTTTAAGCAAGGCTACCAAATGGTCGTTCAGTCGTGACAACCGTCCTCCTAAAAGCGGCTCCATAATAACGACAGAGATATTACGCTTCTCCAGTTCCTTATAAAGATATTCCGCATTGACATTCCGCCCCTGCGCATGTCTCCAGTCAGCATAGTTCATCTGTATTTGTACGAAGTCCCATTTCACATCCAAGGATAACATGTAATCAAACACATCCACATCTCCGTGAAACGACCATCCGAGATTACGAATACGTCCCGCCTCTCGTTCCTTAACCAAGAAATCCAGCATTCCGTTATCTATATAACGGTCATTCACCAACTGTATACCGGAGCCTCCGCCTACGGAATGCAGCAGGTAATAATCAAGATAATCCACTTGCAACTCCTTGAACGACTGGTAATACATGGCAAGAGAATTCTCCCGTGTATAGTTAGAAAAGTTAGACAACTTTGTAGCCAAAAAGAATTTCTCTCTCGGATGCCTCTTCAAAGCAATACCCGTAGCCTTCTCCGACATTCCCTGACAATAGACGGGTGCAGTATCAAAATAATTAACGCCATGCTCAATGGCATAATCCACCAATGTATTAACCGCTTCCTGATCGATTATTTCTCCATTCCCATCCGGTGCCGGCATGAGCGGCCAACGCATACAGCCGTATCCCAGCAAAGAAACTTTGTCTCCCGTAGAGGGATTAGTACGATAAGTCATTTTGTCGAGTGGAACCTCTCCTATATTATAATGATCTGCCGACTTACGCTCCGGCTTACACCCATAAAAAACAGCTGTCGATACAAAAACTCCACTACCGAGAACTTTCAAAAAGCTCCGGCGATTTATATTATTTCTATTTTCTTTTTTCATAACCAACTCCTTTGTTTTAGATAATACGGTGTCTTTCATGCCCTTCTACATAAATAGCACTGAACGGGCGGGCAGGACAAAGATTCTCACAAGCTCCACAACCAATGCAACGTTCTGTATTAACTACAGGAATTTTCGGAGAATCCATATCATCGGCATCAACAGGTACCATCTGTATTGCTCCCGTCGGACAATGACGGAAGCAATTTCCGCAGTCTACGCCATCCGTTAATACTACACAATTTTCTTTTATCCACACCGCATGCCCAATCTGAATAGCAGATTTATCCGCAGCAGTAACCGGACGTATCGCTCCGGCAGGACAAACCTCCGAACACTTTGTACATTCCGGACGACAATATCCCCGTTCATAAGACATCTCAGGTTGCATTAATTTCATCAGGTCACCGGATGGACGTAACACTTGATTCGGACACGCTGAAACACAAAGTTGACAGCCCGTGCAGTGCTGCGCCAAATGACCGATACTTAGCGAACCGGCAGGGGTTATAGGCGTGCTACGATTAGGAATTTTCTTATCTTCAATCGCAGCTAAACCACCATCCACTTTCTTCTCCTGTGCTTTAATGACAGAAGTCGCAGCAAATAAAGCGGTCACAGAAAGAAAATCTCTACGTGCATTGCTCACTTGTTTGGATGAGCCGGAATTTTCTACCGTATTATTACCTGCGAGTTTCTCCTTTGCCAATGATTTATGTTCATACGTTATCGCATTCTGACGACACTTGTCCATGCAATCCATACAAGCGACACAACGACTGTAATCTATCTTATGTTCTTTTGAATTTATGCAAGAAGCCTTACAATTACGGGCACATAATCCGCAACCATTGCATTTTTCCGTATCAATAACCGGTTTTAAGAAAGAATATCTGGCAAGGAAACCCAATATCGTACCTACCGGACAAATCGTATTACAGTAAGTACGCCCGTTACGCCAAGCCAAAACTATGAGGACAACAAATGTGACAGCAGCAATAACAAAGGTAGATAAGCTCTTCATCCATATATCTACGGTATAAAATGCATAACTGTCCATCCGTTCGGCTATATAAGCAAAGAAATTGTTTCCCCATTGATAGATAGGAGCAAATAAGTTTGAGGCAATCCGTCCGTATGAACTATAAGGTGCCAGTAATGCTACAAACGAGCCGATTCTTGCAACAAGTGCAATAACAAATACTGCCAGCACTCCATATCGTAACCAGACCAATGTCGGGGAGTAACGAAACCGATTCTTTTTTCTTTTTCCGGCCATCCACGATACTACATCTTGGAATACACCAAGCGGACATATAACCGAACAGTATATACGTCCGAATATCAAAGTCAGAGCTATAAGAAAAACTACCACTCCTACGTTCAATGCCAGCAATGCCGGCAAGAACTGTACTTTAGCCATCCACCCAAACCATGCATGCAATGTTCCTGTAAAATCAAGGAACAGAAGTGTAATTAGGACAAAGAAAAAAATAGCAAAAGCTATTCTGATTTTACGTAGCATAATTATCCTTTATTCGTTTTTAATTATTAGATTTCAATGTCATTTCATATATTAATTGTGCAAAAATACATATTTCCAGTATAAAAAGAAACATTTATTATAAAATCTCTTACCTTTTATATAAATTCGAGCTACAAACCATTGTATTGTATTTCAGTTTTATTTCCTATCTTTGATGCGAATCTTAACAATTACAACATATGACAAAAAACACACTCTTTAAAAGTCTACTTGTTTTCGCAGTATTATGCTTAACAACTACCCATTTTTGTAATGCGGACACGAAAGAAAAAAAGTACATTCCGACAGAAGAAAACATGAATTCACGTGAAGCGTTCAGGGACGATAAGTTTGGAATCTTCTTGCATTGGGGATTATACAGTATGCTGGCACGCGGTGAATGGACTATGACCAACCAAAATCTGAACCGGGACGAATATGCAAAGCTTGCTTCCGGATTCTATCCTTCCAAATTCGATGCTCACGAATGGGTATCAGCCATTAAAGCATCCGGAGCCAAATATATTTGTTTTACTACCCGTCACCATGAAGGTTTCTCCATGTTTCACACACAATGGTCGGATTATAATATCGTAGACGCAACCCCTTTTAAGAGGGATGTGTTGAAGGAATTGGCAGATGAATGTCATAAACAGGGAATCGCTCTTCATCTTTATTACTCTCATTTAGACTGGTACCGTGAGGATTATTATCCCCTCGGCAGAACCGGAAGAGGAACAGGACGGACCAAACACGGAGAATGGAAAACCTATTACCAATTTATGAATAACCAATTGACGGAACTATTAACGAACTATGGCCCGATACGTACCATTTGGTTTGACGGTTGGTGGGATCACGATCAAGACCCTGATTTCGATTGGCAACTGCCCGAACAATATGCAATGATTCATCGTCTGCAACCATCCTGCCTGATTGGTAACAATCATCATCAAATACCTTTTGCAGGAGAAGATATACAAATATTCGAGCGTGACCTGCCGGGAGAAAACAGTTCCGGACTATCCGGTCAGGACATCAGTGCACTACCGTTGGAAACCTGTGAAACAATGAATGGTATGTGGGGATATAAAATCACCGATCAGGAATACAAATCGCCAAAAACACTTATCCACTATTTGGTAAAAGCTGCAGGGAAGAATGCGAACCTGTTGATGAATATCGGTCCGCAACCCAACGGAGAATTGCCGGAAATAGCAATATCACGCTTAAAAGAAATCGGTGAATGGATGAAAATATACGGAGAAACCATCTACGGAACACGTAGTGGAAGCGTAGCCCCGCATGATTGGGGAGTAACTACCCGAAAAGAAAACCGTATGTTTGTGCATATTCTTGATTTACCGGATAATGGTTTATATCTTCCTATGACCGAAAAAGTAAAGAAAGCAGTCGTATTCAAAGATAAGACTCCGATAAAATATATGCAAGATAAACAAGGTGTAGTACTTAAATTTAAAGAAGCTCCAACAGATATAGATTATGTGATAGAGCTGACATTAGCTGACTAACTTATCTTATGAACCGGAAATATAAAATAGAAATATGTGCCAATTCCGTAGAAAGCGCGATTGAAGCACAACGGGGAGGCGCTTACAGAGTAGAACTATGTGCCGGCATACCGGAAGGAGGAACGACACCTTCTTACGGTGAAATTAAAATGGCACGGGAACTGTTAAGTATCCGGCTACACGTGATTATCCGTCCTCGTGGAGGCGATTTCCTATATACTCCATTAGAACAAAGCATCATGCTGCATGACATCGATATGGCACGTCAACTAGGTGCGGACGGAGTCGTATTCGGATGCCTGACTCCCGATGGTGATATTGACCTGCCATTAATGGAAAGACTAATGAAAGCATCAGAAGGAATGTCGGTTACTTTTCATCGTGCTTTTGATATGTGTCGTAATCCACGAAAAGCGCTGGAAAAAATTATTGCCTTAGGTTGCGACAGAATATTAACTTCCGGACAACAAGCCACCGCAGAAAAAGGAATTTCTCTTCTCAAAGAGTTGAATGTACAGGCTGACGGAAGAATCATCATAATGCCGGGATGCGGAGTGAACAGTGATAATATCCGTAAAATAGCAGAAGAGACCGGAGCTTCCGAGTTCCATTTCTCCGGACGTTCATCCATCGAGAGTAAAATGAACTACCGGAATCCTGCCGTTTCAATGGGAGGTACCGTAAAAATAGAAGAGTACAGCAGGGAAATAACAGACCATACTAAAGTAGAAAAAGCCATCGGTAAACTTCTATAAAGATTATTATAAAGAAGAGAGGCTGCATTTCGTTTATTTTGAAGTGCAGCCTCTCTCTTATTTCAGTATAACCTAAAGTTTATGAATTACTTTCATCAACTGTTCTCCTAAACCAATCGTATAGCCTTGAGATACGAATACTACACGATTGAATGTATCGGCTATTACAAATATCGGAAGCTGGTTTCCTCCAACCAGTTTCATTCCGTCAACAATCATTTTCTGAATTTCGCCGTTACTATCTATTCCCCATGTAATCGTAGAAGGAAGCCCGGGAAAATCATCCGCATGGAATTTACTTTGCATATTCCGATTCGGAAACAAAAGTACCATTCCTCTGCCCCACTGCTCGAAATCTGATTTTAAAGCGGCAATATCACGTAAAGCATGGTTTGTCGGTTCCTGTCCCACGCCCAATATTGCAATGATGTAATACCCACGCCCGGTCGTATTGAGCAAACTTTGAGGTTCTTCTTTCCCTACCGGTAAAAACATTGCTTCTGCATTCAGATTACCTATAATCTTTACTTCGTCCGGATTATCCTGCATAACGAGATCAATGTGAGTAGTCTTACCCGGCTCCACATTAAAGAAAGAAACATTCGCAAGCACACTTCCGCTGGCCAAACGAGTACCGGTAGTCAGCATATAATAACCGGTATCTATTTCTAAAGGTTGTTTCAAAAGTTGTGCCCAACTACTGCTTTCATCTTCCGGGAAGTTCATCAGCCGGAATGTCCCGTCTTCAAACCGTGATAAAGTATAGTGAGAATAATAAAGCGGATTATCCAAAGCTTTCACCGCCTTATAATCTGCAACCAACATCCCTTTCGGATTATTTTGCTGCAACTCTTCCGTAAAAGTAACGTCTACCCATTGGTTTGCCCCATCGGCATACTGTACCTTTTCGGTAACTTCATCCACCCGTGCGGGTACACCCAAACTGCGCAACACGGCCACAAAGAAATTATCTCTCGATTCCTCATCCGTGACACGGACATTCCACACTCCTTCCGGCGACATTAATATTCGGGTAGTATTCATATCATTACGAAGAATAATATTCTTATTGCACCAATCTATTAATGTTCTCGGCTCTTTTACGAATCCTTCCGCCAACTCTTTGTCGATATTCTGCTTAAAGAACAACTTATAAGGAGTAAGCATTTCATAAGTTATTCTCGGATTAAGCACATATTGGTCGAAAAGTGGAGAAACTACTTCCGGTGTATTCAACAAATGGTCTGTCAGCACCAAAGCGGGCGTATCACGCAAATCCTTTTCCGAAATAACCTTCAGCAAACGTATAGCCAGCGGTCGTTGTTCCGATGTTGTACTGCTCAAGAACGACATTATCTCCTGATAATTGCCTCTCGTGGCTGATAGCAGCGGGAGTAATTCATTTACATCTGTTCCTGTTTCTTTCGCAAATTCCTTTATACGTTCCTCATTCAAGAAAGTTGAGACATAAGCATTACGGATAGAGTCTTCCTGTTCCATACGAATTGTATTTTCGGCTCTCTGCTCTTCGGAAACCGGAACATTAATGACCTTCTCTACAGGTGGAATAACTTCCAAAGGCAAAGAATAGGCCTCACCCTCGGTCTTATCCAATACTATTTTTAAAATGTCTGTCTTACCGAAAGATAATTTTCCATAGCCGAACTTCCCGTCTTTCGAAGCCCAAACCAACATATCTCCTTTACCGGCAGTCAGAGATGTTTTCCCGTCTTTATCCGTCATTTTAGATACTGCCGTATAGAACTCTGCATAGTTATATATCTTAAATTCTACCTTTGCACCTTCAATGGGTTGATCATTCCTATCTACTACATTAATCTCTGCTTTCGATGTGGAAGCATAATTATCTATCACATTTATCTCTGTATAATTCGGAGTTACTTTTATCACTTCTTCCGGACCGTCATAATGTCCAAAGACCTTAGTGTGCATCAACATACCACGGGCAGCCGGAGCATTAAACCAGCCTAAATCCAATACCGGTTCCGGTTCACAAGCACCTAAGAAATGCCATTTCCCGTCTACCCACGCTTCCACCCAAGCATGATTATCGTCCGTATGCGCCCATCTGGGTGTGTAGACTTGCCTTGCCGGAATACCGACCGAACGCAAAGCGGCAACTAAGAAGGTCGATTCTTCACCACAACGACCGTATGCGGTCTTCACAGAAGCCAATGGAGAACTTGTGCGGGCATCAGACGGTTTATAAACCACCTTTTCATGACACCAATGATTGACTTCCAACACGGCATCCTGCAAAGAAAGATTCTTAACCCGGTCTTTCAACTCTTCGTAAAATACTTGGCGCGCTTCATCCAGATTCTCATTATTCACCCGATAGGGCAACACAAAGTGACGAAATTCTCGTTCTGGGATTATTTTCCCCCAAGGCATCTCCTCGCGTGCTTTAAAAGCATATTGCACATTCATCAAATGAAAATCACCCGGATAATCCGCTAAATCCGACAATGGCATATATGCATATAGAAAGGTTAAGGCTTCGGATTCTTTCTGGGATAATTGTCGGTTAAAGATGTCAAACAGATTCCCTTCCGTCAGTACTTCCTTGCGAGCCGCAAAATCATGATTAACAATCTCCCGTTCTTTTGAATCCGTAATAAAGTGTTGTGAACAAGACAATAAGCTACTCCATAGCATTATTGCCAGTAATGAAAGATAAGTAGGTTTTTTCATAATAAAAGCTTTTAGTAGTTTCCCCACAAAGATAAAAAAGCCTTTATTCAAAACCAAAATATCACCAAAATTGTTTATATTTGAAGAAAATTTGTCACGTTTAAATGATATGCCTATGTTATTTACTGCTGAAAATGCATTACTAATCTGTTCTATATTACTTTTCGTTAGCATCGCTGTTAGTAAAACCGGTTATCGGTTTGGTATTCCAACTCTCTTATTATTCCTCTTTGTCGGAATGTTTTTCGGCAGTGACGGGCTGGGAATACAATTCCATAATGCCGACGGAGCACAATTCATCGGGATGCTCGCACTAAGTATCATATTATTCTCCGGAGGCATGGACACAAAATTCAAAGAAATAAAGCCTGTACTGGCACAAGGTATACTGCTTTCAACCTTTGGAGTATTATTGACGACTTTCTTCACAGGATTTTTTATTTATTGGATTGCAAGTTTCTCCCATTCCAGCATTACTATGTCCTTAACCACTTCGTTGCTCCTAGCCGCCACGATGTCATCTACCGACTCTGCTTCGGTATTCAATATCCTCCGTTCGCAAAAGATGAATCTAAAGCACAATCTGCGTCCGATGCTTGAATTGGAAAGTGGTAGTAACGACCCTATGGCATTTATGCTCACCATTGTACTGATACAATTCATACAAGCCGGAGGAATGGGTATCGGAGAAATCTTAACCTCTTTTGCCATACAATTTGCCGTAGGTGCCGGAGCCGGATATTTATTAGGAAAGCTCGCTATTCTGATTATCAATAAAATAAATCTACCCAATCAATCCCTTTACCCTATCCTATTACTCAGCTTCGTCTTTTTTATCTTCACCGCAACCGATTTGGTAAAAGGAAACGGTTATCTGGCTGTGTACATTGCCGGTATGATGGTAGGAAATACAAAGATAACCAACAGAAAAGAGATAGCTACCTTTATGGATGGTATGACATGGCTGTTCCAAATTATCATGTTCCTTACTCTCGGATTGCTGGTCAACCCGCATGAAATGCTTGGAATAGCTGTTGTAGCAGCACTTATCGGTATATTCATGATTCTTGTAGCCCGTCCGCTAAGTGTCCTTCTATGTTTGCTCCCATTTAGAAAGATGTCAATCAGTTCCAAAACATTCGTATCATGGGTAGGATTGCGCGGGGCGGTTCCTATTATATTCGCCACGTATCCGGTAGTTGCAGGCGTGGAGGGCTCCAATCAGATATTCAATATCGTATTCTTCATCACTATCCTCTCACTCGTTATTCAGGGAAGCACCATTTCCTGGTTTGCCAAACTACTCCATTTAGATACTCCATTGGAGAAAACCGGAAATGTATTCGGTGTGGAACTGCCGGAAGAAATAGATAGCAGTCTGCACGATATGGTTCTGACGGAAGAGATGCTTTCAAATGGCAACAGTCTCAAAGATATGAATATTCCTAAAGGAACACTGGTCATGCTGGTGAAACGCGGGGAAGAATTTATCATACCCAACGGAACAGTTCAGCTTCACGTGGGAGACAAGCTGTTACTCATTTCCGAAAATAAGAAAGAATAAAAACAAAGATAAGGAGGCACTTTTATGTTCGCCCTTATCATTGAATCGTTTCACCCGGCGAAGCCTATCGTTTGCCCAAGGGAAGCCTGTCGTTCAGCCCGGGTGAAACGATAGGTTTCCCTTGGGCAAACGATTCGAAAGACCTGATGTTCGAATCAGCAGTACCTTATATTCACCCATCATCGTCCTTTTCTTTTTAAATTCTCCGGCAAAACAAATAAATATGACCGAATATTCGTTTTTTTGTTCCCAATCAACTTATTTTGTACCTATAATAAAATTGTAAAAAATGGAAAAGCTCGAAATAATCTTAGGGGATATAACCCTATTGGCAACAGATGCAATCGTCAATGCTGCCAACTCATCCTTATTAGGTGGAGGAGACGTAGACGGAGCCATACACCGTGCTGCCGGTCCCGATTTGGTACGTGAATGCCATCTGCTGCACGGCTGTAATACCGGCGACGCTAAAATAACCAAAGGATACAATCTGCCTGCACGCCATGTTATTCATACAGTCGGTCCTATTTGGCGTGGCGGAACAAAACAAGAACCCGAATTATTAGCCGGTTGTTACAAACGCTGTTTCGAAGTAGCATCCCGCAACGCTATCCATACGATAGCCTTCCCATCTATCAGCACAGGAGTCTATGGTTATCCGATAGAATTAGCCGCTCCCATCGCTTTGAAAGAGATAAAAGAAGCCATCCGAAAGTACCCGGATTTGGAAAAAATTATCGTCTGCTGCTTCTCGGAAGAAAATCTAGAAGTATACCAAAAGAGCTTAAAGACACTTAATTCTTAAGCTACAAAGCAAACTAATATGACATTTTGACGTTTAATATACATATTAATAATAAAAATGATATGTATATGAAAACGAATCAAATAATATTAGCGTCGAAACCTACGGGTATGCCGACCATAAATAATTTCCGTTTTGAAGAAGTGACACTGCCACCTATTCAGAAAGGAGAAGTGCTTTTAAAACCTCTTTATTTCTCCGTAGATCCTTATCTCCGTCATACGATGGATAAAACTGGAATCCCTATGACAAGTATCGCTATAGCAATGGTAGAAGAGAGTCATGATGCCAATAAATTTAAAAAAGGAGATACCGTTATAGGTATGCTTCCCTGGGCTACTCATGCCGTTAAAGAAGAAGATAAACTACGTAAAATAGAAACGACCGATGTTCCCGTCAGTTATTATCTGGGAGTACTCGGTATGCCGGGATTAACAGCCTATTTCGGAATGACGGATATATGCCGACCTAAACCGAAAGAAACGGTAGTAATATCCGGAGCAGTAGGAATAGTGGCCGGACAGATTGCAAGAATCATGGGTGCAAGAGTAATCGGCATCACCGGTTCTGACGAGAAGGCCGATTTAATCACCCATCGTTTCGGCTACGATGAAGCCATTAACTACAAGAATGTTTCTAATCTTGATGAAGCCATATCCAAAGTCTGTCCGAATGGCATCGACTGTTATTTCGACAATGTAGGAGGAGATGTATCCGATACGGTAATTAAGCATATTAATTTCGATGCACGTATCGCCATCTGCGGACAAATAGCACTTTACAATGAAATTAACCTGAGTACGGGCATACGTATACTGCCCCAGATATTAACGAAAAGTGCTACGGTTCAAGGTTTTATGGTTAATAATTATAACCAACGCTTTCCCGAAGGATTGATGCAATTAAGCAAATGGATAAGAGAAGGTCGGTTAAAGTACACAGAGACTGTCATTGATGGCTTTAAGCATCTTCCAGAAGCATTTATTGCCCTTTTTGAAGGCAAAAACACGGGAAAAATGATTGTAAAGACTAATTGATACCCTCACGTTAAAATAATGTAAATGTATTCATAATTTGTTTTACCCCAAAGGAGAGATGTTTACTTTTGCGCACATTCGTCACATAAATGTGCAAAAAGATGGTTAACGAAAAGAGTTTTATTGCTCTTATTGAGCAAAGTATCATAAAGAATTGGGACTCCAATGCCTTGACTGACTATAAAGGAATTACCTTACAATATAAGGATGTAGCCCGTAAAATAGAGAAAATACACATTTTATTAGAAAATGCAGGTATACAACAAGGAGATAAGATAGCAGTTTGTGGTAGAAACAGTGCTCATTGGGCGGTCGCTTTTCTTGCAACGATTACTTACGGAGCTGTGATTGTTCCAATTCTTCATGAATTTAAAGCAGACAATATACACAATATCGTGAACCATTCCGAAGCACGATTACTATTTGTAGGCGACCAGATTTGGGAGAACCTGAATGAAGAAGCAATGATGCATCTTGAAGGTATCATAGGATTACAAGACTTCTCTGTCTTTATCTCCCGTTCCGAGAAGCTGAGCTATGCACGCGAGCATTTAAACGAGATATACGGACATAGATTTCCATGTAATTTCCGCCCCGAACACATATCTTATCATCAGGATAAACCGGAAGAACTTGTTATCATTAACTATACTTCGGGTACAACCGGATACTCCAAAGGGGTTATGCTCCCCTATCGCAGTATCTTATCCAATGTGGAATATTGCCGGGAAGAGGTGAAGATACAACCGGGAGACCGTATTGTCTCTATGCTACCGATGGGACATGTATTCGGAATGACCTACGATTTTCTTTATGGCTTATGCGCCGGAGCACATATCTGGTTCCTGACGCGAATGCCGTCACCCAAGATTATTGCGCAATCATTCTCTGAAATACAGCCGAAGGTTATCGCATGCGTGCCGCTTATTGTCGAAAAAATCATCAAGAAGAATATACTTCCGAGAGTAGATAATCGCATCGGAAAATTATTGCTGCACGTACCTATCATCAATGATAAAATAAAGGCAGCAGCAAAACATGAGGCGATGAAAGTATTCGGAAGCAATTTTATTGAAATTATTATTGGAGGCGCACCTTTCAATGCCGAAGTGGAAGCCTTTCTGAAAAAGATTGAATTCCCTTATACTATTGTATATGGTATGACGGAGTGCGGTCCTATTATCTGCTCCAGTTATTGGAAAGACTTAAAGTTGGCTTCATGCGGAAGAGCAGCCTCACGGATGGAAGTCCGCATTGATTCTCCCGATCCTGAAAACATCGCCGGAGAAATCCTTTGCAAAGGAGAGAATCTAATGCTGGGATATTACAAGAATGATGAAATAACCGCCCAAGTTGTCGACAGCAACGGATGGTTGCACACCGGAGATCTTGCAGTCATGGACAAAGAAGGAAATGTATTCATAAAAGGACGAAGCAAGAACTTGTTGCTTAACTCGTCAGGACAAAATATCTATCCGGAGGAGATAGAAAGCAGACTGAATAATATGCCATATGTTTCCGAATCACTGATTGTATTGCAGCGCGATAAATTGGTTGCATTGATATATCCTGATTTTGATGATGCTTTTGCACATGGGCTTACCAATGCGGACATCGAGAAAGCAATGGATATCAACCGCAACAACCTCAATGCCGTATTGCCTGCTTACTCACAAATAGCCAAAGTGAAGATTTATCCGGAAGAATTTGAAAAAACGGCCAAGAAAAGTATAAAACGCTTCCTTTATCAAGAAATGAAAGGATAACATAAAATGAAAACCTCATCCGAATTAGTTGTTTATAAAGCATCTGCGGGTTCCGGCAAAACATTTACACTTGCCGTGGAATACATAAAACTGCTTATTCAAAACCCACGTGCTTACAGAAACATTCTCGCAGTGACTTTTACCAATAAAGCTACTACCGAAATGAAAAAGAGAATTCTGGAACAGCTATACGGTATATATATAGGTGACAAAGAATCTGCCCCTTATCTGGAAAATGTATGTAAAGGAGTGAATTTGCCCGAAGATGAAGTCCGGGCAGCAGCCGGTAAAGCATTGAATTATATCATCCATGATTACAGTCACTTTCGTGTGGAAACAATCGACTCTTTCTTTCAATCGGTCATACGTAACCTGGCGAGGGAATTGGAATTGAATGCGAATCTGAATATAGAACTCAATAACTCGGAAGTATTAAGCGATGCGGTGGATGCAATGATCGAAAAACTAGACCGCAACTCTCCCGTGCTTACTTGGTTACTGGAGTATATCGAAGAACGAATTCAAAGCGACCGTCGATGGAACGTTTCAGATGAAATAAAAAGCTTCGGACGTAATATTTTCGATGAGGGATATATTGAAAAGGGAGCCGGATTACGAAATAAATTAAAAGATAAAGATTGTATCCGCAATTACCGTAAAACATTAAAAGCAATACGGGAAGAAGCCTTGGAACAGATGAAAGGTTTCTCCGATCAGTTTAACGGTGTATTGGAAACAGCCGGGCTATCTCCTCTGGATTTGAAAAACGGAGCAAGAGGTATCAGCAGTTACTTTAAAAAGATAGAATCCGGCATTTTGGGAAATGAAGTAAGAAATACCACTGTAGAGAAAAGCCTGAACAGTGCTGAGGAATGGAGTACAAAAACATCGCCGAACAGAGCAGAAATCTTAGCCATTGCCGAATCAGAACTTATTCCGTTATTACAGACGTGCGAAAATTTTCGTTCTAAAAATAACAGTATCGTCAACTCCTGCGAATTGTCTTTGCGCCATATCAATAACTTACGTCTGTTGGCCAATATCGACGAAGAAGTGCGCGAACAAAATCGTGAGAACAACCGTTTCCTCTTATCGGACACAAATGCCCTGCTCCATAATCTGGTAAAAGACGGAGACTCCTCATTTGTCTTTGAAAAAATAGGTACAAGTATCCGCAACGTCATGATAGACGAGTTTCAAGACACATCACGAATGCAATGGGATAATTTCAAATTATTATTGCTGGAAGGGCTGTCACAAGGAGCAAACAGTCTGATTGTAGGTGACGTGAAACAATCCATTTACCGTTGGCGAAACGGTGATTGGGGAATATTAAACGGATTACAAGGAAAAATCGAAGCATTCCCTATCCGGGTGGAAACGTTAACAACCAATCGACGTAGTGAAAGCAATATAATCCATTTCAATAACCAAATCTTTACGGAAGCCCGCAACTGGCTTAACAACATATATACCGAAGAACAAGGTGAAGAATGCGAGGAATTGCAAAAAGCATATAACGACGTTAAGCAAGATTCCCCTAAGAAAGAAGAAAAAGGTTACATCAAAATATCATTTCTCAACAACGAACAAGAAAGCTCTTATACCGAACAAACATTGGAAGCTCTGGCAACAGAAACCGAACAACTGATCCATAGCGGTATCCGCCAGTCTGACATTACCATTCTTGTACGTAAAAACAAAAGTATACCTCGGATAGCAGATTACTTCGACAAGAATCTGCCTTATAAAATCGTATCCGATGAGGCTTTCCGTTTGGATGCGTCACTTGCGCTCTGTATGATTCTGGATGGTCTGCGTTATCTGTCCAATCCCGAAAACAAGATAGCACGTGCCCAACTTGCCGTCTCCTATCAGAATGAAGTGCACCATAATCAGGTAGATTTAAATACAATATTAATAAACGAAGTAGAGAATTATCTACCGGAAAGTTTTATTAATAATATAAAGACACTGCGTTTAATGCCTCTATATGAACTGATTGAAAAACTATTTGAGGTATTTGAAATGCAGTTGATAGCCAATCAGGATGCCTACCTGTTTGCTTTCTTTGATGCTGTATTGGACTATCTGCAAACAAATTCATCGGATATCGATAGTTTCATTACTTTTTGGGAAGAGACGTTATGCGGCAAGACCATTCCATCGGGAGAGATAGAAGGCATACGTATCATGTCTATACACAAGTCAAAAGGATTGGAGTTTCACACTGTACTGATACCCTTCTGCGACTGGAAATTAGAAAACGAAACAAACAATCAATTAGTATGGTGCGAACCTAAAGAAGCTCCGTTCAATGAATTGGATATTGTGCCCATCAACTATTCCACAACAATGTCGCAATCCATTTATCAAGACGATTACCGGCATGAACGACTTCAACTGTGGGTAGATAATCTGAATTTACTCTATGTTGCCTTCACTCGTGCCGAAAAGAATCTGATTGTATTCGGCAAAGCGAAACAAAAAGGTACAGTATCCGAACTACTTTTCCATTCGCTTGCAATGATTGTGCAAAAGAATAATGAAGAATGGGATGGTGAAATACCTTACGAATTCGGAACATTATGTTCTTCTGAAACTAAGAAAGAGAAAAAAAGCACAAACAAATTGACTGTACTACCGAATAAATGTGCCGTAAAAATGGAATCTTATAAGCATAAGATAGAATTTAAACAGTCCAACCGTTCGACCCGTTTTATTCGTGGTGAAGGAGAAGAAGACAAAACAGAGAAGTATATCAGTCAAGGGCAATTGCTCCACGTCATCTTTTCTGCCATTGCAACGGATAAAGATATAGACCATGCGTTCTCCGAATTGATATCCGAAGGAATCATCAGTTCTCAAAAGCAAGTAGAACAGCTAAAGAAACTAGTTTATCACGCACTCTCCCACCCCAAAGTATCCGAATGGTATTCCGGCAAATATCGTCTCTTCAATGAATGCGAGATTGTCTACAAAGAAAACGGTATAGTACAAACACGTCGCCCAGACCGTGTCATGATGAAAGATGACGAAGTAATTGTCGTCGACTTTAAATTCGGAAAAAGGAAACCGGAATACAATGACCAAGTACAAGGCTATATGAATCTTCTTGCAGAAATGGGATATAAGAATATTACCGGATATCTATGGTATGTATTTGAGAATGGTTTAGAAGAGGTGAGGTAGGAATTATATAAAATTTATGCAACTGTCCTATAATAGTAAACCGCAAATACCTAATTATTAGTTATTTGCGGTTTTTAATTGTGATTCCGAAGCGATTCGAACGCTTGACCCACGCCTTAGAAGGGCGTTGCTCTATCCAGCTGAGCTACGGAACCATCCTTAAATGCGGTGCAAAGGTACATTTTTTTATGAAATCTCAAAACTTTTCAGGCTCTTTTTTCTTATAAATTTATCACTCTATTCTAATTTAAGAATAATAAATTGACGTAACTTACAGATTTTATTATATTTGCATCCAATGTAATCTGATACTCAAAAGAGAAAAGAAAATCATATGATAAAAAACCTGCTAAAAGAACTCATCAGTTTAAGAAAGGACTCAAAAGAAGCCGAGATTACCATAAATAATGAAGATAAATTCATACCATCCGAGAAACAATGGCAAAAGTTTATTGACTTCATAGGAAGTAATAGGATTACGGAAACACAAATAGAGGAAATCATCATAGCAATGAGCGGAAAAGAAGGAGCATCCGTTATCCAACAAATAAAGAAAGAGATGGAAGATAGCCGTGAGTATGCAGAAGATATCAGGAAACTTCATCCTACAATAACAGCTACCGAATTGCAAATATGCTGTTATATTATTGAAGGAAAATCCAGTGAGGAAATCAGCCAATTAATGGGCGTGGGAGTCTCAACCATTACTTCAAACAGATGCCGTATACGCACTAAATTAGGAATATCCAAAGAAAGGAGCCTGAAAGTCTATCTAGACTCCGTCACACGTTTAAAGAAGAAAAATAAGAAGAAATAAGCCATCGGGCATACGATGCAGGCAAAAAAACAATCAGCTATCGTTTCATCATAAGAGGTAATCGAATAAAGGAGAGAATGAAGAAACTCCAATATCCGATATACCTTCATGATAAAACTAATAGTCAATTAAATCCATAAATTCTTCTTTCTATTTTTTGCACAATGCCTTGAAATCACAATACTCACAGTTTCTTGCCACTTCTGTTTGAGTAAAAGATTCCTCCGGATTAAATATTTCACTGAGCAGGCTGTCTAATGATTCCCTGAACTCTTCTTCAAAAACGGAAAAGTCATCTACCGGAATCTTCTCTTTTCTCGCTTCTCCCATCTCAATAACAGGCGAATAATCTTCGGAAGCGGCACGATGGATATACAGCAAGGCAGGAGCCACTTTCAAAGGTTGCTTCCGCTGCATAATGGCGGCGTAAAGGAATGTTTGGAAGATATAGTTCGGACGAGCTTCGGACGGGATGAAGAGCGATGCCACATCTGTCGGAGTCTTGGGACTGCCACCTGTCTTGTAGTCCACAATACGGAGCGTGCCTTCCTTGCTGTCTATGCGGTCGATGATCCCCCCTATCCTCGATTTTATCACGCCTTTGGGGGTAGCGATGTCAATGTCTTCCGCCACTCCTTTTTCCATCGCTTCCATGGAGAATGGCGCGTACTGGAGATCGTTGCGGAAGAGTTGTTTCAGATAGGAAACGATTACGGCAGAATTTATCAACTGCACGCCGTTGTATTCCGGCCGCTCGTCTTCGGGCACTTTAAAAAAGAGTTCTTTAAACGCCTTATCCATATAATCCTGCAACTTCACTTCATTGTGCAACAGCTTTTCGATGTCTTCCTTACGGATGAACTTGCCGTTTGCCGTCAGGTCGATATACGCTAATTGTGCCGCCCGATGGAAAATACTTCCGAAGGTAGCGGAATCTATCTCGGTACTGACCTCTCTGGGTGCACGCAGGGCCGCTACGTAGTAATAATAGAACTTCAGCCGGCAATCCAAATAAGTATTCAGGGCGGAAGGGGTAAATATGGCTTTCGCATTGACGCGGCGGTCGAACGTTTCTTGCAGGCGGCGCATAATCTCCGGCGTTTTCGGCACGGTGACGGGCTGAACGGTACGGGGCGACTGCCCGGCTTCCAAGTACTCCTGAATTATTTCATGGGGCGACTCCAACAGGAACTGAAGCATGAAACGGGATTGCTCGCCACGGTTAAGACCGTCCGATGAGGTGTTGTACATCAGCGTAATGTTCTCGGCACGCTGCATCAAGCGGTAAAAGTAGTAGGCATAGACGGCATTCCGGTGCTCCACGGTGGTCATCCCGAACGCCTTGCGAAGATTGTAGGGGATAAAAGAGCTGTCGCCGCCCGACTTGGGCAGCTGGCCTTCGTTGAGGGAGAGCAGGATGACGTTGCGGAAATCCAAATTTCGGGTTTCGAGCACGCCCATTATCTGCATTCCGATAGCCGGCTCGCCATGGAAAGGAATGGACGTACCCGCCAATACCTTATTTAACAGTCGCCGGAAAGTATCGGTGCTCACGGTGAGCCCGCCTTCCTCTACCAGCGTGCGAAAACGGGTGACGGTGGTATGCGCCTTGAAAAGTGACTCACGATATAGTTGTTCCAGATTGTCCTCGCCTGCAGGCGCATCGCGATATAACCCCGCCACTGCTTCGAGCATATTCATCAGGTAATCGCATAGCGAAAGGTTGCCCGTGGTGGTTGCGAATAGCTCCTTCAATAACTCGTCTTTCTTCAATTCGGAGGGCAAGGGATAAAAACGGTTGGTTGCCGTCAGCTCTTTTTCCAATGTTTCGGCAATGCCGGACAACTGCCGGGTGTAAGGGTGTTTCAGCGCAGAGGTAACTGCCGCGTAGATGAAACGTCCCGTCTCCGCATGGTAGCTTGCCTGTAATTCGAGGAGCGCGCAGAGGAAGCTGTACACGGGCGTCTGCGCCAATGGGAAACCCATTGTGATGTTGATGTTACGCACTTCGGGCGAGATGCTGTGAAGCACAGGCTGCAGAAGCGATTCGTTACAAAGGACGACAGCCGATTCCTGTTCGCGCTCGCTCAAGGTAGTCTCTATCCAACGGGGCAAGTAGCGTGCCTGCGCATTTTCCGTTGGGGCGGCAATGAAGCGCACGTTTTTCGGACGGGAGAAAGAGGCGAAAAGATTTTCGGGCAGTGGAGACGGAAATTTCTCCAAGTTACGACGAATAAATTCTCCCGCTTCATGATTAGTTCCTGCACGACGACGAATTAATTCCCCTACTTCACGATTGGCTTCTTCATCATGACGAATAAACTCTCCCGCTTCATGATTATCCCCCTCTTTAGAAGAGGAACAATCAACAGCATACCTATCTGTTTGCTCGGTATCGGGAAGACCATCCTCGCTACCTTCCGCACTATTCCCCTTGATCCGGTTTCCCGCATGAAGATAAAACTGATCGTAATCCCAGTAAAAATCTGCTTTCCCGGCATCACGAAGAGCCTCAAAGAGTCTTGTCTCCACCTTATTTAATACATTGAAACCGACAAAGACGTATCGGTCATACGGAAGACTGTCCGCATCCAGCCGCTCGATGGCTTCCCGGTAGAGCATACCTTCATAGGCTATGCCCTGCTCTTCCAGCGTTTGCCGGTAGCGGTGATAGATATTCCCAAGTACATTCCACAGGGAGATGAAGCGTTCCTTCAGCTCTGTGCGCCGTTCTATGGAAAAATTCCGGAAGAACTGTTGTATCGCCTGCTCCTGCTCTTCATCCAAGAAGTCATAATCGTTCATGATTTCCTTGAGATCTTTCAGATTGGCGAAAAGGCGTCCGGCATCCACGAGATTTTTATCCACGTCATCGAAATCGCTGATCAGCAGTTCGCCCCAATAATAGAAGTCGTCCAGTGTCTCCGAACTGCTTGTCTCTTGCCGGAAAACGCGGTAGAGTTCGCAAACCAGCTTGACGGGGTCTCCTGATTTGAGACGGGATAGACTGCGAAATAAATCGCTGATGCTTAAATAAGCAGGCGACCACACGGGACACTCCGACAGCTCCGCCAACGCTTCATTAAAGAACAATCCGGCGCGTTTGTTCGGGAATACGACTGCCACGCGAGACAGGTCGGCGCCATACCGTCCGAACACGTCCTCCGCCACTATCTGTAAAAATGTCTTCATACTTCTCCGTTAGCGTTTATGGGTAAATAAATCACGTTGCGTCCTCTGCCGTAGCGTCTTAGACGCCCTTCTTCCGTGAGGCGGTTCAAATCTTTTACCGCCTTATAAGAAGACATTCCGGTAAGTTTCATATATTCCGAACGACTGATGCAGGCATATTTCTCCAGATACTCATCCAGCCTTTTCGGGTCGTAGTCCTGTTTCTCAGGGCGTCTGCTCCACTCCTTCGGGCAGTGCACAAACGACATATCCTGCATCCTCCGGCGTGCATCTTTCGTAATGCGCAGGTTGATGTCTTTAAAATGTACGGAGCCGGCGCGAAGTTTTTCGCCCTCGTGCACCGGACGGCTTTTCAGTGACACGCTGAGGTAGCCCAAATCTCCCAGTTCCACGTGGTATCCGGCTTTAAGGTACTCCTCTATCTGCCCCATAAGATCGCAGATGACACCGCCCACTACGCCTTTGGAATATGCCGTGCTACGAGCAACATCTGCGCTCAGCTTATCCATATCTATCGTTCCGTGAGGAACAAGACGGGCATGCATGAGCCCCTCTTCTTTCTGATTTTCAGATGGATTGGAATATAATTCATAAAATGCATCCATTCGATCCTGTTTTTTAATCCGGTTAATTATTAATTTTTCCTTGCAATCTTATTTTTTAATACTGCCAGGCAATTCTTTTTTCTTATGATTAATTAATCGTTTGACGTACGTCAAACGAAAACTAAACGTATGTCCGACAAAAGTTAAACGTACGTCGAACGAATAGTCAACATACGTCAAACGATTAACTTACCGTCACAAAGATACTTCTATTTCAATCGAAAAAAAATATAATCACATATAATTTAATTATCCAAACGAAAAGATTATATTTGTCCTCTGATAAAACATTTAAAATAAAAAATAAAACAATTAAGACCTGGAAAAACCATTTTAAAACCCGAACTATGATGAAAAGACAAACAATTTCGTTTTTGTTGCTTGCCGCAGCATTCTCTACTATACAGGCGCAACAAAACGGCGGCATTTCTCCGGAAATGATGCAACAAATCAAACAAACCTACCAAGACACTCCGCAGAATAAAGCCATCAGAAACGCATTGGCGGGCACGGACGCGAGAAAACTCGCCGTCAATCAGGAAAACCTGCCGGCATTCGACACTTATTTCTCCGACAAAGTAGAATCTAAAGGCATTACAGACCAACAGTCCTCCGGCAGATGCTGGCTTTTTACAGGGCTCAACGTGATGCGCGCCAAAATGATAGCCCGTTTCAAGCTGGGCGAATTCCGTTTCTCTCCCAACTACTGCTTTTTCTACGACCAGTTGGAAAAAGCCAACTTGTTCCTGCAAGGCGTCATCGACACGGGCACAAAGCCGATGGATGACCGCATGGTGGAGTGGCTTTTCAAAAATCCGTTGAGCGACGGCGGACAATTTACCGGAATCTCGGACATTATCGGCAAATACGGCGTAGTGCCTCAGGAGGTGATGCCGGAAACGTTCAGCAGTAACAATACTTCCCGAATGGCCGGACTGATTACCCGGAAACTGAGAGAATTCGGTCTGGACCTGCGCGAACAAATCGCCAAAGGAGCCAAACCTGCGGCTGTAGAGAAAAGCAAAACGGAAATGCTGGGCACCATCTATCGTATGCTCGTACTGAATCTTGGCGAGCCGCCCGCAAAATTTACGTGGACACGCAAAGATGCGCAGGGCAAGCCGGTAAATACGAAGGAGTATACCCCGCTGACGTTCTTTAAGGAATACGTGGACGACGACCTCACGGGCAATTACGTAATGTTGATGAACGATCCTAACCGGGAATTCTACAAATGTTACGAAATCGACTACGACCGTCACCGCTATGACGGAAAAAACTGGACGTACGTCAACCTTCCTATCGAAGACATCAAAGAAATGGCCATCAAGTCCATCAAAGACAGTACAATGATGTACTTTTCCTGCGATGTAGGCAAATTCCTCGACTCGCAACGCGGCGTGCTCGATGTGAACAACTACGACTACGCATCCCTGATGGGCACTGATTTCAAGATGGACAAGAAACAGCGTATACAGACTTTCGACAGCGGTTCGTCACATGCCATGACGCTGATGGCGGTAGACTTGGATGAAAGCGGCAAGCCTAAAAAATGGATGGTGGAAAACAGTTGGGGAGCCACAGCGGGTTATCAGGGACACTTGATTATGACCGACGAGTGGTTCAACGAATATATGTTCCGCCTTGTCGTAGAAAAGAAATACGTACCCGGAAATGTACTGAACATCTTGAAACAAAAGCCTATCCGCTTGCCGGCATGGGACCCGATGTTTGCCAACGAGGAATAAGAATATAAAAAAAATCTTGTTTGGATGGCAGTGGAGGAGATTGCTTTCGGGGCGCTTCTCCCCTGTTTTTGAAAAAATTGACGACAGACGATGTCGATTGTTGAATCTGACCGAAGTGGAGAAGTTGCTTTCGAGGCGCTTTTCCACTTTATTTTAAATAAGACCACAGAGGATGCAAAATTCTGTTTCCCCTACTCCACCTTCGTGATAGTAATCTCCTGAAATTCTTCCAAGAAAAGCAATAAGCTTGATTCATCCCTCTTATGCGGCGCTTTCACTGTGATGGAGACATCATACGTCGTATTATCCGAATGCGCGTCCGCTGATAATTCGTAGTTCACCAAGCGGTAGCCTTCCGCGTTCAGCCGTTCTATAACGGTTTTCACCATCTCTTTGTCGCGGACGGAAAAATTGGCGGAAACACTGCGCAGCCCGATGCTCTTGAAAAAGAAATTTAGCACCTCCAAGCCCACTAATGTCAATGCCGTCGCAGCAATCCCAAGCCAAAACAAGCCCGCTCCCACGGCAAGACCGATGCCCGCCGTAGCCCACAGCCCGGCAGCCGTAGTCAGTCCGCGCACCATTTGTTTCTGAAAAATAATCGTTCCCGCACCGATAAATCCGATGCCGCTCACCACCTGCGCCGCAACACGGCTGGGGTCGAGCGAAACGCCGTCCTCCTGTATTATATCCTGAAAACCATATTGTGAAACAATCATAATCAACGCGCTACCCAGTGCCACCAAAAAGTGCGTGCGGTAGCCCGCTTCCTTTGCCCGGTACTCCCTGTCCAACCCGACGACTGCACCCAACATCCCGGCAACAAACAAACGTAAAATAAAGTCCCAAGTCATTATCATAGTTTTCCCCGTATTTTAAAACACCTAAAGATAATCATTTCCGCTCATAATCTGTTATTTATCCGCACTTTTAACGGAGTCTTTCTTTTTGATATGCCACGGCAATCCGTACAAATCTTCCGGCGGAACGCCCGATTCAAGGATTCCGCTATTGATATAATCCCTTGCCGAAGCATTCTGAAACGCATACAAGCCGAATTTGGGCAACATCGAAGCAAAATGTTCCATAATCTCCGCCTGAATAGATTCATAGCTCACCCAATCCTTGTTTGCCGAGAAACAGTAAATCTGCAAGGGAAGCCCGTTGGGGGTCGGTTCCAGCGTGCGCACCATCAACGTCAGCTCCTTATTTACCCAAGGATGCTTCAGCAGGTACATCGTCATGTAAGCACGAAACAAGCCGAGATTGGTTTCGATCGTCCCGTTCACCAGTCCGTGACTGTTTGCCGTATTCTCCACCTTGCCGTCGGCCGCCTCCTGTTGCTTTTGCGTAATATAATCCTTCAGCAAGTCAATCTGCTTCATACTTTCCAGATACTCCGGCGTGCACTGCTCGATATTGTCCGTAGCGATGGTATAAGCGCGCATAATCCTCCGCCCGCCGGACTCCGTCATCCCCCGCCAGTTGATAAACGAACTGGAAACCAGCGAGTAAGGCGGAATCGTCACAATCGTATTATCAAAATTCTGTACCTTGACAATATTCAGCGAAATATCCATCACCACCCCGTTTACCCCCGCCGAATCCATCTCGATCCAGTCACCGATGTGTATCATATCGTTCTGCGAGAGCAACACACCCGCCACAAATCCCAGAATAGAATCCTTGAAAATCAACATCAGCACAGCGGCAAATGCGCCCAGTCCGGTAATCAAGTTGAACGGCGACTTATCAATCAGAATCGATATAATGACAATTATCCCGATGAACGAGAACAACACTTGCAGAATCTGGATAAACCCCTTCATCGGACGGTCATGCAGCTCCCCTTTGTTCAGAATCACCTTCCCAACGGAACTGAGCACCACATTGACCGAGAGAATCAGTACAACAACAAAATAAATCCAAGCAATCTTCTCGGCAATGTTCAGCACATCCGGCTTGCCCACAAAAGCGAAAGGCAACAATGCAATCACAATCAGCGGAGGCACAATCCATGACAACTTCCGCAAAGCATTGTACTCTATCAGCGAAGAAAGTATCTTCACATTGCGGAATTTCAGTATTTTCCGGGTAAACGTCACCGCAATCAAGTGCACCAGTTTACCGATAACAAAAGCAATGATAAGAATCAATATCAGGTAAATCATCTCATCCAGCTTGTTCGTCATCTCCTTGGACATCCCGAACGTATTCAAAATATCCTTTATCCAATGAAGCAAAGTAGCCGCAAATTTATCAGTCTCTTTCATTCCGTTTCATTTTATCTGTTTAAATTTTAAAATAAAGCCCCTGTAACTTTCTCAAGATTACAAGGGCTGATCGTATGTCAGGTTCAGTCTTTTTCATGTGGGCAGACGCTTCTGCCCGGCATAAATGCAAAACAACGAAAACACTTACTTTCACAAGCGGGTGTCATCAAAAATAGTCATAATTTAATATCTATGATGAAAAACACATATACTAAACAGCGAGACAATAAAAAGGTTCGGAGAAATCGAAAAAATAATTTCCGAGAGTGCCGGAACAGATAAAAACGAGTAGATATCCACAAAAGAAAAAGCCCTGTGGTAAATCCACAAGGCCTATTTCTCGTTGCGGCAGACGCTTCCGCCGATTAAGCACTTACTTTCACAAGCGAATACTAACTATTAATCTTAAATCTATTACTATGAAAAACACATTTATGCATAGATAACAGATAAGAAAGCCAGATTGTTCACTCGCCCCGAAAAAAAGTTCTATATTCCCAAAGGGAGCTTCAACAGATACCAGATGATGAAAAGCAACGTCCAACCGATAAAAATAAAGAAAGAGTAACGCCACGTGTAGCGCAGCAGCGAACCATAGTTGCTCTGCTTGTCATATTGCTGCATATAGGCAAGAACCAGCGGCATATAAAAAAGAAACGGAGTGATGGCATTCGTCACACTGTCGCCAATGCGGTAAGCGCACTGCGTCCAGTCCGCTTCGATACCCATCGAGGCAAACATCGGTATGAAGATGAAAGCCATAAACGACCACTTAGCCGTAGAAGATACCATAATCAAATTAATCAACGCACTGAAAATGATGAAAAGCAATAAGGTTACGAAACTTCCCGCACTTACGGATGTGAGCATATTTGCTCCGAAAATCGCCAAACATTTATCCAAGTGCGAATATTCAAAACAAGCAAACATTTGCGCAGCAAAGAAAGCTATCACAAAATAAACCGAAAGTAAAGACATCGGCTGGGAAAGCCCTTTAATAACATCGCCATCCGAACGATAGCGACCGGAGACGAAACCGTAAATCATCCCCATCAGTCCGAATCCGAATGAAAGCAAAAATAATGCCCCCGCAATAAACGGAGAACGAGTCATGCCGCCCGTCACTCCGCGAAGAATGCCCCAAGGCGAAAAGGTAGCCAAAATAATCACCAAAGTATAACAAAGTCCGGCAAAAAGAGCAACCCACAAGGCACGGCGTTCTTTTCTGGAGAGTTGCTTATAACCTGCAACCGGATGTCCATGTTCGTCATACTCACCAAGGTTCGCCACTAAGCGGACACTCAATTTATAAATAATGAAAGTAATAAGGAAAGTGGAGACAAACATAAAATAGAAATTAGACAAAGCCCCCGTATTTCCCGGATTGAGTCCGGTTATTGCAGAAGCCTCTTGCGTATAGCGCGCCAATATAGGATCGAGCGTACTCAAAAACAGATTAGCACTAAAGCCGCATGCCACAGATACATAGGCAGTCACAATCCCCGCAATGGGATGCATCCCTACCGACTGAAAGAGCATGGCAGCTATCGGAATCAGCATAATATATCCCGCATCGCCCACCACGTTGGAGATAATGCCCAGCAGAATGACCGACAGCATTACAAAACGGCGATTCATCCTGTCACGCAAGCCCAGCCGGATGCAAGCGTTGATAAAGCCGGAGTGCTCCGCTACCCCCACCCCGAACAAAGTTACCATAACCATGCCCAAAGGGGCAAACCCTGTAAAATTGGTTACTACATGGCGCAGCAACCATCGGATACCTTCAGGACTTAACAGGCTCTGCACTCGGATTTCCGCACCATCAGCAGGATTCACCACACTCAGCCCGTAGATATCGAATATCCAAGAAAGGAAAATCACCGCTACCGTAAGAAGCATAAACATCGTAGCGGGATGCGGCATCCTCAGCTTATTCCTCATCCGGTTCCAGATTATCCAAATCAATGATACGAAGTTCCAAAGCACGCACAGCCAGGCGGGTAGCATTCACTCCCACCCGTTCTCCCGAAACGAACAAACGGTTTATCAAATCCGCCTGACGTTTCTCCAAAGACTTCACCCCAAACGGCATTCCTTTCAAGTTAGTAATCATTTCCTTTGTGTACCCCAACGCCAAGTGGCGCAAAAACCTTTCGTCATACTCGTCAATATCATAGTTCACAACCGCCTCTTGACGCTTGGCATCATTCTGTACGGAACGCTTGAAACGCTCCACGATCTTTTCAAGAATAGGATAATTGAATACCAGCTTCTTTCCGTCCATAACCGCCTGCACGTCGGTTTTAGTCAGCAATTCGCCCGTTTTCAGGATGATGCCGTCTGCTCCTGCATCCAACACGTCTACCCACAACTTCTCATTGAGTACCTCGCCCGTAAATATAAGTACACGCAAGTCCTTATATTTTGAACGAACATTACGGCAAATCTCTACCCCTATCGTCGTAGAGCCTCCCAAGCCCAAATCAAGCAAGACCAAATCGGGAACCTGCACCTCCATCAACGCCCAAAACTCTTTCTCGGTCATAGCCGTACCTATCACCTCCGCTTCCGGTATCTCATGACGAAAAATTTCTTCCGTCCCTTTCAACTCCAGCTTTACATCTTCTACTATAATTACTTTAAATTGTTTATTTTCCATATCTGACCTTCTATTTTTTATCTCATAGGAATTGTAAAATACACTGTAAATCCGCCCTCAGAAGAAGGCTCCGCATTAATACGACAACCGCGCCTACCGCCATATTCATCATGCTCCCTGATTATTTGCTTACAAACCAAATATTCAGTTCCAACCAAACCTCCGTCGCCTCCCTTCTCCATACGCAGCAAGTTAGGATAAAACAATTGATTCAGTTCGTCTACTGTTTTCTCCCTGCGGGTATCTGTAAAAAGGAAACGAACAAAACCGTCATCCTGCCTTACTTCCAACCTCAACACTCCGTCAGCAGGGAATGAAACCGCCTCATCAATCAGACACTCCAATAAGAACTTCAACTGCACAACATCGCCTATAACTTTCAAATCTGTATCCTCTATTTCCAATGCCAACTGACAGGAAGAACGTTTCATCACTTTCTTTAAATAACGTTGCGCATGTGCCAATAACCCTTCTAGATCAATTACCCCACGACGGAAAGTAACTTCCTCCAATTGCCGTGAAGCGCATGAGCTAAGTATCGTATATATATCTTTATAATAAGATATGAGTTCCTCGATAGCCTCGATATTCTCTTTCTCCGTATCTTCGGAAAGTACACCGGAGTTCAGACGATCTATAATCTGCTTTATTCGGTTCGGGTAATAAATCGTCTCATGCTTTATCGTTGAAAGGCAATTATCAAGCACCATATTTTGTACATGTAGCAGACCATCCTCAAAGGAAGCCCTGCGAGTTTCATCCTGTGCCAGTTCAATATCCTGATATTTTGAAGCAGGCTTTACCACAACATTGAATATGACAATGGCGAGATAACGGGCTACAAGCTCTGCCAACAATCGGTCGCTTTCTTTTGCCACTCCCACTTGACGCATCAAAGAAAGCACTCCTACACACTGATGAGTGCCCCCTACGTCTGCCAATAAGGGAATACATATACATAAACCATCCTCGGAAGAAGCATATTCCTGTTTTTCAAAACATCGGCGCATTAGATAAACCGCCCCATCTTTTTCCTCTGAACGGTGCTGGCTGAAAGCAAAGCCTAATTTATGTGTATCAATATTATAAACAGCTATCCCTATAGCATCCACTACCAGAAGTTCATTGACCGTATCAAAACATTCGGTTACAATCCGTTCGGGAATCCACATCATATTATCCTGTTCCTGCATCCGTATTAAAGAAGCTGCAAAAACCTGACGATTAATTTCAAGTACTTGCTCTAAATTCCGACGATTGGTAAAACGCCGACGAATATAGAAGATATAATAACCGACCAGAATAACCAATAAAAGCAAAATACAAAGAATGATGCCTACCACTTTATTATTAGTGGAATGTTGCAAGCGTTGACAAAATTCAGCCAATGAAGTATCTTCCCCCACTAACTTATATAATGCAGTATAAGCCTCATTATTATAATTGTATGCTTCCCAATCCTTTAAAGCAAGGAATGCAACAGCCGCCTCATTACGAATATCCAGAACAACATGGTAATCGGAATCAAACATCTGTTTCCACCAAACTATTTCCGCAGCCGTTCCCATACCATATAAAGACATATATTTTTGAGGAGACGAAGCATATTCCTGATAATGTGCGTTAAGACACATCATCGACGAATCAATGTAAGTAATAGCCTGACTATAATACCCGTCCACATTGCAACCATAAGCCATATCGGCATAATACGCAGCATCATTCAACAAGCGTTCATATTCTTCTTCCGAAGCCAGCGTTACAGAGTCTTTTCCTTCAGAGAATAACTGCATTTTCCGATTTTCCACATTATTACATGAAGCTAAACCGATAGAAAACAGCAATAATAGGATGAATACTTTACGTATTCCTTTCGGTAAACGGAAAAAGAAGCGGCTCCCCTTACCCGGCGTACTCTCAATGTTGAAAGTACATACATGGAAAATGTCATTTGTTTTACGGTATTTCTCAATAATCCCTTTACAATTCATTAACCCGAACCCAAAACCTTTATTTTTCTTTAACTCCGATTCATCTTTTGTATTCAAGCCGATTTGTTTGAAGTCATATACCTTTTCATTCAAGATATGTGAAACATCTTCCGAAGTTAAGCCAATGCCATTATCTTCAACAGAAATCTCTACATAGTTTTCTTCCTCCTTTGCATATACGCGAATCATTCCTCCCTTCGGAGTATATTTTCTGGCATTCTCCGTTAAGGTATTTATCATGAAAAGGGTCAACGCCTTATCTGCCTTCACCACACTTTCGGTAGGTTCGACACTAAAGGTCTGATTCTTTATCTCAAATGTTCTGCGTCCCTTAACCAAAACATCAAAAAGATCATTCAAAGAGAAATTTTCAATATTAAGGCTCAAAGAGCCCTGTTTCATTTTAATCCATAAAGCGAGAATATCATTGTATTCATTGATTTTAGCTACCAGTTCATCCATATACTGATACTTATCCCGCTTAATATCCTCTTTATCCGCATATTTATTGCCAGCCAACTTATGAACTTCATTGATAATCCTGTCAATAAACGGATTAATACCCATTACTATGGCCAAACACGCTTTCTTTACTATATTCTGCCGTTTGTTTTCCTCAATATGTTGTTCATAGATATAACGTTCTTTCTCCAATCTCCTCTCTTCATCTCCCAAAGAGATGAAATTTAAACCATTCTCCAGCGTCCAAGCGATATAAGGAGTAATTACATTTACTAACGCAAATTCGTCTTTCGTCAATTTTATAGAAGTATAAAGTTCCAGAACACCGATAGACTCCTGTCGATTGGGAACTGTCAATGGAAATTCGGAAGATATGCCTTCCGGTTGTTCTTCTTCCTCTTGTATTCCGGTAACCTCTTCATCTGTTTCTTCCGGCAAAATGATACGCATTTGCAGGACATGAAACAATTCCCTAAAATCAGGAAAGACAGAAGTTGTCACGGCATCGATTATGTCGTCGGCAGAAGTAGCATCCGCAGGAACAGCAGCCGTTATCTTCTGGCAAATATCCAATGTTTTCCGCAAACGGATAATGTCCTCTTTATTTTTTCTTTTCCAATAAATATTCAGAATCCAAAATAGAATAATAATCAGGATAATACCTAAGATTACAATAAACATTAATGCATTAAGTTCCTTTGATTCCTTTTCTAAAGACTGATAGCGACTTTCCAGTTCTTTATCCTGACGAATGTTATAGAGAATATCCAGATAAATATTACGGTTATAATCTGATTCAGCTTTCATACCTAAACCGGCATACGCTACACTCAGTTGTTCCCTGATACGGGCTATCCATTCAGGTACGGTTTTAATATCCTTCTGATTAATCCAATTCAACTCCGTGTAGAGAGTATCCATAGGAATAAAAGGTTTCAGCCGATCTGTGCTATCCAAACAGTGATAATACAATTCATGGTGTTTGTTGACATAATCCAAAGCCCTGCTCAAGGTATCCAATGCTTCAGCATATCGTCCGTGCCTGTTAAGCCATGTGCCAATCGTACGATATGTACCGGCTATTTGATAAATATCATTATATTCACGAAACATTTTCAGAGACCGGCAAGCCAAATCATAAGGCAATAAAGAGTCAGCACATTGCTCAATATTCAAAAGTTTCACAGCTCGTGCTCTTCTGTTATAAAGGATATCGGATGAGACTCTCTCATTTAATAATTCAGCTATTCCCTGCAAACAGTTTGCTTCAAAATAGAGATAACCCTTCTTCTCACTCATTTGCATACAAAGGAACAGATTATCAAACTCACAGGTTACCAATTCCGCCAGACTATCCGATTCACATAATCCGGCTGATCCTTTAACATATTGGTAATATAAATATTGTGCTGTATCCTGTACCAACGTTTCTTCTACATCAATCTGCCGCATAGCAGCAATAGCTTCAGGACGCTGTTGAAGATAATAATAATAGATAGCGGAAACAATATAAAACTCTGAAAAGGCATAATTCAGACGTTCTTTCTCGTGTTTTTCCACAAAAATAGAAATATCCTCTTTTATACGTTTCATACGTCGCAAAGCACTATTACGATAATCATAATATTCTTTGTTCTTCGCCGTACGCTGATAAACTTTCATTAAACCGATATCGGCAATTAAACGCTCCAGTTCATTCGGGGTTAATGAAACGACTTGTTTAAAGAATTCTTCCGCACCATTAAAATCCATTTGCATAAAGGCACAGAATCCCAGATTATTAGAAGCCTCCGCTTTACCTTGCTTGTAGTGATTAGCCTGCTGATAGGCGCTATAAGCCGCTTGTACAGCAGAATCTATATTCTTATAACGGTAAGAATATGCCTGTTGATTCAATGAATCAATCAAACGCACTTCCTTTGTCGGTGCCGTCTCTCCGCATGAGAATAACATCGGAAACAACAATACCAACAAAAAACAAAAGGGAATATAAGGTACTCTCTTCACTCCTTTATAGCTTTGAACCAAACAAAACTAATAATAATTCGTGAAAATCAATGTATATCGAAGAAACAAATCTCCTATTTCCCCGAAAAGATATAGACTTTACACTGATAAGGTTCTAATTTCACATTCAGGCCATCAGATAATTTCCCCAGATTTCTACCCGCCCAAACATCCTTTATATCAGCATTAGCAGTCAATCCGGGAATTGTTTTACTATCAATCAAGACATCAAGAAGTTTGTCTGAACGATTTAGGCAAGCGATAGCCATCTCATTATTGCTCAATGGTTTTACCCAAATATCAAAATAATCGGCACGAATACTACGGGTCGCTTGTTTTCCCAGTACATCCTGATTTATTGCAATAATATTCCGGTTAGTCAGAGTCTCCAAAGTTTCCCGAGACATATTACGAATATCATTACCACATAACAGAGGTGAAGCCATCATACACCATAAGCTCATATGCGAACGGTATTGTTCGTCCGAACATCCGCTTTTGTTATTACCTCCGATGCTCATACTCGTTCCCGATATTCCAACAATAAGCATATCCGGATCGTTCCATCCTCCCGGTCCTGCATATTCACTTAAAGGTGCATTCATATCTGTGATTTCCATTACTCCCAATCCCGGACCTATCACTTTGTTGCTCCAATGATCACCAATATCACCTGTTGTCCGCCAATAATGTCCACCTACCTGTTTCGCCCATTTCCAAGGTTCACGTTGTCCCCACTCACAAACACTATATATAATCGAACGATTAGTAGCTCTTAAAGCCTTTCCCATTTTAGTATATCGCTCAATAGCTTCCTGTTGTCCGAAAGGAGCACCACAATAATCATATTTCAATAAATCAACGCCCCAGTCCGCAAAATCCTTAGCATCCACATCTTCATATCCGATGCTGCCACAAACTCCACCACATGTATACTCTGCTGCATCAGAATAAATACCTAATTTCAATCCCCGTTCATGCAGGTAATCAGCAACATACTTTATTCCATTCGGAAATTTTTCTTTATTAATCTGAATATGCCCGTCTGCACCACGTTCCTTTAACTGCCAAAAATCATCGATATTTATATAGGCATATCCTAAATCTCTCATTCCATTCTTTACCATCGCATCGGCAATCTCCATGATAAGAGATTCAGTTAAATGCCGACCAAAAGTATTCCAACTATTCCATCCCATCGGAGGTGTCAATGCTAGTTCCTCACCGATTCTTATAATTATTTGTTGCTTGTCCTTTCCTAATCGGTTAGTTGCTGTCAGCGTAACTGTATATTCACCCGCATCCGTCACTTTTCCGCTGATGATTCCTGTCTCAGAATTCAAAGATAAACCTTTTGGTAGATCATCAGCTTTCCATGCCATCGGACGTTCTCCCGATGTCGGAATATAAAAAAGAAATGTGGTTTCAGGATAATTACCTATTATATAAGGAGGATTAATGCAAGGAGCACCTTCAAAGATTTTATTTGAACCATCCGCATAAATCAAATTAAAAGGCATCAATATACCTAACAATACAAGCATCACGGAATAAAAAGCAGTTTTCTTCATCGTATCAAATTCTTAGTTTATTATTCACCGGATAAAAATAAACTATTTTCCTAATATGAAAAAATAAATCCCCAACGAATCACTTCGGCGGGGAACTATTTAATTTTTTACCTAAATTGTGGTTACGTAATAAAATTATGACTAACTAACTTAAATTCTGTACTGCAAAGATACGGCAGACACTGTAAGTATACAATCCCATGTTTATGGTATATTTCTATCCTCTTATCCCTATTTATAGTTAGTCATTCTATATCCGACTGATCTATCAGGTTATTCAATAAAGCATATACAGTTAATCCCGACACTGTTTTGATGCCGGTTTTACGAGTAATATTCTTGCGATGCGAAATCACCGTATGAATGGAAATATTATGCAAGTCAGCAATTTCTTTGTTCGTCATACCTTTAGCCACAGACGTTAGAATCTCATTTTCCCGTTCGGATAATTCATAATTATCTACCGTTTCCGTATTCGAATTGCTATTTTCTATCGCCTGTTTGAATTTACGTGTAATGACCACGGTGTCATCATTTGCCTCTATCGTCCCATTGTATTGTTTTAATGTATCCGAATCCACATAATTATATACCAGCGCAAATAATAAAGTTTCTTGTTGAGACGGTAATAACACCCTTATATTCAATCGTTTTTGATAATCTATTAAAGTTGGATTTATCAATAACAGGTCAAAATGAAGAGCAGTTGCACGCTCCTGATAATGAGAAAAGTCCGTAAAACAATGAATAATCTCATACTCAGGCTGGGCATCAAGCAGAGTTTTCAATCCCGCCGTTATTATCGGCGAGGACTCTACTATAACCAATTTATATTTCTTTTTCTGTTCCATCATCTTTTCTGTTCAAACTGTTCAACCAATGGCACAAGAATCTTATCTTCTATCAATGTATGTTTTCGAAAATCATCTTCCAACTCAAATAAATCGAATAATAGAGTGTTCAGAAGTTCGGGAGAACCGGTATCCGGCAAATATTTGATGATGATGTTTTTTAAATCATTCAATTTCTCTTCTATATTACTATGATTCTTTTCAAACTGACTGATGCTATATGACTTCATCGAGCTATTGTTTAAAAGAGTATTAATATAAGGGAAAGCGACTGTTTCTTCATAATCGAAATGATTCAACACTTCTTTCTGGTACTCCGAATAAAAACGTTGTAGTATTTGAGCCGGACGAGAATTTGATTGTTCTGCAATAGTATCCAATTTCACCCTTATACCGGGCAAACAAATTCCTTTATAATAACGGTGCGAATTCTGAAGATACTGCAACAAACTATTCATATCTAAAGATTGCAACTCGTTTTCTGCCGGAAGATAGTCTTCAAAAGTATAAACATTGCATACGATTAAAAAAAGTGAAGGAGGAATGCCACGTAATGAACACACTTCTTCCACACTCTTCTCCCCAAACCCAAGATGAATATCGAAACGGTTAAGTACAAGCAACAATTTATAATTGGTAAGCAAAACGTCCGCCAATTTCATCTTACCGAAAAAAAGTATATGATTCATATCTTATTCTTATTACAGGTTTAAATAATAATCTTCGTAAAGATACTATCTTTGCACCACAAAACAATTATCCATTATGCAAAATACCTACAACTATGTACTTTTTGATTTGGACGGAACCATTACCGATCCGATGGAAGGCATTACTAAATCAGTTCAATACGCCCTCAGTAAATATGGAATCAATGTAGAAGATCGCCGAGAATTGACTCCGTTTATCGGTCCTCCGTTGCAACATTCTTTTCGGGACTTTTATGGTTTTACCACCGAACAAGCCAATGAGGCTTGTGAAAAATACCATGAATACTTTCTTGTTAAAGGTATTTTCGAGAATAAGGTATACGAAGGGATGGAAAACTTCCTGCAACGTTTGCAAGAATCAGGACGAAAGCTATTTGTGGCAACTTCAAAGCCTGAACCCTTGGCACGCAAAATATTAGAACATTTCGGTCTTATCTCCTATTTCACTTTTGTGGGAGGCGATACGATGGAACGCAGCCGCTCGGACAAGGCCAAAGTCATAAGCTATGTCATGGAGACCAATGGCATTACTTCAGCCAACGATGTCATTATGATAGGTGACCGTAAACATGATATCATCGGTGCTAAAAGTAATAATATCAGTTCAATAGGAGTGCTTTATGGCTATGGGGATTATGAAGAACTGTCTCAAGCCGGAGCCGACTTTATCTCTAAAGATCTCGATGAATTAGAAAGCCTGTTAAATACAAAGAAATAAAAGTGTGTTGCAAAACATAACAATTTCTTATTCAATCTATAAAATAAAGGATATATTTGTGATATCAAAATGATATTATAAATTATACTACTATGATTAAAGAAGAAATTGATTTCAAAGGATTTAGCTTAAATGGTTTTTTAATGCTATTCATCAGTATTGTAGTGTTTGCCGGTTGTGCTTACTTATTACATTTAGCAGTTCCAAAAGACAATGATCTGCTTATTGCCCTTTCAGTTACTGGTATTGTATTAAGTTTGATGACATTACCCGGATATTTTGCTCTTGAGCCGAACGAAGCTCTAATTATGATCTTCTTCGGAAAATATAGCGGAACATTTAAAAACACCGGATTTTATTGGGTGAATCCTTTCTACGCTAAAAAGAAAGTATCCTTACGTGCCCGCAATCTGGATGTAGAACCGATTAAAGTGAATGATAAAATAGGTAATCCCGTATTAATCGGACTGGTACTTGTCTGGAAACTGAAAGACACCTATAAAGCAATGTTCGATATCGATGCACAGACAATGGCTTCAAGCGGTCGGACAACTACAATTAACAATGCGGTAGCCAGCCGTATGAGTGCTTTTGAAAACTTTGTCATGATACAAAGTGATGCCGCACTTCGTCAGGTAGCCGGACAGTACGCTTATGATGACACCGAACATAACTCTAACGAGTTGACATTAAGAGGCGGTGGAGAAGAAATCAATGAACAGTTGGAACAGAAACTAAACGAGCGTTTAGCTATGGCGGGAATGGAAGTCGTAGAAGCAAGACTCAATTATCTGGCATACGCACCGGAGATTGCAGCTGTAATGCTTAGACGGCAGCAAGCAAGTGCCATCATCTGCGCACGAGAAAAAATAGTGGAAGGTGCTGTTTCAATGGTTAGCATGGCATTGCAAAAATTATCGGAAGAAGGAGTTGTCGAACTGGATGAAGAAAAAAAGGCGGCAATGGTCAGTAACCTGATGGTAGTTCTTTGCGCCGACGAAGCTGCACAACCCGTAATCAATGCCGGAACTTTGAACCATTAAAAACAGACTTGAAATAATGAAAAAGATATTTCTGAGTATAGTCATCGTTATAATGACATTCAGTTCCTGTCAGACCAATAAAAGTAAATCTGATACTGATACCGACACCGGTTATTGGAAAGATACGCTCTCCATTCGGGATACTACATTCATGATACCCACGGATACGATGGGGCTGGATGCACGTCTGACGTTACCTGCAAACTCACATAAAAATCCATTGATTATCTTTCAATCCGTTATGGATAAAGATTTAAGTTGGGGCAAGCCGCCTAAGCCATACAGAGATTTGGCGACGGGGTTGGGCCAACAAGGCATTGCTTCCCTATGTTTTGACGGCACAGTCTATCAATATACCAGCCGGCAAAAAGATTTAGGAGGCTTTATTTCCGCTTTTAAATTGATGAATCAAGATTTGGATTATGCCTTTGATATTGCCAAAACCTTACCCAATATAGACACGGCAAGAATCTATGTACTATCAATGGGAAATATTCTTATTCCCGAAGCTATTCAAAAACATCCGGAAATAAAAGGAATCATAATGGCATCCACTCCTGCCAGACCATTAATGGACGGCATGATAGAAATGCTTCAAACCATGGCGAAAAAAGATACGATATGGGAATCCGCTTTGAAAGAAATGGAATCTCAATATGCCAATCTGCAAAAGTTGGGTACAAAAGCATTCAACGACAGTATTTCGTTACCAATGGATTTGAGCAAAGAAGAATGGAAAGAACTCAAAGATTATGCTTTGGCTGATGAAATGCAATCATTGCCAATTCCTATCTTTATCCTATTTGGAAGAGACGATATATCTTTGTCTCAAAAGGAATTTGATACATGGAAGATAAAGCTGGCAAACAAACCTCAATCCGTTTGTAAACAATACCCGGAGTTATCCATGCTGCTTATTGCCCCTAATGATAGCGATGAAAAGAATAAATCCCGCCATGTACCTATATATGTAGTAAATGATATAGCAGAGTGGATTAACTCTACCAATAATAATTAAAACAATAAGGAGGCTTATTTATGAAAAAACTAATTTATTTATCTTTATGTCTATTGGTCAGTATTACGACCTTCGCCCAAACTCAAAAGAATGAATATGCCAAATCCAGAAAAATGTTGCAACTACTTATGGACGGAAAAGGCAAAGAACTCTATATGATGTTGGATACCAACGCACAAAAAGCTGTTTCTGCCGAACAACTTAATACACTATGGAGTGAACTAACCCAATTATATGGAACTTGTAATGGAGAGGGAAATTGGGAAACAACCACTCTAATGGAACAAGAGATTCAATATATCGATCTGAAATTCAGCTCCACTCCCCTACGTTTTCTAACCGCTTTCGATAAAGACGGAAGAGCAAACACGCTCCGTTTTATCCCCGCACCGGTTACCCCTACAAAATAGTGTAAATATGGCAAAAAAAGAATCTCAGACAAAAAGCTTTGTGCTTCGTGTAGATGCTGCTACAATGGAAGCAATAGAAAAATGGGCTGCCGACGAGTTCCGTTCTACAAACGGACAACTCCAGTGGATCATTGCCGAAGCTTTGCGTAAGAGTGGAAGATTGAAAAAAAAGAAAGGTACAACGCCAATGGACGAAGAACCTCCGACCTAAAATATTATTATTCCGATAACCTTATAGAGGTTGTCAAAAGTCAAAGCATCCAAGTTTCCCCGCTTGAGCGGGGATTAAGGGGTGTGTAATCTTTCTTTGCTTATTAAACTGTTAGAAAAGTAACACACCCCCTACCCCCGCTCAAGCGGGGGAATTGAGATAGTTTTGACACATTCCGTTTTCTTTATATCCGATTAAAATTTCTTCCTTAATATACGGACTGAATTAAGTACAGCCAACAGAGCAACACCGACATCGGCAAAAACAGCTCCCCAAAGAGTAGCATATCCCAAAGCTCCCGCCAACAGAACAAGCATCTTCACCCCAACAGCCCCTACAATATTCTGACGAACAATATTACGGGTAGTACGCCCGATGATAATAGCCGTTGCCACTTTGGACGGTTGATCGGTCTGGATTACTATATCCGCGCTTTCGATGGCAGCATCCGAGCCCAATCCTCCCATAGCGATTCCAACATCACTCAAAGCCAAAACCGGAGCATCGTTCAAACCGTCGCCTACAAATGCAACAAACCGATCCGGTTCTGCTGTCATTTGCTCTATACGTGTTGCTTTATCTTCCGGCAACAGATTGCCATAAGCCTTATCAATCCCCAAATGTCCGGCAAAACTATCCACAATTTGTTGTTTGTCACCGGACAAAAGAGTTATATCCGTTATATTCAATTTCTTCAAACGAGTGACAGCCTCCTGAGCATCTTCTTTCAAGGTATCCGAAAGAAATAAATGTCCGGCATATTCTCCGTCGACTGCACAAACCACTACGGTAGCTACACTGTCGGATACTTCCTCGGGCACATTAATACCCCGCTCCGTCAACAAACGGATATTTCCTACAAGTACACCTCTCCCATTCACCACGGCTTCTACCCCGTGACCGGCCAATTCATGCATCGCCGAAACAGCCACTGCCGCTGCTTTTTGCTTTGTGGCATAACGAACGACTGCCTGTGCCACAGGATGGGTACTTTTTTGCTCTACGGAAAGGAGAATCCCCAACAATTCAGAGCCGGAAATATCTTTATTCTTCATGCCTATAACCTCAAAGCGTCCTGTGGTCAACGTTCCGGTCTTGTCAAAAGCAATCGTATTGACACGTGTAATCGCATCCAGGTAATTACCTCCCTTAAACAAAATCCCGGCACGAGAAGCCGCACCAATACCGCCGAAATAACCTAACGGGACACTGATTACCAATGCACACGGACAGGAAATAACCAGAAACACCAACCCTCTATAAAGCCAGTCCGAAAAAACATAATGGAAAGAGGGAACTATCATGCCGACAAGTGCAGGGATCAAGATGATAAGCAAAGCCAACGAGATGACAACAGGAGTGTAAATCCGGGCAAAACGCCGGATAAACAATTCGGTCGGAGCTTTACGTTCGGAAGCATCCTTCACTAACGTCAGGATACGCGCCAAAGCACTTTGTTCAAACGGGCGATTTACTTGTATATGTACAGCCTGACCATACACTATCATCCCCGCAAGCACTTCTTCTCCTTTATTAATAGTACGGGGCATACTCTCTCCCGTCAATGCGGAAGTATCGAACAGTGCCCGTTCTTCCAATAAAACACCATCCAATGATACACGCTCACCGGGTTTCACTTCAATCTGCTCCCCCACCTTTATCTCCTGAGGTGCAACGTTTACATACACTCCTTCACGAAGCACATCCGTACGTTCGGGACGCACATCAAGCAGCTGACTGATATTTCGTGAAGCACGGCTCACCGCATGTCCCTGTAACGTCTCACCTATTGTATAAAAAAGCATCACTGCAACCGCCTCCGGATACTCGCCTATACAAAACGCACCGATGGACGCTATGACCATTAACGAAAACTCACTGAAATAATATTTTTGCAAGGCAGCTTCCCATGCTTCTTTTATGACAGGCAGTCCAACCGGCAAAAAAGCAATCATAAACCAAACCAACTCCACTCCCTGCCATGAGAACCATTCCATTCCGGTATGCCTTAAAATAAGTCCGGCAATTAATAAGATAAAAGAGATTATCGGCCAGGCAATACTTGAAGATTCTTCCGCGTGTTTCGGACTGTCACTTTTCCCACAGCAACAACATCCGCCTTGTGTGTGCATCCCACATTCTTCTGCTTCTTTCATAATTTATTCTATTTTATTGTTTCTTTCTTTTCTGATGCAAAGATAGCGGAAGACTATTGCAACTCGATTGCAAAAACAGCAGGACAGATATATTTTAAGATTTCAAATTCTTATGTGATCTACTGCATGACGGACAAATACCCTTCACCGTATAGTTGATAGTATCTATAATATACCCGTCGGGCAATTGCTCGACAGGAACTTTTATATCATCAAAACAAAAAGTCTTACGACATATTTCACAGTAAAAATGAATATGCCTGTCCTTGCAGATATTCGATTCACTCCGGCATATTTCATATTTCATCGACCCGCTGCCATCCTCAAACGAATGAATGGCATGATGTTCAAGCAAGATAGCCAAGGAACGGGAAATCGTAGATTTATCCAAGGTCACCAATTCGGCTTCCAGCTCAAACAGTGACACCGGACTGGTTAATTCCGACAACTTTTGCAATACCAAAATCCGGGCAGCCGTAGGACGTACCCCTTTATCGATCAACTTCTCTTCACACTGTTTTACCGACATATATTATGTTTATCTCAAATGCAAAGATACGATAATTTTAATGCAACCGGGTTGCAATAATCTTAATTACTCACCGGGGGCAGATTTTAAAGGGGACGAATTCGACCCCCTTTTGGCAGATACGGGCAGCAATGCTTTCACGATGAGTCCCACGCGTTGGATTGATTTGCCTCTCAAACATGGAGAGCCTGAACTCCCGTGTTCATCAACGAGGAGCTTCCACAGCACGAGAGGCTTGTCCGTCTTAACCGGATAGCCATTCAGCAGATGCAGGTGCTGGAAGACATAAACAAAAAGTACCTCAAATAGTTATTCCACTCCGGCATACCGGTAATCTGCCATTTCTTTTTGCCCAGTTAGCCTTTACCGGAATCTGTCTACCGGAACATACGGTCGATTGTTTGCAAACAATAGGAGTTTGTAATCAATCGACCGTACCTTTGTCTACAAACGACCTGATGTTTTTTTCAATCAACCCTATGTTTTTTAAAAACAACCTGATGATTTAAAAAAACATCAAGGTCATTTTATAAATCGCACAAGGGAGCGTTGCTTAACACTCAAGGGGGTGATGACTAACGCTCAAGGGAGCGATAGCTTACATCTACGGGGGCGTAAGCCAACACTTCCTTAGGCGTTTCTAGCTTGCTTGTTTTGCTGATTCTGCTGTTTCAACTTTTACTTTGATTTGCCTTCACCTTATCACTTTTTACCCTTATATTATTGATTACTATTTAATTAAAGTGAAAGCACTCTTTTTTGTGACAAGCGCGATAAAAACTCTCCCTCTGTTTATAGAGGGAGTACCCGCAGGGGGAGGGAGTTCTTTCTTTTAGTGGAAAATTATTCTATGAAAAATACAAGAACTCCTCCGTCACTTCGTGACACCTCCTCTATAAACAGAGGAGGAGCTTTAACTCTCAATTCTCAACTCTTAATTTTCAACTAAAAAACCACCTTCACTTCAACTACTTATACAGCAATCTTTTAATCCGAATAGTGAAGAGGTGAAGGCAGTTTCAAGTAATTTAAAATATGTACAAATACAGGAATCTCAAGCCCCTACACAACAGCGTCTTCAATATCCTGAAGTTCCACCAATTTGTTTACAATTGCATAAATAGTTAACCCCGCGGGACTATGAATTTGGAGTTTCCGGGCTATATTTCTACGATGTGTTATCACTGTATGAATAGACAGATAGAGCTTATCGGCTATCGCTTTATTGGTCATACCTTTTACTACGCAAACTATAATTTCCTTCTCGCGCTGACTCAAGGTTTCCGATTCATTCTGCTGCTCTTCTTCTACGGAAATATGTTGCAAACGGTTTAATTTGTCGCCCATCATTTCTGCCGTTTCATAGATAGACATGGTATCATCATATCCTTTCAATAACGCAGAATCAACCACGGAGCAGAGAAGCGCGATCCACTTTACACCGTGAGAAATGGGATTTTCCCTAAACGAATCAATATCAAACCAGCCTCCGAAAGTAGGATTGACTATAACAATATCCACCTGCTGCATTCGCATACATTCGTGCAATGCTTCTACCGAAACGACTTCTACCGGATGTATGTTTTGGTCGGGAATACGTTTCAACAAGTTAATAACCCCACTGCGGACAATCATGGAGGTCTCCGCGACAATGACTCTCAATGATATATTACTTTTCATGACTTCCTACTTCCTTTTCCATTCGACGAACAGCCGGAACAAACATATAATCTTCTACTTTGCAGTGAGTGGCTAAATCTTGCTCACAAGAATAAATATCGAAAAGAACCGCATTGAGTAAGTTATTATTCGCCTTGGCGGGGTAATATTTTATGATGATATTTTTAAGTTCGGTCAGTTTTGCTTCTATCTGGTTATGCCTACGGGCAAAAATACTAATCTGATAACTGTCGGACAGCTTTCCCTGAAGTAAATCCTCTACATATTTAAACACCATCTTATTCTCATAATCCATATGCTTACGTACCTCCCCGACATATTCATCAAAGAATTTCAAAATAAGGAAGGCAACTTCATTCTCGGTGGAACAGTCGATAGCTTCAATCAGCTTACGACGAATAACGGGCAGATTGAAATCAAGAAAATAAGAATGTGCCTGTTTTAAATAACTCATCAGGGATGCAACGGATAATCCTTCCGAATCATCTTCTATCCGGAAATGATCTTCCTCTATAAAGTTTACAACAGCAAGAAAAGTTTTATAATCCACACCATTCTGCGTGCATATTTCCTTTACCGTTCTGTCTCCGAACCCAAGTGGCAAACCGAAGCGACTCATCACTAACAGCAAGGAATAATTCCCGCAAATTAGATCACTCATTTTGTCCGTTTCTTTATATCGTTGCGGTAAATTGTCCATAAAAATAGTCTTTAAATAATTATATGCAAAGGAACTACCTATTCTTTGCTATTACAATCACCACAAATAGGTATTCTTCTCAAATAGCATCACCATATATAGTTATTTTCACAAAAACGAAGAAACTTCTTCCTTTTCAAAGCGTTATTTATATAGAAGATATAGTAACTTAAAAACAAGAATTATGCATAAACTGATTTTAGTGAGACACGGAGAAAGTGTCTGGAATAAAGAAAACAGATTCACGGGTTGGGCAGATCCCGATTTGAGTGAGAAAGGAGAAGATGAAGCTCGCCATGCAGGGCGCATGATAAAATCTGCCGGGATAAAATTTGATATCGCTTTCTCGTCCGTATTGAAACGTGCCATACGAACCATGCACCTGCTCGAAGAAGAGGCCAACTTATTATGGGTTCCGGAGACGCATAACTGGCGGCTCAACGAGCGTCATTACGGAGCATTGCAAGGATTGAACAAGGCCGAAACAGCTGCCAAATATGGTGACGAACAAGTACATATCTGGAGAAGAAGTTTCGACGTGGTGCCTCCACTACTGGAACCTGACGATCCAAGAAATCCTATAAACGATCCGCAATATAATAATGTAGATCCGGAGGTACTGCCCCTCGGAGAGTCACTTGAACTGACCATCAAGCGGGTGCTGCCTTTCTGGCAAGACCATATAGCCCCAGCTTTGCTTTCCGGAAAAACAGTATTGATAGCCGCTCACGGCAATAGTCTGCGAGCGTTGGTGAAATACCTGGATAAAATCAGCGATGAGGATATTGTAAAGCTGGAAATACCGACCGGAATACCGCAAGTATACGAATTGGATAATAAACTAAATGCCATCAGACATTATTATTTGGAATAATCCCCATAAATAAGGGTAGCGGATTACTCATTTCCCTATAAATAGGGATTTTGCGATACAACTCCCTACCCTATCTTTGCAGGGTCAATAAAAATAAAAACGAAAATGAAAAAGATTGGAATATTTTATGGTTCGACTACAGGGACAACAGAATCCGTAGCCAGAATTATTGCTAAGAAACTAGGTGTTAGTGATGAAAACGTGCATGATGCTTCCAAACTGACAAAGGAATTAGTAGAAGGATACGAAGTACTTATCCTCGGAACATCCACATGGGGAGACGGTGAAGTACAGGATGACTGGTATGATGCGTTAAAAATACTGGCAGGAATGAATCTTACAGGAAAATGTGTTGCACTGTTTGGTTGCGGTGATTCTGAATCTTATAGCGATACTTTCTGTGACGGAATGGGTATCATCCACGATGACTTGAAAGCTACCGGCTGTAAATTCTGCGGTTCAATACCTGTTGACGGTTATACATTCGATAACTCCAAAGCCGTTATCGACGGAAAATTCATCGGTGTGGCCATTGACGATGTAAACGAAGACGGAAAGACAGAAGAGCGCATCGACGAATGGATCAAAACTCTTTGCATAAACAACTAAAAGATCAACATTCATTGCGATGGAAAACGAACGAGCAGTTCCCGGAGAGGTAAGAATCTTCCTGAACCACATTTACGAATTCAAAAAGGGTGTACGCAATATGGTGCTTTACACCATGAATAAAGAATATGAAGAATTTGCCGTTCGCCGCCTGAAGAATCAAAATATCTGTTATCTGACACAAGAAGTCAGCGACAACAAGATAAACCTCTTTTTCGGGAAGAAAGAGTGCATGAATGCTATCAGACATTTCATCAATCGACCGCTGAACCGACTTACACCGGAAGAAGATTTCATACTCGGTGCCATGTTAGGATATGATATTTGCCAACAGTGCAAACGATTCTGCGGAAAGAAAAAGAGTGCTTGATTCCCGATTTTCTTATCGGGGGGTGTCAAAACTAAAATCAGCTATCTTTTATCATTCTTTAGGCGCGGATTATGCCGATTACACGGGTTATTTCTTTACTCTTTTCTGCGTAATCCGTACCTAAAAGATAGAGAATTAAGACTTCAGCGGGAATGGCGCAACCGAACGAAAAGATGATTTACTTTCATCATCATCGGCTTCCCTACCGCAATAAATGTCACAGCAACAAGAATCATTAAAATACCCATAATAATACGCGGCGTCAGCTGTTCACCGAATATCATTACCCCGAAGAACAAAGCCGTGACAGGTTCCAAAGCTCCAAGAATAGCTGTCGGCGTAGAGCCGATACTATGAATGGCAATAGCTGTACATAATAAAGAGATAACCGTCGGCAAAGACGCCATAGCCAAGATATTAACCCACGCCGAAGGAGAAGGTATCATTTGAAGCTCCGTACAAAAATTCAAACGGACAATATAAATCGATGATCCGAAAAGCAATGCATAAAACGTTAACTTACCGGTAGACATCGTTTTAAGTGAAGAATGGTTTACACCTACGATATAAATAGCATACGATAAAGACGAAAGAATAACCAAAAGCATTCCGAACAAACTCAGGGTTTCATCGCCATCTCCCTTATACAACAATGCTATCCCCGAAAGGGCAAGCAAAATACAAAAGGTAGTCAATAATGACACCTTCTCATGGAAAAACAAGAACATAATAACGGCCACCATGACCGGATATACAAAAAGTATGGTGGAAGCTATCCCCGCATCCATGTGCTTATAACTGATATACAGGAAAAAGGAAGATGCCGAGAACAACAATCCTCCGACTATCAAAGGCAGTATCTCATTCCTCTTTAAAGCAAACGATTGCCCCTGAAGTTTCAGCATGATGCCGAGGATAAGGACAGCAAATCCGTACCGGTAAAACAATACCGAATCAACAGACATTCCTTCCTGATAGAGAGGAAGCGTAAACAATGGATTCATACCGTAAGTAGCCGCAGCAACCGATCCGCAGACAAATCCTTTCGCTCTATTATTTATGTTCATATAAGATGACTTTCATTTTCGGGGGGCAAAGGTACACAATTATCCCGCATAACTATGCATCCCGCCCAAGAAATAGTTTACTCCGAAATAAGTCATCAGAATTGTTAAGAAAGAAAGGATCATATAGACATGAAAGAACAATGGTTTACGGAAAATACGCAAGGAATCCGTATGCAATGCAAAGGCATAAACCAAGAATGTAATCAACGCCCATACTTCTTTCGGATCCCATGCCCAATAACGTCCCCAAGAAACATTTGCCCATATAGCTCCGATAAAGATTCCCGCTCCGAGCAGAAATAATGCCGGGACAAGAAACAGTTGTGACAAGGTGTGCAATATTTCTATCTGCCCGTTTGCTTCCGACCGATTAAGAATCAGAGCCAGCAGTCCATTGAGAAAAGTAAAAGAGAAGAGTGCATACGACATCATAATCAACGACACATGCAGACTCAATAAAGGGGATGAAAGTACGGGAACCAAAGGGGTTATCTGCGGATTCATCTGTCCGATGGAAGATACCAACAAGCAAAATCCGGAAAGTAAAAGTCCGAAAGGAAGCATCAAACGGAATCTACGCCATACAATAAGTGCAGTCAGCAGAATACACCATGCCATCATCATCATTGTTTCATAGCCATTGCCCATCGGCCATCTGCCGCTGATATAACCACGCAACAGCAGACAAAAGCTCAATGTCAGGAAAGAGAGCCAAAGAACTCCGGAAAATATATCGGTAAACACTGTTGGCAAACAGGATAATTTCCTACCTTTCAACAAATAAAAACAAAACACAAAGAAGGCAAGCAGTCCTACCGTCAGATTTATCCTATATAATAAGGTAGCGAACGGAACATGATTATACAGTCTTTCCGCTTTTATTTTCCTTTCGGGCAACAAGGATTCTCCCCCATTCTTTTGCTGATAAGTTATCAGCTTGGAAATAAAATACCGGACTTGTTCACTGTCATTCTTTAAAACAGACTCTGCCAGCAGGTTTATTCCTTTACGAATGAAAAGCCATTGCGCATCACTTATCTCTGGCGGAAGCATAGAGGCAGGAGCATACCAAACTGTCTGCCCGTTTAGCGTCACAGGAAATACTTTAAATAATTCACCTTCATGCAACATCGACAATAGTTGTATCTTTTCGTCTGTTTCTACCGCCGCCTTTTTTAATTTACCCGGTTCTCCGTTCAAATACGGTTCAAGACGATATTCATTTTGAGACGTAAAGAAGTCTTTCAGTGAAACACGTTCCTCTTTAAAGCCCAATACATCCCTGAGTACTGCATCTTTTACATAAATCATCGGTTCTTCCTGCCAGGAAGAAGAAAACAATAACCATCCTAAATATATCTGCTCTGCCGTATTGCCTTTATAAGCCATCTTTCCTGTCAATTTCTGGGTAAAATCATAAGCCAAAGTTTGCAAAGGGGCTATTCTTCCGTTATACAATACCTGCACCTGTCCCATATAGGTAGCATCTACCTTGGTTAATGTCCGGTTTCCGGCAGTGGCAAGACCATATATTCCCAATAAGACCAATACACATATACTCCTTTTCAGCAAACCGCTTCTTAACACACGACGGAAATAACCATTACGTGAACAGAGATTCCATAGCATCATCGCGAATAAAAAGAAATACCCTGCATAGGTAACGGGAATACCCCAACGGTCACAGTTAACCGTAAGTATGCTTCCTTGCCGGTCACTGTCATAAGAAGCCTGATAAAAACGTATGCCGTGATATGAGAAAATACGGTTCATAGATACTTGCTCCTGAAAAGAACCTCCATCGGGAGAAGACACGGTAAACTTACTGATATAATCTGCTTCTGCATTTGTTCCGGGATAATAAGATACCACGAAAGTATCTAAAGTCAGCGTGAAAGGCATATCTATATGCTCTTCCTCATTTGTAATAAATGCAGAGACAGGTTCATTCATACGTAAGTGCACAATTCCATGTTGAGCGGTTAATGAAGTAAGCAATGCTCCGGCAAGAATCAGGAAGAAAGAGAAATGCAAAAGAAAAGCCGGAAGATTGCGTTGCAACTTTCGGCTCAGCATATAAGCAAATGACGACAATGCCAGAATCATCCATAAGGATGAAAACCACCATGCGCCATATATATGATTATTAACGAAATCCGTACCATCATACTTTTCCAAAAATGTGGCAACAGATAAAATAACAACGATAATACCTAAAAGAGAAAATGATAATTTCTTCATCAATTATAACGATTGAGATTAAAAAGATTATCGTGAAAAAGCCCTGAAAATCCTAATATGTCTATCCCACTTTAATGAGAAGATGCCGAAAAAGGTATAACAAACTTCATTTATACCCTTTCGGACATTCTCAAAATATCAGCAAAATTAAATCGATTCAAGGAACTTCACGACTGCATCCCTATCCGATTTACTTAATGCTCTGAACTTTTCTTTGGATTTCTGTGCATCGCCACCATGCCACATAATAGCTTCGATATAGTTACGTGCACGCATATCATGTAGATGTTCACCCGCACCGGTACATTTATCGGAAAGTCCGCGTCCCCACAACGGAGTAGTACGACACCATCCCGTACGGATATCATTTACCATCTCAAGACGGTGTTGCATTAAGTCTGTATACGGCCAAATCTTTTGATTCGGATACTTGGGCAGCTTGCCTTTTACCATCGGATCACCACTGTAATTATCTTCACCTGTAGTCCATGAAGGACGATGGCAAGCAGTACAGCCTATCGAATAAAATAATTTACGACCTTGCTGCACTACTGTGTTATCAAGATCACGGGCAGCCGGAACTGCCAAGCCGCGATGCCAAATCATAAAATCCAAATAATCCTCATCGGTCATTTCCACCGCCAAATCTTTATCCGGAGACATCAGATAATTATAAATATCGGTCTTTACATCTCCCGTTTTATTGTATTCCGGAAATTTATTATAGAAATCGGCCTGTACATCTGCATTTTCAGACATTGCCGTCGCATAAGCCGCTGTCATGTAATGATAACGACGGTCGGAACGGGTTACATTGGTAATATTCCAAATAGCATTGGCACCCGGACCATTCTGAAGTGTTCCACGGGATAAAGCATACGTAAAACGAGCCGGATGAGTAGTCCCGTCCACTTCCGTAATATCTTTACCTATTTTACCCTGACAATAACCGCGTGCCTGCTGCTTCTCATATTCCGCACGAAGAGAATCATCAGGAATAGCATCCAACAGTCCGGTTCCGTAAATACCGATTGTAGCCTCCAAACGTACATCATAGTTGGTCGGCTTGGGATTGGTATTAATATAAGCCGGATCGATCGTCACTTCCGGATAAATCAATTCATACGTTTCTCCGTCATCAAACTTATTTCCGTACGTATCCGTATGATTCTTCCATGTAACTTTAATCCCTTGTTCGTTCACCGGAGGCAAAAAAGGAGCTACCGCTTGACTTTGCGGCATACCGGTCAGCTCCGGAACATAAGCATAAGTGTCTTTATCATATACGACAAGAAGATAACCATTGCCGTAATCGTTGGCACGGTATCGGTCCATTCTTTTACCATGTCCGTATCCCGGATGGCATGAGATACATGAATTACGAAGATAAACCGGACCTAATCCACTACGTACCTCTTCCTTATTTGAATTGAATGTAAATTCAAAAGTACGCTCACCCCGTTTGAAAGCTGCCGCCATAGCGAGGTCATTATCTACTACCGGAGTTGATTGTTCGTAAGCACTGGCTGTAGAATTAAAAGTAGTACCCAACTGTCCGCCGGTATACAGTTCTTCCTGTAATTCTTCCGGAATTTTGCCATTTCCTCCGTCACCCTTGTTGTCAGAATTATCATCATCACACGCAATGAATGACAACACCAACAAGCATGATAAACATAATTTAAGTTTGCTCATAACTAAATTCTTTTTTAAGCATCCAAAGCATGCCGGCAGGAGCCAACATGCTTTTTCTCGGTTATTATAATATGATATGATTTACTCGTTAGTTTTCTTCTATTCTCTGCTTTATTTCCGTCAAAGTAGTAGCGAGCTCGTTACAAGCATCCATTGCAGCTTTAATCTCTGTTGTTTTATCCAGATTATTCCTGTATGGAGCAGGTATGCCGTTTATCTTTTCGATTGCATTCGCAATTGCCGCTTTCAGTTTGGTATCCAAATCCGCATCCAGTTTCTTCACACAAGCACTGACCGAAAGAGCTTCATTACGATTTCCCTTCATGGCAGCCGTTTTTCCTTCTCCTTGTGATGTATAATCAAATTCTGCCACATCGGCCATACCACCCAGATAAGCATTCTCAATGCTTCTAATATTATCTACATAGTCTTTCAAAGAATTGAAGCTATACCATGATTCCACTTCCAAAACTTCTTGTTTATACCATGGAGTATAAATCTTAGAGTTGCCTACCTCATCGGCAATATCAAAACAACCTTGTATGATTTCGGCAATTCCGCTTGTTGATGTCTTATAGTTCTTATTACCCTGTTCACCGGCTGCAATCAATTCTTCCCCATAATTACGGGTCGGAGTCAATTCATTAGCTTCCAGAAGTTCCTCTTTCGTTGCATCAAAAGCATTTCCGTCTTCATCTTCTATTTCAATACCGGTTTTTACATCGCTCAAAGCATCCACTCCTGCCCAGCTGGCTTCCAAACGTACACATTGTACGGCAAGGTCATCCGCTACACCTACGGCATATTTATATTGGTTTTCTGTGATATTGCTAACTCCTTTCGGTTTTCCTTCGCTAAACAAGATATACTCCAAACCATGAAATCCCAATAAGTTGTTTCCCAGATTACCTGCATCAAAATTATCTAAAAGGTAATTGTTGCCAAGTAAATTATCAAGAGCCGTCTTATCCAAAGGCCATGAATCGATATGCGGGTCTATACTGTAATCTGCCGCTGCACCATAAAGGAAAGATTCACTTAGCTCCCAGTACTGACGGGCATCACGCCAAGCCAGACAAGCTACCGCTAAATTGGCATCACTTCTGTCTTCATTCAATCTATTGACTGCTTTATCAAGAATAATTGCCTTATCCGCCAACGTCTTATAAGTCGGGATAACCGTATAATTCACATATTGCTCAAGTACGGACTTGAAAGTCTCGGCAGTTACAGTGCCTGCACCGCCAACATTATGATCCGAATCAGTATCGTCATCATCACTACAAGATGCGAAACCGGTTCCTAAGGCAATGGCAAAAGCCATCAAAAATGGGAATTTAAATAACTTGTTCATACCTATCTATTTTTATTATTAAATATATTTATCTGGTAAATAAACCTGCATAAGCCACACCGATAGAGAAACTCGGTTCATCATTGTATTGGCTCTTCAAGAAGCGTTTCGAATACTCCGCTTTGATTACAATCTCTTTCATCGGATAATAATTCAAACCGAATGCAACACGATGACGCTCCCAACACTCATTGTTTTGTATGCCCTTTTCCACTTTATACATGGAATCATAATAATCATAGCGACCGAACAAATAAAGTTTCTGTTCATCACGTAATTTCGTTAGAGAAAAGAAATCATATCCCATTTCTACGCCTGCACATAATGCATCCGAAGCAACGTTTGTCCTTGGTGAAGGAGATGCGCTGGGCATAGATTTATTGTTTTGAGAAATTGCTTTAGAATCTCCTAAATGTCCATAATCAAAACTACCGCGAACAATCCAGTTGTGCGCATCATAATCGAAATCAAAAGCCCCGATAAATACAGCTCCCTTCACTTTATTGCTGGCAGTTGCCGTTCTCAAACTGTTATTACCGCTATTTCCATAATAACCGCTTAATCCCATCCGCAATCCCGGTATCGAATAATTATCTACTCTGAATGCACCGGCACAAGAGTTGGCTATCTTAAATTCATAAGGAGAACCCGCACCTCCCTGTATCCAGTTTTGTTCATTAAAACGATCGGCATCCAAACCTGCGATAAACATTATTTCATAACGCCAGTCCTTTGCACGCCCCCAGAAGCTGACACCTGTTTCATGCCAAGTACAAGGAAATATCGTATTTTCACCTTCAGGACGATACACGCCGAAAAACTCTGTCGGTACATGGTTATTGTTAGTCAAACCTACCGGAACAATAATATGTCCCAAACGCAGATTAGCTGCCTTACAAAAGGATTTTTCAATCCAGAATTGTTCCAAAGCAACTTCACCGCCTCTTTCTATTTCACTTTCGTACTCACCGTTCTCTTCTTCCTCTATTTCCATGGCAGATTCGGTACCTCCGTGCTCAAATTCAATTTCACTGTACATCTTCCACCCTTTCCCGAAATTATAACCGATAAAGAACGTCACATGAGGGAGATCAAAACGACCGTGACCGTCAGCATCTTTATATTTTGAAGCATCCGTATAGCGTTTCCAGTTATCGCTATAAAAATTACGAGTATAAACCGCCTCTCCATAACCCCCAAAAGAAAGACGACCTTTATGCCGCATCGGTACAGAATCATTCTGAGCCAAAACAGGCATAGACATACCTACCAACAATAAAGAACAGGCACTCTTGCCCACAAAGTTCTTTATCTTCATTCTTACTGATCTTTGCATCTTTTTAGAATTAATATTATATATATTTTCCAAATTTTAATTCGTTGCAAAGGTATAGGCAGTTAAAAGATAGGACAATACCTATATATAATGAAAAAGTGCAAGGAGAATACCTATTTATGAGTATAGATGGATATAAACAAAAGATACGATTCGATAATTTGCTCTGAGAATATGCAAAAGAAAAAGTATTGATACTTACGATTAGTGACAAGTGACAAGAATGACAGACTTTTTAAAAGATATATAGTGATTAATATATAATAAGTATAGTGTATATACTACTATATATTTATATACATCTATATAAGTTTATGAAAACCGCTGTCATTTCTGTCACTTGTCACTGTTTCAATCAACCTGATG
>NZ_QSUN01000008.1:81667-148566 GCF_003438995.1 Bacteroides sp. OM05-12
TGTCACTTGTCACTGTTTCAATCAACCTGATGTTATATAGTGAAACTATAATAAAACAAGCTATTCTTTTATGAAGCACGCTTATAAATCGAATATTTTTATCTAAATTTGCATTAGTTTAGAAAATATGAATAAAGCATTAGCTTTAACTTTTTGATATCTGAAAAATCGCCAATTTGAAGATCTGTCAAAGAAGTAAAGTCTGGTGCTCACGCTTACGGCGTGGGCTTTACTTTCTTTTATTTGACAGATCAGGTGTTTGGCGATACCTTCAGATATGAATAAAAAAAGTAAGTTCACGCTTTTTTTATGTTTCTATGCATCATGTAGTATTATGTATTACTTTTCTTGCTCCTATATCTGAAAAATCGCCAATTGAAGTAAGTATATCAGTCGGGAAAAGTTCAAGTCCTATACATAATATAAAGAATAACGACTGCATAAGGGCTTGCAGGTTATGACAGGCAAATAAAACCATGAAACCTATCGGACAACTTATCAAGGCACGATTGATGGAAAGAGGAATGACTGTTTCTCACCTCGCTCGCTTACTTTCTTGTGAACGTGCTAATCTCTACCGACTTTTCGAAAAGGACAGTATCGATACGCGATTGTTATTACGTATTTCCCGTGCTTTGGATTATGATTTCTTTCAACTGTATTCAAATGAATTACAAAAGTAAATCTGTGTATCAAATACGATACAAAAATGTATCATTTGTATCATATGTCATATAGATCTCTTTGATGCTTTTTCGCGTTCTTTGCACAATGAAAATTAATGATATTAATTTTAGATGCAAGCATTATGAAAAAATTATTTCTCCTTTTTGTAGTAATAAGTGTAATGACACTCCCCCTCTGTGCGGCAGTTAACAGTTCTACTAATGCAATGTGGGTCAATCGGCTAAAAAAGTATAATCCGGACAAATTGACCGTAGTAAGTTTCTACAATTTCATCTATATGGATGATATAACAGGGACAAAAGATTTCGTACCTGCTAATTTAGATTATATCATCTCTATAAACGGAAAAGATGTAAACACTATAGTACCCGAAGACATCTATCCTATGCTAAATGGACGCGACGGACGAGTGAGTTTGGTTTTGCACTCGATACTCCACGATGTAGACTATGACCTTGAATATACCCCCGTCAACTTGAATATGCGCGGTTTCGACGAAACATTTGAAAATTTAGATGGGGTGTTTGTCTTTAGTAGTTCAATAATAGACAACTATAAAAATAGTGGGATAGAAATTAAAACAGATGACGACATTCCCGACTGGAGCAAATTCCGTAAAGTATCTATTGTATTATCTTCATCAGATCCGCTATTAGAAAAGGAGCTTGCCAAAGAAGCTCTCAATTCTTTAATGAATAGCGGATTTCCACTCATCGTCGATGACGAAAATCCCGATATGATTCTCAAAGTATCATTCAACGAGGAAGAATCAGTTACATCCACTTATGTTCCGCAAACAACGACCTATGTTGACCGGGGAAGTAATACTTATGTAACACAAGGGAAATACGGTACTTATATAAACTCATTTAAACGCTCTCCTCAAAAAATAACTGACGGCGGTTATACTCATGAAAATATATCAAGCACTCATTTTTTAGAAGTTTCTTTGTTAGACGCAAAAAAAATGCTAGATCCAAATCAAAGCATTCCGCCAGTCCTATGGCAACTTCGCTACTCAAAAAGATTGAACTATAGTGAAAGCCTCAGTTCAGCCAGTCATAAGGTACTTAAGTATTGTCGCGCTTTCCCGGGTAGAAATGTATTTTTGCAACCTTGCAAGGCATGGTCAGGTGTTTGTTGGGATGAAAACTTTCCTATAGTAACCGACATATATAAAGATAGCCCGGCAGATAAATTGGGACTTCAGCCTGGTGATGAAATACTTAAAATCAATGGTAAGTCACGTATCGAGGTAAAATATAAAATGTATCTTAACGGAAGGTTACAAAGAGAATCTCATCCCATCTCTATTAAATTCAAAAAACAATGTTTGGGAAAATTGCTTACCGGACTTACAGATGTATTTCCATATGCCTTCCAAGAAAGTCCAATATGTAATCGTATTGAAAACAATGCTTTTTTTGATTATTGTGAAATAAGTTTTCCTGCATTTATCCACCAGGCAAACAAAAACGACACATACGAAATCAAACGTAATGGCAAAAAGATGATTTTAACAGGCAATCTCTACGATAAATGCTATTTTTTATCGGTTGATGTCAATTTCTTGAACCCAAAGAAATAATTAGAACGTGTCATTAATTTATAATCGAAAGAATATGAAAAAAGCATCAATGAGTTTTGTTATAAAACAAAGAAGAACATTATGCCTATTTTTATTAATTATACCTACTTTTCTTACAGCGCAAGATATTGTCAATATTTTCAGGGTTGGTAGTGATATTTGCGAACCGGTTACATTGAAAACATCCAAAGGTACTTATACAGTAAGAGGTAGTATTACTATCAATGGTAATCTTTCTTGGTTTGAGGCTTATGACTGTCAGAAAAGACAGATTGTGAATCCGGGAGGTTCTACATCTATACGTAGTGGACAACCCACCGTACGCACTTATGTTCTCAAAACTTTATACCATGACAGTAGTTCCGGTACATCAGGCAATACTAATACTTACCGTAGAGAAGTCCAGGAAAATACGGTTAATGTAGTAGAAAATGCAGTTTCCAACTTGGGTAGCAGTATGGGGCGAATGGCTTATTCGGGCATGAGATACTCGGCTGTAGGCTATCCTAATCTTACATTTAATTTAGGTGCTTCGCATATGTATGGTGAATTCGCCCGGTTAAAAGCGTGCCTTGGTAATGCAGGAGGTTTTATTCTTTATGGTGGAGTAGGTAAAGACTGGATATTCAATAGTGACAATAAAGATAAACTTTCCTGGCATAGTGGACTCGGTTATTACGGTATTTGGGGAGATGACGATGAACAGGAATTTAATATGGGCGTTACTTTTTCTGAAACACCGGTGTGTCCCGGATATGCTTTGAGCTTAGATTTATCGTATAATTATTATTTCGGTGATTCTACCCGTTTCGGAGTTTTTGGTGGTTTGGGATTAGGTATTGGTAACTTGAAAGAGGCTTTCAAAACAAAAGAAGGAGACAAATTTGGCGGAAAGTTTGTTTGGGATATCACTCTAGGGATTGCTATAAAATTGTTTGCTGGTGATTAAGACCAGTAAAAGAGTTTTTTTTACGATAAAAAAACGTAAAGATACCTGTGTGAAATAATAATACTATAAACACTAAAAAACAAAGTTATGAAAACAATTACATTAGGAAAAAGGAACATGTATTCTTGGTTATTGTGGGTATTCGTGTGTGTGATTCCTATGGGAATATTAACGTCTTGTGGTGATGACGATGATGAAAATGATAAAGATGGTGTAATAACGGTAGATTCATATTACGGAGCAACAATTGACAGTTCTTTTTTCTTCCATCCTATGTTTTCGCGTGCCGGAATTTTTTCTGATGATGTTGTATCAGAAATAGGACCTGTAAATGGGCTTGAAGATATAACGTCTATTCCTCATATGGATGGAATGAAAAACTTTCTACTCAGGAAGGCTATGGTTATGTAGTGTATAACAAAAGTTATAACAGGTATTCGAAAGTATATATAGTGAAGAAAACGGAAGAAAGGACCATTGCGAAATATCAATGTCCTTTCATTCCTTAAATATTAAAAAAGGCAAACTTCTTTCAAGTTTGTCTTTTTTAATATCAAATTTAAGAAACGATTCTTACTTGGTTTCTTTATATTTGTACATAGCCAGATACTCAATTCACCTAATTGACTATACGATCTAAATAACTCAAACCGATTCTAATTTATCCGATGTCAATAATGTCACCTTTTCAATCAACCCGATGTTTTTGAAAAACACCCTGATGTTTGTTCACAATCAACCTTATGTTTTTAAAAAACATCAAGGTGATTGTTTCAGTCATTACCAATACTATATACTATTTATTCAATTTGGAAAGAAAACGTTCCCGGTCAACGATATAGCGAATATGTGTACCTTCACCTACCACTCCGGCTTCATCACTCGCTTTTACGGAAAAAGTAAGTTTACGACCGTCAACCTCAGTGAGTACCGCAGTGGCAGATACCTCCGCACCAAGCGGAGACGGTTTGATATGTGAGGTATTCATCATTGCACCTACCGTAGTGGCTCCTTCGGACAACTCCGCAGCGACAGCTTTCATCGCTGCATTCTCCATCAATGCCACCATTGCAGGAGTAGCAAAAACTTCCATATCTCCCGAGCCCATCGTTATAGCTGTATTTTCCTTTTTTACAACTGCTTTACTTGTAAATGTTAATCCTGTTTCCATACCCAATTACTGTTATTATATTCAATGAGGCAAAAGTAATACTTTTAAGTAACTAAAGAAAACCGAGCTAATAAAAATAACGAACCACCGAAAACAGACCTCACTAACACAGTCGTTTTCGATGGTTCATCACCTTTAAAACACCTTTAAACAAAATGATAGAAATGCCTTCTTACTAACTAACCCAATCGAAGGATTTCAAAGTACAGCTTAATCATTAAGCCGTTTTTTATTGCATTATTTACGAGCTTCCTGAATATAGCTTAATGCTTCTTTACATTTAGCTGTTACGTAAGCCCAATCTTCAGCAGCAACTTTATCATTCGGGAAAAGTTTAGAGCCCATACCTACACAGAATACTCCGGCTTTAACCCAACCTGTCAGATTTTCCTGTGTCGGTTCAACACCACCGGTAACCATCAACTTAGACCATGGCATAGGAGCTAACAAACCTTTCACTAATTTTGTACCGAGAACGTCACCCGGGAATATCTTGCAAAGATCGCAACCGGCTTCTTGTGCGAAACCTACTTCAGAAACACTTCCGCATCCCGGAGTATAGGCAACTAAACGGCGATTACAAATCTTAGCGATTTCCGGATTAAACAACGGACCTACAACGAAATTAGCACCAAGCTGTAAATAAAGGGCAGCAGTTGCCGGATCAACGATAGAACCTACTCCCATCGCCATTTCAGGACATTCTTTGGCTGCGAACTTCACTACTTCGGCAAACACTTCGTGAGCGAAGTCACCACGATTAGTGAATTCAAATGCACGAACTCCACCTTCGTAACAGGCTTTCACTACTTTCTTTGCTACTTCTGCATCTTTATGGTAAAACACAGGAACCATGCCGGTAGAACCAATCTTGTTCAATACGGCTATCTTATCAAACTTTGCCATTTTATTTTTTAGTTATATAAATTAAGAATGACGAGTATTCCCCGTTTTCCATTCTTAATTGTTAATTATTAATTCAAATCCTATCTCTGTACACGACCACTAGCATCACCACCAGCCAAAGCTTCAACTTCTTCCACAGAAACTAAGTTAAAGTCACCATTAATCGTATGCTTCAAAGCAGAAGCGGCTACAGCGAACTCAAGAGCAGCACCTTGGTTAGGCTTCGTCATCAAACCATGGATAATACCACCGGAGAATGAATCACCACCACCTACACGGTCAATAATAGGATTAATATCGTAGCGTTTTGATTCATAGAATTCGCTACCGTTGTAAATCATAGCTTTCCATCCGTTGTGAGTGGCAGAGAATGATTCACGAAGAGTAGAAATAACATATTTAAATCCAAATTCTTTTGCCATTGCCTTGAAGATACCCTTATAGCCCTCAGCATTTGTTTCACCCGCCTCTACATTAGCATCCGGTTTGAAGCCCAAGCAAAGTTCGGCATCTTCTTCGTTACCGATACAAACATCAACATATTGCATCAAAGGTTTCATAATAGACTGCGCTTTTTCCTTTGTCCACAATTTCTTACGGAAGTTTAAATCAACAGAAACAGTTACACCGTGACGCTTTGCAGCCTCACAAGCCAACTTAGTTAATTCGGCAGCTTTATCAGAAATAGCGGGAGTAATACCTGACCAATGGAACCAGTCGGCACCTTCCATAATAGCATCAAAATCAAAATCAGCAGCATCCGCTTCTGCAATGGCTGAGTGAGCACGGTCATAAATAACCTTACTCGGACGCATGGATGCACCTGTTTCAAGATAGTAAATACCAACGCGGTCACCACCACGCGCAATGAAATCAGTCTTTACACCATATTTTCTTAAAGCATTTACAGCCGACTGACCAATCTCGTGTTTTGGGAGTTTAGTTACGAAATATGCATCGTGTCCATAATTAGCGCAACTAACGGCAACGTTAGCTTCACCACCACCATACACAACATCAAATGAATCAGACTGAACAAAACGAGTATTACCCGGAGTTGACAATCTCAACATGATTTCGCCTAATGTAACAACTTTCTTTCCCATAGTTTTGTTTTTTAATAAATAAGTTATTAATTAATATATTATGTTTCAATTTATAATCAAACACTTAAATACGGCACAAACTGCTGATATAAAGGTGATACAGAACAATATCATACTTAAAATATATCTTCCGTGTGCGTGCACAAAGATACAACAATTTTCGTAATTACAAAAATTGTTATATATTTGTGACGAAAAAATTGAAATTATTATTGTGCCCGTGCACGAAGTCCTATATAAATAAGGTATAATATGAATAAACTACCTGAGAGAATCAGAATAAAAGACATTGCCAGGCTGGCAGATGTATCCGTTGGAACAGTAGACCGCGTCATACACGGCCGTTCCGGAGTATCAGAATCGAGCCGTAAACGAGTTGAGGAAATATTGAAGCAACTGGACTACCAACCCAATATGTATGCAAGTGCCCTTGCCTCCAACAAAAAGTATCTATTCTCTTGTCTTCTGCCCCAACATCTGGAAGGAGAATATTGGACAGCAGTAGAAAAGGGAATAAATGAAGCCATTACCACCTATTCCGATTTTCATATCTCAGTAAAAACAGCCTATTATGATCCTTATGATTATACTTCTTTTTTAGCGGCAGCCCAAAAGGTGCTATCCGAAACACCGGATGGAGTTATATTTGCTCCCACGGCACCTCAGTTTACCAAGATATTTACCGATGAATTGGATTCTCTTCTTATACCTTATATATATATAGACTCTAATATTAAAGAAATTCCCCCGTTGGCATTCTTCGGACAAAACTCCCGTCAAAGCGGATATTTTGCCGCCCGCATGCTAATGATGATTGCCGATAATAAAGAGGAGATTGTTATATTCCGTAAAATTAATGAAGGAATCGTAGGATCAAACCAACAGGAAAACAGAGAAATAGGATTTAAACAATATATGCAGGAACATCATCCCGACTGTAAGATACTGGAGCTTGACCTTCATGCAAAACGTCCGAGTGAAGATAATAGTATGCTGGACAAATTCTTTGAAGAACATCCGAATGTCACTTGCGGTATTACCTTTAACTCCAAAGTATATATCATCGGCGAATATCTGCAAAATAGGAAAAAGGATAATTTCGGCTTGGTGGGATATGATTTATTAGACCGCAACGTAGTTAGCTTAAAACAGGGTTTTGTAACGTTCCTCATTGCCCAGCAACCGGAGATACAAGGGTACAACAGTATAAAAGCATTTTGCGAACACCTTATTTTCAAGAAAGACATACAGACCATTAATTATATGCCGATTGACCTTATTACCAAAGAGACGATCGACTACTATTTAAAATTTCAACAATAAAACATTAAACTTATTTATAGAATAAAATGGAAACTAAGTATTTAAAAATCAATCCGGATGACAATGTGATTGTAGCGATCACCGATCTCAAAGCCGGTGAAATTATTACCGTGGATAACATAACCATCCACTTGAATGAGGACGTTCCGGCCGGACACAAAGTGGCACTCAAAGACTTTACCGAAGGAGAGAACATCATAAAATACGGTTATCCTATCGGACACACCCTTACCGCTCTCAAACAAGGTGACTGGATAAATGAGAAAAACATCAAGACCAATTTGGCCGGTTTATTAGAATATACCTATAATCCGATACCTGTATCATTGGATATACCCAAAAAGGATTTAACCTTCAAAGGTTACCGTCGTAGAAACGGTGACGTAGGCGTGCGCAACGAGATTTGGATTATTCCGACTGTAGGATGCGTGAACGGTATCGTGAACCAATTGGCAGAAGCGCTTCGCAAAGAAACGGATAGCAAAGATGTTGATGCAATCGTCGCATTTACGCACAATTACGGCTGTTCTCAATTGGGAGATGATCATGAAAACACCAAAAAGATTCTCCGTGATATGGTACTTCACCCAAATGCAGGAGCTGTTTTGGTGGTAGGATTAGGATGTGAGAATAATCAACCGGACGTTTTCAAAGAATTTCTTGGGGATTATGATAAAGACCGGGTATCTTTCATGGTTACTCAGAAAGTAGGTGATGAATTTGAAGAAGGAATGAAATTATTGCGCGAGTTATACACAAAAGCAAGTAAAGACACTCGTGTCGATGTTCCGTTATCGGAATTAAGAGTCGGTTTAAAATGCGGAGGCTCCGATGGATTTTCAGGAATCACCGCCAATCCGCTTTTAGGAATGTTTTCCGATTTCTTAATTGCACAGGGAGGAACGTCTGTATTGACAGAAGTGCCCGAAATGTTTGGTGCCGAAACCATCCTGATGAACCGCTGCCGAAATAAAGAACTATTTAATGAAACCGTTAAGCTTATCAATGACTTCAAAGAGTACTTCCTTTCACACGGAGAACCGGTAGGAGAAAATCCATCACCGGGCAACAAGGCCGGAGGTATTTCCACTCTTGAAGATAAGGCTTTAGGATGTACACAGAAATGTGGCAAAAGCTATGTTGAAGGTGTATTAGCCTATGGCGAAAGACTAAAAGTAAAAGGTCTGAATCTGCTTTCCGCACCGGGCAACGACTTAGTGGCAGCCACTGCCCTCGCTTCTTGCGGATGCCACATGGTTCTGTTCACTACCGGGCGAGGAACTCCTTTCGGAACTTTTGTTCCGACAATGAAAATCTCTACAAACTCCAATCTGGCGAAAAACAAACCGGGATGGATTGATTTCAATGCAGGAGTTATCGTAGAAAACGAACCGATGGAGAAAACCTGTGAGCGTTTCATTGACTATATTATAAAGGTAGCAAGCGGAGAACCCGTTAACAACGAAAAGAAAGGTTATCGGGAGATTGCAATCTTCAAAACAGGCGTTACCTTATAAAGATTCTTGCTTTAAATAAAAAAGGTACGGTCCTTTGTCCACAAACTCCTATCGTTTGCAAACAAAGGATCGTATGTTTGTCTTCAAACGTCCTGATGTTTTTTTCAATCAACCCGATGTTTTTTAAAAACATCAAGGTCATTTTTAAAAACTTCATGCTGTATTTGCATAAATCAAAATTACTTTTTTCTGTCTTCACCTTATCACTTTTTATTCTTTTATCATTGACATACAGTCTATTAGAGTGAAAGCACTTTTTTAGTGAACTGCACCCGAAAAGTTGATTGGTTATTCATACACTTTTTCATAATAGTTTTAGAGAACTTGGTTTACGGATAACGCTGATTAGGCTGATTATAACGGATTAATAATAAAAGAAATCTATCTTCAGCTCCATCCGTGTCAGAAAAAAGTTGCCTTCACTGTAACATACTACCAATCAATCATGAAGAAGCAAAGAGTGATAAGGTGAAGGCAAATCAAAGTAAAAGTTGAATAACTGCTAAATCAGCAAAATATGGCAACTGATAGATACGCCCCTACCCCATCCCAGCGAGGTGCATATCTCCGTATAGTTCCCGGTAATGTTATACTGGTCGGGTATCAGTTCCAGCAACATCAGGACCTCGTCCGGGTTCCGGCGGATGGAATCGTTCATCATGATTGCAGATATATTGATAGAGAGCTTAGTCAACACAAATCTTTTCTATCTTTATTATCATTCCTTTCGGAATTTATAGTAATTTTGCCCCGAACAAAATTACTATCTTATGGATAAACGAACTTTACTATCATTCGTATTAGCGTGCATTTTCTTAGCACCTAGTTATGCAAATCCCATTGATGTGACTACAGCGAAAAACATTGCAGGGTCTTTCATCAAAAGTAACACAACTCTGAACCAAACAAAAGTCAAGTCAAGCACACAAGCTACACTACAACTAGCCTACACTTGCACAGACAAGAATTTAGAACAGAGCACTTCATCCCACAATTACTTTTATGTCTTTAATCGTGAAGATAACAACGGATTCATTCTTGTTTCCGGTGACGATCGCTATAAAGCCATACTAGGATACACAGATTCCGGTTATTTCGATATAGACAATATTCCTGCAAACTTTCAATATTGGCTCGACTGCTACAAGAATGAATTAAAACGACTATCACAACTACCGGGAGATTTTAATCTGACACAACAAGGAGAATCTTCTAAGTCTAATGAATATAAGAGCAAAGTAGAACCTTTATTAGGTAAAATCGCATTTAATCAAGACGCTCCCTATAACAATCTTTGTCCTGATGTTCCGGACGGTGAAAGATCTGTCACCGGATGTGTAGCCACTGCAATGGCACAGGTTATGAAATTCCACCAATATCCAACTCATGGAGTAGGCCAACATTCTTACAGGACTACTACTGTAAAATTGAATTTATCTGCGGATTTTGAGAACACGACATACGATTGGAACAATATATTAGATACATACACTCCCGGAGAATATTCCGAAGAACAAGCTACAGCTGTAGCTACACTGATGTATCATTGCGGAGTAGCAGTAGATATGGATTATCATTATATAGTCAGCAATGCCTACGATACATCCATTGCCGGTGCTTTAGTGGATTATTTCAATTATGATGCAGCAAGTGTCAAATATTGCAATCGTGATTATTATACCACTGATGAATGGAAATCCCTTATCAAAAAAGAATTAAGTAATGACCGTCCGGTCATCTACAATGGTCAATCAGCTGCAGGAGGACACTCTTTTGTGTGCGACGGATATGATGAAGACGGGCTTTTCCATATAAATTGGGGATGGGGCGGACAAAGCAACGGTTATTTTGAACTGAATATTCTTAGTCCGGGTATCGAAGGTATCGGTGGCGGTTATGGTGGATATAGTTTCAGACAATCTGCTATCATAGGTATACAACCGCTAAAAGGCGAAGTACAAGCTCCCAAAGAACCGGATTTGAAGTTTATGCTAATGGACTTCAATGATGAGAGTATATCAGAAAATTCAAGTACTCAGTTTATATATATTGTAGCAAATCATGGTTTAGAAGCATTTACCGGAAGCATAGCATTAGCTTTAGAACAAGATGGTAACTATCAATATATCAGTGAGAAAAGTAATGTTACCATAGCATCAAATAGATATATTCCGGTCACATTATCCGTAAAAGGTTCGTCATTCCCGGAAGGTAGTTATAAGATCTATCCGGCATATAAAGTTAAGGGTTCCGACACATGGAATATCATGCAAGGTCCATGTTATATGGCTCAATATGTAAATGCAATAACTGCCGACAAGACAACAAATTTCTATGTAGAAGATAATCAGGATTCAGAGATAGAAATATCCGATTTAAAAGTTATAGATGAATTGACAGAAGGAGAAAGCGGAACATTTGAATTTACAGTAAAAAACAAAGGTCCCGAATTTAATCAGGCTTTATGTATTGTTATCGGACAAACTATTTTCTGGGCAGAAGGGGTATATCTTCAAGACGGAGAAAGCAAGACTGTACGAATGACAGGACTAGTTACCCAGAGTGCGGGAGAACACACTGCATACGTAGCCGCATATAGTATGAGTTTAGGAGGAATATTCTGGTCTGACGACAATAAAATCAAAATTACAATCAACGAAAACACCTCCGGTATTTCGAAACAAAGTATTGCTACCACCAACATTTATCCGAATCCTGCCAATAATACGCTCTATATCAACTCTGAAGAAAAAGTTACCGATATACAAATATTTAACTTATCAGGGCAAACAGTTTTATCAAATAAACCGTTACAATCCGGTAATATTGAAATAAATCTGTCTTCATTACCGACAGGAAGCTATATGCTCCAAGTAAAATCCAATGATAAGATAGAAACTCATAAATTCATAAAAGAATGACATTACAATGAAAGTTCAATACCTACTTCCATTCCTACTATTTACCCTACTGTCCTGCCATTCCGGCCGGACAGTAGTAAACCCTGTTACATCCCCTATGGAAACTCCAATCTTTGCAGCCACCGGCCCTCAAACCATTATTTATAAAACCGGCAAAGATTATTACGCAAATATCCCGGTTATAATGGATGAAGGACGGACGCGTATCCTCTCCTATCCCGATCCGCAAGATACCTATTATCAGGGTAAATTAGCTTATCCTACCCGATTGGCACAAGGATACTTATTAGATAACAGAGGTATCGGCGCTAATGTCGTTTTCCTAAGTTATACGTATGAAGAATACAGTAAGTTGCAATCAGCTCCCTCCATGAACGAACTGATGCAACATATCATTGACAAATATCCACTGACAGAGGCCTGGAACTGTGGAATACGTACCCAATATAAAGATGAAGTAAACGAACTAAATAAACGAATAGAAAACGGACTTACCGGATGTAAAAAGATTAAAATTACACCGAGACTAACAATTAACAAGGAATAGATATTTCCGAATTGATTACTTATGCATACAAACAATACAACTGTCAATAAACCAAGTCTATGGGCATTAAGTCCCTTATTTGTTTTTCTCTGCCTTTATCTTGTTACTTCCCTCGTTGTCAATGATTTCTACAAAGTGCCCATCACGGTAGCATTTCTGGTATCATCCGTCTACGCCATTCTTATTACCAAAGGACTAAACCTGAACGACCGTATCTATCACTTTTCCATGGGGGCTTCCAACAAAAATATCATGTTAATGATATGGATATTCATCTTGGCAGGAGCTTTTGCACAATCGGCGAAAGCTATGGGAGCGATTGATGCAACCGTGAACCTCACTCTCACCATATTGCCGGATAATCTTTTGTTGGCAGGAATCTTTATTGCAGCCTGTTTCATATCACTGTCCATCGGCACATCGGTCGGAACGATTGTAGCCCTCACCCCCGTTGCAGTAGGAATAGCGGAAAAGACCGGAGTAGCATTACCTTTCATGGTAGCTATCGTAGTAGGCGGTGCTTTCTTCGGAGATAACTTATCCTTCATATCAGATACGACAATAGCAGCGACACGTACACAAGGATGTGTTATGCGGGATAAATTCAAAGTAAACAGCATGATTGTTATTCCCGCCGCACTCTTCGTTCTAATCATTTATATCTTTGAAGGTATATCCGTACAAGCTCCTGCACAAATCCAACAAATAGAATGGATAAAGGTTATCCCCTATCTTGTCGTATTGGGAACCGCCATTGCCGGACTGAATGTTACTCTCGTTTTACTTTTGGGTATTGCCGTTACCGGAATTATCGGGCTGTTTACTTCCGGATTCGATTTCTTCGGATGGTTTGGAGCAATGGGCAACGGCATTACAGGCATGGGAGAGCTCATCATCATCACCCTTATGGCAGGCGGAATGCTCGAAATGATCCGTTACAACGGAGGCATCGCCTATATTATAGAGAAGCTGACAAAACATGTAAACAGCAAGAGAGCTGCCGAACTCAGCATAGCAGCACTCGTAAGTATCGCAAATCTATGTACGGCAAACAATACAATAGCTGTCATCACAATCGGTCCGATAGCAAAAGACATTGCAGATAAATTCCATTTGGATAAAAGAAAAAGCGCAAGTATTCTTGATACATTCTCATGCCTCATACAAGGTATTATACCTTACGGAGCACAAATGCTTATAGCGGCAGAGCTTGCTTCTATTTCTCCATTAAGTATCATCCGGTATTTGTATTACCCGGTGACAATGGGAATATTCGCATTACTGGCTATCTTATTCCGCTATCCGAAGAGATATTCCTGATTCCCTGCCGACGATCGTCAGAAGCTTTTCACTGCCTCGTATATCTGACGTGTCAGCCAAATATCATAGGCAGCATCGTGCAGTCTGGAAGAATCCAATTCTATACCCAACGTACGGGCCACCGTCTCCTGCTTAAAGTCTTTCATTAAATGACGCTTCATCATTAAATGCTGTGTTGCCAACACCATTACATCAATCGAGTTCACCCAAAACCAGGAATAAAAGAAACTGTCGCCGTTTTGTACAAAGAAAGCTTTCAGGAAAGAATTATCGAATGAAGCATTATTATAACCAACCAGAAAGAACTTATCATCCTTGTTATATTTATCGACGTATTTGGACAGCATATTCACAAACTCCAAATATACTTCGTGCATATCCGGATAAGCAAATATCTGTTCGCGAGTTACTCCACAAACCTGCAAAGCGGTCTCATCTACCTCACATTGAGGGTTGGGACAGACATTATAATTAAAAGTCTCTTTTGTTTCCCCGTCTATGACAATCTCACCACTTATCTGATGAATACCGTTTTTCCAATATTTAATGCCTGTTGTCTCAAGATCAAAGAACAGTAGCTTCATGGCTCATTATTTATTAATTGCCACAAAGCTACTAAAAATAGTTTTATTTCTTTCAAAGTTAAAGGATAATTCAAGCAGTCCCTTAACCATCCTTATTAGTTTTCCTCTTGCTTTTCCTCTAGCAACAGATTATCAATAATACCATCGGATAGTCCAATGATGGGAACATAAATATATTCAGGTTTAACGATGTTGGCTATAAACAAATAAATCTCGGCAGCAGGAATAATCACATCCGCACGATCCATTTTCAGTTTAAACTGCTTTACACGTTCTTCCAAAGGAAGGATCTTCAATGCTTCATAGAGATCTTCCAATGAAGATATCGTCATCCGCTGCAACTTCTTATCCTTCTTCTCTGCCAAACGGAATAGTTTGTTAATATTCCCGCCCGAACCGATTAAATTGATATTCGGATAGAACTCATATAATTTAGTCAAGTCTTCCCGCAATGTTATCCAAGCCTCTTCATCCACTGCATTACTCAACATACGCACCGTACCGATGTTATAGGAATTGGAATAGATTAACTCACCATTTGTCAGGAAGTTAATCTCAGTGCTTCCTCCGCCCACATCTACATACATATAGTTTCCCGTTCTATCCGTGATACACTCCATGTGATTATTGTAAATGATAGCTGCTTCCTCTTTTCCGTCAATCACATCGATATGAATCCCGGTATCTTTTTCTATATTCTTTAATACAACCGACCCGTTTTTTGCATCACGCATGGCAGAAGTGGCACAAGCACGATAATCAACCACATCGTATATTTTCATCAGTTGCTTAAATGCTTTCATCAAGCGTTTCAACTTTACAGCTTTGGCATCCGATAAAGCACCTAATGTGAACACATCAAAACCTAGACGCAAAGGGACTCTAAGTAACAATTCCTTTGAAAACTTCTCATCCGGAGTCATCGCCTCCTTATCAACTCCTTTTATCAAAAGCCGTACAGCATTTGAGCCGACATCAATCGCCGCGTAATTAACCTTTTTCATTGTTTTCTCCTATTGAATCTTTATAATAATTGTATAACGCTTCTTGTGAACGGAACGGAAGTCCGTCATTGCCGTCCCAAGGTAAATTCTTCCCACTGCCATCCACCCAACGTCCTTGCAACGTATCTTTCAATCCGAATTCGACCACTTGTCTCAAATCCGCTTTCAAATCCGCATCATAAATCGGAGTTATCACTTCTATCCGGTTGTCCAGATTGCGTGGCATCCAGTCTGCCGAACCGATAAAAACCTCTTCTTCCCCACCCGCTGCGAATATAAATATGCGGGAATGCTCCAAGTACCGGTCAATGATACCATTAATACGTATCGTGTCACTTACACCACGAACACCTGTTATCAGCGAACAATTACCACGTACCACCATATCTATTTCCACCCCGTTTGCCGACGCTTCATAGAGCTTTTTCACAATAACAGGGTCGGTAACATGGTTTATTTTCACTTTTATATAGGCAGGCTTCCCCGCTTGCTTATTGCGGATTTCATCATTTATCAGTCTGACAAATTTCTGTTTCATTTCGTTCGGAGAGACCAATAGTTCTTTAAACCTTATCGGTGAATACGGCTTTTCTATAAAATCAAAGACTGCATTTACTTCACGAACTATATTCTTTTGGGCCGTCATCAACAGATAATCCGTATACATACGTGCATTACCCTCATGAAAATTCCCGCTACTGACACAGGCAATATCCCCTCCCGTACGCATAGATATATGCGTTACTTTAGAATGTACTTTCAAACCTTCCACTCCGAATATGACATGGATGCCCGCATCCTGCATCCGCTTGGACCAGTTGATATTGGACGTTTCATCAAACCGGGCTAGCAACTCAATAACAACGGTTACTTTCTTACCGTTGCGAGCTGCGTTTATCAACGCGTTCACGACTTTAGAGTCCTTAGCCAAACGATAAAGCGTGGTTTTGATGCTCTTTACATTCTTATTGATGGCAGCCTCTTGCAATAAACGGATATAGCTGTCAAAACTATGATAAGGAACATGAATAAAACGGTCTTTCTTACGTACCTGTTCCAATATACTTATATCTCCACTCAACTCCGGCTTCAGGATAGGCGGCCATTCGGGATACTTCAGGTCCTTACGTCCGCAATCCGGAAAAGCCATCAAATCTTTATGATTATGGTAGCGTCCTCCTGCCAACATGGTATCAAGTCTGTCCAGATTCAGTTTCTCCATCACACGTTTTAATACATCCTTCGGCATCTTCTCATCGTAGATGACGCGGAGAGGTTCTCCCTTTTTACGACTTTTCACTCCTTTGGATATCTTCTGTAACAAGCCATTACGCAGGTCGTTGTCTATTTCCATCTCCGCATCTTTGGTGAATTTAAACGTATGGGCCTTGAATTCGGTGTATCCCGTGCCGGCAAATATCTTGGGAAGACAAAAACGAATGACATCATCCAGATACATAAGGAAACTTTTGCCGTCGCCATCCGGCAAACGGACAAAGCGCCCGCAAACAGTAACCGGTAAAGCTATCAACGCATAGTTATGACGGGATTTGCCGTTACCATCACTCATTTTTATGGCAAGATAAATGTTCTCGTCCGTTTCATCAGCGATTTGCTTAACAGCCGAAAGCCATATCGGATTGATATATCCGCTCAGCTTCTGCTGAAAGAACGAATGCACAAACTGTTGTTGCTCTTCACTCAACTCATCAACACCGATCAGGCAGATATTCTCTTCACAGAGTTTCTCCTTTATTTCCGCAATGGTCTGTTCAAACTCTTTGGAATATTTATTATTCAGCTTATTAATCTGCTTGATAAGCAATCGCGACTCTTCCTGTTGCGAACGGGCACTTTTATCTTCATAGTCGGCAATACGGCTCAAGGTAGCCATACGCACCCTGTAAAATTCATCCAAGTTATTCGAGTAAATACCCAAGAATGTCAACCTTTCAAGCAAAGGGACATGTTCTTTCCGCGCTTCCTGCAAGATCCGATAGTTGAAATACATCCAGCTAACATCACGATGCAAATAATACTTCATTTATAATTTTTGTTTAGCAATTTATATAGTAGGGATGGTTCTTATCATATTCGCAGACGAAGCTGCATTATGCTCAATGGCATACATCAACAACCGTTCGCTGCTTCTCACCCAACGAATAAAATCCCTGTTCGGTTTATATATCTTCGAGAACTCCAACAAGTCTCCCATGGCAAAATCCTCCGATACGATTCCGGCTCCATTACGGGCTGCGTCATAAGCATTGCAATCCTGCTCGATATGTGCAGGTACCATCATTAAAGGTTTACCCAAATACATTGCTTCGCATACCGATTCAAATCCTGCTGTTGTGGCATAAGCCTTGCAGGCAGCCATACGGCGCAGAAACTCCACGTCGTCAATCTGCTGGAATGTAAGCGTATCATCCACTTTCTTTATCTCCGGTTCATCCGGTTTATCCCAAAAGAAGTGCATACGTACGGAAGGATTGTTTTTGTGCCACTCCAATACATTCTCTCCAAAGCCGGAATTGACCATATAGCCATGAATATAATCGCCGACTTTCGACTCGGTCACTATCACCTCCTGACGGAGTAAAGGCGGCACAACCCTGACTCGGTTCCGGTTATCATCCGCCATCGTGCTGAAAGACAAAGCCAGGCGTTCTTTTGCACCTACACTCGTCATCCGGGTAAAGAACTTCAGCATCTCGATACCCGCCCTGTTCTTTTTAGGAAAGATAAAATCATTATGGAGAAACAGATATTGATGACCGATGCATATATAAGGTACGTTCGGGGCAAATGCCAGATAAGTCAGCCCGGTAAGCAATTCATAAAAATTAATAACCATATCCGCTCCGCTCTCTTTTATCCGCTCCCGAATGTAACAAACACTTTTAAAATATACAGGAACGTGCAGCAGGTTATAGGCCACACTGAGTGACAGGTTAACCCTCTTGTTTGCCGCCGTAGGCAGAAAGTTCGGACTTATAAAGCGTTTTACAGGCGCATGGATGCTGCGGTTAAAGAATCCGGGCAGCTTCCGCGAATTGCTTTTCCCCACCAATACTTCAACGACCTCGTGACCGTTGCGTCTTAACATTTCCTCTACGGTAATGGCTTGAGTAAGATGCCCTCTCCCTTCTCCTTGTACGATAAATAAGAATTTCATGATGCCGGACGTATAGTTGAATCTAATTCTGTTTTTTTGCTCTCTGTCACTAAAACATCTTCGTAACGGAAAATGTTCCAGTTGCCCTCTTCATCTTGCACCAATGCCGAGAGCGATTCTACCCAATCACCGGAGTTAAGATATTCAATCCCTTCATAGACAGCCATATCCGGATGATGAATGTGTCCGCAAATAACTCCGTCGCATTTACGGGCACGGGCAAATGCAACCAACTCCTTCTCAAAGTCGGAAATATAAGACACCGCTGATTTTACTTTTTGCTTGATAGCCTGCGAAAGCGAATAATAAGGTTTGCCTTGTTTCAGCCGATAGTTATTATACACTTTATTCATCCACAACAGGAAGGTATAACCCACATCGCCCAGTTTGGCAAGCCATTTCATGTGTGTAGTCACCGTATCAAAAATATCACCATGCGTCACATAATAACGTTTGCCGTTACTTTCCAACACCCAATCTTTTACGATACGGATGTTATAAAAACTCATCGGCGCCAGATGGTCAAGAAAATCATCATGATTACCGCGTACGTAAATAACTTCCGTTCCCTGATTCTCCATCATTTTCATGATGACTTTAAAGAAATCCGTATGTTTGGCCTGCCATTTCTTATGAGTACCTTTACGTAACTGCCAGCCGTCAATAATATCTCCATTAAGAATCAGTCGGTCGCAGTTGACGGATTTAAGGAAGTTGGTAACCTCTATCGTCTTTGAGTGGGAAGTACCCAAATGAATATCCGAAATGACAATCGTAGGATAATAAGTGCGTAGATGCATAACTTTTGTTTTTTGAGTTATGCAAATGTCTCGATTATGTATTACAAAGTGATGTCTTTAAAGTTACTATATGGTGAAATTACCTTACGGACATGGGAAAACAGCCTTATCACCTTTGAGTCAACAGAGTTTCCCCCTTGAGAAACTTTTGTTTCATAATATATGGAACTAAAGTTTCACAATATATGAAACAAAAGTTCCATATATTATGAAACTATTCAAGCGTAAGGGAGAGTGCCATGAAACTATAAGAGCGTCTCTATCTCTCTCAGTAATCTCGTTTGCACTTCTTCAAAGTCTGCCTCGCGTCCTAGCTCTTTCTCCAATGAGGTAACGCCTTTATCCACAAACCCGCACGGATTTATATAACTGAAATAACGTAAATCCGTATTCACGTTAAAGGCCAGCCCATGCATCGTTACAAAATGACTGCTGCGTACTCCTATCGCGCAAATCTTACGGGCACGGGAAGTTTCCCCGTCAAGCCATACACCAGTAGCCCCGGCAAGGCGTCCGGCTGTGATTCCATAGGATGCGCACACACGGATAACGGCTTCTTCGAGCAGATGCACATATTCTTTCAATCCCAAATGAAACTCTTCCAGATTAAGAATGGGGTAACAAACCAACTGTCCGGGGCCATGATACGTTATATCTCCTCCACGGTCTATATGAAACAGGGTTGCCCCTATACGTTGCAACTGTTCATCGGAAAGCAACATATTCGCAGCTTTGCCGCTACGACCGAGTGTATATACGTGCGGATGTTGGCACATGATGATACGATTAATGTAAGATTCTCCCGCTTGTTTGGCATGAACAAGATGATCAAAGTATTCCGTCTGCCGATGCCATGCATCTGCATAAGGTATCAGGTTCCAATTTTCAAATTGCGTTTTCATGCCGTCAAAGATAAATAATGGTAGCGTAAAAGACAACAAAAAAAGCGGATTATACAGACAATTATTGAATCTGTATAATCCGCACGATACTTATTCTATATTTACTTATTTCATTGAACCGCCGATGATATCCAGTAACTCGTTTGTAATAGCTTGCTGACGAGACTTGTTGTACATAATCGTAAGATCCTGCAACAGGTCATTTGCATTATCTGTTGCCACTTGCATCGCCATCGTACGGGCGGCATGCTCGGATGCATTGGAATCCAACAAAACCGTGTACATCTTCATCCGCAGAACTTTAGGTAACAAAATAGCCAGCAGCTCTTGCGAAGAAGGTTCTACAATATAATCGGACACTACACGACCGGATGTATCCGGTTTGTCATCCGTCTTTAATTCTATGGGAAGAAAGACCTCACGTGTAAGTATCTGCAAAGCCGTAGAACGGAAGTGGTTGTAGATAACCTCAACTTTATCGAGCTCCTTACGCTTATACAGTTCCATTAAACGGGAAGCTAATTCCGCCGCCTCTGCATAAGATGGTTTGTCCGCCATCGTCTGAAAGTCTCCTTCCGCTTTGAATCCCATCTTCTTTACCGCATCGGCAACTTTTCTGCCTACCGGATACAGCAATACATTCTCCATCCCCAAATACTTATATTCATCCAATACTACAACCAGATGCTTTACTATATTTGAGTTAAAACCTCCGCAAAGACTCGTGTTGGAAGAAAACACAACGATGGCAACACGCTTTACTTCACGCTTCTCTACATAAGGCGAATCCACCGAATCTTTTATTCCTCTCAGAAAATCCGTAAGGATAGCATTCAGTCTCTTTTCGTAAGGAAGCATATTTTCTATGGCAGCCTGAGCTTTATGCAGCTTTGCAGAAGCTACCATCTTCATGGCCGAGGTAATCTTCCGAGTACCATTGACCGAAGCTATTCTTCCTTTTACTTCTTTAAGCGATGCCATATCTATTTCACTTTATATTGTTCGGACACACCGGCAGCCACTTGCTCTATGATAGCCGTAACTTCATCATTGATAACTCCACTGCTCAATACATCCAACACATCTTCTTTATGACTCAAACGAATATTTTCAAGGAAATCATGCTCAAACGCCAGGACTTTATCTAACGGAACGTCTTTCAGCAATCCGTGTGTACCGCAATACAAAATAGCAATCTGCTCTCCCACCGGCATCGGCGAATACTGGGGTTGAATCAACAACTTCGTATTCTTGCGCCCCCGGTCGATAGCCATTGCCGTAACCGGGTCCATATCGCTGCTGAACTTAGAGAAAGCCTCCAGTTCACGATACTGTGCCTGATCTATTTTCAAAGTTCCGGCCACTTTCTTCATGGACTTTATTTGTGCATTTCCACCTACACGGGATACGGAAATACCCACATTGATAGCCGGACGGTTACCTTGATTGAATAAATCCGTATCAAGGAATATTTGTCCATCGGTAATGGAAATTACATTTGTCGGGATATAGGCCGACACATCCCCCGCCTGAGTTTCGATGATAGGGAGTGCCGTCAACGAACCTCCACCTTTTACACGGTCTTTCAGGCTATCCGGCAAATCATTCATCTGACGGGCCACCTCTTCCTGATTGATAATCTTTGCCGCACGTTCCAACAAACGGGAATGCAGATAGAAGATATCTCCCGGATAGGCTTCACGTCCGGACGGACGACGAAGAATCAACGAAACTTCACGATAAGCCACCGCCTGTTTAGACAAATCGTCATAGACGACCAACGCATGCCGGCCGGTATCACGGAAGTACTCTCCTATAGCAGCTCCGGCAAACGGTGCAAAGTACTGTAAAGCAGCAGGGTCGGCAGCCATTGCAGCTACTACGATAGTATAATCCATCGCACCACGTTCTCTAAGCACATTCACAATATTGGCAACTGTGGAACCTTTCTGCCCGATAGCTACATAAATACAATACACAGGCTTGCCTGCATCATAGTTAGCCTTTTGATTCAAGATGGTATCAATGGCGATGGAAGTCTTTCCCGTCTGACGGTCACCGATAATCAATTCGCGCTGTCCGCGTCCGATAGGAATCATGGCATCGACGGCTTTCAAACCTGTTTGCAAAGGTTCGTTAACCGGCTGCCTGAAGATAACTCCCGGAGCTTTTCGTTCCAGAGGCATTTCACAAAGTTCACCTCCAATCAATCCTTGACCGTCCAGCGGCTCTCCAAGCGGATCAATGACACGCCCCAACATTCCTTCTCCTACTTTAATAGAAGCAATATGCCCGGTACGCTTTACGATAAGTCCTTCCTTTATCTTATCCGTAGGTCCCAACAAAACAGCACCCACATTGTCCTCTTCCAAGTTCATCACAATAGCCATCACCCCATTCTCGAACTCAAGCAATTCATTAGCTTCGGCATTTTTCAGCCCGTAAATACGGACTACACCGTCACTAACCTGAAGCACTGTACCGACTTCATCAAATTTCAGACTGGTATCGATGCCTTTAAGCTGCTCAAGCAATACCTCGGAAACTTCGCTGGGTCTAATATTTTCAGACATAATTCTTAATTCTCTAAATTAAACTATTCTCCTGTTCTTTTCTATAAACTGCCGCTTAACCCGTCTTAATTGCGTTGCCACACTGGCATCCAAACGGTAAGTGTCTACCTCAAAGATAAAACCTCCTTCGATGGAAGGGTCCACCTTTGTTTCAAAGTCTACTTCTCCATGCGTCCGGTTATGTACGATCTCTTTCATACGCTCCTCTGTCTCCTTATCAACCGGATAGGCAGTGATAAGACGGCCTATGGTTATATTCTTCAGCTTCCTGTATAAATCAATATACATCAGACTCATGGATTGCACATAGCCTTCTCTCCTCTCTCGCAAAACCAGCTCTACGAAACGAACAAATTCCTTACAGACTTTTATCCCGGCTGCATTACAGATAAGTGACGATTTCTCTTTTGCAGCAAGCACAGGATTGTCTAAAGCAATACGCAATTCAGGCACAGCCATGAAACTATGGGAAAGCATCAACATTTCCTTATAAATTTCATCCTCCACCTTATTGGCTGCCGCATACTCCAAAAGAGCCTTTGCATAACGCATTGAGATAACTCCTACATCCATCTTATCTATGATTTAGAAACCGTAACTTCATCAAGCAGACGGTCTATCATTTCCATCTGCTCTTGCTTTTCATCCAGATTCTTACGAAGGACTTTCTCTGCAATATCCACAGACAAGGCAGCTACCTGACGACGAATGTCACGAATAGCCTCATTCTTTTCTGCTTCAATCTGCTTTTTCACTTCAGCTAATTGCTTTTGCCCTTCAATCTGAGCTTGTTCCTTCGCTTCTTTAATGATGCGGTCACGGGTAGCAACCGCCTCATTCAGGATTTTAACTTGTTCTTCGTGAGCCTTTGCCATAATTGCCTCGCCTTCCGACTTAATAGTGGCAAGCTGACGGTTTGCTTCTTTAGCTACTTCCAAAGAATGGTCAATGTATTCTTTACGTTCCTCCACCATCTTTACAATGACAGGGAAACCATACTTTGCAAGTATGATGAACACAATCCCAAACGAGAGAAGCATCCAAAACAACAAACCGCTATCAGGAACTAATAATGACATACGCTTTCTCTTTTTATAATGCCAAGAAACAAACTACAATAGCAAATAAAGCAACACCTTCCAGAAGAGCGGCAATGATAATCATATTCATACGAATATCACCTGATGATTCCGGTTGACGGGCAATAGCTTCCATTGCCGAGCCACCAATCTTACCGATACCGACACCTGCACCAATAACTGCCAATCCTGCGCCTAAAGCTGCTCCTAATTTGCTTAAACCTACTCCGGCTGCTGCCTGTAATAATACTGATAGTAACATAATTTTCTACTTTTAAAGTTTATATTTTGTATTCTTTCTTATATCTAAAATTCTTCATGTATCTAAAATTCTTCATGTGACTTCTTCGGTTCATGTTCCGCTCTTGCCAAACCTATAAATACGGCAGACAGCATGGTGAACACATACGCTTGAATGAATGCCACTAATAACTCCAACAAATTCATAAACACACCGAACAAGACGGATACAACAGTCATCGAACCATTTATAGCAGGCCCCATACTGACTGTAATGAATATCAAACTTGTTAAAGCCAGAATAACAGAGTGTCCCGCCATCATATTCGCAAACAAACGAATCATTAAGGCAAACGGCTTTGTAAAGACACCAAACAACTCTACGACCGGCATTAACGGAACCGGAACTTTCAACCAACTCGGCACATCCGGCCAGAATATTTCTTTCCAATACTCTTTGTTTCCGAATAAGTTGACGGCAAAAAAGGTAAATAACGCTAAGACCAACGTCACAGCTATATTACCGGTTACATTGGCTCCCGCAGGGAAAACAGGAATCAGCCCCATCAGATTATTCAAGAAGATAAAGAAAAAGACCGTAAGCAGATAAGGGGCAAAACGTTTATAGTCCTTACCAACACAGCTCTTTATCACATCATCGTAAATCATCATAATAAACATTTCCATGAAACCGACAAACCCTCTCGGCGAATCAGATTCCGGTGTACGTTTCTTATACCAATGAGCTACTCCAAGTATGATTCCAACTAAAATCAAACAGTTCAACAGCAAAGCAAAAACAATCTTAGTTATGGAAATGTCAAGCGGACGTACCTCTTCTCCATTCGCATTCTTCTCTACTATTTTACCATCGTATTTACCACCTTGGGCTATATAAAAGCCTTTATATTCTCCGCTCTCTTCCAAAACAGACGACCAGAATACATGCCAACCGGTTTCCTGACTTCTTACTATAATAGGAAGAGGAACAACGACTTTCGTATTTCCCCACGTCGTTATATGCCATTCATACGAATCACCAATATGACCGAATACGATGCCTTTGACATCTATATTCTCCTGTTGCTGAGTCACATTGACATCATCGGCAGAAACCGTTCCTAAAAAACAGAACAGCATCAAAACACCTATTATGTACTTTATATTATTCATTCTTCTTCTCTTTCTTTTTCTTTAAGTTCTGCTCAAACAGATAGAAAAAAATACTTTCGTGCAACAATGTAAATAAATAAAACAGAAAGAAAGTAAGGACGAAATCTTCTTTCTGAACCTTCACAAACAAGATATAAAACAACAAAAACAGCATGGAAAGTAACATCTTCACTACCTTCATACCCAAATAAACAGATAAGATCTTATTTGGCGTATATCTTCGGCACATGTCAAAACTATAAATATAATACCATCCAAATATATAAAAATAGACCGGTATGGCCGGATACCATTTAAAATAGTAGCCGGGGAAAAGAAGTTCTATTGCATAATAGACTCCAACCCCTGAGACTAACGCAAATATGGTGGTCCACAATAAGTACCTTTTTTTAGTTAAAGTTATTCCCATAGCATTTTGTTTTTCATTGTTCTACACATATAGATATCAGGTTATCTTTTACTTCTACAAAACCACCTTTTATTTCGATAGATTTCATCTCACCATCTGCCGAAAATGTTATCTCCCCATTCTCTAAAGAAGAGATTATCGGGGCATGATCCGGTAATACGGTAAATGAGCCCAACGTTCCGGGAAGCGTCACCAACTGTACATCTCCTTCAAAAAGGATATGTTCAGGAGAGACAATGGTTAATTGTAAAATCTGTAATTTCATAAAGCATTATTTTATTTACCGGAAGCTTGCTCCAACAGTTTCTTTCCTTTAGCTATTGCATCATCTATCGTACCCACATTCAGGAACGCCGATTCCGGCAGATAATCCACTTCACCATCCAAAATCATCTTGAATCCGCGCACAGTCTCCTCAATAGGAACCATCACACCCGGAACTCCCGTAAATTGTTCCGCCACAGTAAAAGGTTGTGAAAGAAAACGCTGTACACGACGTGCACGATTAACCGTCTGGCGATCTTCATCGGAAAGCTCCTCCATACCTAATATGGAAATAATATCCTGCAACTCTTTGTTACGCTGCAATATTTGTTTAACACGCTGTGCCACATCATAATGTTCCTGACCTACAACGAGCGGGTCAAGAATACGGGAAGTCGACTCCAATGGATCTACGGCAGGATAGATTCCCAATTCGGTAATCTTACGGCTTAATACGGTAGTTGCATCCAAATGGGAGAACGTCGTAGCCGGAGCAGGGTCGGTCAAGTCATCAGCAGGAACATAAACCGCTTGTACTGAAGTGATAGAACCTGTCTTGGTAGAAGTAATTCGCTCCTGCATGGCACCCATTTCAGTAGCCAGCGTCGGTTGATAACCTACTGCCGACGGCATACGGCCCAACAAAGCAGACACTTCCGAACCTGCCTGTGTGAAACGGAATATATTATCAATAAAAAACAGAATATCTTTAGAACCTGTGCCGGAACCCATATCACGGAAAGATTCTGCAACCGTCAAACCGGAAAGTGCCACTGAAGAACGCGCTCCGGGAGGTTCATTCATCTGCCCGAACACCAACGTTGCCTGAGATTTCTCCAGTTCTTTCGGATCGACTTTAGATAAATCCCAATTTCCTTCCTCCATGCTTTTCTTAAATTCCTCACCATATCGGATTACACCGGAACCAATCATTTCCCGAAGCAAGTCGTTACCTTCACGGGTACGTTCACCAACACCTGCAAACACGGAAAAGCCATTATGTCCTTTTGCGATGTTATTGATTAACTCCATGATAAGCACGGTTTTACCTACACCGGCACCACCAAACAAACCAATTTTACCTCCTTTAGAATAAGGCTCTAACAAATCAATCACCTTAATTCCGGTAAATAAAACCTCCTGTACGGTAGATAAATCTTCAAACTTGGGGGGATCACGGTGGATAGGATAAGCACCGGTTCTATCCAGTGGCTTCATTCCATCGATGGAATCACCGACGACATTCATCAATCGACCTTTAATTTGCTGTCCGACCGGCATTGTGATAGGTCCTCCCAGTGGGATAACCTTCATGCCACGTTGCAAACCATCCGTGCTATCCATAGCAACGGTTCGGACGGTGTTTTCACCAATGTGTTGTTGAACTTCCACAATAAGAGTCTTTCCATTCTGGCGTTTTATCTCCAATGCATCGTGAATACTAGGTAAGAGTAATTCCGTATCGATATCTTTACCTTCAAAATAAACGTCTACAACCGGACCGATTACTTGCGAAATGTGCCCTACAATCTGTGACATAAGCATTTCTTATTCTTAGTTATTTTTCTTAGTTTCTTTGTCGAGTCTATTTACCCGTTTGTAAAATAACAAATCAGGAAAATGATTTGTTCACGACCAAATAGTTAAATAAACAACTTTGCAAAAGTAAGAACAAAATGGAAACTCTGTTCTCGTTTTTCGTTTTTTAATATTTCGACACACTATTTGCACCGTACAGCAGTAAAAAGATTAAAAACTGTAATACAGTTGTATTGCATTCACTGTCAACAAAATAAAAGGGCTTTTCAACAGTTGAAAAGCCCTTTTATTATCATCAATATTATACTTTAAAAATAAAAAAGAATACTAATTGACTTCTTACCGTTTGCGAGAACGGTGTTTATCCATATCTTCAAAACTAGTACACTTTTACCTTGTCTGCAACTGCTTTAGCTTTAGTTCGCAAAGCATCTAAACCACTTCCGTTGGGAGCATAACACAACACAACTCCCATTCTCCGGTTCATCTTTGTATATGGTTTACCGAAAATACGTAAATATGTATTTTCTTCTTTCAATGCCTCTTCCATTCCTTCATAACGAGGTGGTTCTTTGCTGGCAATAGGTGAAAGAATTACGGCACTCGCTCCCATTCTTTCTTGTGTGATGGAAGGAATCGGTAAACCGAGTACCGCACGTAAATGAAGTTCAAACTCATTTAGGTTCTGTGTTCCGGCAAGCGTCACCATACCTGTATCGTGCGGACGTGGAGATAGTTCTGAGAAGTAAACCCCATTTTCATGACTCAAGAAGAACTCTACTCCCCAAAGACCTGCACCTGTCAGAGCACGGGTCACTTTCTCTGCCATTTCCTGCGCTTCTTTTAAATGTTCCGGCGCAATATGTGCGGGCTGAAAACTTTCACGGTAATCGCCTCCCTTTTGCACATGTCCTATCGGTGCACAAAATAAAGTAGGTCCGTTCTTTTGTGTAACGGTCAGCAATGTGATTTCACTATCAAACTTTATGAATTCCTCAATAATCAATTCTTTAATATCTCCACGGCTACCGTTGCAACCGTATTCCCAAGCATGCTCCAATTCCTCACGGCTACGTACCAATGACTGCCCTTTACCCGAAGACGACATCAACGGCTTCACCACACATGGAAAACCTATCTTTTCAGCAGCCTCTTTTAGTTCTTCCAAAGATTTCGCATAATAATATTTCGCTGTTTTCAGTCCTAATTCCTTCGCTGCAAGGTCACGGATGGCTTTACGGTTCATCGTAAAGTTTACGGCACGCGCACTCGGCACGACTTGTATACCTTCCTTTTCATAATCATACAAACGCTCTGTACGAATTGCTTCAATCTCGGGCACAATAATATCCGGCTTATGTTTTGCTACCACCTTATCCAGTTGTTCTCCACACAGCATATCGAACACTTCATATTCATCGGCAACTTGCATGGCCGGTGCACCTGCATACGAATCACACGCTACAACGTACTGTCCTTTACGCTGCGCTGATATTACAAATTCCTTACCCAATTCTCCGGAACCGAGCAACAGTATTTTCTTTGTCATTGAGTTTATATTTAAAGACCTTATTATATTGAAGCGCAAATTTAAAACTTATTTTTCAGACATCAGAGTGTTTCTTTAGAATCTTACCGAATAAGTTTTTCTACTTCCTTGAAAAAAATCAGTTCCATAATATATGGAACTAAAGTTTCCAAAGGTTGAAACAAAGGTTTCACAATATATGGAACTAAAGTTCCACAATATATGAAACTTCAGCTCCTATAAAGTGAACCTACAACAGCGTCTCAATGAGATTTAATGAAACCACAGTTGGAATGTAGGTATCATAAAATGGTTTTGTGCCACTAAAACCAGACACACAATGAATGACACAATCCATAATGCGAATAAAGTCCATTTTAAGCCGGAAGACATCTGTTTCCAGGAAGTAAATAACTGACATAACACAGAATAAACAAGTGCAATCAACGGAATACCTATCAGAAGCGTCATGAATATCCCAAAGACCGAAGTAATCATAGGAGACGATCCTACCATCACATAATCAGCCGGAAGCAAACTATAAAGGTATGCTCCGCCACCAATAGCCAGTCCGATTGCAGCAATGACAAATGCAAAAAGACAAATGGCAAGCACAAACAATACCGGACTAAAGACAATGGCAAGAATAATAAGGAACAGTTTGATAACCAATCCGGCAACCATCACCAATGCATCCCCTATTTTCTGCAAAGCCGTACGAGGTTTATCTGATTTAATAAAATCATTCACTTCACTTGACATCCGTTCAAAACCATCTGTTACCGTCTTTCCTATATTCTCTACGGTAATCTTTTCCCCACGCATCGCCAATTTCTCAGAAGCGGTATGCGCCATCGGGATAACCAGCCAGCCTATCAGATAAATCAGTACAATCGGGAAATGAATAAACGGTAAAACCAATAATAACAACATTACAATCCGGATAATCGTAGCATCCCATCCCATATAGGCTGCCAAACCTCCTGCCACACCTCCTAATATCTTGTTATCCGGATCGCGATAGAGCTTTCGGTGAATACTTTCTCTGTACACTCTTTCAGAAGTGCCGTTACTTTCCGGCTGTTCTTCTTTTTCCTCCGACAAATCTTCCGGTTTTCCCACCCGTTCAATGACTTGTTCCACATCCTCAATCGTAATTACCTGATAACCAGCATTTATCTTTTCCATAAAAAGCTCGGATATACGCAGTTCAAAGTCTTTCACAATCTCGTCCGCACCTTTCTCTTTCTTAAAATGATATTTCAGGTTAGACAGATATTTATCCAACAAACGGTACGCATCCTCATCTATATTAAAAACCGTTCCGCCCAAATTCACAGTCAATGTCTTTTTCATTTTATCTACATTTAATGATTCGTAATGTGATTAATCGTATCACTCAATTCTCTCCATGCATTTTCCAGTTCCCCTAAAAACAGCTCTCCTTTAGGTGTCAACCGATAATACTTGCGTGGTGGTCCCAGTGTAGACTCTACCCATTCATAGCTCAATAAATCATCATTTTTAAGACGAGTAAGTAACGGATAAAGCGTACCTTCCACCACAATCAATTTTGCCTCCTTCAATTTCTGAATAATATCCGAAGCATAGGCGGGTTCTTTATGCAGAAGCAGCAAGATGCAATACTCGAGCATTCCCTTCCTCATTTGTGATTTTACGTTATCTGCATTCATTTCTTTTTATTTATGCGACAAATATATGCATTACATTAGTACCTTGTTATACAAAGTACCTTATTTTAATCATTATTAGCACTTAACAAATTATCAACCTTTTTATTTCCATTTATGGAAGCAATCATTTATATTCGCCGTTGTAAAAACTACTATAAAAACGAGTATAATGTTTAGCATAAGAAAAGCAACTATAGACGACTGTGAATTAATAAGAAAACTTGCCGAAGTGGTATTTCCCGCTACCTACCAAGAAATATTATCTCGCGAACAACTGGATTATATGATGGAATGGATGTACTCGATAGACAGTCTGATAAAACAAATGACCGAAGAAGGGCATGTCTACTTCATTGCTTACAAAGAAGATGAAGCATGCGGATATGTGTCCATTCAACCGGAAAGCAAGGACTTATTTCATTTACAAAAGATATATGTACTCCCCCACTTTCAAGGACATCATTTAGGAGAAAAACTTTTCCGAACAGCAATCGATTATATAAAAGAAATACATCCTGAACCGTGCCGGATGGAATTGAATGTAAACCGTAACAACAAGGCATTACAGTTTTATGAGCATTTGGGAATGAAGAAAGTACGTGAAGGAGATTTCCATATCGGTAACGGATATTACATGAACGACTACATTATGGGGATAGATATTTAAGATAGTAGCGGCATATAAATAAAAATCCATCCGTTACACCTTATATATATAGGAGACAACGGATGGATAAGAAATAATACTTCTCAATATCTTACTGGTGCTGCGGACGTAACAGGTCGTTCACCGTCTTCACCGGATTAAAAGTGCTTAACGGCACTTCAACGAAAACTGTATTCCAATCACTCATTGCGCCATTCCACAATCCCGGAAGTTCAAGGGCTTTCAGGTCTTTACCGTTCTTTGATTTATAAGAGATAAAACCGGTCGCTTTATCCACATACTTCACCAAATCAAATTTGTGTCCTTTATAGTCACGCACGGCACAAACCAAATCCACCGGATTGAAATGCGTACCCTTTTCAAACATTTCTTTCTTTTCAGGATCTTTCATGTCAATTTGCGAACTCTCCAAAATCTGCAAAGAGATAGTACCATCCTGATTATAAGCAAGGAAAGGACCGCCACCGGGTTCACCCACATTCTTCACCATACCACACACACGCATAGGACGGTTTAATTTCTTTCTCAGATAAAGAACTAAGTCCGCATCTTCCAAATCCTTAATCTTCGGATTACGGCAGAATAGTTTTTGCTGTACAAAACGAATTACTTCTTCAATCTGTTCCTGAGTATATTTCCCACTATCCAGCAACTCCAGATATTTGAAAGCCTGTTTCTGTAAAGCTACCAGTACACCGGCTATCAGCTTTTTGTAAAGAACTGTATCGTCTTTCAACTTATCCGGCACCACATTATCTATGTTCTTAATAAAAATCACGTCGGCATCCAGATCATTTAAATTCTCAATCAATGCACCATGACCACCCGGACGGAACAACAGTTTATCATTATCACGGAAAGGCTTATTATCCATATCAGCAGCCACAGTATCCGTACTCGGCTTCTGCTCTGAGAATGTAATGTTATAGTCTACATCGTACTTCAATGAATAATCCTTTACTTTCTCTTCCACCAAAACACGAAACAAATCTTTGTGCTCGGCAGATACGGTGAAATGTACATTTACCCGTCCTGTTTTTCCGGCAGCATATAAAGCTCCTTCCACCAAATGTTCTTCAAGAGGTGTACGTGCACCATTCTCATACTTATGGAATTTCAGCAAACCTTTCGGCAAAGCACCATAATTCAATCCAGCCTCATTTAACAAGTTTGCAACAACAGCCTTATAATTCTTTGCAGCAATCAAAGCAGGGATATCCGCCTTTTCATTCTGTTTGCATGCTTCATTCAAATCATTATAAAAAGCGAAGTCTGTTATTTTTGCGAAAAACTCCTTCTCAAAAGCAGTAGTCGGCTTATCATAATCTGCGCCTAAAAACTCGAATAAATTCTTAAACATACGGCTGGCTGCTCCGGAAGCGGGAACAAATTTAACAATAGTTTTGTTACTGTTCTTATATTCATCCCATGCAGCCAGATATTGTTTTTGTTCATCTGAATCCGGTGAAATAATCCCTTTACCGATAGATGCAGCCGCATCTAATTTAAGAAAAGGAAAACCTTGTTCAAAACATACCAGCTGCTCTTTTATCTGCTCTTCAGAGATTCCTTTCTTTGCGAGCAATTCCTTGTCTTGAGGTGTTAACATTGTACCTTATTTTATAGATTATTATTGTTATTGCAAATCGTTTTTAAATCTAAATTGATGCCCAAAAATACAAAAACTTATTTATGAGTGCCAATAAAACCAACAAAAAAACTTACTTTTACGTCGAAAAATTAAAAAGTTATGGAGGAACTATTTTTCACAGATAAAGAAAAGACAGAACTTATCCCTTTATATAAAAGACTGCTACAATCGGCAGGCGAAAGCATAAGCAGAGAAGATTGCCGGAAGTTAAAGGCTCACCTTATCAATGCTGTACAAAGCAACTGCCTGCAACGCAATAACTTTGGGATGAATCCTATTATCCGGAACTTGCAGACGGCTGCCATTGTTTCCGAAGAAATGGGTATGAAACGTGCATCCATTCTGGGTATTATGCTTCATGACACTGTAAAAAACAGCTTTTGCTCCATAGAACATATACACCGCGAATACGGAGAAGATGTAGCAGGCATCATTCAAGGATTGGTCAAAACGAATGAGCTATATGCCAAAAGCCCAACCGTAGAATCCGAGAATTTCAGGAATCTGCTCCTGTCGTTTGCCGAGGACATGCGCGTTATTCTCATCATGATTGCCGACCGTGTAAACATTATGCGGCAAATCAAAGATTCACCGAATGAAAGTGACCGTATACAAGTTGCCAACGAAGCAGCCTATCTTTATGCTCCGTTAGCTCATAAGCTCGGTTTATATAAATTAAAATCAGAACTGGAAGACCTTTCCTTGAAATATACTCATAAGGATGTATATTATGAAATCAAAGATAAACTGAATGAAACAAAGGCTTCCCGTGACAAATACATTGCCGCATTTATAAAGCCTGTCAAACAGAAGTTAGACGCCGCCGGGCTAAAGTTCTCAATAAAAGGCCGTACGAAGTCCATTCATTCCATCTGGAATAAAATGCAGAAGCAACATACGCCATTTGAGAATATATATGATTTATTTGCAATCCGCATCATACTTGATTCTCCGCGTGATAAAGAGAAACAAGAATGTTGGCAGGTATATTCCATCATTACGGATATGTATCAACCCAATCCCAAACGTTTGCGTGACTGGCTTTCCATTCCCAAAAGTAATGGTTATGAGTCTCTGCATATTACCGTCATGGGACCGGAAGGAAGATGGGTGGAAGTGCAGATACGTACACAAAGAATGGATGAAATAGCCGAACGGGGACTTGCCGCACACTGGAGATATAAAGGTGTCAAAGGCGAAAGCGGCTTGGATGAATGGCTTACTTCCGTGCGCGAAGCTTTAGAACATTCGGAAAATGACTCCATGAAAATCATGGATCAGTTCAAAATGGATTTATATGAAGACGAAGTCTTCGTGTTTACCCCTAAAGGAGATCTGTTCAAACTGGCAAAAGGTTCTACCGTATTGGATTTTGCCTTCCATATTCATACGAAATTAGGATGCAAATGTATCGGAGCAAAAGTAAACGGCAAGAATGTCCAGCTCCGGCAAGTGTTGAACAGTGGCGATCAGGTTGAAATAACGACGTCCAATACTCAGACCCCTAAGCAAGACTGGCTCAATATTGTAACCACATCGAAAGCCCGTACCAAAATCCGTCAGGCTTTAAAAGAAATAACGGCGAAACAATCCGAGTTTGCTAAAGAAACACTGGAACGAAAATTCAAAAACCGCAAGATGGAGTATGATGAAAGCATAATGATGCGATTAATCAAGAAGCTCGGATTCAAGACGGTTACCGATTTCTATCAAAAAATAGCAGACGAAACACTCGAAGTAAACGATATACTCGACAAATATACTGAACTTCAAAAGAAAGAGACAGACAACCATGACGATATAGTCTACCGCAGTGCCGAGGGTTACAATATGCAGGTACTACAAGATGACAAGACGACAAAAGAAGATGTGCTCGTCATCGACCGCAACCTGAAAGGAATAGATTTCAAGTTGGCGAAGTGTTGTAATCCTATTTACGGAGATGATGTATTCGGTTTTGTCACTATCAGCGGGGGTATCAAGATACACCGAACCAATTGTCCTAACGCAGCCCAGATGATGGAACGTTTCGGCTATCGAATTGTAAAAGCACGTTGGGCGGGGAAATCTTCCGGTTCACAATATCCGATTACTTTGCGTGTGGTGGGACATGATGATATTGGTATTGTAACGAACATTACATCCATTATTTCAAAGGAGAATGAAACTTCCCTCCGTTCCATCAGCATTGACTCAAATGACGGACTATTCTCCGGTACATTGACCATTATGATCGGAGATACATCCAAACTTGAGAATCTTATTAAGAAACTCAAAGCAGTGAAAGGAGTCAAGCAAGTTATCAGAAGCTGATACACCTTATTATATATGGAGAAATTTAGTTTCAAAAAAAGAGCAAAGAGCTTTGTATATGCAGGCAAAGGATTAAAAAGTTTCATTTGCAAAGAGCATAATGCATGGATACACTGTGTAGCGACTATCGCAGCAATCACATTGGGGATGGTGCTGCACATCTCTACCAACGAATGGATTGCCGTTATTATATGTATAGGAATGGTATTTGCAGCCGAAGCATTCAACACGGCAATCGAACGACTCGTAAATCTGGTATCTCCCGATTATAACAAAACAGCGGGAGATGTAAAAGATATTGCGGCAGGAGCAGTACTGATCTGCGCCATAGCCGCAGCTATTGTCGGGTTCATAATATTCCTGCCGAAACTCATATAGTAAGAAACAGATTATTCAACTCCGAACCTGTAAACCGTATGACTGATAAAAGTATCTCCCGGCCGCAACACGGTACTCGGGAATTGCGGTTGATTGGGACTATCTTGCAAATGCATCGACTCCAGACAGATAGCTCCACGTTTAGGATAGGCAATTCCGTTTTTCCCCTGCTGTTGTCCCTTTAATCCGTTGGCCGTATAAATTTGCAATGCAGGTTCGGTTGTATAGACTTCAAGCGTTCTCCCGCTCACCGGATCGGAAACTTTGGCTGCCAACCGGGTATCATCACCTTCCGTGTTCAAAATCCAACTGTGATCATACCCTCCAACAATATTTAATTGTTCATAATCATCGTTTATCCTCTTACCTATTACTGTTGGGGTATTAAAATCCAGTGGAGTATCCGCCACGTCCCATATCTCTCCCGTCACACATTTTGTACTGTCATAAGGAGTGAAATGATTTGCATTAACATAAAGCAGCTGGTCTTCAATCGTCGAGTTCAGATTTCCGGATATATTAAAGAAAGAATGATGTCCGATATTAATTACAGTAGGAGCATCCGTCTCTGCTTCATAACGAATATCCAATTCATTATTTTCCGTTACCGTATATATAATATGTATACCCAAGTTACCCGGAAAACCGTTTTCACCATCAGGAGAAAGATAACTTAATTTTAAAGTATTGTCTGCCAACATTTCCGCTTGCCAGATACGTGAAGCAAAACTCGGTTCTCCCCCATGCGCACAATGAGTATCTTTATTTGCCATCAACTTATATTCAACAGAATCCAATGTAAAATGCGCATCACGTATCCTGCCGATATAACGTCCGATAGTTGCGCCAAAATTCTGTTTCTTGTCTAAATAATCCTGAATAGAAGCATATCCGCAAACCACATCTTCCAACTTACCATCACGGTCAGGAACCATAATGGAGACGACACGCCCTCCATAATTAGTGATGCAAACTTCCATCCCTTTTTTATTCTTGAGAACAAACAAATCCGTCAATTGCCCGTCAATCTCTTTTTGAAAATCCGGACGATTCAACCCGGATAAAGTCATTTCATTTTGATTGCAAGCTATAAATACAGAGCAAACCATTAATAAAGAAGTTACTATTTTCAGTCTCATTATTTTATTTTTTATAGTTGGTTTTGTTTAATGATAAGGCCAAAGTTAATGATATTTAATTGAGAGAAGCTCTTCTACAATATCTTTTTTTACTATTTTATAAAAGTAATACAAGAAAAAGAATTACCTTTGCGTATTACTTTAAACAAACAGATGAAATGAAAAAGGTATTATTTTTAGTTCTCATGCTTACAATGGGATTAACTTATGCCTCTGCACAACAAGCGGAGATCAAGTTTGATAAAACGACACATGATTTCGGTACTTTCTCTGAAAGCAGTCCAAAAGTTACTTGTACTTTCAAATTCACGAATACAGGAGATGATTTATTAATAATACATCAGGCAGTAGCTTCATGTGGCTGTACCGTTCCTTCTTATACCAAAGAGCCGATCAAGCCGGGAGAAAGCGGTGAAATCAAAGTAACTTACAACGGCGCCGGAAAATATCCGGGACATTTCAAGAAATCAATTACAATCCGCAGTAATGCCAAAACAGAAATGACAAGGCTTTACATTGAAGGAGAAATGATTTCTAAAGACGGACTTGTTGCTGCGCCTCAAAATTAAAAAGATATGTAATCATAAAAAAAACGGTTGGCTATAAAAAATAGTCAACCGCTTTTGCTTTATATCACGTTTTAATTTATACTTGAAATTTCCTTCACCTTATCACTTTTATTTATTAATCATTGATTGGCAGTTTATTAAAGTGAAGGCAGTTTTTTCAGTTGAGAATTGAAAGTTTAGAGTTGAGAGTTAGAAAAGATTTAGAGAACTTGGTTCACGGATAACGCTGATTAGGCTGATTATAACAGATTAATAAAAAGAAATCCGCTTTCATCGGCTCCATCCGTGTCATCTGTAAACCATCGGATTTCTCTACTCTCTACTAAAAAAGTACCTTCACTTTATTTAATTGATAATCAACCACAAATGGTAAAAAAGTGATAAGGTGAAGACAAATCAAAGTAAATTGAAAATAGCTAAATCAACAGAATAACAAGCTAAAAATGCCTAAGGGAGCGTTGACTTACGCTCCGGTAGATGTAAGCGAACGCCCCTTTGAGCGTTAGCCATCACTCCCTTGGGCGACAGGCAACACCCTCTTATGTGATTTATAAAACGACCTGATGTTTTTCACAAGCACCTTGATGTTTTAAAAAAACATCAGGTTGATTGAAAAAAACATCAGGTCGTTTGTTGACAAAGATACGGTCGATTGACAACAAACTCCTATCGTTTGTAAACAACCGACCGTATGCTAAACAAGAGATACCAATAACTTTCCTAAACTAAAGTCTTGTTTTTAAACTTAAAATTAATGATAGTTAGCTATGTTTTCTTATATTTGTGTCCAATTATTGACACATTATTAATTATAAATCTATCACATGAAAGAAGAAGAAGATAAATTCACGGGACTGCCGGAGAATGCATTCCGTGAACTTAAACCGGGAGAGACCTATAATCCTCTTATGTCTCCTGACAAACAATACCCTGAAGTAACACTATGGTCTGTATTATGGGGTGTCAGTATGGCAATCCTATTCTCTGCCGCCGCGGCCTATTTAGGATTAAAAGTAGGACAAGTATTCGAAGCTGCTATCCCTATTGCGATTATTGCAGTCGGAGTATCCAGTGCCGCCAAACGTAAGAATGCTTTAGGAGAAAACGTAATCATCCAATCTATCGGTGCTTGTTCGGGAGTCATTGTAGCCGGTGCTATTTTTACTCTTCCCGCCCTTTATATTCTTCAAGCCAAATATCCGGAAATGACAGTTAGTTTCATGCAAGTATTCATCAGTTCTTTATTAGGCGGTGTATTGGGCATATTGTTTCTAATTCCTTTCCGCAAATACTTTGTAAGTGACATGCACGGTATGTATCCTTTCCCGGAAGCTACGGCAACCACGCAAGTGCTTGTTTCAGGCGAAAAAGGAGGAAGCCAAGCCAAACCACTACTATTCGCAGGACTAATCGGTGGATTATACGACTTCATCGTTGCTACTTTCGGTTGGTGGAATGAGAATTTCACGACACGGATATGTGGTTTCGGAGATATGCTCGCCGAAAAAGCAAAATTGGTATTCAAAGTCAATACCGGTGCTGCCGTATTAGGATTAGGCTACATTGTCGGACTGAAATATGCATCGATTATTTGCTTCGGTTCCCTTGCCGTATGGTGGCTCATTATTCCCGGAATGTCCCTTCTGTTCGGCGATCAGGTTTTGAATATGTGGAATCCGGATATTACCATGACCGTAGGCGCAATGAGTCCGGAAATGATATTCAAAGAATACGCCAAAAGCATTGGTATCGGTGGTATCGCCATGGCTGGAGTTATCGGTATCGTAAAATCATGGAGTATCATTAAAAGTGCGGTAGGACTGGCTGCAAAAGAGATGAAAGGTAAGAGCAATGTAGAGGTAAACGTTAAACGTACACAACGGGATATCTCCATGAAAATTATCGCAATAGGATCAATCATTACTATCATAGTGATATTCCTGTTCTTCTTCTTTGATGTAATGCAAGGCAACCTGCTTCACAGCCTTGTTGCCATTGTATTGGTAGCGGGAATTGCATTTCTGTTTACTACTGTTGCGGCAAATGCCATTGCCATTGTGGGAACTAATCCTGTATCCGGCATGACATTAATGACATTGATTCTTGCTTCTGTTGTGATGGTAGCCGTGGGATTGAAAGGTCCGGAAGGAATGGTTGCAGCATTAGTAATGGGCGGCGTTGTATGTACGGCATTATCTATGGCAGGAGGTTTTATCACCGACCTGAAAATAGGTTATTGGTTGGGTAGCACACCTGCAAAACAGGAAACATGGAAGTTTTTGGGAACGATTGTTTCCGCTGCCACAGTAGGTGGAGTTATCATGATTCTTAATAAAACTTACGGTTTCACCAGCGGACAACTGGCTGCTCCGCAAGCCAATGCCATGGCTGCCGTTATCGAGCCATTAATGAGTGGCGTAGGTGCACCATGGTTATTATACGGCATCGGAGCTATCATTGCGGTGATACTTACCTACTTTAATGTGCCGGCACTTGCTTTTGCACTCGGAATGTTTATTCCATTGGAACTTAATATTCCTCTTATCGTGGGTGGTGCTATTAATTGGTATGTAACGACACGCAGTAAAGACAATTCTTTGAATACGGAACGAGGAGAAAAAGGAACCCTGTTGGCCTCCGGATTCATTGCAGGCGGAGCTCTGATGGGTGTTATCAGCGCGGCAATGCGCTTCGGTGGCATAAATCTCGTAAATGAAGAATGGCTTTCCAACTCATGGTCGCAAGTAACGTCTTTAGTTGCCTATATACTATTAATCATTTACTTCATCAAAGCAAGTATGAAAGTAGACTCAAAGCATTAATTTGAAAAGGAATGAAGAAATCAGCAATTATATTATTATTGATACTTACTACTAATTTATTTGCCCAAAAGCCCATAGAGATACTTCTATGGGCCGATGGTGCTCCTACCGACAATGAGTTGAAAGGAGAAGAGAACACTCCTACCCTCACGGTATACCTTCCTTCAAACGGTAACGGGAAAGCAATCGTCATGTGCCCCGGAGGTGGTTACAGCCATTTGGCAATGAATCATGAAGGACACGATATGGCGCAATGGTTCAATGCACAAGGAATTGTATATGCCGTATTAAAATACCGAATGCCCAACGGACACAGTGACGTTCCACTTTCAGACGCAGAACAAGCCATGCGGATTGTAAGGGAACATGCAAAAGAATGGAAGATAGATTCCGATAAAATAGGTATTATGGGAGCTTCTGCCGGCGGACACCTTGCCTCTACTCTTGCCACCCATTACAGTAGTGAGCTAGCGAAACCGAACTTTCAAATACTCCTTTATCCGGTTGTCACAATGATAGAAGGAATTACACATTCCGGCTCCCGCAATAACCTGATAGAAAATGCCGCTGCCGGAAGTGAAAAAGAAGTAATGTTTTGCAATGAAAAGCAAGTAAATTCCCAAACTCCCGCCGCGTTCATTGCCTTATCCTCCGATGATAAAGTAGTTCCTCCCGCAAACAGCATCAACTATTATACCGCTTTATTGCAGAATAACATACCGGCCTCCCTCCATATTTACCCTATTGGCGGACACGGTTGGGGATTTAATGACAGTTTCCCCTATAAACGGCAATGGACTGAAGAATTGGAAAAATGGATACGAGAATTATACTAAACAATTAAAAATGACATGAAAAACAAACTCTTAATTTTAACTGGATTATTACTGCCGTTAGCTACTGTAATGGCGCAAGACAATGACAGGTACGTGATGATTACCAATCCGGATTTAACAAGTATCAACAGAGAAGCTCCCCGTAGCACTTTCACTTCATATACAAGTGAAAATGCAGCCATTCAAAACAACAGGAAAGACGGAACTTACCGTTTGTCACTGAATGGAACATGGAAGTTCAACTATGTAGAAGACTTTGAAAAATGTCCTGACGATTTTATGAAAGTCGATTTCGACGACAGTAAATGGGCTGATATCAAAGTACCCGGTAACTGGGAACGCCAAGGATTCGGTACGCCTATTTACGTAAACACAAGCTACGAGTTTACCTCTCCCGCACATATAGCACCTTTTTGGAAAAAGCCCAACCCTCCTTATATTCCCAAAGACTGGAATCCTACCGGAACTTACCGACGTGAATTCAACTTACCTAAAGATTGGGATGGAAAAGAGATTTATCTAAGTGCGGATGCTACTAAAGGCGCTGCTTTCTTCTATTTGAACGGTCAGTTTATCGGTATGAATAAAGAATCCAAGACACCGGCCCGCTTTAATATTACCAAGAATGTAAAGATCGGAAAGAATGTTATTTCAGTGCAAATACATCGTTTTTCCGATGCCAATTACTTGGAATGTCAAGACTTTTGGCGTCTTAGCGGATTTGAACGGGAAGTATATCTCTATGCGCAACCGAAGGTACATATTCAGAACTTCTTTGCACGCACACCTTTGGATGCCCAATACCAAAATGGTATCTTTAATCTCAGCGTAGATGTGATAAATAGCAATGAAAGCCCCATGACCTGCGTTCTTGCATATAACATACTTGACGCTGATGGTAAAAGTGTGGCATCGGCCAACCGGAAATGTACTTTGACCTCTACCGCCAAAGTAGAATTCGACCAAAACATCCTAAAAGATGTAGCTGCCTGGACAGCAGAAACTCCTAATTTATATACGTTGGTTATCTCTATCAAAGATGAAAACGGAAAGATATTGGAGGCTACCAGCAGTAAAATAGGTTTCCGTACCGTAGAAATTAAAGATAAGCTATTGAAAGTAAACGGTCAAGCCATTACCGTTAAAGGGGTCAATATTCATGAACATGATGAAATAACCGGTCATTATGTTACAGAAGAACTGATGAGAAAAGATTTTGAATTGTTCAAGAAATACAATGTGAATACGGTTCGTACATCCCATTACCCCCAACAGGAACGATTCTATGAGTTATGTGACGAATATGGATTTTATGTAATCGATGAAGCAAATATCGAGTCTCACGGTATGGGTTATAATCTCAAAAAAGGCGGTACATTAGGAAATAATCCTCTATTTTTAAAAGCACATCAAGACAGGACTATCAGTCTGTTCGAACGTGATAAAAATCATCCGTCTGTCATCATCTGGTCTTTGGGTAATGAAGCAGGGAATGGTATCAACTTCTATACGACTTATAATCTATTGAAACAACTCGACACACGCCCCATACAATACGAACGTGCCGAATTGGAATGGAACACAGATATTTTTTGCCCGATGTACGCTCATATCGACCAAATGATAAAATACGCTGTCAATCCGGAAAATGACCGTCCGCTCATCCAATGCGAGTACGCTCATGCAATGGGTAATAGCCTTGGTAACTTCCAGGATTATTGGGATGCAATAGATAAATATTACTTATTGCAAGGAGGTTGCATCTGGGACTGGGTAGACCAAGGATTTCTGGAAAAAGATAAAGACGGGAATAAATATTGGGCTTACGGCGGTGATTATGGAAAGATAGGAACTCCGTCTGATGGTAATTTCTGTATCAATGGAATGGTATATCCCGATAGAACTGTAAAACCACAAACAGAAGAAATGCGCAAAGTGTATCAAAACATCAAATTTATCAATTTCGATGCAACGAAACAAACGATTGACATACGCAATGACTTTTCGTTTACGAACTTATCTAAATATGACTTCTCCTATACAGTAACAGCCAACGGCAAAAATATTTCTAAAGAGGATTTCAAATTGGTTTTAAGTCCAAATGCTACACAAACAATACAGTTAGAGAACCTGCCTTCTACAGAAGCCGGACCGATAGAATATCATGTATTATTTGAAGCAAAAATCAGAAATGCAGAACCATTTCTTCCTGCTGGATACGTTATTTCTCATGAGCAGTACAGCATTAATCCGTTAGAAAAAGCCAGTGCAGGCAGAATGACTCCAGCCAAGATTGATGAAACCGATACGCAAGCTATCCTTTCCGGAAATAACTTCAAAGCTATATTCGATAAGGAAAGCGGTATGCTTATATCTTACAAATATAACGGTAAAGAATATATCTATAACCAGCAAGGACTGCATCCGAGCTTCTGGCGTGCACCGATAGATAATGATTATGGCGCACAGTTACCGAAAAAGTTTAAAGTGTGGAGAAACATCAGCGAAGCCGCTCCGAAGGCTAAAGATTTCCAGGTAACAACTAAACGCGGATTCTACCGTGAAAGCAACCCTAACGGAGTTCCCGGAAATCGTAACGGGCGTGAAAGTCAGGTTACTTACTCTGTTGTATCGTGCAATTATGATTATCCTGAGATAGACGGAACATGGTACATTACTTATACTGTATTCGATAATGGTGTTATCAGGGTAAATAATGAGTTTATTGCCAAAAAGCCTAAAGTTGCAATGATTCCGAGAGTTGGTCTGCGTATGCAAGTCCCTGTAAACTATAAGCAACTGACTTATTATGGAAGAGGACCTTGGGAGAACTATTGTGACCGCAAAACCGGTGCTTTTATCGGAGAATACGATTTCGATGTAAACAAAATGTACGAACCATACCTTCGTCCGCAAGAAAACAATCATCGTACCGATGTACGCTGGTTTACACTGAAAGACAAATCCGGTGCAGGAATCATGTTTATAGCGGACAATACATTTGAAATAAACGCATCCTCCTACCCGATGGAGACATTTGATAGTGGAGACGATATCTACAATGAACAGCCCGTATCGGAAACAACTTGTCATAGGCACATAAACGATCCGAAACCGGGTGAATTTGTTGATGTCTTTATTGACTATCGCATGATGGGACTGGGTGGAGACGACAGTTGGGGGGCACTCCTTCACGAGCAATACCGAATCAATGCAGATCAACCCATCAGTTATGGATTCAGCATTGTTCCATTCGGAAAAAAGACAGACACTAAATCATTAATCAAGCAATATTAAAAATAAAAATCCCCGATAGTCTCATGTCCATCGGGGATTTTTATTTAATGTAATATATACGGTTATTTACGTTGACCTAACTGTGCGTCAATATAAAACAAACCGGCATCACCTGCCATTCGGATTTTATCCACAATTCCTTGGGCTGTAGCCTCTTCTTCCACTTGTTCACGAACAAATCCCCACAAAAAATCCTGAGAAGCTTTGTCATGTTCAGCCGAAGCGACATCCACCAATTTGTCAATCAAAGCCGATACATGACACTCATGTTTATACACAGCTTCAAATACTTCCAATGGAGTCCCCCATCCTGTCGGAACAACATCTATCTTATCAACTTTAGCTTCACCTCCACGCTTCAAAACATAATCGGCAAGCATCAAAGCATGTTCCAATTCTTCTTGTGATTGTAAACGCATCCAGTGAGCAAATCCCTCATACCCTTCTTTTGCAAAAAAGAAAGACATCGACAAATACAGGTTAGAAGACCACATCTCGGCAACAACCTGTTCATTAATAGCATCCTGTAATTTCTTTGAAATCATAATTCTTGTAGTTTTATATAGTGATTGTAATGATTACAAAAGTAAGAATAATTTAAATAGTTGAGCATTTACAGTTCAATATTTAGCATAAATTCAACAACTTTTCATCCTTATTAATATTCACTTTTAACTTAAACAAACGAAAGCACAATAATGTTTTGCCAAATTTAAAAAGTAAATCCTTTGTGTATCAAATAAAAAGCATTACCTTTGCACCCGCCAATACGAGATATTGGCATTTAATTCAAATCATTAATTAAAATTATTTTTAAGATGGCAACCAAAATTAGATTGCAAAGAAACGGACGCAAAAGTTATGCGTTTTATTCAATTGTTATTGCAGACGTAAGAGCACCACGTGATGGTAAATTTATTGAAAAGATTGGTACTTACAATCCAAACACCAATCCTGCAACAGTAGATTTGAATTTCGAAAGTGCATTAAAATGGGTTATGAACGGTGCACAACCGACTGACACAGTTCGCAACATTCTTTCTCGCGAAGGTGTTTACATGAAGAAACACTTACTTGGCGGTGTTGCTAAAGGCGCATTCGGTGAAGCGGAAGCAGAAGCTAAATTCGAAGCATGGAAGAACAACAAACAATCAGGTCTTGCTGCTCTGAAAGCAAAAGAAGAAGCAGAAGCTAAAGCAGAAGCTAAAGCACGTCTTGAAGCTGAAAAGAAAGTAAACGAAGAAATTGCTAAGAAAGTAGCTGAAAAGAAAGCTGCTGAAGCTGCCGCTAAGGTAGAAGCAGAAGCACCTGCTACAGAAGAAGCTACACCTGCTGAAGAAGCACCTGTTGCTGAAGCTGCTGCTGAATAATCAGTCTTTGCATAAAGTATTTGTGAAAGTTCCCTGAATAGATTCATTTCTTTCAGGGAATTTTTATATTCAATACGAATCTTACAAATATTGATAACTAATTTATCCTGCAAATATTACTCATTGTATAGACTTGCCACGAGCCTTTCTTTTCTCTAACTCCTCTTTCAAAAAACGTTGGCGATCATTGGCTATATAGCGACGAGCAAATATATTAGGAACAGCTACTCCCAAAGAAATACAAAGAATAATCAATGAAGCGTTAATCCCATTAGACATTGCTAGAGTAACCTCTCCTATCACGCCTGTCATATTGATAAATGTAAAAAGAGAACGATACATCAGTACGCCCGGTATCATAGGAATAACAGAAGGAATGGTCAATACGTGATTAGGAACGTGAAACCAGTGGACTGCTTTTATCGCTATCAGACTAACTATAAAACCTCCCATAAACGAACCGATAACCGGACCAAACCCTAATTCGAAATTTACAAAATTCCGTGTACAGACAGCGATGACTCCACCTAACGCTACCACCCAAAGCAAACGACGCTGAATATTGAATATCATCGAAAAGCCAACCGCTGAAATAGCAGCAGCAATGGCATATATTAAATAAGAATCATGAGGAACCATACTCAATTCACTGAATTTCTTATCTATATTAAAATCTTCCATAACCAATAAACGCATAGCGAGCACAATACCAAATGCCATCGCTCCTACCATCATCACCGTATTCGCCGCACGGGTAATACCTACAAGCAAATAATTATCTATCATATCATCCACAAAATTAATCAACGGTACTCCCGGTACAATAAACAAAGCACAGGCTAGCAACGGATGATAAGGCGTAGATGACAAACCTGTAAATGAAGACAAATATGCTAAACAAGTTGAAACAAAAGCTGCAATAGCAATACTCATATATACATTTATGCCAAATTCAATACACCGGGCACGTACGCGAAAGCCACAAAAAGCACTGATGGAAGCAAACAGAAATGCAATCCAATCACACCCAAACAGTTTACAGAATCCACCACATGCAAACCCCGCACCTACAGCTACCAAATAAGGAGTATAATTACGCTTTTTCGTGCTGATTTTATTCAGTTCCTCTTCATATTGATCAAGGGAATAATCACGTTCAATAGCTCTCCAGGATAATTTACTTATTTCACTAAGAGCTGTCATATTGATACCATGTTTCTCACACTTTTGAAATTTGGAATAAGAATGTGCACCGTCACTTACATTCACAACAAGCATTGTATAACTGACATCAATATGTAATTTATCCTCGGGAAGTCCCAGATAAGCAGCAACACGGTACATATTGCGTACTATACGGTTAGTGTCTGCCGCACTTTCCACCAACAGTTTACCGGTACGCAACAATAAATCCAGCTTACGCCTAAGTAATAGTACTTCTTGTTCTGATAATTGTTCGTTAATTTTCCGGTTATCCTTCATCGTCATATTTGTTAACATTATATTACCTTGAAAAAAGGTGCAAAAGTACAAAAAAAGACGGCAAGCTACAACCACTTGCCGTCTTTTCTTTCTTACTTTATCTTATTCTTTTATCCACCGAAATCATCAAACATTAACATATTACGTGGCACACCCAAATCATAAAGCATATTCTCTACAGCTTTACTCATCGGACCCGGTCCACACATGTAATATTCAATATCTTCAGGAGCTTCGTGATCTTTTAAATAAGTATTATAAATCACCTGATGAACGAACCCTGCCGTATACTTCACTCCTGCTGCATCAGCTACAGGATCAGGACGGTCAAGTGCCAAATGGAATGAGAAGTTAGGGAAGTCTTTCTCTAATTGTAAGAAGTCCTCTAAATAAAATACCTCATTCAAAGCACGTGCACCATAGAAATAAGACATCTTACGGTCTGTTGTGTGCAGTGTTTTAGTCATGTGCATAATCTGTGCACGCAATGGAGCCATACCGGCGCCACCACCTACCCACATCATCTCTCTCTTAGAGTCGAAGATAGGATGGAAATCTCCGTAAGGGCCGCTCATCATTACTTTATCACCCGGTTTCAAAGTGAAAATATAAGAAGAAGCTATACCCGGCATCACATTCTGGAAACCAGGTCCCTGATCTTTCGGTTTAAAAGGAGGTGTAGCAATACGTACTGTCAACATGATACGATCACCTTCAGCCGGATAGTTAGCCATTGAATAAGCACGGATCGTTTCTTCATTATTCGTACACTTCAAACCAAACAAACCGAAGTTTTTCCATGCCGGTAGATATTCGTCTCCAATAAGTGCCTTATCAATATCCTTATCATAATCCATCGAATATTTAGGAATCTTAATCTGCGCATAAGAACCCGGCAAGAAATCCATGTGCTCACCCGGAGGCAATGCCACGATAAATTCCTTGATAAAAGTAGCCACATTCTTATTGCTGATAACTTCGCATTCCCATTCTTTAACTCCCATTACAGATTCGTCTACCTTAATAGACATATCATTCTTTACTTTCACCTGACATCCCAAACGCCAATGATCTTTTTGTTGCTTACGACTGAAATGACCGACCTCAGAAGGAAGTATTTCACCACCACCGTCAAGAACCTGACATTTACACTGTCCGCAAGAACCTTTTCCACCACAAGCGGAAGAAAGAAAAATACCATTAACAGACAACGTATTCAATAAGGTAGAGCCTGAATCGACATCCAATACATTATCACCATTGATCGTTAATTTTACTTTGCCTGAAGGAGATAGATAATTCTTTGCTACAAGCAGAATAACGACAAGCAAAAGAATCACCACAAGGAATACTCCAATGCTTGCTAATATTAAATTCATATCCATTGTTTTATTCCTTTCCTTTTAAATTTTCAAACCAGAGAAACACATAAATGCCATAGCCATCAAACCTACCGTAATAAACGTGATGCCTAATCCCTTCAATGGAGCCGGAACATCAGAGTATGCCATCTTTTCACGGATAGCAGCCAAACCAACGATAGCTAACAACCAACCGATACCGGAACCCAACGCATAAGTTGTAGCCATACCGATATTCACGAATTGTCTTTGCTGCATGAACAAAGAAGCACCCATGATAGCACAGTTAACGGCAATCAGCGGAAGGAAAATACCCAATGATGCATATAAAGAAGGACTGAAACGTTCAACGACCATTTCCACCAACTGAACAATACCGGCAATTACAGCAATAAAAAGAATAAAACTAAGAAAGCTCAAATCGACTCCTTCAATCAAAGCATCGGCTTTCAATACATAATTCTCCAGCAAATAGTTGACCGGCAAAGTTACAATCAATACAAAAGTTACTGCAATACCAAGTCCTAGTGCTGTTTTTACATTCTTAGAGACCGCTAGGTAAGAACACATCCCCAAGAAGAATGCAAATATCATATTGTCGACAAATATCGACTTTACAAATAAACTTAAATATTCACTCATTTCTTTTTAAATTAAGGGGTTATTATTGTTCTTGCATCGATTTATTACGAGCACGTTGTACCCAGATAATACATGCTACGATAATTAATGCCATCGGAGGCATCAACATCAAACCGTTATTCAAATATCCCATTTCATAAAATGACTGTGGAATAACCTGGAAGCCAAGCAGTGCACCTGAACCTAATAGTTCACGGAAGAATGCAACAATTACTAAAATAATAGCATAACCTAATCCATTACCAATACCATCTAAGAATGACTCCCAAGGACCGTTTGCCATAGCAAATGCTTCCAAACGTCCCATGAGGATACAGTTGGTTATGATTAAGCCTACATATACCGAAAGCTGAACGCTAACATCATATGCAAACGCTTTCAACACTTCACTTACAATGGTTACCAAAGCTGCTACAACAACCAACTGTACGATAATACGAATACGATTCGGAATTGTATTACGAAGCAATGATATGATAACATTGGCAAAAGCAACAATGACCGTAACAGATAATCCCATTACAATTGCCGGCTCCAATTTTGCAGTTACGGCAAGAGCCGAACAAATACCAAGAACCTGTACGGTTACCGGATTATCTAGATTAAGTGGGTTTGAGAATACTTCTTTATTCTTCTTAGAAAACAATTGACTCATTTCTATTTCCCTCCTTATTTATTAATTAAAAATTTATCATACTGTTCCAGACAGTTCTTCAACATATGGTCTACAGCAGTAGAAGTAATCGTACCACCGGAGATACCATCTACATAATCCTGCCCTTCTGCCGTTTTACCTGGTTTGACTACTGCAATAGATACCAACTTTCCATCTCTCATGATATGCTTACCCACGAAAGGTTTTTGGAAATGTTCAGTAGCAATCTCAGCACCCAATCCTGGAGTTTCACCCTGATGAGAAAAGTAAGTACCGCAAACCGTATCTTTATCATCGTCTAAACCGACATATCCCCAAATTGGTCCCCAAAGTCCCGTACCACGTAAAGGAAGTACATATTTTGTAGCACCATCCACTTCACATACATAAACAGGAAGTTCACGTTCAGCAAGAGGTTTAGCCATTTCCTTCACAACATCAACTTTGAATCCACCCTCTTCTTTGACCGTTTCGCCGTTAGCGTTAATGATAAGATCCTGCTTTACATATTGTTTATACAATGCTTCTGCATTTTGTCCCTGAGTAGAAACGTTCAATGCACTCAATATCTGTTTCATCTTATCAAGCTCTACGTTCTTATTCTGTGTATCTTTCAAAGAAGAAGAAACAAAAGCCAACAAGAATGCTACGATAACAACCATTACCGAAGCATAAATGATAGTATAAGAATTACTATTTGTATTCATTGTCTTCCGGTTTTAGTTGTTTGACTTAACAGCACGTTTTTCACGACGACTGATATTGCTTTGGACAATACAATAATCGATCAACGGTGCGAAAATATTCATTAATAAAATAGCAAGCATCATACCTTCCGGATAACCTGGATTCAAAACACGGATAATGATAGCCATCGCACCAATTAAGAATCCAAAAATAAATTTACCCTTTTCCGTACGTGCGGAAGTTACCGGATCTGTTGCCATAAACACAGCACCAAAACAGAAGCCTCCTAATACAAGATGTTCGTACCAAGGCATATGAGCCATCGCTGTGTCAGGACCAAAGTTATTAAAGATTAGTCCCATTAATGCTCCACCAACAAATACAGAAATCATAGTCTTCCAGCTTGCAACACCTGTCCATAATAACAGAATTGCTCCCAAAAGAATAGCAATAACACTTGTTTCACCAATTGAACCCGGAATCAGCCCTACCACCATATCCCAGAAAGATGTTGGATTACCTATTGCATTAACGATGGTCGGGTCGGAAGTTGCAGAAACAGCCGCTTGTCCAAGAGGAGTAGCACCCGTAAACGTATCAACAACCTGTCCACCGCCAAAACCAAATACACTGTCTTTACCAATCCAAACCGCATCACCAGACATTTTAGAAGGGTATGCAAAGAAAAGGAATGCACGGGTGACAAGAGCGACATTAAATACATTCATACCGGTACCGCCAAATACTTCTTTAGCAAATATCACAGCAAATGCAGTTGCAACAGCCAATATCCAAAGCGGGCAATCTACCGGAACAATCATCGGTATCAACATACCCGAAACCAAGAATCCTTCTTGAATTTCTTCCTTTTTCCATTGTGCTACAATAAACTCAATTCCAAGACCTACTACATAAGAAACAACAATCTTAGGTAATACGGCAAGAAAACCATAGAAAAACATTTCCCAGAAACCGGCATTCTCACCAATTGCCAGAAAGTGCTGATAACCTACGTTATACATACCGAATAACAAAGCCGGCATTAACGCAATAACAACTATCGACATGATTCGCTTGCTATCAATTGAATCGTGAATATGAGTTCCCGAATTCGATGTCTTATTCGGAACAAAGAGAAATGTCTCAAATCCGTCAAACACCGATTGGAATGCGTGGAACTTGCCGCCCTCTTCAAAGTTTGGCTTTATCTTGTCGAGATAATTTCTTAACGCTTTCATTAATTATTAATTATCGATTTTTATTTATCTATTTATTTAGCACATTTCAGCACGTAGTGTATCAAGCCCAGAACGGACAATACGCTGAAGTTCGAGCTTGGACGAATCAACAAATTCACACAAAGCAAAATCTTCCGGAGCTACTTCGTAAATGCCGAGAGCTTCCATGCGGTCAATATCACCGGCAATGATAGCTTTCACTAAATATTCGGGAAGAATATCCATCGGAAATACTTTATCATATTCATTGGACATAATCATGTGACGTTCACCACCTTTAATACGGGCATCCAAATCATATTGACGATTTTTACCAAGTAACCAGCTAAAATAAGAGCGATTAACGCTAAACTGATCAAAACGAGGCATAATCCAACCTAACATTTCATGTACATCAGAACCTTCAGGAATAACCGTAACTTCCGTTGCAAAAGCTCCTAGATAGCCATTAGGTTTCACTTGATTACCGGTAAGCACATTCCCACTGATATAACGCAATGGTCTATCTTTTTTTACTCTACCCTCTAATAAATTAGTCAGTAAAGCACCAACTTTCATTTTGCAATAGGCAGGTTTGATAACTTCAGAACCAACTAATGCAATCGTACGAGTCAGATCTACTATACCTTTATTGAACAAACGGCCAATAAAAATAACTTCTTCCGGTCCTATTGTCCAAACAACTTCTCCTTTGTTAATCGGATCAATATGATGAATCTGCACACTGACATTTCCAGAAGGATTAGGTCCGTCAAACACATTAACCGTTACATTTTTAGCTTGAGTCAAAGCAGGTGAAGTTTGCTTCGGACTGATACCAAGATAAGTCTTAGCCATTTTAGCAAGGGCATCCAATCCGGTTTGAAAATCATTTTCCTGACCTTTCAAAACAAACTCGAAATTAGGAGCCAAAGGCTTAGAATCAAAAGCAGATACAAAAATCGCTTTCGGATTCGAATCCGGTTCTGCAACAATATCATAAGGACGTTGCCTGATAAAAGCAAACAAACCGGCCTCTAACAAGGCTTCTCTTACTTGCTCTGCAGAAAGTTCGGACACCTTCTTTACGCCAAATTGCTCAATATCCTGTTCTTCCGCAGCTGCCACATGTATAGCCAGCACTTTACGGCGTTCACCACGTTCTACACTGGTAACAACACCGCTGACAGGAGAAACGAATTTAACTTCGGGGTGATTTTTGTCAATAAACAACGCTCCCCCGGCCATAACATACTCCTGCTCTTTCACCACTACCTTTGGAGTAACTCCGTGAAAATCATCCGGAACTAATGCGTAAATCTCCGGTTGCTTCACGTCAAAGTACTCCTCAGCAGCCTGACCTTTCAGGTTTATGTCTAAGCCCTTGCGTATTTTTATCACATTTGCCATATTAATTATAAATAATGGTTTCTATAATTTCCCGCAAAAGTACATAAAAATAATGTGAAAAGACAAGGTTTAGCAGAGAATTGAAGAAAAAAATCTTTAATCAATCTCGTGCACGCAAACGACCTAGAAAGTCATCATTAACATTAAGCGTACACCCTGCTTATTGATACCCGGATTATTCAAATAGTTCAGACGGCGAACATACTCTATATGAAGTATTTTGAAGATATTATGGATTCCCACGCTCACCTCCATATAAGGAACTTTGGGGTTCATGACAAAACTTGTAGGTTCACCATGACGGGTCGGGAATAAAAATAATTCTCCGTCTCCCGGATGCTTAAACGGATTATTCTTATCTGTCAGTTGTCCATAAAGCATTTTAAAACCAAAGAATTCCCTCCATTTCAGTTTTTTCATCAAAGGAATACGATTGAATAACTTCCCGTTCATATCATATCCTATGTCTACAGAAGCAAAACGGTCATTCAAAAACTCCATATTATTAATCAAGTTGAACGTTTCCCTCTGAGTGATATAGGATAAATTCGCAGCCGGCATTATTAATAATGGGAATGGCACTTTGTTCCACTGTATTCCTCCTTTCAAAGCCACATCCACTTTGCCCCATGAAGACAACCAGAAACGCTTAGAAATACCAACCTCCGATAAATTGAAATTATATTCACCACCCAAGCCTTTAAAGCCTACCGTATGTGAAAGCGTAAAGACCGGTGCATCCAAAGAAACCGGAATTCGTCGTTGCTTTGTATTGACAAAAGTCTCCCCGGGAGCATATCTTAATCCGACAGAGGCTTCCATAGTAGTTATATCATGTAGTTTGGTTTCTAAACCATCGTTTTTAATATAGACCAACTGTCCTGTCGGTTCATCTTTACTGTTTCGGAATTGAACATTCGTCGATAATCCAAAATTCGATTCCCATTCATATTTTAATATTATATTACGAACATAAGACATCTGGTCCACAGTGGTAGTCTTCCATGAAACAAACACATTATCCTTATCCGTTTTCAAAAATTTATCCATCGGAGACATCACATCAAATTGATATGAAGCGGCAATAGAATGTTTAGGATATTCCCTTGGCAAATATTCTTTCTTATTAAAAGAATATTCCACCTCCCCCTTATATTTGGAACGATCATCTTTAAATCCATACGCATAATACCCCTTCAAAAACAAATGAGGATTCAAATTGGCAGTGGTTTGCGCACTGACACGGAGACGGAGTCCATCAATATAATTATTAGAAATCATTGTATTGATAGGGCCGATGTCCACCTTACTGGGATGCTCTTTAGAACCCGTTTCGACAAAATTCTCAATGAATGCTTTCGCAACAAATATGACATATTTGAATCCGGGAATCTCTTCCAAACGTTTAACAAATATATCCATTGTACTTTCCGTTTGAGTCAGCGGAACCTGTCTGGCTTCCGCCCAAAATTCCTCTCCTTTCATCATGGCATCCGCTTCCTTTATTTCCTCTCCTTTCTTTCTGAACAACTGTGCCGGCAAAGGATCAAACGCATAATCCGTATATTTGGTAGTACGTCTGACTTGCACCCCCTGCAATGCCTTTACAAGATAAAGCTCAGCAATCATATCATCATCCTTCAAAGCCCATTCTCCAGAAGACAATTGCTCATATTCCTGAATAATATCCAAGTTGTCTACAAAGTTCACACCTGTTTTCTTCGGCAGATTCATTACACATTTCTTTACTGCATAAGTAGAATCATCCAAAACATATAAATGCCCTGTGAAACCAAAGTCCTGTGAATTTTGAGGAACAAACGTCAGATGAATACATTTATAACGGTCTACATATACAGTATCCATTATATAATATTTATAAAAAGAGATAGCGGATGAAGAGGAAATAGGACTTACAAAACGGCTTTGCAACAAACGTATATCATTATCATAAATATTTATATCGGTAAAAACATCTTTTAAAACAGTATTAAGTGCATCTCCGGTAGAGAACAGTTCACCTATTCCACTGGAAGTCATTCCATTTATAATTATTTTTTCGGCCTTAGGATCTTTCCGGTATACCTTTTGAGAAGCAGTTTCCTGTACCGAAACCGGGAGTATCAGCTTATTCGTTTCTTCACATACCTCTATGCGATCCTTCAAAAACGGCATTTTCTTATATACTCCTTTTTCCAGCATTTCAGGAGTAACATCATTTAGTGACATCGTTATCTTCTGATACTTCCTGAATTGATAGAAATCATGTTCTTCCAGCTTCTGTGCAGATTTCATTTCAATTACTTTCCTCATCAACTCCACAGCCGGATTATTCTTACGAGAATACTTCTCTTTCTTTGGTTTAATCACCACTTCTTCCAACTGTATATCGCTCGAAGCCAATTTAACATTTAATTGCTTGGTAACTCCCGGAACAATCGGAACGACTTTCGTCGCATAGCCTACGGCAGAAAACGTCAAGCTATTCCATCCTTTACGGGTTTCCACTTTAAACTTACCATCCAAATCCGTTATACTACCAACACCTTTTCCTTCGTAATAAACCGAAATATAAGGTATAGGCTCATTCGTAAGAGAATCTGTTACAATCCCTCTTATTTGAGCTATTATAGAATTCGAGAAAAAAAGCCCTATAATAAGTAATATATATCCTATATATTTAGTCTTCATTGATATTTACGCTAAATTGGTTGCAAAGTTAACTATATTTCAAACAACACACCGTCTTTTTAAGACTAAGAAATGTGATGAATATTTAAGTAAAATGAAATATAATGTATAACTTTGTAAACGAAACGGTCTTTTCTAACGTTTTTGATATGAGTAAAAAGATACACGTTATTAGTTTTCAAGTACCTTATCCACCCAATTATGGAGGAGCAATCGATGTATATTATAAACTTCAGAGTTTAAAGGAAGAAGGTTATTATATCATCTTACATACCTATCAATATCGGCATGACAGATATGAAAATGAGCTATTATCTATCGTAAATGAAGTACATTATTATATTAGAAAAACTAATATCTTATCTCAATTCTCTTTGACACCTTATATCGTGAACAGCAGAAAAGATAAGACTTTACTTCGTAATTTACAGAAAGACGACGCCCCTATCCTATTTGAAGGACTTCATACTTGTTACTTTTTAAATGACAGCTCTTTAAGGAATAGGATTAAACTGGTACGTACCCACAATGTAGAACATGAATACTACAAGCAATTACAACTATCCTCCCAAAGTTTTCGGAGAAAATTATTTTTCTATATAGAGGCGTTCAGATTGAAGCGATTTGAGAAGGTGCTGACTTATGCGAATCATATATTGGCCATCAGCACTAATGAACAAAAATATTTTGAGAAGAAATATCCTCATGTACCGACATCATTACTGCCCTGCTTCTTTGAGCAACAAATTCAAAAGGATCTACCCGGTAATAAAAACTATATCTTGTACCAAGGGAATCTTTCTGTTGAGGAGAATATCAAAGCCGCTAATTATATATTGACTGAAATCGCTCCTCATCTACCGGATACAAATATCATTATTGCCGGAGCCAACCCCAGCCCAATAATTACCAAACAGGCACAAGACCTGAATCAAGTACAAATTATTGGAAACCCTACCGACGAAACTCTTAATGAACTAATTTTAAATGCAAAAATCAACCTTTTGATAACTTTTCAAAACACAGGAGTCAAACTGAAACTGCTAAATGCACTATATAAAGGCGCATACTGTATTGTTAATTCTCCAATGGTTTCGGGTACCGGTCTGGAACAACTATGCAAAATTGCAGACACCCCATCCGGCATCATCCGGCTCATTGAAGAAACAATGCCTCAACCTTACACATCGACTGACAAATTAAGAAGAGAAGAAGCATTGCAAGTTCTTTACTCCAATACTAAAAACATTAAAATCATAAGTCGTATCCTAGACTAAAAAAACAATTCCACTTCTCTTCGGGCAGAACACTTCTCATGAAGCATAGCAGTATAAGGAGTATCAAAAATCCGCGCCTGTGTAGGACACTCTTTTACGCAGGCACAGCATTTTATGCATTTCATCTTATCCGTATCTATCTTTCCTTCTACATTTATATATATAGCATTAGTAGGACAAAGCCCGATACATTCACCGCATACTGCACAAGATTCTTCCAGCACCACCGGAGCTGCAGGAGCAGATGGTCCTACTGCCCGATAAGGTACATTACCTTTTATATAGAAAGGATAGATTTCTGTCAGAGCAGATACTTTTGATAATTTTTCCAATGATTTCCGTCCGAACATCACAGCCTCATCTATATCCTTTGTATCCGGACGTCCTTCAGCAATGGGCATATTCTCTCTGCTATAACTATGCTCACCAACGAAAGCACCGGCTGACAAAGGAACAAATCTCCTCGCTATCACCGTATCTCTCAATTCCACCAAAGCATCCTCATAATCACGATTCCCATAAAGAGCAACCAGGATAACCGGGCTATTCTCTCCTTTTAAACGTTCGATTCTTTCTAACGCAACGGGAGCTACTCTTCCGGCATAAACCGGAACTGCAATAACCGTTAACGAATCCTTTATAAAAATCGGTTCCGCACTTCTGTCTAAAGTGAGATCTGTCTCTATTCTTCTTCCCATGCCAAGCCCCTCACCAATGGCACGTGCCACCTTTTGTGAGGTATGCGTTGGAGAAAAATAAACAATATGTGTTGTTGTGTATTCCATATCTGCAAAGATATAGGAAATCAACGAGAAATATTAAGGAACCGGAATATATTTCGTATGCTTCAAAACTTTTGCATCTACAAAGAAAACTATTTCCTCCGCAATGTTCGTAACATGATCTCCCGCACGTTCCAACTTGCGGATAATGCTCAAAAGATTAAGACACGTAAAAGTTTGCTCCGGATTATTCAGAATATAATCAGCCAATACATGAGGAGCTTCCGCATTTATCTCATCTAAAAGATCATCTTTTGAATATGCCTGAGTAGCCAATTCTATATTTTCACCATTTAACGCCTCCTTGGTAAGCCGCAACATTTTCAGAATTTCAGAAATCATTTCATCCAAACGAAGTTGTACTACTAAATCACCGTCCAAAGCCGGTTCCGGAAAGTGTTCTACAAAACGCGCCATCTTTTCCGCAAAATCCCCTATACGTTCCAAATCACTATTTATCTTAAGCATAGCCAATACAAAACGAAGATCAACTCCTACGGGAGTATAAAGAGAAATCACATCTTCTACCATACTGTCTATTTTAAGTTCAAAAGCATTTACCCTTCGTTCACAAGCAATTACTTGCTGTGCCAGACTCCGGTCAAGGGTCAATATGGCTTCTCCTGCCCTATCCAATGATTATATACTAACATCCACATTTCTTCGATATCTTGTTTCAAAGAAATTAATTCAGAATCTATGAGGTTTATCATCTTGCTACACTCTTTTAAAATTTTACGAATTTAGGCAATTGATATTGCAATTCCATTTCATTATTACTACAAAACAGACACAAACCAACGTTTTTAGATTTATTATATCAATACAAATAGATCGTTTTCAAAAGCTAAAAGAGTCATCGCACGAATAAAAGTGGATAATTAACCTTTTCACAATGTAAAAGAGAATTTGCCTTTTGTTTTGCGGTAATGTACCGCCAGCAATGAAACACAACTCAAGATAAGGATGATTTGTAAACTTACCTTCCTCCGGCAAACCAATCCTTAAATTCTCCGGCACGTGCTTTGCTTATGACGATTTTTTCCGGTGTAGATATATATAGATTAATGGCAAGACGGTTATTGAACCATAAATCAATGTCTTTTATAGCATCTCTAGAGATTAAGAATTGCCGATTGGCACGAAAGAAAATGGTCGGATTGAGGCTATCAGTCAGCTCGTCGAGCGTTCGCGGAAGAATATATTCGCGAGATTCGTTAGTCACGACCTTTACACTTCCTTCCGTGATATAGAAATAAGCGATTTCCTTTATGGAGAGAGGGATTAGTTTGTCCCCTTTAGTGGGGACAAGGAAGTAGGTTTTGTAGCTCTCTTCGTGTTTCAGTTGATAAAGAAGCTGCTGCAAATCCAATGTTGAAGAAGGAACGGCATACAGATTCTTTAATTTTGTCAAAGCTGCACGAACGTCTTGTTCATTGATTGGTTTCAGCAGATAGTCGATACTGTTTACTTTGAAAGCTCGCAAGGCATATTCATCGTATGCCGTAGTGAATATAACAGGACATTTTATCTGGATATGTTCAAATATCTCGAAAGCTGACCCATCTGCCAAATGAATATCCATAAATACAAGCTCAGGCATCGGGTTGGAGGCAAACCACTCGATAGCATCGGCAACACTGTCCGGCGCACCGATAATTTCAATTTCCGGAGCTACATCAGTTAATATAGCGGTAAGATTACGCACTGCTGCTTTTTCATCTTCTATAATTAGGGATTTCATATCGGTAATTTAGGGTTTTATTAACGGAATGCAAACACTGAATATACCGTTTACTTCGGTTATTTGTATATCCCGACAGAAGATCAGCCTATAGCGTTTCGAGAGGTTGTCCAGACCGACTCCGGTTCCTGAAGCGGATGTGCGACGAGGTTGCAGATTGTTCTCTATGCAAAGTGATTCTTCACCAGCCGTACAGATACGGATGGTCAACGGATTGCGATTGCTAATTTCATTATGCTTGATAGCATTCTCTACTAACAGTTGGACGGAAAAGGGAGGGAGACGATAATCCATCAAATGTTCACCCACTTCAAGAGTGAAATGCAGGTTATCTTCATAACGCATCTTCATCAGGAAAATGTAGGAGTCGGTAAACTCCATCTCTTCTTGTAAACTGACGGTATGTGTGTCATTCTCTTGAAGCGTATAACGTAAAACATAAGACAGTTCACGAATGTATTCCTGTGCCCGTTTGGGATTCTCCCGAACAAGAGATTGCAAGGTGTTGAGGGAGTTGAAAAGCATATGAGGATTCAATTGATTCTTCAATGCCTGATATTGATTCTGGAGATTCTCGGCTACGAGTTTCTCGTTCTCCAAGAGTACCGTCTGACGTTCGCGTATCAAGTAGCTGATGTAGCAAGTACCCGTCACGATGACGCTGATAATAAAATTGCGTACCGGGTGAAGATAGTGGTGTACCATCGCATCAATGGCAGGAATACTGAAATTCTGGTGCAAGTAGACAAAGAATTCGCCTAACAGTTTGCTTAATATCCAAGTGAGAATAAATGACAACATCACTTTCCACCATGTCATACATATCTTGGGATCGTTGAAACCAAATAAATAGGTATTTACGGCAAAAAGGACCAAAAGAGACAAAAAAGTATAACCTACTTCAAATAACACATCTGCCGGAGTCATACCGGGGAATAAAGTCTGTTGCTCGAAAGTGTCGGTCAATGAGACTAGTTCCGGAAAATGTATCAGAAATCCCACAACAAGGGAAACAATTACTGTTAGTTGCAGATATTTCTTATTGGCAGTTATCATTCGTAAAGGCATCATATTAATTCAGCAGCAAAGATAACTATTATTATTTATTCTTTCTCCATTCGTGCCGATACATACATTCCGGGACGGAAAATAGGGCTGCCGTCTAATACTTTGGCATACAATTCGATGGAACGGTTAGTATCGTCCACTTGCTGTCCAATGGAAATAAGCGTGGCATGGAAAGTCTGTTTCCCCAAACCATTGACCCTAAACTGTACTCTACTACCTACCTTCATACCATTAAGATCTTTTTCGTAGGCGATCAGCCTTACCATCGTTTCGCTCTTGTCAATGATATCACATAGAGGTTCTCCGGCAGACAAATGTTTACCCAAATTTGCTTGTACATTGCTTATGTAACCGCCGATGGGAGCTGTTACTTCCAGATAAAAACGAATGCCACTCTTTAACAATGTTTCCGGTTCAATGCCAAGCAGACGTAATTGGGCAGCATTGGCTTGCATACGGCTTTTCATGGAAAGATAATCCGCTTTGCTTTGTTGATACTTTTTCTGTGAAGCGGCTTCCTCACGGCTCAAGGCAGTCTGGCGGTTATACTCGGCTTCCAAGTATTCCAATTGTGCATGGCTATCCAGATAGTTTTGTTGCAGTTCGATGAATTGCGGATTCTCCAACGTGGCAAGTACCGCTCCTTTCGGGATATAAGTTCCCGGCAATAAAGAAAGGTTCTTGACGATGCCGTCCATACTGAGGGAAACCGTAGCAAAGTTACGGGGCGGAATTACCAACGTACCGTTAAATGATGCCGGATTGGCAATCGCTGTAGCTGAGGTAATGGCATCCACTTGCATAGTGTCTACTTTCTCTGCCATAGTAGTAGTGGTATCCGTCGCCTGTTCCATTGGTTTAGGTTGTTCTTTCGAAGAGTTGCAAGCTGTCATTAGCAACAGTGCAAGAGGTAATACGATTTGTCTCATATCTTTGTTTTTTATTTGATACTGTATAATTCATATTCCAAAGCGGCTATATTGTATTGGTAAACCGTTTCGATATATCCTTTTTTAATTTCTCGGGCGACATTCATGCTTTGTACATATTCCGTAATATCCGTTTCACTCTGCCGGAACTGAAGGTCGGCAGTCTTGAGCAGATTGTCGGCCTCTATTAGTGCAGAGGTGGTGTAGAAGCAGATACTCTCACCGTAGCGGTGCAATGTAGCACGAAGTTCAGTGACGCGATTGTTCAACTCACGAACATTGGCATCGACCTGTGTTTGTATGAGATAACGATCCAGCTTTGCCTGACGAATCTTACTACGTTGTGGTAAAAACCATATGGGAAACGATATACCTGCCATCCATGAATTTAATCCTCGCAAAGGAGCAATATCCTGACGTACATATCCGAAAGAGAATTCCGGAAAGAAACGACTCCTTTCGATATTAAGCAATGCTTGGCGTTCCTGCACTTGACTGTGGAAGTAGTTGAGGTGCGCTTCAGAAAGCGCTCCTTCCGTCAAGTCAACGGGATAAACCGCAATGGCAGTTTCATCAGGTAAAATAGCTTCATCTGTGTAACATGTCCATTGCAAGCGGTTGCCAGCAAGTTTTTGCTCTTCCTCCGCTTGGAAAAGTTTGTTGCGCATATCGGAAGCAATGGTCGCAGTCATACTCTTTTCCAACAAGGTGATCTCGCCTTGTTGATACCGAAGTTCCCCGGCACGTTGTACACGGTCTGCCCATTCGCTCTGTTCCTTATACATCTCCCGAAGATTCCATGCATACAGGTAGTAGGCCCATGCACGTTTTACTTCTGCCTTTATTTCTTTTTCCACCATTTGGCGGTAATAAGTGCCTGTGGCCACCTGACGATTTATTAAAGCATTCTTGTAAAATGGTGTCAGCAGTGAACCGAAAGATTGGGTCAATGCCATCTCCTTATCCTTTCGTACTTCGCCATTGAGTTGACCCCATGAATAACTGAATTCTGTTGGAACCAGTTCCATCACTTCACCGCGAGTAGCTCGGGTACGACGTATCTCAGCTTCTGCCATCTTCAAGCGTGGATTGTTTTGCAATGCCATTTCCATGGCTTGCTCTAAAGTGACCGTTTGTTGCGCTTCTACAGGTGCGGGAAGCAACACTAATCCAAATGAGAACAAACCCAAACCGAACCATCTTTTTAGTTTACTATGACGCAACATAGCAACCGAGTTTACAATATGATAAAATACAGGAATAATCAATAAAGTCAGTATCGTAGATACAATCAATCCGCCGATTACTACCGTTGCCAACGGGCGTTGTACCTCTGCCCCGGCAGAAGTGGCAATTGCCATCGGTACAAATCCCAAAGAAGCAACCAACCCTGTCAGAAATACCGGACGCAACAGATGAGGACAACTTTCTCGGATGATGCGGGAGGTGGTTAGCGAATAACAACCACGGGCTTTTACCTCATTAAAATGGTTAATCATCAGAATGCCGTTAAGCACTGCCACACCGAAGAGAGCGATAAAACCTACGCCAGCTGAAATGCTGAACGGTAATCCGCGCAACCAAAGAGCAAGAATACCTCCGATTAATGATAAAGGTACGGTACTAAATACCACAAGCGTATAAGTGACGGACTTGAAAGCAAAGAACAGCAGCAGCAATATCAGCATCAATGCTACCGGAATTACGATAAGCAACGTGTTGATAGCATTTTGTAGGTTCTCGAACTGTCCGCCGTAAGAGAAATAGTATCCGGGTTTAAGTTTAATGTTCTTCTCCAGCGTATCTTGAATGTTGTTCACCACTTGTTGAATATCGGCATCACGCACGTTTACGCCAATAACAATACGTCGTTTGGTAGCATCACGATTGATTTGTAACGGACCGTCTACAAGGTCTATTGTAGCTACTTCGCTAATTGGTATTTGGATTCCTTCGTTGGTACGAACAAAGAGTTTGTCGAGATTTAGGTCCTTCACTTTGTCGTAGTCTAGACGAAGCACCAAATCGAAACGACGTTCATTTTCAAAAACAACCCCTGCCGCTTCGCCGGCATAGGCCGTACGTACCATCGTGTTTAGCTCCTCGATATTGATGCCGTAACGGGCTATCTTGCTGCGGTTATATTGTACCACTAACTGTGGCAATCCCATAGCCTGCTCCACAATCACGTCCGAAGCTCCTGGTACTTGTTCCACATATCGGGCTACTTCTTTTGCTTTACTATATAATTCCGTCATATCTTCCCCGTAGAGTTTGATGGCAATATCAGCTTTCGCACCCGTCATCAACTCATTGAAGCGTAGCTGTATCGGCTGTGAAAAGTTAAATTCAGCATATTTCGACAACGGTTCAAGAGCTTGCTTCATCTTGTCTACCATCTCCGCACGGCTATCCGCACTTGTCCATTCCTTAAAAGGCTTCATTACGATCATTACGTCGGCATCTTCTACTGCCATCGGGTCGGTAGGAACTTCGGCAGTACCAATTTTGGCTACAACATGACGGATTTCAGGAAACTTATCCATTAAAGTCTTTTCCGCCTGACGAGATAGCTCTATACTTTCGGTCAGCGAACTACCTGCGGGCAAGGTCATCTGCATGGCGAAATCTCCTTCGTCCAATGTAGGAATAAACTCTGCTCCCAAACGGGTGAAGAGGAACAAACTGCCTGCCAACGCAAGAAAAGCGGCGCAAACGGTAATCTTCACATGATGCAGGCACCAATCTAGCGATACCTTGTATATCTTATTTAAGCGTTCGAAGAAATAGTCAGCAAAAACTTTCTTCTCCCGAATATCCCGTTTCAGAAAAAGTGACGCCATCATCGGAACATAGGTCAGTGAAAGGATTAATGCGCCAATAATACAAAACACCAATGTTTTTGCCATTGGAGTAAAATACTTGCCTTCAATACCTGTTAAAGTCAGAATAGGAAAGAATACAATCAAAATGATAAGTACGGCGAATGTTGCAGAACGTACGACACCTGCCGCTCCTTTTTCCACTTCCGTATCCATTTCTTCATGCGTCAGATGACATCCGCGAAACTGCTTGCTGTAAATATGTGCCAAAATCCCTTCTAATATAACGATAGAGCCGTCCACTACAATACCGAAGTCAATGGCTCCGAGGCTCATTAGGTTGGCAGAAACCCCAAACAGGCGCATCAAGATAAAGGCGAATAGCATTGCCAACGGAATAACGGAAGCGACGATAAGACCTGCCCGAATATTACCGAGAAAGATAATCAAAACCAGAAAGACAATGACAGCACCCTCTATCAGGTTACGGATAACAGTGGATATATTACGGTTCACTAATTCCGAGCGGTTCAGATAAGGTTCAATAGTAATCCCCTCAGGAAGCATCTTCTGTACTTTTTCCACTCTTTTCTCCAATTCCGTAGTCACTCCATTGGCGTTCGCACCTTTCAGCATCATGGCAATGCCCCCCACGCATTCACCTTTGCCGTCCATCGTCATTGCTCCGAAGCGTTTGGCACTACCAAAACGTACCGTAGCTACATCATCCACATGAATCGGAATACCGTTACGATTTGCGACTACAATTCGTTCAATATCTTTCAATTCGTTTATCATTCCTTCTGAACGAATATAATAAGCTTTATTCACCTTTTCGATGTAACTGCCACCTGTATTCTGATTGTTACGGCTCAACGCTTCGAACACATCACTAATAGTGATATTCAGTGAATAAAGGGCATCCGGATCTACTGCTACTTCATATTGCTTCAAATTGCCCCCGAAACTATTGATTTCCACGATACCGGGAATGCCGGAAAGTTGTCGTTTTACAATCCAATCCTGAATGGTACGCAACTCCATTGCATCGTATTTATTCTCATACTCAGGTGCTACATCCAGCGTATATTGGTATATTTCACCCAACCCGGTGGTTACCGGCATTAATTCCGGTGTGCCGAGTTCGGTTGGAATCTCACCTGCCACAGTCTGTATCTGTTCATTGATGAGTTGTCTGGCAAGCATTGTCGGGACGCTTTCTTTGAATACGACTGTTACTAATGATAACCCGAAACGGCTTACGGAACGTATCTCCTCTACATCCATAATATTACTCATCGCTATTTCGATAGGAAATGTGATCAACTGTTCCACCTCTTGCGGTGCTAATGTAGGTGATACGGTTACAATTTGTACCTGATTATTAGTGATATCCGGCACAGCATCGATAGGCAGAGTTATCATGGCATAGATTCCGCCAATCAGAAGAAATAGAGTAGTCAGACCGACAAATAGTTTTTTTCTGACCGAGAAGCGTACAATTGCATTAAACATCTTTTTCGTAGTTTACTGATTATATGGCAAAGATAATTTATAGAATTTTAAGTCCACTGGTGGTAACGGTGAAACGGACAGATTGGAGAATGAACCTGTAAAAATGACGGATGAAATATCAACTTTGACTAATTTAATATCCTGACTAGGGTTCACCAAATAATTATTGGAGATATGCAGATATCGGCTTTTTATAAGACCATGTATTTATCTATTCTGGTTCATCTCTTTGTTGGTAGGTAATACCTGCTATTCAGCATACGGTCGATTGTCTACAAACGATAGGAGTTTGTGAGCAAAGGACCGTACCTTTGTTTTCAATCGACCGTATGTTTTTTCAATCACCCTGACATAAGTAATAACATCAAGGTGTTCGCAGATAAAAACAGTATAAAACACGAATTACTTTCAAATAACCTTCAGTCTTTCAGTTTACTAATTCATGGTTGGTTATCAGTTCTTTATCCTGAACCTTTCTCCGGAAAAAGATTCAGCCAAAGATGACGTTAGGTACCTGGGACCAACGTAAAAACCTGAGGGCTTTTCCTATTATGCATATAACTTAGTTAATCT
>NZ_QSUN01000009.1 GCF_003438995.1 Bacteroides sp. OM05-12
CAGATTAACTAAGTTATATGCATAATAGGAAAAGCCCTCAGGTTTTTACGTTGGTCCGTTTTTACGTTGGTCCGAATGAATAACATACTGGCTGCATAACAAAAAAAAGAAAGCATCCTTTTGGGGATACCTTCTTCTTACTTGAGCCTCTTGTCGGATTCGAACCAACGACCCCGAGATTACAAATCACGTGCTCTGGCCAACTGAGCTAAAGAGGCGGGGTGGGTAAGCTTACTACATCGCGCCGCTACAACCAACTACCTTTGCTGCGATCAAGCCCTGGAGGATTCGAAGGGAGCTGGCCGTATAGGACTTACCCATTTGCGGATGCAAAGGTAGACATTTTTTAGAATCCTGCAATAGTCAAAAGGAACTTTTTTTATACATATCTATCAGAACACTGAAATACAACGACTTATAACAGACCTTTTACAAGAAAAAGATGAAAAAGAGTAACTATTCAATCGATTTTAGTTTTTTTCAATTGAAATGATAGCCTCATTAAGGTAAAAATACTACTTTTGTACACTTATTCATAATCGAAATGACAGAAAGCAGAAACAGTTTACATAAATATGCCATGCAGTTCGGTACTTATATGGGACTTTTTTGGATATTCAAATTCATCTTATTCCCTGCCGGTCTCAGAATACCTTTCCTTCAACTTTTATTTCTCGTACTAACTATAGCCGTTCCATTCCTTGGATACTACTATGCACGTATGTTTCGAAATAAAGTATGCGGAGGAAGCATTAGTTTCTTTCAAGCATGGGTTTTCACAGTTTTCATGTATATGTTTGCAGCATTGCTCACAGCCGTTGCACATTATGTATATTTTCAGTTTATCGACCATGGGTTTATCGTAAATTACTACCTTAACTTATTTGAAGAGCTGAAAAACATGAATAACATCGGTTCAATGGGAGATACATTCAAGCAAATGGAAGAAGCTTTTATGGCGTTAGGCAATTTAACCCCTATAGAGTTAACCATGCAACTTATTTCTCAAAATGTATTGTACGGAAGCTTTTTAGCGATCCCTACCGCATTGTTTGTAATGAAAAAGAAGAAAACGAATATGGATGAGCATACAATTCAGCCATAAACAATAGTATAATTAATAACTTATTATTCAATGGATATATCTGTAGTCGTTCCTTTGTACAACGAAGAAGAATCACTTCCAGAATTGTATACATGGATTGAAAGAGTAATGAAAGCCAATGGTTTTTCATTCGAGATTATTTTTGTAAACGACGGCAGCACTGACCATTCATGGGAAGTCATCGAAAACTTGAAGGCTCAATCGGACGCGGTAAAAGGTATCAAGTTTCGCAGGAACTACGGCAAATCCGCAGCATTGTATTGCGGATTCGAGCGTGCGGAAGGAGATGTAGTTATCACGATGGATGCAGACTTACAAGACAGTCCGGATGAGATTCCGGAACTCTATCGAATGATAACCCAAGAAAAATACGATCTCATATCAGGATGGAAACAAAAACGATATGATCCATTATCTAAAACCATCCCGACCAAACTGTTTAACGCTACGGCACGTGCAGTATCCGGTATCAATAACCTGCATGATTTTAACTGTGGACTAAAAGCCTATAAAAAAGATGTAATAAAAAACATCGAAGTTTACGGCGAGATGCACCGTTACATCCCCTATCTGGCAAAGAATGCCGGATTCAACCGAATAGGAGAAAAAATAGTTCAGCATCAAGCCCGTAAGTTCGGAAAGACTAAATTCGGCGGACTGAACCGTTTCTTTAATGGCTATCTGGATTTACTTTCTTTATGGTTCTTATCTAAATTTGGCATTAAGCCGATGCACATATTCGGTTTTCTAGGCTCTTTGATGTTCATTATCGGTTTTATTGCGGTTATTATCGTAGGAGCTTCCAAGTTGTATGCCGTATCACATGGATTACCATATAGACTGGTGACGGATTCCCCCTATTTTTATCTGTCATTGACAATGATGATATTAGGAACACAACTATTCCTTGCAGGGTTTATCGGGGAACTCATTGCTAGAAATGCTCCTGAACGTAATAACTATAAAATAGAAAAAGAGTTTTAACTCCGAAGAAACAATTAAAAATGAAGAATACGATATATAAAATAAAGAAAACAGTCTGCGGATGGGGAACAGTTCTTCTTCTATTATTCATTTTTAATTTTATTTCTTGTTCCGAAAATGACTGCTCATTGGGAGGGCGCCCTTCGGTCAGATTCAGTTTCATGAACAGCAAGACTCATGCTATTGTGAATCTGTTTGATTCATTAACCGTCACAGCCTTGGACACAGATTCAATCCTGCTAAACAGAGGTAAAGGCATAAACCACATCACATTACCATTAAGTTATGTAAACGAGGAAACAACATTTGTCTTACACTATAGCAGATTCCTACGAGATACCATATGGGTAAAACATGAGAATTATCCGCATTTTATCTCTATGGATTGTGGCATCAGTATGTTTTATACTTTAAAAGAGGTTCAATACACTACTTATCTTCTGGATTCTATCACTTTGGTAAACCCTGATATAAACGATAATGAGAAAGATAATTACCATATATATTATACTCCTGACAATTAGTCTGCTATCCCCTGCGCTACCCGTCATGGCCCAAAAGAGTCCACAAACGGACACGAAAGAGGAAGAGAAAATACCATTGTACAATGGCACTTCTATCGGTGTGGATGTATTCGGCATTGGTAATAAACTTTTCGGAGGAGACTTCCTTAGTTCGGAGGTTAGCATAGATGTAAACCTGAAAAATCGTTTCTTTCCCGTAGTAGAAATAGGTTACGGCACTACGGATGCCACAGAAGACACATATAATATTCACTATAAATCTTCTGCTCCATATGCACGTATCGGACTAAATTACAACACAATGGCAAAAAAGAAATCCGATAGTTTTCTATACGCAGGCATACGTTATGGATTCTCCAAGTTCAAATATGATGTACAAGCACCACCACTATACGACCCGATATGGAAAGGCGAAGTACCCTTCGGATATGATGGTGTAAAATCCAGCGCACACTGGATTGAATTATTGGTCGGAATCAAAGTAAAAATCATCAAGAACTTTCAGATGGGATGGACGCTACGATACAAAGCCAGACTTAGCGCCAAAGAGAGTCTGAATACCACACCTTGGTACATACCCGGATACGGGAGCAACAAATCCGGCAACTTCGGCGCAACATATAATCTTATTTATAAACTACCTTTTTAAATCATGAATAATCTGGAAATATGGATGATAGCAGTCAGTTTAGCAATGGATTGTCTGGCTGTATCCATAACAAGTGGCATTATTTTAAAGAAAACAAAATGGAAAACAATGTTGTGCATGGCTTTCTCATTTGGTTTCTTTCAGGCAGCAATGCCTTTTCTAGGTTGGCTGGGTGCCAGTCGTTTCAGCCATGAGATAGAAAATATAGACCATTGGATAGCTTTCATCTTATTACTGTTTATCGGAGGGAAAATGGTTTGGGAAAGTTTTAAAGAAGAAGACTGCAGACATGAATACAACCCATCAAGTCCCAAAGTGGTACTTGCATTATCCGTAGCAACCAGCATAGATGCATTGGCAATCGGCATTACTTTCGCCTTTTTAGGAATGAACACCATCCACTCAATACTCTCCCCTATCCTTATTATCGGATTCGTATCTTTTGCCATGTCACTCATCGGGCTATTATTCGGGATATTCTTCGGATGCCGTCATAATCTACGTATGGAACTGTGGGGAGGTATTGTCCTAATTATTATCGGAATCAAAATATTGATCGAACATTTATTCTTTAATTGATATATATAATAAGGTATGAGAAACAAAAAATTAAGATGGCAGCTACCGGTACTGCTTTTATTCATTATAGCCACTGTGTTCATTGTGAGAAAACAAACGCCTTATCAGGAGAACGAAGGAAAAATCTTCGGCACAATCTATCACGCTACCTATCAATATCCTGAAAATCTACAAAAAGAGATAGAAGCGGAACTAAAGAAAGTAGATAACTCCTTATCTCCTTTCAATCAGGCATCAATCATCTCCCGGATTAACCGGAACGAAGATGTGACACCGGACAGCCTTTTTACCGAAGTTATTGGCTGTTCTGAGAAAATATCCCAAGAAACGAACGGCGCTTTCGATATAACCATCGCACCACTCGCCAATGTTTGGGGATTCGGCTTTAAGAAAGGAGCGTTCCCCGACTCCGTGACGGTAGACAGTTTATTGGAAATAACCGGATACGAAAAGATAAAATTGGAGAACGGGAAGTTCATTAAATCCGACCCTCGCATCATGATTAGCTGCAGTGCCGTAGCCAAAGGTTATGGTAGTGATGTTGTAGCCCGTTATTTTGACCGCAAAGGAATCCAAAACTATATGATCGAGATTGGCGGAGAAGTTGTAGTAAAAGGAAATAATCCCAAGAAAACTCCTTGGCATATCGGGATAAGCAAGCCGGTAGACGATTCTCTGTCTGTGAACCAAGAGTTGCAGACCGTATTAAAAATTACCAATGTAGGCATGGCAACTTCCGGCAATTATCGCAACTTCTATTATAAAGACGGGAAAAAATATGCTCATACCATTGACCCGAAAACTGGTTATCCGGTACAACACAGTTTATTATCCGCAACTGTCATAGCACCGGACTGTATGTCTGCCGATGCTTACGCCACTTCTTTTATGGTGATGGGATTAGAGAAGTCAGAGGCTTTTGCGGAAGCAAATCCGGGTATAGATGCCTTCTTTATCTACGAAGATGAAAACGGAAAGACGCAGACATGGTTTACAAGCGGTATGAAGAAATACATTGAATAACTCTATCCAATCAAAGATATTTAAGAAGAGGAAGCCCACAGGTTATCCTCTTTTTTGTCTTTTACCGGAAACCTAACCAATTTAGGAGAAAGCCTCCCTCACTCTCTTAATTGACCGTATGCTTCATTAGTTTCACAATATATGGAACTGTTGTTTCATAATATATGGAACATTAGTTCCACAAAATATGAAACTACTCGTTCTCCCTTATGCGTATACAAGAGAGAAGGGAAAGGAAACCAAACAGATACTGACAAGACAAAAAAAAGAGAGTGTTTAAGCACTCTCTTTTCTATCTCTATTTTCTATTTCAATTACTTGGCAAAACTTACAGCACGAGTTTCACGGATAACTGTGATCTTTACCTGTCCCGGATAAGTCATTTCATCCTGAATCTTCTTGGCGATCTCTCCGGACAAACTTTCAGTCTGCAAATCATCAATCTTATCCGCGCCTACAATTACACGAAGTTCGCGACCTGCCTGAATAGCATAAGTTTTCGTCACTCCCGGATAAGACATTGCCAGTTGCTCCAAATCATTCAAGCGTTTAATGTAAGCCTCAACAATTTCGCGACGTGCTCCCGGACGTGCTCCTGATATTGCATCACAAACCTGTACGATAGGCGCCAACAAACTAGTCATTTCAACTTCATCGTGGTGAGCACCGATGGCATTACAAATATCCGGTTTTTCCTTAAACTTCTCTGCCAGTTTCATACCTAATAAAGCATGTGGCAATTCCGGTTCTTCATCAGGCACCTTACCTATATCATGAAGCAACCCGGCACGTTTGGCTTTCTTCGGATTTAAGCCCAGTTCAGAAGCCATCACTGCACAAAGATTAGCCGTTTCACGAGCATGTTGTAATAAGTTCTGTCCGTATGAAGAACGATATTTCATCTTACCGATAATACGAATCAGTTCCGGATGCAATCCATGAATACCCAAATCAATCGTCGTACGCTTACCGGTTTCGATAATTTCTTCTTCCACTTGCTTACGAACCTTAGCAACCACCTCTTCAATACGGGCTGGATGAATACGTCCGTCTGTTACTAACTGGTGCAAAGCAAGACGCGCAATCTCACGACGAACAGGGTCAAATGCAGAAAGAACAATTGCTTCCGGCGTATCATCTACTACAATTTCCACACCTGTTGCAGCTTCAAGCGCACGGATATTACGTCCTTCACGTCCGATAATACGGCCTTTAATTTCGTCAGACTCAATATGGAATACTGTTACCGAATTCTCGATAGCCGTTTCAGTTGCAACACGTTGGATAGACTGGATAACGATTCTCTTCGCTTCCTTGTTTGCCGTCAACTTAGCGTCATCCATAATGTCGTTAATAAAAGAAGCTGCCTGCGTTTTTGCTTCTTCTTTCAAAGATTCCACCAAACGTTCTTTTGCTTCTTCTGCCGACAAACTTGAAAGAGTTTCCAGCTTTTCACGTTCCTGCTGCTGGAGTTTATCCAATTCATCTTTCTTCTTATCCACTACCACCAACTGTGCCTCAAGATTCTCCTTGATAGCTTCAGCTTCCGAACGTTTACGTTGAATTTCTTCCTGTTTCTGTGTTAATACCAACTCACGTTGTTTCAATTTATTCTCAGCCTGCTGAATCTTCTGATTACGGATAGCGACTTCTTTCTCCAAGTCTGCTTTTTTATTCAAGAACTTCTCTTTTACTTCCAAGAGCTTATTCTTCTTAATAACTTCCGCTTCAGCCTGTGCCTCTTTCAATATACTTTCCGCTTTTGATTTCAGGACAAACCTTAACATCAAATAAGATAATAGTCCTCCCACAAGGAAACAGACTATTGATACTATTATCACTGTTAAACTACTCATTGTAACTAAATTTATTATAAATAAAAACGCACCACTTACCTCTCGGAATCAGTCCGTAAGTAAAGCAGTGCGTGAATTTCCTAAAACTATAACTATAATATGATATCCTCTATTCCTTTCTAAAATAGTCCTCCAATTCTTCCGTAAGAACCTTCACTCTTTCCATGAAAGGCACCGTATCCTTCATCTCTCCCAACTCCAGATTTCTATAACAAAAATCAAAAGCTGTCATTGCCAAATAACGTTCTTTCGGCAAATTCGGGAAAGCGCTCCGATACGTATTCAATTTGTCATTTATCTGTTTAACCGCCTCTCGGGTAAATTCTTCTTGTTTTCCTCCTAATTGAACTTGAAGGGGATAATCCAGATCGGCAATCGACAGCATTATTGTTCTTATATCGTCCATACATCTACCCCATTATCATTATTCATTCAATAAAGCGATGCATTTATCGACTTCACGCACTAATTTGGATAATCGTTGCTTCGTATCTTTAACCTCATTGTCATTAATACTGATTATCCTCGCTTGTTTTAAATTCGTATAGCTGGCTTCCAAGGCCTTATAGTTATCTTGCATCTCTACGATCTTATCGTCTTTCACTTTCAAAAGCCGCTTCATTTCTGCATTTTCACGCTTCAATTCATCATGCAAATACATTAAATGCCGAACTCTCGCCTCAAAGACGTCCAATAACTTTTTATCCTCTTCCGTCATCTCTATACCAAAATTGTACACAAATATACAGTTTAGTATGATATTACAAAAATATTTTTCAAGAAATTAAATGAATTGGCTTAAAAACTCTATGGACGTAATATTTTATCCGGTGAATAGATTAGATTATCCACTGCCTTTTCACCATCGGGAGTCACAAACACTGCTGCGAACATCCACTTAACCAGCCTTACTTCCGGAGTAGTAAACTTACCGACGGGCAACTTCAGCAAGAGTTTATTCCATCCTTTATTCAGATTTACCATAATCGGTGGGCGAACTGCCATATTCTCATTGCCAAGAGGTATCTCATTCATGGCTTTTCTATGTGAAGCCGTCCACACCGGAGGAAGCACTTCCGTATCATTCAGCCAGATACGACTTTCTTTATAATCCCACTTCCCGGCAGGGGGTGGAAGGTCTTTCTCCGAACGTCCATAATTCTGCGTTTCCAACCATAAACCTACTTGTTGCGTTTTTGGAGAATACACCCACGTATAAGCATACGCTGTATGATTTTCTTCAGGCTCTTTATAAAACGCCGGAATAAGTTTACCCCACACATGACGTAAATAAATACCTGCACCGATTGCCTCTTTGGTTGTATATTCTTTACCTTCATAGCTATATTCCGACTGCAAAGACACTTCCGGCGGAAAAGGCTTCGTCAAATCACCTCCATTGGGAAAAGGTTCTGTTATTCTCCATTTCACATTTGTCTGCTTCACATAAGCAAAAGGACAACCCTTAAAATTATGTTCTTTATGCCACAGCATACGTCGTTCAAAATCAACAAAAGCATCGAATTGCTCCGTATCAGCCACTAAGTTTGTACCGTTCTTATCAAAATATTCAAAACCTTCTCCCAGCCAAGAACGTTCAGCAAGAGCTAGTGCATTCGGGTAAAGAAAGTTTTGAAGAATAATATCACGTTCCGGCAATACCAAACGATCATTCCAAACGGCAACAATTGCTCCGGCAATGTCATCGTTTCCTTGCTTTACATTATAAATACGACTGTTATAAAGTGCCACAATATCAGCAAAAGTATCAAAATGATTCAAATAGTGAAAACGGGAATCAATAGCAGGGATACCGGGTTGCGCTTTTCCTCGATAACTCCATAAATGAGTCATATCAATCTCACCCGGTTCATAATGCCATCCCGGATTCCAAGAGATAATCTTCTTTCCTTTTGCATGAATATAAGCAGTCATTTCAGGAACGAACCGGGGATTGGTGAACTTCACTTCATCCGTACCGATATGGATATACGGCACATCAAAAGTTTCACAGACTTCATCCATCAGTAACTTTAAGATCGCCATCCCTTCTTTACTTTGCATATCGTGCCTAAATGTACGAACAAAAGCCGCACTATGTCCGGGCATATCAAATTCCGGAATCAGCATCATATTATGCTGTTTGCAGTATTCAACCAAATCTCTTGCTTCTTCCTGCGTATAATACTTTCCGGGCATACGTGTCGTATTCACACTATCGTTAAGCATTGGAAATACCTTACTCTCCAAACGCCATGACTGATTTTCAGTTAAATGCCAATGAAACACATTTATTTTATATCGGGATAGAATAGCAATCTCACGTTTAAGCTCCTCTATCGAAATATAACTACGGCCTACATCTTGCATAAATCCACGAATACGGAAAGCAGGCCAATCAGTTACCGTACAAGCAGGGAAATACGATCTCTTTTCCCCTATACGAAGCTGACGCAAAGTCTGAACAGCCCAATAAACACCTTGTTCCGTCAGCGCCTCAATCTGAATCTTTTTACGGGATACCGTTAGACGATAGGCCTCATGTTGATTTAACAGAACTCCATCAATTTTATCTACCAGATGCACTTCCAATTTAAGCGATGCATCTTTCCTAACTTTACCGCCGCATTCTTCAATAAAAGAACCTAATAGTTCCATCTGCACCGGAGATGAAACGGCTATTTCCCCTACATCAAACCGACCGCTCGTCATAGTGATCCGTTGCGGACGCGGTAAAAGGTTCAGCTCTTCGGCATAAACCATTACTGAAAGAAAAGCAAAAATGACATTTAAACAAAACACAGATACACTCTTCATCATTTCCCTTTTATTTGATTATATCATTTAGTCTAACAGCTTGAAAAGTCATGTGTGCCACACTGCTTTCATAAAGTATTCCAACTGTTTCACGGTCTATCATGCTCATACAAGAATATCCCCACCCTTCAGCTTCGTCCAATAGTAACTGATGTTCCTTGCTCCACGTCAATCCTCCGTCAAGACTGGCTTTTATCGTGATATGATTACGGCCTTTCACCGTATCGGGATTGGAAAACAAAAGTATATCCTTATTCAAGACATTATCTTCTGCATTTATTTTAATAAGACTCGCCATGCACACCGGCTCACGAAGGGCACTGCGGGAAGAGGGATGCTCTATCCATGTTTTACCAAGGTCTCTCGTTACAGCAACAGCGCGACTACCTTTACGGTTATCACGCATATTCAGCATCAGTACGCCCGGCTCTATTTCTACCACTTGGGCTTCTGTCGTATTTGTACGCGCATAATGATGCATCTGCCATGTCTTGCCATGATCTTTACTATACATAATCCCGGCATTCGGTACTCTTGTGGAATCAATATATTGCGTAGCAAACACAAGCGTACCATCTTGCATCGTTATCCCTTTTCCCGGACCTTGGAGTAAGAAATACCAGGAAGGATCTTTTAATTGTTCGGTAATATTAATAGGTGACGACCACGTTTTACCATCATCATTACTATATGCCAGAACCAGTTGAGCCGTACGGTTCATATCCATCCCCTGACGTGAGCTGACCCATGCACGTGCATTTCCCATACCATGTGTCCATGCCGCCACAATCCATACCGTACCGGTTTGCCGATCCACAAGTATAGCAGGATCGCCTACTCCATTCTGACCTTCCGGCAATCCGGCATATTTACCAAAAGCCATAGGTATACGCATTTTCTCCCAAGTTTGACCACCATCCGTACTGCGGCTTAAACCGACATCAATATGTTCCTGCAAATCTGTCGAACTATTATAACGAACATCATAAACGCCCAACAATGTGCCCTTATTAGTAGTAGCCAATCCCGGAATACGAAATGCAGTCACTCCGTCATCTCCGGCATGGCGAACCCCTGTACCCATCAAACGTTCTATACCGGAAGGTGATTCCTTTCTTAGTACAAGAATCTTACCATCAGCGGATGCCCGAACGATATCAGCTTCCACTTTTGCCAACAAAGGAGTTTTAGGTTTCATTTGAATACTTACCCAGAAATAATTAATTCCCGGAACTAAAGACTGGTTAACCGGAAAAACGACTTGCCGTAAAGGAGATTTTATTTCTTTCTTTAACACAGAATAAGAAGGATGAGCAGCAAGTGTTTTACCCGGAATATCCCGAGGAATATATTCTACCGGACAAAAGAATGTTTTACCCTCACGTTTGACTGTCTCCGTTCCGCCATAATAAAGTTTCACAGCTTTTATATCTTTCATATTCGTCGTTTCGGCAAATTCCAAGACCACCTCATCCAATGTCCGGCAACTCCGGGAATCTAACCGAAGATAAAACAAAACATTATCCTGACGTTCAATCAGAATAGGGACACGAGGTTCACGAACTTGCAACGTATCCGCTGCTTTGAGTGTCGAGAACTGACACAGAACAACTAATAATACCCCAAGAAGCAACTGTTTCATAGTACTATATTCAATTATTTAATTATACTGATACTACTCCATATTATCTGTTTCAAGACGCAAGAAATATAACCGCAATCCTAAGCCAACAACACAACAATACTGAGCATAGCAAAGCCAACCATACAAATATGCAAATATTTATTATAAAACCAACACTTAATTAATTATTTTATTATACAGCCTCAAGAGTAATAGAAAATTAAGATTATATCCATTTATACAGCTCCCATTCATAAGTTGCAAGTACAAGTTTCATCCTTCAGTTCGTTTTCCCTTTTTGATAATTATCTTAATGCTTTTAAAACAACCTAATGTTTTTTTGAAGTCATTAGGATGATTGCCAACAAACATACGGTCGATTGAAAACGAAAATACGGTCCATCATTTGCAAACTCCTATCGTTTGTTGACGATCGACCGTATCTAATTATTTAAGAACTTAATTCATACATAAATGCCAGTTTAGGAACATTTTACAATCTATTCTCTATAAAATCAGACTAATTCAAAATCAATTCACGAGCAGCACAGTGCTATATTAAAAGAAATGCATGACCAATAGATAATCCTATGCGATTTTAATTTAAGAGACTCATCATAGCAACAATCTTTATTATATAGAATCAATGAAGACAAAGAGACAATATGGCAACGCTCTTAATTATTATTATAATTTAACAATACAACCTTAGTTAAGAATAGATTTTGCAATAAACAGTTTTATTTGTTAACCTCCTATTATATAGTTAGTTGTATTTTTGCAGAAATTTAATTAATACATCAGAAATATAAAATGAATAAACGCTTTACTTTATTAGTTCTAGGCTTAATTATGTTGAATATATTCAATCTTAAAGCACAACAAATTACAAGCACTCAAGCTTTGGAATCTGCAAAAGCCTTTTGGGGAAACTATTCTTCACCACAACGTGCCAAAGCTGCAAAATCTACCTCAAGCACTAAAATGGAATTAGTTTATATCGGAGGTAATTTTACACAACCGGACTTCTATATATATAATGTAGGAGAGAATGAAGGATTTATGGTAGTTGGTGGCGATGAACGTATGCGCACCATATTGGCTTATTCCACTGAAGGACGTTTCGATTTAGCAACAGCTCCGGAAGGTTTTATGGATTTGTTGCAAAGTTATTCCGAACAAACGGAAGAAATACGTTCTGCCAAAAGCCAAAAAACAAAGCCGTCACTTATTCGCAAAAAAGCAGTCGCAGAAACACTTACCAACAGTGTAGGTATTGCTCTATTAGATACAGTCAGCATGAAAGTTACTAAAACGGATGGTACTGAGAAAATTCTTACAGGAATTAAATATGACCAGTCCGAACCTTATCATAATTTTTGCCCGATGATCAACGGAGGAAGAGCCTATACCGGATGTGGTGCTACGGCAATGGTTCAGCTGATGCGTTTTCACCGATATCCTTCCAGCGGTGAAGGTAGCCATAAAAATATCTCTTATGCCAACGATTCAACGATTGATTTCAGCAAGGCTGTCTATCGGTGGGACTTGATGCTTCCCAACTATTCGAATAATAAGAATAATGCAAATTACGGAAATGTGGAAAACCGCAATGCTGTAGCATTGGCCATGCATCATGCTGGAGTAGCTACGGACATGATATACTCTACGAATGGCAGTGGTACAGGTTCATTACCGGTTGCCAGGGCTTTGGCTTCTTATTTCAAGTATAATAAAGGAATGGAAATAGCAAGAAAGCTCGTATATACAGAAGCCGAATGGTTTGCTTTGATAAAAAACGAATTGGATCATGGACGTCCGGTTCTCTATTCCGGTACAAGCAAAACAGGAGGACACTTTTTTGTATGCGATGGTTATGATGACGCAGGGCGCTTGCATTACAATTATGGCTGGAGTGGCACATATAATGCATGGGCGTATCCGACAGTTGCTCCTGCCGAGGGCGGAACGGTGTGCAAATATACTTATTCAGTAGATGCCATCATCGGTGCAGATCCTGCAGCAATTAACGTGAAGCCACAGTTGGCGCAGCTTTCCGTATTGAATGTTTCCAATTTAGCTCCTAAAGTAGATAGTCTGTTCAATGTATCTTTCCGTATATCGAATTACGGTAGGAACACATACGAAAGTGGTAAAGTAAAACTTGCTTTATGCAAAAAGGGAACAGATGAAATAACTGCCTATTTAACTAACGGCGAAACAACACTGACTATCCCGACCAATAATTATGATGCCGGACCGGATAACATCAGATATCAGGAAGTAAAGTTCACCGGAGTTAAAATACCAAAAATTGCCAATGGTATATATGATTTAAAATGTTTTGCTTCACCTAGAGGTGATGATTCTATCTATCCGCTATTGGCAAGAAACGAATATGTGCAAAAAGTGATTACAGTTCAGAAGAGAAATGACGGTACAACTATTTTTTCTTATGGATTAGGTGATGAACAGGGAGAAATAGGTGTATCAAATAAAATAAATCTATCGGTCAATGGTGGAATAGGAAAAGCGACGATCCCATTAAAAAACTCGGATACCGATTATAACTATACCGGTAAAATTTTTGTAATTGGTTATAAAGATAATACAGCTACAATGGAATTGTTCGGCAGTGCGGAAGTAGATATATTACCAGCGAAAGAACAAGAGATTGTTATTTCGGGCATGCATATGAAATCGGGGAGCTATCATTATTTTGTGGCTTACAACCCTATCGACAATATTGATGGCTCGTGGTTAGGAGCAGTACCAATCAAGGAGAGCCAACTTGCCTATGAGGTACCAGCGGAAACAGAAGATTATAAAATGGATTTCACAGCTTTAACTCGTTTACCTGAAGGATATAAGCAATATAAAGAAGATCTGACTGGAAATAACATATATATTTCTAATACACCTGAAAATGATCAACTAGCACCGTGGGTATATAATAAATTTCCTCTTTTTAAAGCAACTAGCGTAGTAAGACCTGATCAGAATCGTTTATCCAACACTCTTATCACCGATGCTATTGAGGTGAAAGATATAAACGGCGTATTGGAATGGCAATTACAGCCAATGGGAGGAGATTATGAAAACCCGATACCATTTGATGTGTACATTTCTACCAAAGGAAACTCACTTGAAGATTTCGACGGAGAGAACTCATTATTCTATCGGGACTCCATAGACGTAGCATCCGGTGTACATACTATGCGAGAGAGTCTGTATAAATATGCCAATCAAAAGATATACATCGCTTTTAAACATAGTTTGAATAGTAATGGTGCCAATTCTATGTTGAATTTCCTGCAAATACGAATTTTGAATATTGCTTCTCCGCATGATATAGCCTTAAGCAAAGTGGAAGTTCCTGTAAGAGAAGCTATTGGTGAACCTTTGCCTATAACGATAACCGTAAACAACCAAGCACCTTTCCCGATTACCAAATTCACGGCGACTTATACCGTAACAGGCAATTCATTTACAGAAGAGTTTACCCATAAGGGATTGCCTTATGATACGCCTACCCAATTCACACTTACAAAAGCAACAGTTACCGGAAAACCGGGAGATAACTTGGATGTAAGAGTCACTCTTTCTATGGAAGATGAAGATAAGAATTTATTGGATAATAACACAGGAAGTGCCACCTGCAAGGCAATGAGTTTTCAACCGGATAAGACAATGGTTGTCTATAAAACATCCCGGGGAGCTTGCGGAGCATGTATGCTCACGTATGCACACATGGATTGGCTGGAAGAATATTATCCTGAATGCTTTGCAGCTGTCGAGCTTTGGGAACCATGGTCGGGACAGCCTACGCATTTGAAATACGGCTGCGATGATTTCAAAGATTTTTATAGTGGCAGCACACCGTCTATAACCTTGAACAATAAGAACGTTAATTTTCACACTACAGACGAGATTATACGCCACACGGGAGATCAATTATTAAAAGAAAGTCCAGTAGCTAATACGAAAGTGGATGCATCTTATATCAGTGCCGACAGCCGTACATTAAAGATAAAATTAACCAGCCGTTTCGCCATGCCAATGACAGGGACGTATAAAGTAGGCGTATTTATTATAGAGAGCAACGTATTGGCTAATGATTTCCAGATTCTGAATGCCAGCTTAGCTGCCGGAGGCCATACTAAAAACCACTTGCCAATAGCAGCCCCCCAAGGTGCAAAGGGACAATTAAGTCCTTATACGATTGAAAATCCGATTAATGATCAGGATTATGTATTTGAATTTACTTATGACGTACCTGAAACACATGGGGAAACAGGTGATATCAGGAATGTGAATAAAGATAATATTCAGGTGATTGGAGTCTTATTCACTCCGAGCGGAACGATTGATAGTTCATCCTTGAATTGTTATTATGTACGTATCCCGAAGACAAACGGCTTAACCTTTGTTGCCGAGCCGGAATGCGATCCGTTTAAAGAAATCTTGGAAGTGAAGGAAAAGTCACGGGAAGTAGGTCAGTTTGAATCTATCAGACGAATGCGCTCCACCGTTATGGCAAAAAACGATTTCCGCTTTCATATTGAGAAAGATCCGGCAACAATAGGCAATAAAAAAGTACGGTTGTCAGTAAGAAAGAGTGAAACGGAAGCTGCAACTATTTTAATCCCTGATGCAGATGGAATATATACTTTAAAAGATGTAAACCGATATTATTTCATTGATGTAGAAGTCTTGACTGATGAAGAAGAACCGACTGTCACCCGTAAAGGAACGGGCATTATCTTAAACGGTAGTTGGGATGGTATTGATTTCAACCGTATCCTTCCGATTGACAATTCGATAACAAGTGTGGATATGTCCGCCATTACTATACCTGTAGATGCACCGCAGTTGATACCTGCCAATCCAAACTGCCTGCTATATGTCGGCCAAAGTTCAACAGTTCCCGCCACATGGAAAAATGTAATAAGCGGGACAGAAGCAGAAACAATTAATTTAGTAGATGGATATGCTTTCTGCAATACCAAAGAATTTACAGCCGCCAATATCAGTTATACACGTACATATCCGCAGGCAGGTTGGTCTTCACTATATTTACCATTCGGAGTCACCAAATTGCCTGACGGCATCAACTTAGAAAGTTATACTGCATGTAACGGTTCTGAAGTACGTTTTAGTCCTTTACAAGCACTATCCACAACAGCCAATACTCCTTACATTGCAGAAATTACGTCTTGCGATGAAAAAACTTTCAGTGCACAAGAAGCTATTGTGAAAATAAGTAGTGACAAGGAAGATATAAAACATGAAGGTGACCTTGTATTTAAAGGAACACTGACCGAGTTTGCTCCGGGAGAAGCCGAAGGGCTTTATATCCTCAAGCCTACAGGAGAAGGATTTATAAAAGGAGGAGCTAAAACAACTATTCCCGCTTTCCGGGCTTATTTGGAAAATATGGGAATCGACCCGGTAATGAATATATTAGTGGACCATACTGCTGTTACAAATGTAGAAAGTGGAACTGTTCAAAACGACCTCAGAGTTTATACAAACAACGACAAGTTAATCATCATCACCGACAAAGAAATGCAGGCAGAAATATTCAGTATAGACGGAAAAACAATTAGAAATATCAGTTTAACTTCCGGTGAGAATATTATCGAGGGGTTGACTAAGGGGTTCTATTTAGTGAAAAATCATAAAGTGTGCATTCAATAATAATCAAAAGAAACTAAGAAGTATATGATAACAAAAGAAGTATATAAAAAACCGGAAATAGAAATTATCGAAATAGAAATAAATTGCGTCATAGCCGATTCGTTTGTTAAAGACATGAATACTACCGAAACTGACGAAGATGGAGTTGCAGCCTACTCACGCAGAAGAAATTTCTGGAAAGAGTAAGATACAAAAAAGAGGAAAGACACAATCTTAAATTATAAAATAAATTAATCAAAAGATAAGAGATGAAGAAAAAAAATATTCTAAGCCTATTGTTTTTATGGATGGGCGTGGGCATTGGCATCTGTTATGCTGATAATAATTTTACAGTATACTATCAAGGCGAAGAACTAATAGCAGGTGCGGATAATCAAATAGAAATAACGGAATATGAAGATAATGGTCTATCTGTCTCTATGAAATTCCCATTTACATTGGATATTCATACACAAAAAAGTACAACAATAACACTAAGCAAAGATCAAACCGGAACTCTGTCCGGAACACAGAATGATATGTGCTGGGGAGTTTGCGTAAGCCCTGATCAAGAGATAATCAGTCAAACATTCGATGGTAAGGTAAGCCGTACTGATGAGACCTATACAACATATCATCCTCAAGGGATCCCCGGTACATCAACCATTATTTATACATTCAAATCCTCTATAAGAGGGCAGGAACCGATAGTTATCACTGTAAAATTCACATATAACCCTCCAAGTACAGCCACAATTACAAATGTAGGAAGCAGTCTTGTTTTGGAAGGTGACTGGAATGCTACAGATTTCGATCAAGTTAATTCGAAAGCTGATGAGTCAATAACAAGCATAGATATGTCTGCCATTGAGATACCGGAAGATGCACCAGAAATAACTCCCGCAAACCCCAACTGTCTGATATATGTTAGTGAAATAGCCACAGTACCTACTACGTGGAAAAATGTAGTGAAAGGAAATGAAGCGGAAGAAGTGACATTAACAGACGGCTATGCATTCTGTAATACCAAAACATTCACAGCAAAGCAAATCAGCTACACCCGTAATTATCCACAAGAAGGATGGTCATCGCTGTATTTGCCATTCGGAGCAACTGAACTTCCCAAAGGCATCCGTATAGAATCTTATTCGGACTACAAAAATAACACCGCGCATTTCACACCTATAGTCTCATCGGTTATCGAAGCCAACATCCCTTATCTTGCAGAGATAACCTCTTGCGATACAAAAACATTTAGTGCTATAGACGTACAAGTAGAAGAAAGCAACGTTACAGGTAATGTGGAACAAGGGAGCTTTATTTTTAAGGGTACTTATTCCTTGCTTACCGGAAATGACGCTACCGATCTCTATATACTGGATTCCAGCGATGGTTCTGGATTTATCAAGGCTAATGACACAAACAGTATACCTGCTTTCCGTGCCTACTTACAAGCAAAAGATGGCAACGAGACTTTGAGAGTTACGGTCAAACATGATAATCCTTCTCATCTTGAGAACACACTATCAGACAATAGTTTCAATGCATACGGCTACCAAGGTAAACTGTTTATTATCGCCGACAAAGAAACTGACGCTAAGATATTCAGCGTAGACGGACGCAGAGTAAAGACGGTAAATCTGCATGAAGGTGAAAACATCATAGAAGACTTAAACAATGGGCTATATATAATCAACAACCAAAAAGTTTCTATTCAAGAATGATCTATTAATTCAAAAACATGGAAACTACTCAACCAGGCAAATACGAAAAGCCTGAAATAGAAATTATCGAGTTGGAAACAGAAATAATAGCAACTTCCCTCAAGACAAAGAAAGAAGGGCACAATGGTGTGGCAGCTTATTCAAGACGAAAAGAATTTTGGGAAGAATAAAATCCAAGGCTAGTCAAAGGGGGACATCTAAAAATAGATGTCCTCTTTATCATAATAAAGAATATAGTAATATAAATATGGAAATTTATTTCCGATCTTATAGAACATTGATTATCTTTGCAGACAGAAATATACCAGTATGGGCTTGACTGGATTTGACAGCGGGACGAAATGGTATGTAAGCATGCAGTGCGTCGGTGATTTGCACTATAATCTCAGTTATCAAAATTTTATCTGGCGAAAACAATTACGCTCTTGCTGCTTAATCGAAGTATAGTAGATTAGCTTTATTTCTTCACTAGGTGTAGAAACGAGACATCACTCGAAAGCTGTTGTTCCGAAGCATTTCGACATAGTGGTGCAGTAAAATCGGAAATAGTTTATAGTTGCCTCGCACTATGAATGAAAATTTAGAGGATAAGGTTTGAGTTGGTGGCTTCGGTCTTGCTCATACTCGAAAATTTAAGCGAAGATAAGCATGTAGAAAGCGTATGGTTTCCTCGTTTGGACGAGGGTTCGATTCCCTCCAGGTCCACAGAATCAACAGAAAATCCCTTGAAGTAAGATACTTTTCAAGGGATTTTCTTTTTCACTACTTCCCCTCTTATAATGTTTGAAAATCAACATACGGTCGATTGAAAACAAACGTACGGTCCTTTGTTTACAAACTCCTATCGTTTGCAGACGATCGACCGTATGTTGAATAGCAAGGGTTATCTGCCTATAAGGAGATGAGCTCAATAGATAAATACATGATCTTATGAAAAGCCTATTTATGCGTATTCCCAATCATTATCAAATGACATCCATTTATAAAGTTGTATAATTTTAGAACATATAAATCAAAGGATGTTATCTATAATGAAAAGAAACGCAGATATTCACCATTTACTTTTTTAAATTCTATATTTGGATAAATATAATATTAAGACAATATAATATGAAAGATTTAGAAAAGACAACCGGTAATATGAAATTGGTATATTCTGTTTTATGCGCTCTTAAGAAATGTACAATTTTTGATCTGCAAAAAATAACGAAGTTCAAAGATGTAGATTTATGCTTAGCTTTAGGTTATCTGATTCAGGGTGATAAAATTTATCAGAAACGTATAGATGATATGGTTTATTATGGTATTGTTACAAATTAAGGTTTAGTTTTTTATCATCCGATATATTGAGAGCTAAATCATTACGTTCTCCAGCCTTTACACAAATAAAGCCTTGCAAAACAAGGCTTTATTTATTACAGAGTTATTTTTTACGTCTTCATTCCGGCAGTAATTGCTTTCCAATTATAGTTTCGTGTCAATCCCATAATAGTACTATAAAGCATAAGTAGGCATGATACTGCACACACCACCACAACCGCCGCAGCTAAAAGGAGTAGTTTTAAACCTAATCTTAGAGGCCCCGTACCATCATCTTCACGAGTGGTCGATCCGTCACTCCATTTGGTTACAATCTCCACAAACCCGATACTTCCGGCTAAGCCTACAAGACCACCGGCAAAAGCCAAGCCTCCTTTTTTAATTCCACCCAATATTTTAGCTTCCGTACGATACCGACTAATTGCATATCCATAGGGACGTTCTGCAAATATATAGACAGGTATTAATATCAAGAAGAATATATTCCAAAACCAGATCCAACGAGCTGAACCTTTGGCTTCTTTTGCATCGGCTTTTACATCCTTCAAGGCCATCTCTTTTACATCCTTGAAAGATAATTTATTGGCTTGTTCAAATTCCACTAGACTTTTCCCTGCCGATTCATCTCTTTCTTCAGCCCATTTCAAGAACTCATCTTTCCGTTGGGCGGTAGATGCCGTATCGGCTTTCGCACGCAACTCTTTGGCGGCTCTCACATAGCCATAGTAATTTGCCGCAATTCTTTTAAGCATAGATTCCTTATAATAATTAGGATCTCTGAAACGATCTATATTTTGATAAGTATCACTATTCTTAAAAGCTTCAATGGATATTGTCGTATCTTTTTCTGCCCAATTCTCAACTATAGAAACATTCTTTTCAACTTCTTTCACCTTAGATTCTCTATGATCAGAACATTCCGACAAGATAAATACGGAAACAATAACGCCGACAACAATCACCCAAGAGAAGTTCCAATGTCTTTTCTTAGACCAATTCACGATGCCACGTAGTTCACGGAGCCTGTCTTGGAAAAAAGTATCACGAGGATTACCTGCCACAGATTCCGCTTGATCGAGCAAATGCTCCATTTCATTCGCTTCCTCAAGTGTTATAGGATAAATATCGTCAATTTCAACTTCGCCACGCTCTTTATCTCTGACAGACACATGAGATGAAGTAAACATTGCCTTATCTAACAACTCATAGGCCTCACTATTGACGGTATCATCTTTCGCCCGATTTTCTAAATCTTCCGGGGAGAAAGAGACATATCCCTGCTCATAAGCTTTATTTCCTTTAGGTATTTTCTTGGATTTAGCCATAATTATTTCTTCATCGACATTTTCCAGTTCCCATTATCAAGCACCATATCCACCTTATCCGTATCGGTTTCTCCATTACCATAAGTCATACTCAACTCTACAACAGCAGTTTTTCCATCCTCTGCAATAGTTTCAGAAGCTACTTCAATAGACTTGATTCCACCCTTTTCCTGCAACTTTTTGTCTCCTTTTTCTTTAAACATAGCAACATACATGTCCTTTGCCTGTTTTAAATCTTCTGCAGATGCTTCATCACTAAAAGCGATTCCATCTACAAATTTCTCATAATTACCTGACTGCATATAACCTGCATACTTTTTTGCAGCAGCACCCGGAGTATTACCAGAAGAACATCCAACGATTAAAGTTACGCACAACATGACGAAACTCAAATAAATACATTTTCTCATAATAAATTCTTTTTAATTAATAGTTTAAAAATTATATATCAATACTAAGCGTTTGTATTCCATTATATCAGAAGGAAATATATAAGAACCTATGAAACCCGGAATATTCACTTTCGTTGTCCTACCCTCCACTAAATCCACCCCGGCATACTTGTAGACAAAATAAACAAGTTCGGTACAATACATCGCTGTACTATCTTCCAAATTATAAGTATGATCAAACAACGTACGTCTGTCACAGACCTCTATTGCCTTACGCGCAGCTTTTATTGCAACTAATGAGTCCTCAGTAAAACGCATTAATGCTCCGGCAACTGCTTTTTCCTTTCCAAAGAACTCTTGTACATTTTCTATTTTTACACGGTCCGGTTCTCCTTCATAATCCGGTTCTCCGGGAACTGCGTGAACAACTTTCCATTCATTCCCATCACGCACCACAATACCTATATGGGAATATGTCCCTTTTCCGTCAGCACTCAATACTGCACGACTTACCAAACCTGTACCTTTCCTGAAAACGAGGTCTCCCTCATGGAGAAGTGTTTCCGGAAAAAGATTTATTTCTTTATTATCCACACAACAGACGAATAAGAAAACAATCCAAATGACACTAACAGTCCTTAGTTTATAATCCTGAAACATTTTACGTTTCTAACATTTGTTCACAAATATAAACTTGAATATATCTATCAAACCTACCATTGCATCAAAAAATAAGTATCAATCTAACAAAATTATGCTTTTGAAGCACTTTCGGAGCTTTTCTTTCGATATTCGGAAAAAGTCATTCCATGTTCTTTCACAAAAGTTCGCCGGAATGTAGATAAGGAATTAAAACCACACATTTCGGCAACCTCGTTCATGGTAATCGCACAGGTAGTATCCGACAATATTCTCCGCATTTTTTCCATGCGATAAGAATTTATATAATCATAGAAAGAAACATTCAGACAGGTATTAAGATAGCTGGAAAGATAAGTGCGATTGGTTCCGATAGCCGTTGCCAAATCAGTCAGTGTTAATTTAGGATTCAAAAAAAGTTCATCTTCCTCAAGAGCTTTCTGCAAAGCCAACGCCAAATTTCCATTTAAAATAAATTCTTCTTTCTTTTCTGCTAATCCGTCGGAGAAAAGGTTTCTCACAACTATATTACCGGTAATAGGTACAGTCTCCTGAGACTCACTGTAATATAAGATACATGCCCAAAGTAACAGAGATGAAAAATAATAAATAGAATCTGCATTCCATGAACTATACAAACAAGAATACATCCATACAGAAAGACAAATAAACATCAAAAAGGTTACCTGCCGAAGCCACCGAACGTTTAAATGCTCCATATAAGAATAATTCTCATGTACATATTTATTATAACGCTTTACGGCAAAATAAAGAATTACGATTACAACAAATGAATATAAGACAGCATATCCTTCAATCAACCAAGACCATACAACCGAAGCTGTTATGGCATATCCCAACGTACAAACGATGAAAAAAGCTTCCAGCATAAAAACCTTTTTCCAATTTATCCAACCCGGAGACAATAATTCAAACAAATAAAAGGAGCAAGCAGGAACAGCCCACATATCAACCATTATCAGCAAAGTAGAAAAATAAGAATCTCTATCAATAGAAGAAGAATAAAGCAACAGATCCTTCGCTTCCAATATAAACCAAAAGAGGACTACTCCTCCCAGTACATTACGCAATCGGGAAGTGTTTCTATCTCTCAACAGATAAACACCGGCTAAAAGAAAAAACATACAACACAGCCCATGTGCAAAATAGTATAATTTTTCAGATAACAACATGACTTTCTATTTGGAGTTTCTAAATGTTTTTCAAGATTTTAAGCATCGAGCATCTTCAAATTTCCGCTAATATAGCAATTATATTCATTTTATCAATAATTTTAGCCAAATTCAATCCAGTAGTAACTATAAATACATATTATCTTCATTTCGTCATTACAAAGCCATCTTCCACCTATCAAGCAGTCATGACATCTATTAAATCATTCTCTTGCAAATTTGAATTAATATCACGGCATAAATAGAAAAAAGTAGCTTTTCTCGCCCTATTATTGCTCAATTTTCCAATACTTGTGCATTTTTAATGCTCGATTATTTTGCAAAACAAATCGTTTATTTAACTTTGCGGACTGATATAGAAGCATTCAAACGTGAAAGCTCCTTATTAATCTAAGTAATGAATTACTAATACCAAAATTAACAAACATGAGTTTGAAAATTGTTGTATTGGCGAAACAAGTACCTGACACACGCAATGTAGGGAAAGACGCCATGAAAGCTGACGGAACAATAAACCGTGCGGCGTTGCCGGCCATCTTCAACCCGGAAGACCTGAATGCCTTAGAACAGGCTCTTCGTCTGAAAGATAAACATCCCGGCTCAACAGTAACTATCCTGACTATGGGTCCGGGACGAGCTGCTGATATTATTCGTGAAGGACTTTTCCGTGGTGCAGATAACGGATACCTGTTAACAGACAGAGCTTTTGCCGGTGCAGATACATTAGCCACTTCTTATGCTCTTGCAACTGCTATCCGTAAAATCAAAGACTTCGATATCATTATCGGAGGTCGTCAGGCTATCGACGGTGACACAGCTCAAGTTGGTCCACAGGTTGCAGAAAAATTGGGACTTACCCAAATTACTTATGCAGAAGAAATTCTCGACATAAAAGATGGACGTATTACTGTTAAACGCCACATTGACGGTGGAGTAGAAACTGTAGAAGGTCCACTCCCGATTGTAATCACAGTAAACGGTTCTGCAGCTCCATGCCGTCCGCGTAATGCAAAACTGGTGCAGAAATATAAACATGCCAAGACCATAACAGAAAAACAACAAGGTAATCTTGATTATACAGACCTGTATGACAAGCGTGATTACCTGAACCTTGCAGAATGGAGCGTAACCGACGTAAACGGCGATCTGGCACAATGCGGTCTTTCCGGCTCTCCGACCAAAGTAAAAGCAATTCAGAATATCGTGTTTCAAGCTAAAGAAAGTAAAACTTTATCAGCTTCAGACCGTGACATTGAAGAGCTTATCGTTGAACTTTTAGCTAACCATACAATCGGATAACATTATGAATAATTTATTTGTATATTGCGAAATAGAAGAAGGCAACGTAGCAGATGTCAGCCTGGAACTTCTAACCAAAGGCCGTTCGTTAGCTAATCAGTTAAACTGTAAATTGGAAGCTATCGTAGCCGGATCAAATTTAAAAGATATTGAAAAACAGGTATTGCCTTACGGAGTTGATAAACTTCATGTATTCGACGCTCCGGGCTTATATCCTTACACTTCCTTACCTCACACATCAATCCTCGTCAACTTATTCAAAGAAGAAAAGCCTCAGATATGCCTGATGGGTGCTACCGTTATCGGTCGTGACCTCGGTCCTCGCGTGTCCTCTGCATTGACAAGCGGTTTAACAGCAGACTGTACAGCTCTTGAAATAGGTAATCACGAAGACAAGAAAGAAGGTAAGACTTACGAAAACCTACTTTACCAGATACGTCCGGCATTTGGAGGTAATATCGTAGCTACTATTGTCAATCCGGAACATCGCCCGCAGATGGCAACAGTACGGGAAGGCGTAATGAAAAAGCAAATTCTTTCCGCCGACTATAAAGGTGAAGTTGTACGCCACGACGTGAAAAAGTTTGTTGCCGACACTGATTATGTAGTAAAAGTAATCGAGCGTCACGTAGAAAAAGCCAAAAACAACTTGAAAGGCTCTCCTATTATCATTTCAGGAGGCTACGGAGTCGGTTCTAAAGAAAACTTCCAACTCTTATTTGATTTGGCAAAAGTTCTGAATGCAGAAGTAGGTGCAAGCCGTGCCGCCGTAGATGCCGGTTTTGCTGATCATGACCGCCAAATTGGTCAGACCGGAGTAACGGTTCGTCCGAAATTGTATATCGCCTGCGGTATCTCCGGACAAATCCAACATATTGCCGGTATGCAGGAAAGTTCCATGATTATCTCAATCAATAACGATCCTAATGCTCCGATTAATACAATCGCCGATTATGTAATCAATGGTACCGTCGAAGAAATTGTACCTAAAATGATTAAGTATTATAAGCAAAACAGCAAATAGCAACATGAAGCTTATTCAATTCATAACTATTGCCGCCTTATTCGGGTTTTCGCTTGCTCTTCAAGCTCAAGACACCATTTACGTCAGCAAAGACAACAAATGGGTCAAGAAGGCTAAAAAGGCAGAAAGATACCTTGTACTTACTCACGAAAAGAATCTGATAAAAGTAAGTGACTATTTATTAGATGGGACAATCAGGAGTACAGGAACTTATTCCGCTTTTGGTGAAAAGAGTAATGACTGCAAGAAAGAAGGAGTACTTACCCAGTTTTATCCAAATGGAAATACTAAATCCGTTCGTCACTATAAAAACAATCAAAGGAGTGGAGAATATCGGAAATTTTACGAAGATGGAAAAAACAAGTTCCTTTGTAGTTATGTAAACGGGAAACGTGAAGGTAAACTAATGATGTACTATCCTGACGGCACTGTTTGGAGAGACGAGGTTTATAAAAACGGAGAATTGCAACAAGGACATTTATATGATGAACAAGGGCAAGAAACGGTTTATAAACCGATAGAATCTATGCCCCAATTTCCCGGTGGACAGGAACTCATGATGGGATACCTTAGAGCAAATCTTAAATATCCGCCTAAAGCTGCCAAACAAAAACAGGAAGGCAGGGTTATAGTACAGTTCGTAGTAAACAAGGAGGGACGTATCATACAACCCGAAGTATTACGAGGCGTCAATGAAGAATTGGATAATGCAGCATTGGCTGTAGTTAGAAAAATGGCACATGACATTACCTGGATCCCCGGAATACAAGACGGAGAAGCTATAAAGGTAAAATACACTATGCCGGTAACATTCAAACTTAATTAATTAAAACAAAATGGCTAATTTTTATTTAGATACTCCGGAACTCAGACATCATCTGAATCATCCGTTAATGAAAAGAATAGTTGAACTCAAGGAGCGCAACTATAGAGATAAAGATGAGTACGACTATGCACCTGTCGATTTCGAAGATGCACAGGACAGCTATGACAAAGTACTCGAGATTGTCGGTGAAATCTGCGGCGATATCATTGCTCCGAATGCAGAAGACGTTGACCATGAAGGTCCAACCGTAGCCAACGGACGCGTCACCTACGCCAATGGTACCAAGCAAAACCTCGATGCTGTCACTAAAGCCGGACTGATGGGGGTTGCCATGCCACGTCGTTATGGTGGTTTAAACTTCCCGATTGTACCTTATATTATGGCTGCCGATATGGTTTCACGCAGTGACGCAGGCTTCGAAAACTTATGGGGATTGCAGGATTGCGCCGAAACCCTTTATGAATTCGGTAATGAAGACCAACGTAAACGTTATATTACCCGTATATGCCAGGGAGAGACCATGTCTATGGACTTGACCGAACCGGATGCCGGCTCCGACCTGCAAGCCGTTATGCTGAAAGCAACTTACAGCGAAAAGGATGAATGTTGGTATTTAAATGGTGTAAAACGTTTCATCACAAACGGTGATGCCGACATACATCTTGTACTGGCTCGTTCCGAAGAAGGTACACATGACGGTCGTGGCTTGTCTATGTTCATCTATGACAAGCGCAATGGCGGTGTAAACGTTCGCCGTATCGAGAATAAAATGGGTATCAAAGGCTCTCCTACTTGTGAACTTGTATTCAAGAATGCCAAAGCCGAACTTTGTGGCGACCGCAAATTAGGTCTTATCAAGTACGTTATGGCATTGATGAACGGTGCACGCTTGGGTATTGCCGCTCAATCCGTAGGTATCTCACAAGCTGCCTATAACGAAGCGCTCGCTTATGCAAAAGACCGTAAGCAGTTCGGTAAGGCTATTATCGAGTTCCCTGCCGTAGCAGAAATCTTATCTATTATCAAAGCAAAATTAGATGCATCACGCACTTTACTTTATGAGACAGCGCGCTATGTAGACATTTACAAAGCATTGGATGATATAGCCAAAGAACGTAAACTGACTCCGGAAGAGCGTCAGGAACAGAAGACCTACGCTAAATTAGCGGATGCTTTCACTCCGTTGGCTAAAGGTTTGGGAAGTGAGTTTGCCAATCAGAATGCATACGACTGTATCCAAATCCACGGCGGTTCCGGATTTATGAAAGACTATGCCTGTGAACGTATCTACCGCGACGCCCGTATCACCAGTATCTATGAAGGTACAACACAACTTCAAGTAGTTGCAGCGATACGCTACGTTACTACCGGTGCATATCTTGCCCGCATCAAGGAATATGAAGCAATACCTGCCGCTCCGGAATATGAAGGTTTGAAGAACCGTTTGAAAGATATGGCAGACAAATATGCGGCTACCGTTGCCAAAATTACAGAAGCTAAAGATCAGGAACTTCTTGATTTCACAGCTCGTCGCTTGGTAGAGATGGCCGGATATATCATTATGGGACATCTTCTTGTACAGGATGCCGGTAAATCCGATTTGTTCGCAGAATCCGCACAAGTATTCGTGCGCTATGCAGAAGCCGAAGTAGACAAACACTCCATGTTTATCTTCCGTTTGGACAAAGACGATTTGGCTTACTACAGGAAATAAACCGATTTCTAAAAAGGGAGCAGAAAAGTCTCCCTTTATAAAATTTACCCCTGTCACAGTTAGTTGTAACAGGGGTAAATTCTTTATTGAGACTTTTAGTAGTCTCTTTATATTCTATTAAACAACAGATTTTAGTCTTCCAATAACTGTTTCAGAAAATCATCCAATTCCTCGTCCAATCCTTCCAGTAACTCATGATTGACCAAAAGAGTATCATCATCAATCAGAAGCAATTCGGCAATCGTTTCACGGTCTTCATCCACCAATACAAAAGAATAAGGCTTTAAAAGAGGAAGATTACGGATACAACCGCATTCCTGAAGCTGATTGACAGCGGCACGAAGCATACGCTCTACATTTTCATAAAAGTCATCATTATCATAATCCACCCACTCTTCGATGATAACCCTTGCCAATTCTTCATCGTCATCATCGAATATGATTAACTCACCGGAACCCTGTTTCGGTAAAAGATGAATATCCGTAACAACTGTTTGTTCGCATCCCATGGCGAATCTACTCACAGCTTCTTTCAGGGCTGACTCAATAAGTGAATGTGACTGCGTACTCAACTTCATATTAATCCGATTTTATCTACTTCTTTACTTAATTCAATCCAAAAGTACAAAAAAAATCAATCAAGCAACTATTATTGACTAAAAATCACCGCTAAATCTCATCATTTGGAGCTTTAGTTTCTGAATATTACTCAATCGGGTAGTCAAATCCGCCAGATAATACGCTATCAGCTTATAGTCACCGGTAGAAGTCTCTACCTCTCCCTTCTCATTTTTAGTCACTTTCTTTTCCGCTATCTCCGCCGCTTTATCCAGCCATTCCTTTGCTTCCTGTAAGTTATCTTTCATTTCACAGCAAAGGGCTATATTATAAGCCGCACGCATTTTCATTTTCTCGTTCTTCCGTCCATACACCTGCTCCCATAATTTCCTCGCTTCATCCCAATTATTCTCACGTACATATACGGCGGCATCTCTCATTTCCACAGCACCGCTGGCGTAATAATAACGGGTAACACTCTTCCAAGTCGGTAAAATATGCTTTACCGGAAGTGTCGCCGCAAACGAAGAACCTTCCTCAATGATACTCTTATCCACATTCCATGTACCTGTCACCCAATAAATACTGTCCGTATCCGACAAGGTTACAATCGGTTCGCTCTTGGTTGGGACATACACACGAGTCATTGTGCGTACGGTGGCATCTATCACTCCTTGCGGAAAAGGAGCATCCTCATAATAAATCACACTTTTCTTTAAATACAAATTCACTTTCTCCAAAGATAAAATCATATCGACTCCCAAACTCTCCGTCAGTTCCTTCACTTCACTCTGACTTAATTTAGTATCACGGGTAAAGTAATCTTTTGACCGCAAAGCCGAATCGCAAATAATCACTTCATCAAAATAATTACCTTCATACACGCTATTCGCCAGTTCCTCAGTGGCAGTCTTTCCATTTCCCTCAATGGCACCTATCAAGTTAGAAGCAGGAGAACCATTACTATTCAACTCCTCCAACTTACTGACATAATCACCTTGGGGAGTATTATTAACTACTCCAACCACTTTCACACCGGGAGGAAAACTAACGTCAGCGGGTTGCAGGTAGTCAATTGAAACCGTATTGACAACCGTACACGAGGTAAGGAACGCCAAAAACAAAGAGATATATAAAATCTTTTTCATAATTGCCTGATTCTTATTCAACAAAAATACAATTTTTGATCATACCACAAAGTTAAAAGCTATGAATAATTACAGAAAAGCCCCGAAGATTAAATATCTCCGGGGCTTTTATATCAATTCATCAAAAGATTACTTACATATTCTTCCCGTGACAGTTTTTAAATTTCTTTCCGCTACCGCACGGACAAGGGTCATTACGCCCTACAGTCTTTTCCGCACGCATCGGCTCACGTTTTACTTCACGTGTATCACGTTGAGCAGCCGCCTGCTGATTCGGATCACTCAAATCACGTTTTTCTTCATGATATTGAGGACGTTGCTGACGAGGTTCCGGCGCAGCTTCACGCACCTGTTCGGGTTCTTGTACAGGAATCTGACCTCTCATCAATACGGAAACTGTCTGGTTGTTAATCTTATGAACCATACTATCAAACAAGTTGACAGACTCCAGTTTGTAAATCAAAAGCGGATCTTTCTGTTCATAGCTGGCATTCTGTACGGAATGTTTCAGTTCGTCCAGCTCACGCAAGTTTTCTTTCCATGATTCGTCGATAGTATGCAGCAGGATTGCTTTTTCAAATGCTTTCACTACTTCCTTACATTCACTTTCATAAGCGGCTTTCAGGTTACATGAAATATTATACATACGTTTTCCGTCGGTAATAGGAATCATAATATTCTCATACATGTGTCCTTGCGCCTCATATACTTGTTTGATAACCGGATAGGCAACCTGTGCCATACGATCCGTCTTTCTCTTGAAGTTCTCCATGGCAAGGTCAAATGTCTTATCTACCAACTTTTCGCGCTTTTCATTACGGAACTCCTCCTCTGTAAACGGAATCTCCATCGCAAAGTTCTGGAGCAAATCCATCTTGGCTCCTTCATAATCATTGTTCTCGATGGCATTGGCACATCTGTCCCAAATCATATTAACAATATCCATACCGATACGTTCACCCATCAAGGCATGACGACGTTTGGTGTAAACAACCACACGCTGCTTGTTCATCACATCATCATATTCCAGCAAACGTTTACGGATACCGAAGTTATTCTCTTCCACTTTCTTCTGGGCACGCTCGATGGAGTTGGAAATCATCTTGTGTTCGATCATCTCACCCTCCTGGAAGCCCAGTTTATCCATTACGCTTGCGATACGGTCTGAAGAGAACAAACGCATCAAGTCATCTTCCAAAGAAACAAAGAATACGGAAGATCCCGGGTCACCCTGACGACCGGCACGACCACGCAACTGACGGTCTACACGACGAGATTCATGACGTTCCGTACCAATGATAGCCAAACCGCCGGCAGCTTTTACTTCCGGACTCAGCTTAATATCGGTACCACGACCTGCCATATTGGTAGCAATCGTCACAATACTCTTTTGTCCTGCCTGTGCCACGATGTCTGCTTCCTTCTGGTGCAACTTGGCATTCAATACATTATGTTCTATCTTACGCATGGTAAGCATCTTGCTCAACATTTCGGAAATCTCGACAGAAGTCGTACCGACCAAAACCGGACGTCCTTCCTGAACCATCTTTTCTATTTCCTCGATCACCGCTTTATATTTCTCACGCTTCGTCTTATAAACGCGGTCATTCATATCATGGCGTGCTATCGGACGGTTGGTAGGAATTACCACCACATCCAACTTATAGATATCCCAGAACTCTCCCGCTTCCGTCTCTGCCGTACCGGTCATACCGGACAACTTGTGATACATACGGAAATAATTCTGTAAAGTAATGGTAGCAAATGTCTGCGTAGCAGCTTCCACCTTCACATTCTCTTTTGCTTCAATTGCCTGATGAAGTCCGTCGGAATAACGGCGGCCTTCCATGATACGGCCGGTTTGTTCATCCACAATCTTCACCTGTCCGTCAATGACAACATATTCATCGTCCTTTTCAAACATGGTATATGCTTTCAACAACTGATTGATGGTATGTACACGTTCCGATTTAATAGCGTAATTGGTAAGCAATTCATCTTTCTTCGCCAACTGCTCTTCCGGTGTCAGGTTCGTTTCATTTTCCAGTTCCGATAGCTGAGAAGTAATATCGGGAAGTACGAACAAAGTAGGATCTTCCGCATTTCCGGTAATCAAATCGACACCTTTATCCGTCAAGTCCACACTGTTCATCTTTTCATCAATAACAAAGTACAGAGGTTCCACCGCCTCAGGCATACGTTTGTTATTCTGTTCCATATAGATCTCTTCCGTCTTCAACATTCCGGCCTTAATACCCGGTTCACTCAAATATTTAATCAACGCCTTATTCTTCGGAAGTGCTTTATGGCTACGGTATAATGCAAGGAATCCTTCTTCCTGTTCTTTTTTATCAGAGGATGCAATCAATCTCTTGGCATCCGTAAGGAACTTGGTTGCCAATGTTTTCTGAACCCCGACCAAACGTTCTACCAACGGACGTAACTGCTCAAACAACTGGTCTTCACCTTTCGGCACCGGACCGGAAATGATAAGCGGTGTACGGGCATCGTCAATCAACACGGAGTCCACCTCATCGACAATCGCATAATTGTGCTGGCGCTGTACCAAATCTTTCGGACTGATTGCCATGTTATCACGAAGATAGTCGAAACCGAATTCATTGTTAGTACCGAAGGTGATATCCGCCAAATAAGCCTGACGGCGTGCTTCCGAGTTCGGCTGATGCTTGTCGATACAATCAACGCTCAGTCCGTGGAACTCATAAAGAGGTCCCATCCATTCGGAGTCACGTTTTGACAAATAATCATTCACCGTAACCACATGCACACCATTGCCGGTCAACGCATTCAAGAATACCGGAAGGGTTGCCACCAAAGTCTTACCTTCACCGGTTGCCATTTCCGAAATCTTACCTTGGTGCAGTACCACACCACCAAAGAGCTGTACGTCGTAGTGAATCATGTTCCAAGTCACTTCAGTACCTCCGGCAAGCCAGTGATTCTGATAAATCGCCTTGTCATCTTCAATACGCACAAAATCTTTTGTTGCAGCCAGGTGACGGTCAAAGTCCGTAGCGGTAACTACGATTTCGGCATTTTCCGTAAAACGTCTGGCTGTTTCCTTTACGATAGAGAAAGCCACGGGAAGTACATCCTCCAATGCTTTTTCATACTTTTCAAGTATGTCCTTCTCTAATTTATCTATCTGAGTAAATAAATCTTCTCTGTCCTCCAATTCGGTAGCTTCCACTTTCGCTTTCAATTCCTCAATCTTGGCACGTTCTTCGGAAGCCGAATCATAAATATATTTTTTAAGTTCCTGAGTTTTGGCACGAAGTTCATCGTGGCTTAGTTTTTCAACATCCGGATAAGCAGCCTTTATCTTTTCTACCCAAGGCTGGATTTCTTTCATATCACGAGTCGACTTATTGCCGAATATTGAACTTAAAAATTCATTAAATCCCATTGTATATAAATTTATTGTTTTTACTGTTATTATTAATTGCCGCAAAGTTACATTAAAATGCTGATTTATCAGTATTTTAACCCATCTATTTTTACTTGCAGATATTTGTCAGGGGTGCAGTTTGGCAAGCATTCGGAGCCCTTATTCTCATAAAATGAGCCAATGTAGGGGCTATACAATCAACATTAACAGGTGTCTGGATAATTTCCGGTTTGACGTTGCCGCCCAAAAAGATGAGAGGAGCAGGTATATATGATTTCCTTACAAGCTTGTTGTTCGCCGGATTCTCTTGCACAATCGTCCATCCGGGTAAAACGTCTATCAGCAAATCTCCGGAGCGTTTACGGTTGTAGGAATTACGAATACGGTACACTTCCGGTGTCCATGCACCGAGCAACAGACGGTAAGAAGTATAAACTTCGTTTACTCCGCTGAATTGAATCAGGAAGTCCGCCGATTTACTGATCACTTCCGGCAGGCTCAACTGCTTGTCTTCTATCAGTTTCTGATTCAGATAGATCTGCAAACCGTGATGTGCCTCCACATACTGTCCCTGACCGTATATCGCCATCAGATACATATTGAGCAAAGCCGCACAACGGTTCGTATGAAACTCTCCGGTCGGTATTCTGTACTTATTCAAGTCCGGCGCATCGCCATCCGTATATCCGGTAGAGGTAATAAAGAAAACGGTATTATGCAGACCTACTTTCTTGTCGATAACATCCAGCAAATCGGCTATGCTTTTATCCAGACGAACATAAGTATCCTGCATCTCCAATGCCGCCTCCATCGCTGTCTTATGATCGTAATTACCCGCATAATAGGTCAGCGACAGCATATCGGGCGTTTCATCCTCTCCCATCGGACAACTGTACAAACACTCGGTAGCCAGCAGATTTACTTCATCGTTGATATAAGGACTCGTCTTCAGTTTTCGGTATTTGCTCTTCTTTTGGTCATCAAAATGATATTTGAATCCCTCTTGCGGCCATTCCGATTTCAGAAAACGATACATTTCCACCGGGTGATGTGGCGTCCACGTCATATCTCCGATACGGAAATCCAATCCTTTCTGGTCATTATACCGCGTCACCCAATAAGGGAAATCCGCATAATACGTAGTCCCGCACCATTTTCCGGTTTCATCATTCATCCAGAAAGCGCCGTTACCGGCATGTCCTGCCGCAAGAATCGCAGCTTCCCGGTAGGGCGCAATGGCATAGACCAGCGCATTCCCCTGCGTAGCTACTTTCAATTCATCGGCAATGGTGGAAGTAAGCAGCGCAGAAGCGGAAGTCGTCTCATCCGTATAAATACCCATGAAACTTTTATCTTCCACACAGTTCACCGGACGGGTGCTCACCCTGTCAATCCAATCTTGCGCTATGATTCCGTTAATACCGGGAGGCGTCCCCGTATAAATAGCCGCAACAGAGGATGCTTTATCTATATTGGTAAAATTGAATTCCGCATTTTGATATACCCTCCCCTCTTTCCATAACCGTTTGAAACCTTTTTCTCCATACAGGGAAGAAAAAGCCTCGATATAATCCGTGCGCAACTGGTCGATGGTCAGTCCCACTACCAATTTGGGAACGGACGGCACCGTTTGCGCCTGTAATCCGGTAAACGTTAAAACTGTTATAAGGGATGTAAGTAATCCTTTCATTATCTTTTTTTATACATCAATATCAAGTGACTCGCAGAGCGTATCCACAAACTTGCGGCCAAAGGTAATACAGCCGGATTGAATTTTTGCGGCATAAGCCAAAAAAGCGAGATAAAAAGTGTTAAAACCGCCAAATTCACCCAATGATACCAGTCTTTTTTCCTTTTTATGGAAAAATAAACCATAAAAGGCAGGTAGAAAAGGTGTATCGGATTCAGACATAAAAGCAGATAATTAGGACTTACCGCAGGATGCACGGAAAAGAACACGAGAAATGCGATCACACAACCCGCAAGCCCCGCCGCTCCGAATAAGACGATATCCACTCCCCACAACATCTTCCTCCTCCAGACTCCGTATATACTTATCAATAAAGTAAATACGAACAACAACCATCCCGCCTGCATCGGAGTCAGCAGAAAGCGTTCCGAGTCCTGCGCTCCGGGTGGGATAATTTCAGTGACAGATCCGGCCAACAAACGTTCACTTCCGTCATTTCCCAATATACGCGCCCCATCCACCGCATTCAACAAATAGAACGGGGCAAACATCTTTTTCCGATAGTCGATAGGTTCGTCTATTCCACTGCCCAGGCACAAATCTATGCCGAACTCCGACCACTCATATCCTTTTGTGTACTGATGAATGATATCCCGAAAAGTAAGCGGACGGTTGTCCTCATTATAAACAATTTTCCCCTCGATACAATCCTCCACCCTGTCGCGGGCGCGGGTGGTACAATTATCAAACAGGTAGTTATAACGGTACGTACGATTCTCTTTCCGGTAATTATTCTCCAGAATCTGCCATAATTTCTCCTTTTCCGCAGGAAGTAAGTTTAAGGCCTGCTGATAAACAGCAGAACCGCGCATGGCGTACTCCCCCTCGAAATAACGGTATTCCGTCACTCCCAACTGATAGTCCGTTTCCCCCTTCACAAACCGCCATATAAAATTAGGCGTATTGAAGCTGAACATACCATAGTTAAACACAATATCCAGTCCTTTCCGAGGATCTTCATAGCGCAAAGCCGTATGACCGAACAGCGAATAAATCTCCGTACCGGGCGAACAAGTCAAAAGACTTATGCGCACGGAATCAGACGTTTCCGCTTTCAATTTCACTCCTGATGCCAGCAGGAATAAGGCACATACGGACAGCACCCAAACTTTCCATTTACACATAATATACAACGGATTTTGTTACAGCCGCAAAGATAGAATAAATATGTGAAAACCCGTCACCTTTTATATACCAAGTCGGGCACGTTCGGTTATCCTGATTGCTCCTGCAATGAGGGCCTCCTCCACGAGGGCGGAACGGCAGTTTCCCATCTTTCTATTCGTTTGACCATGCTCATCCTTCCGTTTAGCCCGGCTCAAACGACAGGTTTCCCATGGTGAAACGCAAGATCGCCCGAAGCCGAACGGAATAAACTTCCGATTGCTTGTTACAAAGATACGACATAAAAAAGCGCTTGTCAAGTCCCCCTAAGTCATTCAAGCCCTCTTCAATAGATAAGTACCTGTCAGACATTCCCATAGCTTGTTAATAACTTTGTTTTCCTGATGAAAACCGATTAAAATATTAATTCTGTTTTCACTACAAATAGCGATGTGTTTTATACCCATATATCTATATAGATATATATATGGGTGTAAGTTGGGAGATTTTATTTTACAAGTGTTGGGGTGAAGAGAAAGTATTTTCATTTTCCTCCTAATTCTTAAATCAAAGTTCAACACGTCACCAGCAAGTTACACTATATTATATAAATAAGTAACCAATAGGGTGATAAAAGAACAGAAAAGAAAAGAAGTATTAAAAGCATTACATAGGATGAAATTATTTTTTTGAAAGGAGGAAATCAACAAATGAAAATTCCAACATGATTTAGGTTAATTAATTCCGACTTAATCTGACAATTTAAGAGCAAACACTTATTATAAAAAAAAGAGGCTTTCTGCAAAAAAGTACATATCACCTTTTTTTTATCTTTGTCATACATTGCTGTTATTATTTTATCCTTTCAATTTTAATTGTCATCTTCTAAGAGAAGTCTATTTAGAAATAATTCCATATCAGACAAATTTTGATTGACATCTTCTATTGTTACATTATTTCCTTTAGTAGCACTCCAAATTTCTAAAGGTGTCCAATAACTATACCACTGTTCAACCATTTTTTCATTTTTGAATTCTCCTGCATCTAAAGTACCTTCCAGACTATACACAAGGTCATAGTATGGTAATTCCCCTTTACGGTAGGCCTCTATAGAGTCTAACATACTCTGCAAAAGCTTTGATTGATATTTATTAAATAGCATTTAGTGTCCTAATTTGATTACAGATATAACTCGTGTCCCTCCTGGATTGGTGACTACTTGAATATTTCCAAAAGTTCGAACAACTTCAGATGCTGTATTTCCTCTTGTCACTTTTCCGTATTTAATGGCATTTTCAACAGCAGAAGGTGGAACACCCCGACTGAATGATGTTTTGCCTTTCATTATAGTACCTACAGGTTGCATCCTTTCCAATGCATGAGTTGTGTATTCAATGCCATTAATGGATGTTCTGCCTCCACTGGCAGCCGGCCAAAGACTCATTCCTCCCTTTGTTACATTTTTTATTAGCAAATTCCTTCCTAAAGTCCCTAATGCACCAGCTCCACTTGAAATCATCTCGGCTGTTAATAATGCTTGTCCGACACTTTTCCCGATCTTTGATGTTTCCCGATTGACCAATCCGTTAAATAATTCCGACTTTGAATTTTCCGACAAAGGACTATCCTTACCCAAATACTGATTCTGTAAAGCTGCATTCGAAGATATCAAATCAAATGCATTCACCGCTTTGTTCGCCATTATTCCGGCATTCTGATAGGCGTTAAAATACATTTCGCCCATCTGTATTGAAACTGAAGATCCAATATTTGTATAATTTTCCAATTCATCGTGTCCTTCTTGCCAGTAATAATTCCCCGTTTCATTATGCTGATACCAATCCATTCCGGATGGATCAATATAGTTCACAGGATTATTATTGCAGTAGGCATACGGACTGATAGAATAATATCTTTCCGCATGGGGGTCAATTGATATGAATCTGCTGACCGTTTGAACATCCATTGCAGAATTCAAAGTATCCGGTTCAACTAGCCCTACAATTTTATCTGTTTTTGTATCGAACTTTACCGTACCGATTTCAACAATGCGGTCTTTATCATGATATTCGTCAAAACGACCATTGCTCAATGTTGCCATTTTAGGATGATAACCATAAACAGCAAAAGGATTTTGCGCATATCCCGCCATCCATGCGAGCAGGAATAGCAATGACAGAATATTTTTTTCCATACGCTTTTATTTCTTGAGTTGAATAATCGGTGATAATTGATTCTCTGGTAATGTTTTCTCTTTATTTAAACGCTGCAACCAATCGTGATACATTTCCGCCGGCATTTTCTCATATCCCAAACTGTCTATTCTTTCATAAGATTGGATCATTTGCTGATATAATCTGTATGCTTGCGGATATTCCGGCAACTGTTCTTTAGAAGGTCTGCCACAAATATCGATCAAATATAAAGCCTGTGCCGTTTTATTGTTGGCATACAATTGATAAGCCGTTAAATCGGATGGCGTATATTTCAGTACTAAATTAGAATTTTCTTCTACAAAACGGTCATAACCATTACAAGCGATATAATAAAAAGACAAATCATTCAACATATGGGCAATTGCCTGTTTTGTAGATTGAGGGTTTAGATAAATACCTGTTTGAATCGCTTTCGATTTGATAAAGCCACTGTTCATATAAAAATCATCTGTTACGATTGCTCCTTGGGTAAGTTCCAAATTATACCAACGGTTCTTTTTATCTTTAAATTTCACGAATGAATGGCTAGGAGAAAAACTCCAGAAAGCTTCTGCACCCAATTCCTCGGCAAGAATAAGAAATAGCAGAGGCATGGAATGGCATTGACCGGTATTTTCGCTTAGAAGTTTAGATACCATATAATTACTTTTATTGTTTAGGGCCATATAATCGTCGAAATCATACTTCATAGGATGGTGAACAATTGTTTTCTCAGTTCCCGGTTCTTTTACCTCGATAACCTCTGTCATGACACGGAATGCCATCATCAACTTTGCCAAACCATCATTTGTGTCTAGTTTCTCTTCATGCATCTTTAGCAGACATATACGTTTCAGGTTTTGGATTGCCGCATCGTATTCTTCATATTTCATTTTATTTTGGAAGAATGCATTTTCTGTAATAAATATGGTCCGTTTCAAGCTTAACTTTCTTTTACCCTCCAACATTTCTACTATTTCTTTTCGGGCATTATGAAAATATTCGGTTCCGGGATTTGTTGAGAAATCGGGAAGAGGAATATCATTGGACTTTAAAAATTCCCGCAAAGCGAGTTGGCGGCTGATTTCATTCCGTTTACGCTCATTCTCCATGACATCCCGAATAATAGCTTCATTTCGTCTCTGGGCGGAATTATTTATGGAAATTGATGAAATTATATCTGGAAAATTCGGTTCAGAACCTCTTAACATATTATCGTATCGACCCATAGTACCCTGTTGTGGAGTTGGTATTTCCGGTACTTGTCCCCAAATTATAGTTGACTGCAACAACATGACTACTATGATACACCAGAAAATCTCTTTATGAAAAACTTCTTCAATCATAATAAACTTATTGAATGTTTTTCAAAGGTAAATATATTTATTTAATTTCCATTACGGTTTAACCCTTTTTTATTTGAATTTTTTCTATTCCGGCTTAGAGATTGCAACCACTCCAGATACATCTTTTCGGGCATTTTACGATAACCTATTTTATGGATATATGAATAAAGTTTTTCTACTTCCTGATAATATTCCTTTCTTCCCGTTTTCTTAAAAATATCAAGTAATGTTTCCGCTTTAAGTAATAAGGCGTTCACATAATCAGGAAAAGCAACCAAAGTTCGATTGCAACACATCAACACAAATTCAGGGTCATAATCCGATATATGCTTATGTTTATATCCTTCTGCCAAATCGGTCATGCAAAGGGCAACCGTATTTTTCCGTGACAAGGTATCCATATAAATACCTTGTCGAATCGCATCGGTATGAATATATCCTGATGCTTTTATCCAAATATCCGTAGGAAATTGACCGGATGTTAGTTCGACATTATACCACCCGTCAGCTTGATTATGCAATTTAATATAAGAGTGATTAGGGGCAAGTGCCAACCATGACTTTTCACCTAATTCCTCAGTCAGCAATTTATAAAATAAGGGCAAGGAATGACAATTGCCTGTCCTAGTATCCATTAAAGTGGAAACAAACATGTTGCTCCATTCTTTTTTACTGGCATAATCGTCGAAATTGTATTGAAAAGGTAGATGATACAATAATGTATTATCCGGAGCAAGTACAGGGATTGTATCAGTCATCATTTGGAAAATAGCTGCATGTACATTTACAGAATGAAAATCGGCATGGTTGTAACTGATTAATTTGTCTGAAGAAAGTGTCTTGACAAAAGCAACAAATTCATTAAGCCTTGAATCAAAATGTTCAAAAGATAAACCTTCATCAAAATATGCATTTTCAACTGTAAAAATAGCCTCTTTTAAGTCCATTGCCTTTTTCTCGGTCAGCATGGAATCCAATATATTATAACCTCTATAATAAGCAGAATCGATTTGCGCCCATAAATTATTTGAGATGACTATAAAAATAACAAGGCAAATCAGACGATACTTCAGAATCATAAAAAGAATGAATACTATATTTTTATTTATGCTTTTCATTTGGGCTAATTTATTTTGGTTCAAAGATAAACATATATTTATTTAATTGTATAATCTGAGGATAATTAAATCTATATGGTTTTGGGGTTCCGGAAGAACATATATTAGTTTGATAGTTTTCACCTTATACAAAATAAATTATCACGATATATCTAAAGCTATATATGGTTTTATATTAGTTCTTTTGTTTATTATAATAGTTTGTCTAAGAACAATTGTAACTTTTCATTATGTAGAATTAGACAACCATAATCTTATTATCCGCTTTGCATTTTGGAATAAGAAAGTTATACCGTATTCAGAGATACAGAAAGTCGGATTCTTTAAGATTCGTAGAGGTTATCATTTCATATTCATATTATTAAAGAACGGGAAAGAGATAAGAAGTAATGTAACTTATTTACTAAAAAAAAAGATTTTGAACAAATTGCAATAAGTCTGAGAGAAAAAGGAATTGATGCAGATTCTACGGTAAATTATCGAAAAGGTACATCAATAACACCTCGCTAATAATTCCATTCATCGGTTATTCATATCTTATCAGTTTTTTTCTTACCTTTGCAGCCCAATATTAAGAGAAAAAGTGAATTTAATAATCGATATCGGTAACACAGTCGCAAAGATCGCAGTATTTGAGGGGAAAGAACTGAAAGAAGTATTTTATGACTCCAAAAGTTCTTTGGATAGCTTACCCAAGATATGCCGTCAATATAAACCCGACAAAGGTATACTGGCAACAGTCATAGAACTGTCTGAGACTGTAAAAGAGCAGCTCGGGCAACTTGACTTTGAAATTCTAATTTTAAACAGTAAAACTCCTATACCTATCACCAACTTGTATGCCACCCCGGAGACATTGGGTAGCGACCGTCTGGCAGCGATAGTGGCAGCAAATGAGATATTTCCGGAACGGGATATTCTTGTAATCGACGCCGGGACATGCATTACCTATGAGTTAATTGATGCCAAAGGACAATATCACGGAGGGAATATATCTCCGGGAATGGCTATGCGCTTTAAAGCACTTAACCTATGCACAGACAAATTGCCGCTCATCAATGAAAAAGGAGCGATTCCCGAATTCGGAAACAGTACGGATACCGCTATACGTGCCGGAGTAATAAAAGGTATGGAATTCGAAATAAACGGGTATATTTCGCAACTTAAAAACAAATATCCCGGACTTTTGGTTTTTTTAACGGGCGGGAATGAATTTTCTTTTGATACAAACTTAAAAAGTATCATCTTTGCAGATAGATTTTTAGTACTAAAAGGTTTAAACAGAATATTAAGCTACAATGAGCATATATAAAAAGATACTTTGTGCATTCATTTTCATCTTACTAACAGGTAATGTTTTGGCACAAAGTAGTAGTGAAAACGGGAACTCTCCCAGCACTAACTCACCCTATACCCGCTATGGTTTCGGGCAATTGTCCGATCAATCATTCGGGAATAGTAAAGCTATGGGAGGAGTAGCATACGGTCTGCGCGACGGTTCGCAGATAAATCCGGCGAATCCTGCTTCTTACACTGCCATCGACTCACTTACATTTCTGTTTGACGGAGGTTTTTCCATACAAAACACAAATTTCAGTGAGGGAAAGGTAAAACAAAATGCCAAGAACTCAAGTTTCGACTATATTGCCATGCAATTTCGTTTGCATCGCAGACTTGCCCTGACACTCGGATTTATGCCATTTTCAAGCGTAGGATACAGTATCAGTACGGAAGAAAAAATAAACGGAACCCCTAATCCAAATCTGACAGCTTACAGTACATATAATGGTAGCGGCGGTCTAAACCAATTATTCTTAGGAGCCGGATTCAAGGTGTTTAACGGATTATCAGTCGGTGTCAATGCATCCTATTTATTCGGAACTATCACACATTCATCTCAAGTCAGTTTCTCCGACAACTCGTTTAATATGTCTAATAAGACGAACTCGATTAGAGTACAAGACTATAAACTTGACTTTGGATTACAGTACACGCAGAAAATAGGTCAAAAACAAAATGTCACTTTAGGAGCTGTTTATTCATTAAAGCACAAGCTGAATAATGACTCCTATAAAGCCACACAACGAGGAAGCATCAGCAGTTCCGGCAATTATATAGCACAAGGAGCCAACGTAGAAACAGTTGATGGTTTTGAGTTTCCACATTGTTTCGGGGCAGGCCTGACTTACGTTTATGACAAACGGCTGACTGTAGGTTTCGACTATACTTTACAGAAATGGGGAGATGTAAAATACTTCGATAAAGTGGGAGAAGAACTTAAAGATCGCTCCAAGTATGCATTGGGCATTGAATTCCTGCCCAGCTATACGACAAGAAACTATTTTGCCAAGATCAGATACCGGGTGGGGGCATATTACTCCGATCCATACGTAAAAGTGAGGAATGGCAAAGGAGCCGATGAATTTGGCGTATCTGCCGGATTCGGACTTCCAATATTCATGAATAAATCCATTCTCAACATTTCCGCTCAATATATAAAGGTGAAACCGCAAGTTAGCGGATTACTCGAAGAAAACTATATGAAAATTAGTATCGGGCTGACATTCAACGAACGTTGGTTTGCAAAATGGAAGGTACAATAATTAATAAACAACTAAAATTATATACGATGAAAATTAAGATGTTCGCCGCCCTGTTCATCCTCTCAGTAGGAGCAACAAGCACTTTCGCCCAAAAAGGAGTGGAAGACGGATCTAAGTATGGTCACGGAACAGACAGTATCAACTGTTTGAAAAATTTGAGTATTTACAGCGAATACGTAAAGACCGGTAATTTCAAGGATGCTTACTTACCTTGGAAAGCAGCTTTCGACGAATGCCCTCTGGCACAATTAAAAACATACACAAACGGTGTGAAGATTGTAAAATGGTTCTTGGAAAACGAAAAAGACCCAGCTAAATACAATACTTATTTTGATGAGTTGATGAAAGTGTACGACCAACGTATACAGTATTTCCCAACCTATCAAAACACTCCGGCTGCTTCCGTATTGGGAATGAAAGCCGTAGATTATATGCAGTATTCTAAAAATCCGGATATAAATCAAGCCTATTCTTGGTTAAGCGAATCTGTAAACAAGATGAAAGAGAATTCTGAATTCTATATCCTGCAGACATTTATGGATGTATCCGCTCAGAAATTCAAAAATGATGAAGCACACCGTGAACAATTTATTCAAGATTATCTGGATGCAAGTAAATACACGGAAGAGGCTATAAAAATAGCAACCAAAGAAAAAGACAAGAACAATTATAAAGTCGTAAAAGAAAACTTGGATGCTTTCTTTATTAATAGTGGTGCTGCGAACTGTGATATGCTTCAATCGATCTATGGAGATAAGGTAGAACAGAACAAGACTAATCTGGAGTACCTAAAGAACGTGGTTTCTGTTATGAAGATGTTGAAATGCACAGAACAAGAAGCTTATTTCAATGCGTCTTTATATGCACACCAGATTTCCCCGACTGCTGAAACGGCTGTTGGTTGCGCTTATATGTCATACAAAAAAGGAGATATGGATGCAGCAGTTAAATTCTTCGATCAGGCAATTCAACTGGCAGAAGACAATGTAAAGAAGGCTGAAAACGCCTATAATGCAGCAGTTGTACTTTTTTCTATAAAGAGTTACTCCAAAGCTAGACAATATGCACAAAAAGCAATTGAATACAATGGCAATTATGGCGCTCCTTATATATTGATTGCTCAAATGTATGCTTCAAGTCCTAACTGGAGCGATGAATCTGCACTCAACAGATGTACTTATTTCCTTGCAATCGATAAGTTACAACGTGCAAAAAATGTAGATCCGAGTTCTGCTGAAGAAGCTCAAAAGTTAATCAACACATATTCCGCCCACACTCCGAAAGCGGAAGATCTATTCTTCTTGAATCTGAAGAAAGGTGATTCTGTAACGATCGGTGGATGGATTGGCGAATCGACAGTTATCAGATAAGATGCTTCTAAAGCGAAAAAATAACATATACATTATTAATATAAGCATAACAATTACCTGCTGGGTAATTGTTATGCTGCTTTTATTACCGGCTTGTTCTTCACAAAAAAAAGAATTGGGTGATGCTATTTTGGAACGCGACTCTCTACCGGGTATGCGAACACTGGGAGTAAGTACGCTTATCTCCGATTCCGGTGTTATCCGCTACAAACTCATAGCAGAAGAATGGGATGTTTTCGACAAAAAGAAGCCCCCTTATTGGGCTTTTGAGAAAGGTGTCTATCTAGAACAGTTTGATTCCTTATATAATGTAGATGCCAGTATAAAGGCAGATACTGCTTACTACTACGAAAGACAAAAGTTATGGGAACTCAGAGGAAATGTTTTTATTAAAAACCAAAAGGGAGAGAAATTCAACACAGAACTACTTTTCTGGAATCAGAGTACCCAAAAAGTCTATTCCGATAAATATATCCAAATAGAGCAAGAAGATAAAATAATTACCGGATATGGTTTCGAATCAAACCAGCAATTAACCAAATATGTCATCCACAACAGTGGAGGAATATTCCCTGTCGAAGATAATCCTAGAGATTCTTTGAGAACAGATTCTATCAAGAAGTAAATCTAAAATGACAATTACGATTATTCAAATATTAATAACAATGGCCTTTTCCGGTTTCTTTTCCGGGATGGAAATAGCTTTTGTTTCTTGCAACAAGCTCAGATTTGAAATGGATAAAAATAAAGGAAGTATGACTTCCCGCATTCTTTCCATCTTCTTCAAAAGCCCGAATACGTTTATCTCCACCATGCTGGTAGGAAATAACATTGCACTGGTCATTTATGGTATATTGATGGCGAAATTGATAGAACAGAATCTATTAAGCGGCATCATTGATAACCATTTCCTGTTGGTATTAATCCAGACAATAATATCGACATTAATCATTTTGGTTACAGGGGAATTCATGCCGAAAACGATATTCAAAATCAACCCGAATCTGTCACTGAATATTTTTGCATTACCACTCTTCATTTGTTACATCATACTCTACCCGATCTCCAAATTCGCATCAGGCATATCTAACATCATATTACGGATATTTGGCGTAAAAATCAATAAAGAGGCATCTGCAAAGGCTTTCAAGAAAGTGGATTTAGACTACCTCATTCAATCAAGTATTGATAATTCCGACAGTCAGGAAGAAGTAGAGACTGAGGTCAAAATATTCCAGAATGCCTTGGACTTTTCTAATATTAAGGTCAGAGACTGCATGGTTCCCAGAACGGAAATAGTAGCCGTTGAACAAGAAACCAACATTGACGAATTAAAATCAAGATTCATTGAATCCGGGATTTCCAAAATCATTGTCTATAAGGACAATATCGATGACATTGTAGGATATATTCATTCATCCGAAATGTTTCGAAACAAAAAGGACTGGATTAAAAGTATCCAACAAGTGCCTATTGTACCCGAGACTATGTCAGCCCATAAACTCATGCAATTATTTATGCAAAAGAAAAAATCATTGGCCGTTGTAGTCGACGAATTCGGAGGTACTTCCGGTATCGTTTCTTTAGAGGATTTGGTTGAAGAAATATTCGGTGATATTGAGGACGAGCACGATACGACTTCCTACATTGCCAAACAAATAGATGAAGATGAATATATTTTGTCTGCACGTTTGGAAATTGAGAAGGTAAATGAAATGTTTAATTTAGATTTACCCGAATCGGATGATTACCAAACCATCGGAGGATTAATTCTGAATCAATATCAAAGTTTTCCTAAATTGCACGAAATCATAAAAATAAAGCAATATCAGTTTAAAATAATCAAGGTTACGGCAACAAAAATAGAACTTGTTAGACTTAAAGTTACAGGATAACGCATTTTTTTGGATAATAAATAGATGCATATTAGCATTTTTTGTATCTTCGTGCGCTAAAACATATTACGAAAAGAATAATAAACAATTAAAAATAGTATAGTTACATGGCAACGTTACAGAAAATTAGAAGCAAAGGACCACTTTTGGTCGTTGTTATCGGTCTTGCATTGTTTGCTTTCATAGCAGGAGATGCATGGAAAGTACTTCAACCACATCAGGGGAAACAGGATGTAGGGGAAATTAACGGAGAAAGTCTTTCCGCGCAAGAATATCAGAAAATGTTAGATGAATACACTGATATTGTAAAATTCTCCAGTGGTACGTCTGCACTCAGTGATGATCAACTGACTCAACTTAAAGATGAAGTTTGGAGATCATATGTAAACAATAAATTGATTGAGAACGAAGCAAACAAACTTGGATTAACTGTTTCCGATGAAGAAATCGCTGCAATCATTGATGAGGGAACAAATCCTATGTTGCAACAAACTCCGTTCAGGAATCAGCAAACCGGAGCATTCGATAAAGATATGCTAAAGAAGTTCTTAGTAGACTACGCCAAAATGGATAAGACTCAAATGCCTGCCCAATACGTACAATACTACCAATCAATGAGTAACTTCTGGAAATTTATCGAAAAGAACTTGAGACAAAATCGTTTGATGGAAAAATACCAAAGCTTGATTACCAAAGCTTTAATTTCCAATCCGATTGAAGCACAAGCTTCTTTTGACGGAAGAGTAAATCAATACGATATGTTACTTGCCGCAGTTCCATATACTTCTATCGCAGATTCTACAATTACAGTTTCTGACTCAGAGTTGAAAAACCTTTATAACAAGAAGAAAGAACAATTCAAACAATATGTTGAAACTCGTAACTTTAAGTATATCGATGTACAAATCACTCCAAGTGATGCAGACAGAACAGCTGTAAAAGAAGATGTTACCGAATTTACCAATCAATTGGGAGATGCTTCAGATTATGTAACGTTCATTCGTTCTACTGATTCTTCATTCCCCTATGTAGATGTGTTGTACTCTAAGACCGCTTATCCTTCTGATATTGTAAGTCGTTTAGACTCTGTTGCAATCGGTGGAGTATACGGACCTTATTACAATCAAAGTGACGATTCTTACAATGCTTTCAAAGTTATAGCAAAACAAGTTGCACCGGATTCTATCCAATATCGTCAGATTCAAGTTTATACGGAAGATGCAGACAAGACTAAAACTTTAGCCGATAGTATTTATAATGCTATTAAAGGCGGAGCAGATTTTGTAGAACTGGCGAAAAAATATAATTCTGATGGCGCATCAAACTGGTTGACTTCACAAAGTTATGAAAAAACTCAGTTGGATGCTGACAATACAAAATACATCAACGCTATCAATAATTTAGGAGTAAATGAATTGGCTAACTTAAATATCGGACAAGGCAATATCATCCTACAAGTTCTAGCTAAGAAAGGTATGAAAGATAAATATAAAGTAGCCGTTATCAAAAGACCTATCGAATTCAGCAAAGAGACTTACAACAAAGCATACAATGATTTCAGTCAGTTCATCGCTTCCAACGGAACATTGGATAAGTTAACTACTAACGCTGAAGAAAACGGTTACAGAATACTTGAAAGAAATGATTTCTATAGTTCCGAACATGCTATTGGTGGTATTAAAGGTACAAGAGAGGCTCTAAAATGGATATTCTCTGCTAAAGAGGGTGAAGTTTCTCCTTTATATGAATGTGGAGAAAGCGACAGATTATTGGTTATCGGTCTTACCGGTATCAATAAAGAAGGCTATCGTCCGGTAGAAGCTGTAAAAGACCAGTTAAGAGCTGAAATCATAAAAGACAAGAAAGCCGAAAAGATTATGACGGACATCAAAGCTAAAAACATTAGCAGTTTTGATCAATGCAAATCTATTGCTAACGTAACGACTGATTCTGTTAAACATGTAACGTTTAATGCACCTACTTATGTGGCAATGACTCGTGGTAGTGAACCGGTTCTTGGAGCTTACGCTTCAGTCACAGAAATAAATAAAGTGTCTTCTCCGATAAAAGGAAATTCCGGCGTTTATGTTCTTCAAGTTTATAACAAGGAAAAGTTGAATGAAACATTTGATGCTAAGAAAGAAGAAGAAAATATTGAGAACATGTCAATGCGTACTGTTAGCAGATTCGTTAATGATCTTTATATGAAAGCTAATGTTAAAGACTCTCGCTATTTATTCTTCTAATATATAGAATTATATCTTTCGAATAGGGTGTCCCCAAAAGACACCCTATTTTTTTGTACTTATCATTTGCAAATTCCACGACTAAATTCTTCAGATTTAATAAAGGGTGATTCTAAATCGGGTTCATAACCCGATAAATTAAATGTATATCGTTCTCCTAATTAAATACAATCACCTTCTTCTCAAAAGTATTCAGTATAATATATTGATAATCAAACGCTATATAAACTATATATAGAACTGTATATAGGTTGTTTTAAATTATATCCTTCAATATAGCCACTTTTGCTAACTCCTAAAGAGAGAACATTACTTTCTATTTTTTGTTATAACGTAAGAAAAAGACAAGGTACTTTCTTTAGCCATTTAACTTAACGCATCTTTACGGCTTCAAAATACAGAATTAATAATAAAACAAACAATATATTACAATGAAGAAAGGTTTGCTATTCATCGCAGTATTAGCAGTTTTGGTTTCATGTGAACAGAAAAACGAGCAATCAAGTAAAAGCATACGTCCCGTTAAAACAGGTATAGTAGAATCCAATTCTAAAATTATAAAAGATTTTTCAGGAATCGTAGAAGCCGTTGAGTTTGTAAAACTGGCTTTCAGAGTAAGTGGACAAATCATAGACTTGCCTGTCATTGAAGGACAAAAAGTAAAGAAAGGACAATTAATAGCGGAGATTGATACAAGAGATCTAGCTTTACAATATGCAGCAGATAAATCCGCATACGAAACAGCAACAGCCCAACTGGAACGAAACAAACGATTATTATCCAAACAAGCTATTTCCCTACAGGATTATGAGATAAGCGAATCCACATATCAGAAAGCGAAATCCGCTTACGAATTATCAGCCAATAATATGCGAGATGCTCGCTTGTATGCACCATTTGACGGCTCTATTGAGAAGAAAATAGCCGAGAACTTCCAGCGTGTAAGTTCCGGTGTGCCAGTTGTACAACTTGTAAACACAAACAACTTGAGAATCAAGTTTGTAATTCCGGATAATTACTTCTATTTACTACGAGCAGACAGCCTTAACTTCAAAGTAGAATTTGATACTTACAAAGGCAATATATTCAATGCCAAACTGGAAGAGTTTCTTGAAATATCAACAGATGGAGCCGGACTTCCTGTCACCATTACGATTGACGATCCGGCATTCAACAAAGCGGTCTACGATGTCAAACCGGGATTTACCTGTAGTATAAACTTAGAAGCAAATATCAACAGTTTATTACCGGAAGGATTGACCATTATTCCTTTAAGTGCCATATTCGAGGATACAACAATCAATAAGACCTGTGTATGGATACTTAAACAGGATAACACAGTAGAACGCCGCATCGTGAAAGTATTCTCACCAAGCCGCGAAAGTCAGGCTCTAATCTCCGAAGGTCTACAACCGGGAGAAGAAGTAATTACTGCCGGTGTATATCAAATTACAAACGGTGAAACGGTAAAACCTATTAACTAATCTAACAGACATTACAAATGAACTTAGCAAAATACTCATTAGATAACACCAAAATAGTCTACTTCTTTCTGGCTATATTACTAATCGGAGGAGTTCTGTCTTTCGGTAATCTGGGAAAGAAAGAAGATGCTCCGTTCGTCATAAAATCAGCAGTGATTATGACACGCTATCCGGGAGCTGCTCCGGCAGAAGTAGAACGCCTCATCACAGAACCTATCTCCAGAGAGATACAGTCTATGAGTGGAGTATATAAAATCAAGTCTGAATCCATGTATGGGATCTCAAAGATAACTTTTGAACTTCAGCCGAGTCTTTCCGCCGCTTCTATTCCGCAAAAATGGGATGAACTAAGACGCAAGGTTTTGAACATACAACCCAGTTTACCAGCCGGTGCATCTATTCCAAGTATATCGGATGACTTCGGCGACGTGTTTGGCATATACTACGGTCTAACAGCCGATGATGGATTTTCTTACGAAGAGATGAGAGATTGGGCTGAACGTATAAAGACTCACGTAATTACCAGTGATGGGGTAATGAAGGTGGCACTTTTCGGCACTCAAACAGAAGTTGTCAACATTTATATGTCAGTCAATAAGTTGGCAGGTATGGGTATTGATCCTAAACAACTGGCACAACTGCTGCAATCACAAAACCAGATTATCAATACAGGTGAAATCAACGCTGACGCTTTACAATTACGTGTTGTAGCCAATGGTACTTATAGCAATCTGAACGATATACGCAACCAACTTATTACGACTTCCTCCGGACAACAGATTCGTTTGGGCGATATTGCTACGGTAGAAAAAGGATATTTAGACCCTCCCGGCACAATCATGCACGTAAACGGTAAGCGTGCCATTGGTATCGGTGTATCTACCGACCCTCAAAAAGATGTAGTAAAAACAGGAGATCTAGTCGACCAAAAACTTGCGGAGATTCAACCACTGATGCCTATTGGTCTGAACCTTGTCTCACTCTATCCGGAGAATGTGATTGCAAAAGAAGCAAACAACGGTTTTATCGTCAACCTGATAGAATCCATCCTCATTGTGATCTTTATCATTATGATTGTTATGGGATTCCGAGCAGGGATGTTAATTGGTTCGTCGCTTGTTTTCTCCATCGGAGGAACATTACTTATCATGTCTTTCCTTGGAGTCGGTCTGAACCGTACTTCGCTGGCTGGATTCATTATTGCCATGGGTATGTTGGTAGACAACGCTATCGTTGTAACCGATAATGCACAAATAGCCATTGCCAGAGGAGTAAACAGAAGAAAAGCACTGATTGACGGAGCTACCGGTCCGCAATGGGGATTATTGGGAGCTACATTTATAGCAATCTGCTCATTCCTGCCGCTATATCTCGCCCCATCCGCAGTAGCCGAAATTGTAAAACCGCTATTTATCGTACTTGCCATATCATTGGGATTGAGTTGGATTCTCGCTCTTACACAAACAACTACTTTCGGTAATTTCATCTTGAAAGCCCAAACCGGTAATCCCGGTAAAGATCCGTACGACAAGCCTTTCTACCATAAATTTGCAAAGATATTAGTAGCATTAATCAATAACCGCTGGAAAACTCTAACTGCAGTCATTGTCCTATTTATCGCCTCACTGGTAACTATGGGATTGATGCCACAAAATTTCTTTCCTAATCTGGATAAGCCTTATTATCGTGCAGATTGTTTCTTTCCCGATGGTTATAGCATATTGGAAGTACAAAAAGAGATGCAGAAGGTGGAACGGCATCTGCTACAAGACCCCAAGGTAAAGAACGTTTCCATAACAATGGGCAGCACTCCGTTACGCTACTACCTAGCCAGCACATCCGTAGGGCCAAAGCCTAACTTTGCCAATATTCTGATAGAACTGCATGACAGTAAGGAAACAAAAGAGGCAGAAGCCGATTTCGACAAATATATGAAAGAGAACTACCCGAATATACTGGCTCGTACAAGCCTGTTCAAACTATCTCCGGCAGTAGATGCTGCTATCGAAATAGGATTCATCGGCAATAATCCTGATACACTTCTTGTGCTGACCAACAAGGCGATTGATATTATGCACCGTAACCCTAATCTGATCAATATCCGTAACAGTTGGGGCAACAAGATACCCATCTGGCATCCGGTCTTTTCGCAAGAACGTGCTCTTACCTTAGGTGTAACCCGCCAGTCAATGGCTCAATCCATACAAATCGGCACAAATGGAATGACACTTGGAGAATATCGCGAAGGCGACGTATTAATGCCTATTCTGCTGAAAGGTAATAATATCGATTCGTTCAACATCAATGACCTTAGAACCCTTCCGGTGTTCGGCTCAAAAGATGTCACAACAACATTAGAACAAGTAACCAGTGATTTCGATTTCTCTTATAAGTTCAGTAATGTGAAAGACTATAACCGTCAAATGGTTATGATGGCTCAGTGTGATCCTCGACGAGGTTATAACGCCATAGCTGCATTTAATGAAGTATGGAGCGCAGTAAAACAAGAGATGCAAGTACCGGAAGGGTATACAATGAAGTTTTTTGGAGAGCAAGAAAGCCAAGACGAGTCGAATGCAGCCTTGGCTGCCAATCTGCCACTGACATTCTTCTTGATGTTCGTCACCTTGTTATTCTTATTCCGCACTTATAAACGTCCTATCGTCATACTATTAATGATACCGCTAATCTTTATCGGAGTAGTACTCGGGCTGTTAGTAACCGGAAAGACATTTGACTTCTTCTCCATTTTAGGCTTGTTGGGACTAATCGGTATGAATATCAAAAACGCCATCGTTCTCGTAGACCAAATCGGCATAGAGAAGAGAGCCGGGAAATCTCCGATGGATGCAGTGGTCTCCGCTACCGTCAGCCGTATCGTTCCGGTGGCGATGGCCTCCGGAACCACCATACTCGGAATGTTACCGTTACTGTTTGATGCCATGTTCGGCGGAATGGCAGCAACCATCATGGGTGGGTTGCTCATTGCTTCCGTATTGACATTATTTGTTCTTCCCGTAGCATTCTGTACCATACTGAAAATACGTAATTGACAATAGATATATAAAGGTATAAAACAATGAAATCAAGAAATATAATTTATGTATTCGTATTCCTTACTTCTATCTCCACTTATTCCCAAGAATCGCTCACATTGGAGGAGTACAAAGAAAAAGTATTGAATTACAGTCAGATTTATAAGCAATCACAAGAACAGATACAGGCTGCAAAGGCAGGAGCAAGTATCGCTTTCAAAGGATACCTTCCCAAACTGGATTTGGGGGCGGACGCGAGCCTCAACCTGAAAGATATAGATAAATGGAGCAACCATTACAACCATACTTACGGTGCCGACCTCACTTTGTCTCAACCATTATATACAGGTGGTGCATTGAAAGCGCAGGAAAAAATAGCCCAACGAGAGGTTGAACTCAATGAGTTAAATCAGGAACTGACAATAGACCAGATCTACTATCAGGCAAATTCCACCTATTGGAATGCTTCGGCAAACCTTGCGCTTTACAAATCAGCCAAAGAGTTTTACGAAATCGTAAAGAGACAGCATGATGTTATCTCAGACCGTTTTGAGGATGGCATGATTTCCCGAACTGATTTACTGATGATTTCTACTCGTCTGAAAGAAGCCGAACTACAACAACTCATTGCAAATAAGAATTATACGCTGGCAATGCAAAATCTTCATATCCTGATGGGAGTGGAACCGAATGCCCCGATGGAAGATTTAATGGAGATAAACGCCCCATGCCCTAAACCCATAAATTTGACATTGGATGAAGTGCTCAACAGACGCCCCGACTATGTCAGCACTCAAATTGATATAGAAAGGCAACATTTCGTTCGCCAAGCCGCCATCTCCAAATACAATCCGAATCTGAGTATGTATGTGAATGGCGGTTGGGGTATTCCTAACTTGAAGATTCCCGGAATCATCCCCGGAGATCCGGACTTCACTTCAATGGCAGGCATCAACCTCAGCATCCCCATTCTGCGTTGGGGCGAACGTAAACAAACCAACAAACAAAACCGTGCGCTCATCAATATAAAGAAATTACAGCAAAGCACCGTAGCCGATCAAATCAATCAAGAATATTGTGCCGCATGGACTAAAATCACGCAGACAAACGAACAGGTAGCAATAGCGACAGATAATGCAAATTTGGCGCAGGAGAATCTGGACTTGGTAACATTCTCCTATAATGAAGGAAAAGCATCCATCGTAGACGTGCTTAGTGCACAACTCTCATGGACACAAGCTCAAAGCAATATTATTAATGCCCTTTATGCTCATAAAATGGCGCTTGCGGAATATCAGAAAGTAATTGCATTCACCCGATAATTATCAGGGGAAGCATAGCTTCTATTTCTTTGTGCACTCTCAGAGTAATGATTGCCTATAAGTTTCATCCTTCAGTTTGCCAATTTTATATTGATACTGAATGAGTTATCCTGAATGATGGAATCATTCAGCAGGTTACTTAACGTTCATCTCCGGCTGAATCTTTTTCCCAAGAAAGGTTCAGGATAAAAAGCTGATAATCAATCATAAATTAGTAAACTGAAAGATTGAAGGTTATTTGAGAGTAATTTGTTTTTTTATACTATTTTTCGCCTATAAACACCTTGATGTTTTTAAAAAACATCGGGTTGATTGAAAAAAACATCGGGACGTTTGAAAACAAACATACGGTCGATTGAAAACAAACATACGGTCCTTTGTTCACAAACTCCTATCGTTTGCAAACAATCGACCGTATGTTGAATAACAGCTATTATCTTCCAATAAAGAGATGAACTCAAATAGATAAATACAGAATCTTATAAAAAGTAGATATAGGCTTATCTCCAATAATTATCGGGTGAACTACAAAGAAATATAATAATCAGTATCAGTTACTTCTCTTATTTTCCAGACTTCGCCCAAAGTGTTATAAATAAAACACTTATATCATAATTTGCAAAATAATCCATGAAAGACAGTAAGAACTTTTGTTTTTTTCGTAATTTTACGGATTGAAATATAAGAATGCCCGAATGGCATTTGAGGGAGGTATCCCCTCCCACCCCGAGGAACAACGAACACTCTCAAGGAGATGTTACACCGTTTATTTCCTCTCCGATAGAAGAAAAAGAAAAAACAATATATAAAATGAATCACAAATGGAATTATCAACCTCCTACACCTGAAGAATTAGAAGCATACAAGGCTTTATCAAAAGAGTTGGGTATCCACCCTATTCTTTGTAAGCTATTGATAGAAAGAGGGATTGATTCTCCGGAAAAGGCGAACAAGTTCTTTCGCCCTCAATTGACAGACCTGCATGATCCATTCCTTATGGAGGATATGGATATTGCAGTGGACCGTCTGAATCAGGCGATGGGAAAGAAAGAACGGATTCTTGTCTACGGAGATTATGATGTGGATGGAACGACTGCCGTTGCGTTGGTCTACAAGTTTTTGCAACAGTTCTACTCCAACATCGATTATTATATTCCCGACCGCTATAATGAGGGTTACGGAATATCCAAACAAGGTGTGGATTATGCCTACGAGACAGGCGTGAAGCTTATCATCGTACTTGATTGCGGCATCAAAGCCGTCGAAGAAATTGCCTATGCAAAAGAGAAGGGTATCGACTTCATCATTTGCGACCATCACGTGCCCGACGAGGTACTGCCTCCGGCAGTGGCCATCCTAAATGCCAAACGTCTGGACTCTACTTATCCTTACCCTCATCTTTCGGGTTGCGGTGTGGGATTCAAATTCATGCAGGCATTCGCTATGAACAATGGTATAGAATTCCATCAGCTTACCCCCCTGCTCGATCTTGTCGCCGTAAGTGTAGCATCGGATATCGTACCGATTATGGGCGAGAACCGCATCCTTACTTATCACGGTTTGAGGCAGTTGAATGCCAATCCGAGTGTAGGGCTCAAAGCCATCATCGATGTGTGCGGACTGAGCGATAAAGAAATTACCGTCAATGATATTGTATTCAAGATCGGGCCACGTATCAACGCATCCGGGCGTATACAGAATGGTAAAGAAGCTGTAGATTTGCTGACAGAAAAAGACTTTGCCGCCGCACTCGAAAAAAGCAATCAGATCAATCAATATAACGAAACGCGTAAAGACCTCGACAAGAGCATGACGGAAGAAGCCAACCGGATTGTGGATAATCTGGAAGGACTTGCCGACCGCCGCTCCATTGTCATTTACAATGAAGACTGGCATAAAGGGGTCATCGGAATTGTAGCTTCACGCCTCACGGAGATTTATTACCGTCCGGCAGTCGTACTGACACGAACAGACGATATGGCTACGGGATCGGCACGCTCCGTATCCGGTTTCGATGTATACAAGGCTATCGAGAATTGCCGTGATTTACTGGAAAACTTCGGAGGACACACATACGCAGCCGGACTGTCTATGAAAGTAGAGAATGTAGAAGAATTCACACGCCGCTTCGAAAAGTTCGTAGCCGAACATATTCTGCCGGAACAAACCAGTGCCGTGATAGACATCGACGCTGAAATTGACTTCAAAGAAATCACTCCACGCTTTTATGCCGACCTGAAAAAGTTTAACCCGTTCGGACCGGACAATCATAAGCCTGTGTTTTGTACGCACAATGTATATGACTATGGTACAAGTAAAGTGGTAGGACGCGATCAGGAACATATTAAGCTGGAACTGGTAGACAACAAATCCAATAATGTAATGAACGGCATTGCATTCGGACAAAGTTCTCAGGTACGGTACATCAAGACCAAACGGTCGTTCGATATTTGTTATACCATCGAAGAAAATACGCATAAGCGTAGTGATATACAGTTACAGATTGAAGACATCAAACCTTCCGCCACTGAATAAATTGATAATAAAAGAACAAGCAACTTCCGTTGCCATCCAACGGAAGTGTCGCTTTGTTCAAGAATGCCATTCCGATAAAAATGAGTTATCTTGAGATATTAAAACAATATTGGGGATACGATTCTTTCCGTAATCTCCAACAAGATATCATCGAAAGCATCGGTGCCGGACGGGATACACTCGGACTAATGCCTACCGGCGGAGGTAAATCCATCACCTTTCAAGTACCTGCACTGGCTAAACCCGGCTTATGTATTGTGATAACTCCGCTTATCGCCCTGATGAAAGACCAGGTACAAAACTTACGTAAACGAGGTATCAAAGCAGTAGCCGTCTACTCCGGCATGACAAGGCAGGAGATTATCGTAGCTTTGGAAAATTGTATTTTCGGAGACTATAAGTTCCTATATATATCACCGGAACGTTTGGATACGGAAATATTCCGTAGCAAACTACGTAGCATGAAAGTGAGCATGATTACGGTAGACGAATCACATTGCATCTCACAATGGGGGTATGATTTCCGTCCGGCATACCTGAAGATAGCAGAAATACGCGACCTGTTACCCGGTGTTCCGGTACTCGCACTTACCGCTACCGCCACTCCCGAAGTAGTAAAAGATATACAGGTACGTTTGCATTTCCATAAAGAGAATGTATTCCGCATGAGTTTCGAGCGTAAAAATCTCGCTTATATCGTAAGGAACACAGACAATAAGGTGAAAGAATTATTGGGCATCTTATCGAAAGTACCGGGATGTGCTATCATTTATGCCCGTAGCCGGAAACGTACCAAAGAAATAGCGGAACTACTCAACAAAGAAAATATCACTGCAGAATTCTACCACGCCGGACTAAACAATGAAGTCAAAGACCAACGGCAACAAAAATGGCAATCGGGCACCAGTCGGGTGATGGTAGCCACCAACGCTTTCGGTATGGGAATCGACAAACCGGATGTACGTCTTGTCATACATATAGATTTACCGGATTCTCTCGAAGCCTATTTTCAGGAAGCAGGACGTGCTGGGCGTGACGGCAACAAAGCCTATGCCGTCATACTCTACTCCAAATCCGATAAAGCAACTTTAAATAAACGTATTCCGGATACCTTTCCGGAGAAAGAGTATATAAATAAGGTATATGAACACCTGAATTATTATTATCAGATGGCGATGGGCGACGGTATGGGATGCATGTACGACTTCAACCTTGAAGAGTTTTGCCGTAAATTCAAGCATTTCCCCGTTCCGGCAGACAGTGCATTGAAAATACTTACCCAAGCCGGATATATTGAATATACAGACGAGCAAGACAATGCTTCCCGCATCATCTTTAAACTTCGTAAAGATGAACTATACAAACTTCACGAGATGGGCGAAGCCATAGAATCACTGATACAAGCAATACTCAGGGGATATACGGGAGTATTCACCGACTATACCTATATAAAAGAAGATTCTCTTTCCGTGCGTACAGGACTGAGTCGTCAGCAAGTATATGAATCACTCATTACCCTTTCACGGCGTAGAATTATCGATTATATCCCGCATAAGAAAACACCTTATATTATATATAAACGTGAACGGGTGGAGTTGCGCCATCTGCATATTCCACATTCCGTATACGAAGAACGAAAAGAACGGTACACAACCCGAATCAAAGCCATGCTGGAATACGCCACTTCTGATACGCATTGCCGTAGTCGTATGCTTCTTCGTTACTTTGGTGAACGGAACGAACACAACTGCCGTCAATGTGACGTTTGTCTAAGCAAGCATGATTCCGGTTTGAAACAAGGAGAATTTGAGGAAATAGAAACAAGCATTTATGAAGCCCTGAAAGAAAAGCCTTTCTCCGTGGAAGAACTCATACAAGCTATCGGATACAAAGAGAAAAAAGTACAAACCGTTCTTCAATACCTGCTTCGTGAAGAGGTTCTGACAATGCAAGAAGGAATAATAACAAGAGTTTAATGCTACTATAGTTCAAATAAAAGAATTATCTTTGCGGCAAAGACATTAAAAAATCTAATCATAACAAGAAAATGGCAAACTTTCTAAAATCCTTTTTTGGCGGTAAGACTGAAGATCCGCAGGCAGAAAAAGAGAAAAATGACAAGAAGAACTTCGAGATATTCAAATTTGACGGACTTCGTGCGCAACGAATGGGGCAATTAGAATATGCAATCAAATGCTTCAATGAAGCACTGGCTATTGAAGAAGAATTTGAAACGTTAAGTTATCTGGCAAATACGCAAATACAGCTCGGCAAATTGGAAGAAGCACGTACGGCACTGGAAAGAATGGTAATATTAGAACCTGAATTGCCATCCACTTATATCACGCTTGCCAATGTTTACTTCATGCTTGAGAACTATGACAGCATGAAAGCTAATGCAGAAAAAGCAATAGAGCTAGAGGAAGAAAATCCGGCTTCTTACCTTTTGCTAGCCAAAGCAGAACATGGTCAGAAAGATGAATTCAACGCCATTGCACACCTCACCAAAGCCATTCAGATAAAAGAAGATTATACGGAAGCCTATCTCATGAGAGCCGAAGTCTTACAGGGAATGCAACAATATGGCGAGGCAATGAATGATGTTGAGAAAATCCTTGAGCAAACGCCCGATGATGAAAATGCGCTTTTGCTGAGAGGCAAACTGAAAGAAGCCACCGGCGACCAAGAAGGGGCACGCCAGGACTATGCAGAAGTTACGGAAATAAATCCTTTTAACGAGCAAGCCTACTTAAATCTGGGACAGTTGCTTATTTCCGAAAAAGAATTCGACCAAGCTATCGAACGATTTGACGAAGCCATTGAAATCAATCCGAATTTTGCCCGCGCTTACCATGAACGCGGACGCGCCAAATTACTGAAAGGTGACAAAGACGGTTCGGTAGAAGATATGAAAAAGGCATTGGAACTCAACCCGGATGCAGAAAACGATATCAGCGGGCAATTCAATAATTTCAAGGACCTGTATGCCAACATTCCGTTATAAACGGGACGGATGTTCAATGTATACATATTCCAATTCGTTATTATGAATATCAAAATAATGAATATGCAGAATTATTACTCTTTATTTTGCAAATAAGTCTTTTACCTGAAAAAAAAGACTATTTATATTTGCATTTAAAATAAAAATATTACTTTTGCCCCTGAAAACAAAACAAAAAGAATAGAATGAAGTCTTTTTCTTATACATATTTCTTCTTTTTTTACTTTTACTTTAGCCAGAAAGTAGAGCGGGAATTTGTATGTATCAAGTAAAATCAAGATTGAAAACAAACAAGTAAATAAACAACAAAATCCCGCTTCCATGAGGCGGGATTTTTTATTATATACATGATCAAATGAGAAAGATTGCTATACAAGGAACATTGGGCTCGTACCACGATATTGCGGCACATAAGTATTTTGCCGGAGAAACAATCGAATTAAACTGTTGTTCTACTTTCGGAAAAGTATTTGAAAGTGTGAGAAAAGACAGTTCTACGCTGGGAATGTTGGCAATAGAAAACACAATCGCCGGAAGCCTCTTACAAAACCATGAGTTGCTACGTGAAAGCAACACCAAGATTATAGGAGAATACAAATTACGTATCTCCCATAGTATCGTCTGCTTGCCCGACGAAGATTGGGACGACATCACAGAAGTAAACTCACACCCCATAGCACTGATGCAATGCCGTGAATTCCTAGACAATCACCCAACCATGAAAGTTGTGGAAGCAGAAGATACGGCATTAAGCGCAGAGCTTATCAAACAGAATAACTTGAAAGGTCATGCGGCAATCTGTTCTAAAGCTGCGGCGGAACTATATGGAATGAAAATTCTTCAAGAAGGTATTGAGACCAACAAGCACAACTTCACCCGTTTCTTAATCATAGCAGATGCATGGAGAGCCGAAGAAGTCAGGAGAAAAGAAACGGCAATAGACAAATCAAGTATTGTTTTTTCTCTCCCACACACCGAAGGAAGCCTTTCACAAGTACTCTCCATCCTTTCTTTCTACAAAATGAATCTTACTAAAATACAATCCTTACCGATCATCGGACGTGAATGGGAGTATTTATTCTATGTCGACCTGACATTTGATGATTATCTGCGATACCGTCAGGCATTAGATGCAATCACCCCATTAACCAAGGAGTTAAAAATTTTAGGAGAATACAGTTCATTCGAAATGGATATAAATAAATAAAACAATGAAATCATATAGCATTAAACCGGCAGACAGACTGGAAAGCGTAAGTGAATATTATTTCTCGCGTAAACTGAAAGAAGTGGCACAGATGAATGCCGAAGGAAAGAATGTTATCAGTCTTGGTATCGGCAGTCCGGATATGCCCCCTTCTGAAGCAACCATCAAAGCACTGTGCGAGAACGCCATGCTTCCGGACGTTCATGGATACCAACCAACTACCGGGACACCGGAACTGAGAAAGGCTTTTGCCGAATGGTATAAGAAATGGTACGACGTAGAGTTGAACCCTGACACAGAAATACAACCGCTTATCGGGTCAAAGGAAGGAATCCTGCACGTGACGCTTGCATTTGTAAATGTAGGAGACGCAGTACTTGTTCCCAACCCGGGCTATCCTACTTACACTTCTTTAAGCAAATTACTGGGTGCAGAGATTATCAACTATAATCTAAAAGAAGAAAACGGTTGGATGCCGGATTTTGAGGAGTTGGAGAAAATGGATTTGAGCCGTGTCAAATTAATGTGGACAAACTATCCCAATATGCCGACGGGTGCCAATGCTTCCATGGAACTATACGAAAAACTGGTAGACTTTGCACGGAAACATAATATCGTCATTGTGAACGATAATCCTTATAGTTTCATCTTAAATGAAAAACCGATCAGTTTGCTGAGTGTACCGGATGCAAAAGAATGCTGCATAGAATTCAACTCCATGAGTAAGAGTCACAATATGCCGGGGTGGCGTGTTGCCATGCTAGCATCAAATGCACAATTCGTGCAGTGGATACTAAAAGTAAAAAGCAATATCGACTCAGGAACATTCCGGTCCATACAACTCGCAGCTGTACAAGCATTGCAAAATAATGCAGAGTGGCATGAAGAAATGAACATCAAACTTTACCGCCGTCGTCGTCATCTGGCAGAAGAAATCATGAAAGCTCTGGGATGTACCTTTGATGAGAAGCAGGTGGGAATGTTTTTATGGGGAAAGATTCCCGCTCTATATAATAATGTGGAAGAGTTGACAGAAAAGGTACTCCATGAAGCACGGGTTTTTATCACACCGGGATTCATCTTCGGCAGTAACGGGGCACGTTATATCCGTATCTCTCTCTGTTGCAAAGAAGACAAACTGAGCGAAGCTCTTGATAGAATTAAAATAATGAAAACAATTAAATGAGAATACAACGATGGAATTAGAATCAATCTTATTACCGGGCATTGAAGCCAAAAGACCGATTGTTATTGCAGGTCCATGCAGTGCAGAGACAGAAGAACAAGTCATGCAAACCGCACGCCAACTGGCGGACAAGGGAATCAAAATATTCCGTGCAGGAATTTGGAAGCCACGTACCAAACCGGGAGGCTTCGAAGGAATCGGCGTGGAAGGTTTGACATGGTTGAAAGAAGTAAAGAAAGAAACCGGAATGTATGTTTCCACAGAAGTGGCAACAGCCAAACACGTGTATGAAGCATTAAAACAAGGCATAGATATTTTATGGATCGGCGCACGTACCACTGCCAACCCGTTTGCCGTACAGGAAATTGCAGATGCCCTGAAAGGGGTAGATATTCCGGTACTGGTTAAAAACCCGGTAAATCCTGATTTGGAACTTTGGATAGGAGCATTGGAACGTATCAACAATGCCGGATTAAAGCGTCTCGGAGCTATCCACAGAGGATTCAGCTCCTACGATAAAAAGATATACCGCAATCTTCCCCAATGGCACATCCCCATCGAACTACGCAGACGGATTCCGGAATTGCCTATCTTCTGCGACCCAAGCCATATCGGAGGAAAACGCGAATTAATAGCTTCCCTATGTCAACAGGCTATGGATTTGAACTTCGACGGACTGATCGTTGAGTCACATTGTAATCCCGACTGCGCATGGAGTGATGCTTCACAGCAAGTAACTCCGGACATTCTGGACTACATCTTAAATTTACTCGTCATCCGTAAAGAGACACAAACCACAGAAAATTTGAACGAGCTGCGCCATCAAATCGATGAATGTGATAACTCTATCATTGAAATTCTTTCAAAAAGAATGCGTATCTGCCGTGAAATCGGTACTTTCAAGAAAGAACATGATATGACCATCCTACAAACAGGACGCTACAATGAGATACTGGATAAACGCGGAGCTCAAGGTGCACTTTGCGGAATGGATGCAGGTTTCATCAAGAATGTATTTGAAGCGATACACGAAGAAAGTGTAAGACAACAAATGGAAATTATCAATAAATAAGACTCAAACAATGAGAATCCTACTACTTGGAGCCGGGAAAATGGGCTCTTTCTTTACCGACATACTGAGTTTTCAGCATGAAACAGCCGTGTTTGATACCAATCCGCATCAGTTGCGTTTTGTGTACAACACTTATCGCTTCACCTCACTTGAAGAAATCAAGGACTTCGAGCCGGAACTGGTTATCAACGCAGCTACGGTAAAATACACATTGGATGCTTTTCGTACCGTCATTCCGGTACTACCCAAAGATTGCATTTTAAGTGACATCGCATCGGTCAAAACAGGACTGAAGAAATTCTATGAAGAAAGCGGATTCCGCTATGTATCAACCCATCCGATGTTTGGTCCTACTTTTGCCAGCCTAAGCAATCTAAGCAGTGAAAGTGCCATTATCATCAGCGAAAGCGACCATTTGGGAAAAGTTTTCTTCAAAGACTTGTATAACTCTTTGAAACTTAATATCTTTGAATATACTTTTGATGAGCACGACGAAACAGTTGCTTACTCGTTGTCCATACCTTTCGTTTCAACTTTTGTATTCGCAGCTGTAATGAAACATCAGGAAGCACCGGGCACGACTTTTAAGAAGCATATGGCAATCGCCCAAGGATTATTGAGCGAGGATGACTATCTGCTACAAGAAATACTGTTTAATCCTCGTACTCCGGCACAAGTAGAAGGCATCCGTTTAGAGCTCAAAAAGCTGTTGGAGATTATCACCGACAAAGATGCGGAGGCAATGAAAAAATACCTGACTAAAATCAGAGAAAAAATAAAATAACATGGCATTAGACAGAAACCTTATCTTAGCAACACGTCCTTGGTCTTTCCCGGCATCGGTAATGCCGGTTTTAATCGGCATTTCTTATGTTTTCTTTCTGCAAAGAGGAAACGAGTATGAGGTCAGCTGGTGGTTGGCACCGCTTATTTTACTATCTACGGTCGCATTTCACGCCGCCGGAAACATCATCAGTGATTATCACGACGCAAAAAACGGAGTGGATAAATTAGAATCATACGGAGATACGAATATGATGCTAAACGGTACTTATACGGCAAAAACGTTCCTGACCATGGGACTATGCTGGCTGGCTTTAGCTGTCATACTGGGAATAATCGTCCTCTTATATTCATCCTGGCAACTCTTGTTCTTCGGAATATTCGGTATAGCCTGTACATTACTCTATTACAAGATGAAATATCAGGGCTGGGGGGATGTCGTCATCTTATTCTCCTTCGGTATATGCATAGTCAATGGAACGGTATATGCACTGAACGGGACGTTCAATCTGCAAAGCTTTTTTATTTCTCTTCCTGTCGCATTGCTTACAACAGCAATACTACACGCAAACAATACCCGCGATATGCCTTTGGATAAACAATCCGGCATTAAAACACTATCCATGATTCTGGGATTAAAACGTGCAAAAGCATATTATTACTTATTGATAGGAGGTTCTTACTTGATAGAAATAATAATGATCTGTGCCGGTTATCTCCCTACTTGGAGCTTACTCATATTATTAAGTTTGCCGTTGGCTTTAAAGAACATCCGATTGTTGAAAGATGTCGATCAAGAGTCACTGGAAAAGATAGCCCATCTTGATGTAGGCACAGCACAACTGACAACGCTCTTTTCCATCCTTTCCATCATCGGATTTATCTTATAACATACAGACAGTAAAGTTTTACACCCTATCTTTCATCCTTCAGCCTGGCACATTCGACACTGATACAGAATGAATTAGGCTGAAGGATGGAATCTTTCAGCAAGTTACCCGAATCATTCAGGATTTTCTTTCCTCCTATGCCGGCTGAAACTTTTTCAGGGAGAAAGTTCAGGATAACAAGCTGGTATTCAAACTGAATATCCTAATCTGAAGGATGAAAGAAGGGGGAGGAAACAGATCTTATCAAGAGTTTTTTCTACGACAACCTTGATGTTTTTTTCAAACGACCTGATGTTTTTTAAAATCATCGGGTTGATTAAAAAAAACATCAGGACGATTGATTTTAAACATACGGTCGATTGAAGACAAACATACGGTCCTTTGTTCACAAACTCCTATCGTTCGTAAACAATCGACCGTATGATCTAATTTTATCTTATAGCATCACTTTATACGCCTTTCCGCCGACACAAATAATGTATAAGCCTTTATGATTAAAGGAGTATCTATTCTTTCCGGGCATCGCATCATCCTTTACTAAGACAGCTCCCTGCATATTCAGGATTGAGACCGGTACTTTCTTAACCAGATTCGAGATAACAATGATTCCGGAACCTTCGGTATAAACTGTCACTTTATCTCCCTGAGAGACTGCTTCAATTCCTAATAACTTCAAAATAGGAACCTCTATTTCATTGGATGCCTTTGAATATTCCTCCCCATTAAATGCCTTCACCGTATAATAATAATCAAAAGACTTCTCTACTCCTTTTACCAAACAAGAAAGTGTGTTTCCCACATCTTGACTTTCATAGCCATCAAGATAATGTTGTACCACCTCACCCCCGTAATATAAAGTCACATCATCTATGACCACATTTCCGGAGGAACGTCTATACTGAAGCTGTATCGCCCTGCAACCTTTAGGGAGAGCCTTTTCCGTTCCCTCTTTCCATTCCGCAATCATGCCACCTTCTACATCCAAAGTTATCTCATCAAATTCCTTCCATTCATCATTGACGTATAGGCTCAACACAATCCGGTCATCTTTAGAAGTACTCAGGCCTCTGTACCAAAAACTCAATCCGCGTATATCATCACCCATTAACGGCGATTTGAGATATTGCTTGTCTATCGTCAGATACAAAGACGGCTTAGCCTTGCCATAAAATCCCTCTGCCCCATATCCTTGCGAACTATTGGTTTCCCATCCAAACGGAATCTTGGAAACACTTCCGGTAAAATCAACAATAACGGAATCCGGCACTCCCCATTCCTTTGTAAACACATCAATCGTATATCCAACCGCATCGTCATTGCTTTCCCAATTAGCAACAAAAGAGTTTTCATGTACCTCAGTTGCCGGTAATGCTTTAACCGGATACACAGCAGGAATTCCTCCATTCATATTAAAATAGATGATGCCGTCTCTTTCCTCAATATCTGTAATCGGTTTATTCAGTTTCTTTCCACTCCATGTCCGCATATTAGGAGCTGTATCATCCGTAAATTGAGTAATTCCGGACGCTCCGGGAAAGGCATCTCCATCTCTGGTTGCTTCGGAAAGAATACCATCCGCCTCCTCAATATCCACGTACTGATGGGCAGGTTTATCATTTACTACATTTTGCTCCCAAATGGCACTATTATAATCTATATGCCAGATAAGCATACCATGTCCGGGGATATATTCGTCCCATTTATACTGCTGTCTGTTTTCCAAAAGGAAGTATTCATCTTCCGAATCTGTTTTTATAATATACCCTGCATTCTTAGAAATCGTATCAAGTACCAGTTCATCGGGTCCTCCAATCTCTATCGGATCAATCCATCCCAAGGCATATCTCTCATAAACAGAATAATAAGGAGGAGTTTTTTGATTATTGTTATAAGAGCCATTAGCCATTATCGACCATGAGCCGGGTGTAAAAGCACTCTTATTATAAACCGCATACAAATCCGGTAATCCTAATACATGGGAGAACTCATGGCAAAAAGTCCCGATTCCGGTCATCCCATTACCCGGATAAGATAATTCATTTGAACAGGCATAATGATTTAACAACACACCATCCAGATAAACTTTTTTCCCCGCTCCATCAAATACATCCCACGAATGCGGCCATACAGTTTCTTCTATACCACTACTGGCCTCTCCATATCCGGCATAGAAAAGATAAACATTATCTATCTCACCGTCACCATCCCGGTCAAACTCCCTGAAATCTATCTCCGAATCTAAAAACTGGCAAGCCTCTATCACCATTTCTTCAGGGTTATCGTCACGCCCCGTTTTACCTTTCTTACCATAATAACTCATCTCATGTGCCAAGGTAATAGGACCATAGACATCAAATTCAGGAATAAACTGTCCACTTGAACATTCTATAAAATAATCGCGTGCACTGCCTATCGCACCGTTTTCATTATATCCTTCCTTGTTCAGCATAGCAGAAAAAGCCTCGACCGGATTTGGCACAGTAAACTTGCGATCCTGAAATTGTACTAAAACAACCAATCCTTTCTGTTCGCCTATTGTAGGATAAGAAGCTTTCCGAGCCACACGTTTTGGAGCCATACTCCTCGTTGCACTCGATTCTTCTACTTGCAGCGCCTGCTGTATTTTCTGTTTATCAAGAGAAGCGAGAAAGTTTTTTTCCACCACCGTACGTTTCATGATATCATTAGCTCTATAAGAAGACGGTTTCAGACTTTTATCCACCGCCTCTGCCGCATAATAAAAATATCCTTTATCATCACGAAGTAACAAATAGCCATCTGTTGTCATATAGTAATGAAATGATTCGTCTCCATACAAACGAACAGTCAAGGTAGTGCCATCAGGCAAAGTAACAGTCAGAGGAGTTGGTTTGGCGGGAACTGCATACACTCTCAACGTAAAGCAGCTTAGACTTACCGCTATCAATAACATAAAAGAAAAAACAGACTTCTTCATAGGCTTATTTTAAGAAACCACTATACGAACAACAAAAATAAACATTCTTTCAAGAAAAGCAAGAGAAACTCCGTTCTATTTTATGATAAAAAAAACAGATAAGATCATCATTGTAAATAAAGAATACATAACGCGTATTCCATTATATACTAACGCATTAATACAAGCAGTAATCAGAAAACCGCCAAGATGTTTAAAATATTCAGATAAAATAAAATGAAGAACACACCTCCTGTAAAAAGTAGGCATATTCTTCATTCCATATAAGAAAACTCTCCTTTATAAAGAGTTGTCGGTCTACTCTTTCATCAAATACTCCTTGAAAGAAACAAAGTCTTTACTTATCGGCAAACTTTTCTTTTCGCCTTTCATAAACTCTTGCAGTTTTGCCGGAATTTCCACCTTATCCCCGATTATTCTTTCTACCGTATCAAGAAACTTAGCAGGATGTGCTGTTTCAAGGAATATGCCGGTTTCATCGTCTTTCAGTTCTTCAACAAGCGCACGATAGCCGCATGCACCGTGAGGATCAAGCAAATAACCTGTTTCATCATACGTGCACTTTACTGTTTCACGAATTTGTTCATCTGTATAAGTCGTACCGCTTATCTGCTTACAAATTTCCTCATGAGACTCTCCATAAAGATCAAGTACACGGGCAAAGTTACTCGGATCACCCACATCCATCGCATTGGCAATCGTTGCAATGGACGGACGAGGATTATATTTTCCCGTTTGAAGATACTGGTAGAAAATGTCATTTTTATTATTTGCTGCAATGAAACGACGAATCGGTAGTCCCATTTTCTTTCCGAATAATCCGGCAGTTATATTACCAAAGTTACCACTCGGCACACAAACAACAACATTATCAGCTTTCCCCATCCTCTTTAATTGGGAATAAGCATAAAAATAATAAAAAGCTTGTGGAAGAAAACGGGCTACATTAATTGAATTTGCAGAGGTAAGCTGCATATGGGTATTCAGTTCCTTATCCATAAAGGCAGCTTTCACCAATGACTGACAATCATCAAACGTTCCGTCCACCTCAAGAGCTGTTATGTTCTGTCCTAATGTAGTAAATTGTTTTTCCTGAATCTCGCTCACTTTACCCTTCGGATAAAGTACATAGACATGGATTCCCTCTACTCCTAGAAAGCCATTGGCTACAGCACTACCCGTATCTCCGGAAGTCGCCACAAGGACATTTACTTGTTTCTTACCTTCTTTACGAATAAAATAACCGAGAAGACGTGCCATAAAACGGCCACCTACATCTTTGAAAGCAAGCGTAGGTCCATGAAAAAGTTCAAGAGAATAAATATTTTCTTTGACCTTCACCAAAGGAACATCAAAATTAAGTGTATCATAAACAATCTGTTTCAATGTATCAGCCGGGACATCTTCTCCAAAGAAAGCATCCGCCACATGATAAGCAATCTCCTGAAAAGACATTCTATCTATATTATCGTAAAAATCCTGAGACAACGGTTTAATAGTCCACGGCATAAACAAGCCTTTATCCGATGCCAAACCTTTCACCACCGCTTCTTCTAAAGTAGCAGGAAGTGCCTTTTTGTTTGTGCTATAATATTGCATAATTCTTTATTTAAGAAATTCCTTAATAAATTCATCTTCTTTCATCACGCCATATCCTCCCTCCTGACAAGCAAACTCATCATAAGTTTGCACTCCATCCGGTTCAATGCCGGGATACCATATTAAGAAAGGTATCGGTTCGTTAGTATGCGTACGAAGTTCACACGGTGTAGGATGATCCGGTAGTACCGCTATGGCTACCGGCTCAGTCCAATCTTTAACAGCTTCATAAATAGGACCGACAGCACGAGAGTCCAGATTCTCAATCGTCAGTAACTTTAAGTCGACATCTCCCTCATGTCCGGCCTCATCACTGGCCTCTATATGCAGATAAACAAAATCATCCGTCTTCAGAGCCTCCAATGCAGCAGCCACTTTATTCTCATAATTCGTATCATAAAGTCCGGTAGCCCCTTCCACCTGTATACGGCGCAAACCGGCATAATAACCGATTCCATTTATTAAATCCACCGCAGAAATAACAGCTCCTTTCTTTATAGAGGGAAAAGTAACTGAAAGCGGTTCCATCTTCGGACGATACCCCGGTGACCACGGCCAAATACTGTTAGCCGGGTCTTTACCTTCTGCCATACGCTTCAGGTTCAATGGATGATTCCTCAATAACTCCTGAGATTTCAGGATTAAATCATTGATTAATCGAGCTGTTTCTTCCGCTTCCTGAGTTTGTGCTTTCACCATCAATGGGCGGAAGGGCTTCAAAGGTACATCATGAGGTGGTGTACAATCAATATTTTTATTTCCTCCTTTAATAACGAGGAGATGGCGGTATGCCACTCCCGTATAAAAACGAACGCGTTCGTCGCCTAAGTTTTCTTGTAGATATTTTATCAGAATATCCGCATCTTCCGTAGAAATATGGCCGGAAGAATGATTTTTCAGAATATCGCCATCTATGCAAACTAAGTTACAACGCATAGCCATCTCACCCTCTTTCAAGTCAACACCAATACTTGCTGCTTCCAACGGTCCTCTGCCTTCATATACTTTCGGTAGATTGTAGCCCATGACAGACATGTTTGCCACTTCACTACCCGGATGAAAGCCATCTGCCACAGTTTTCAACATACCTGTGCGTCCCATCTTTGCCAACATATTCATGTATGGCGTCTTTGCATACTGCAAAAGTGTTTTATTTCCAAGTGACTTTACAGGCCAATCGGCCATACCATCACCTAATATAATAATGTGTTTCATGTTACTAAATGTTTGCAATACTCATTATATCTGCAAAAACACCTGCCGCCGTCACACTTGCACCCGCACCATATCCCTGAATCATCATCGGATATTCTTTATAACGGTCAGTTGTTAATAAAATAATATTGTTGCTTCCTTCCAGACCATAGAACGGATGACGTGAATCTACTTCCATCAAACCAACCGAACCTTTCCCATTCTCCAGTTTTGCAACGAAACGCCAATGCTTTCCTTCATTCTCAAGAACTTTTCTACGAGCCTCAAAATCGGCATCGAGTGTAGGTACTTTCTTCCAGAAATCATCCAAAGTACCTTCAAAGAAATCATCCGGCACAAATAAGTTCTTTTCTACATCCTCCTGTTCCAATTTATATCCGGCTTCACGCGCCAAGATTACCAATTTGCGGATAACGTCTTTACCGCTTAAATCAATACGCGGATCCGGTTCGGAATATCGTTCTTCCTGCGCCATCTTAATCGTCTTACTAAATGGAATATCAGCACTGATCTTATTAAAAATATAATTCAACGTACCGGAAAGAACCGCCTCTATTTTTACAATCTTATCTCCACTGTTACGAAGATCGTTGATTGTATTAATAATCGGAAGTCCTGCACCTACGTTTGTTTCAAACAAGTATTTGATACCACGAACGCGTGCTATATGCTTTAATTCCTGATAGTTATCGTAGCTGGAAGATGCTGCGATTTTATTAGCTGCCACCACAGAAACATTGTGAGACAACAAATCCTTGTACAGATCGGCAATAGCCGCACTTGCCGTACAATCGACAAAAACGGAGTTAAAGATATTCATCTTCAATATCTCTTCTTTCAGGATAGCAGGATTACTCTTAATACCTTTCGTTTTCAAGTCCTGCAAATAGTTGTCCAACATAATCCCATCGCGGGAAAAAATCGCATTATCGGCATCGGCAATACCTACAACATTTAATTTCAAACCATTTTCGCGCATCAATTTATTCTGCTGCATATTTATCTGCTCTATCAGACTCCCCCCCACAGTACCTATACCGCAAATGAATAAGTTTAGAACCTGATACTCAGAAAGGAAGAATGAATCATGAATGACATTCAACGACTTACGCAACGACCTAAACTCTACCACAAAAGAAATATTAGTTTCAGATGCACCTTGAGCACAAGCTATTACATTTATTCCGTTCTTACCAAGCGTACCAAACAGTTTTCCGGCAATACCCGGCGTATGTTTCATATTTTCCCCAACTATCGCTACTGTTGCCAACCCTGTTTCCGCCGTAATACGGGATATTTCCCCCATCTCAATCTCCTTGGCAAACTCGTCGTTCAATACTTCACAAGCTAAGTCGGCATCCGCATTACGCACACCGATAGAAGTTGAATTTTCAGATGAAGCCTGCGAAACAAGGAAAACACTAATACCATTCTTTGCCAAAGCCTTAAAGATACGATAGTTAACACCGATAACACCTACCATACCCAAACCCTGCACTGTTATCAAGCTAGTATCGTTAATGGAAGAAATACCTTTAATCGCTTTCCCGTTATGAGATTTACTACTAGTTATATATGTACCCTCAGCATCCGGATTAAAAGTATTTTTTATCTTTATAGGTATGTTTTTATGGAAAACCGGATAAATAGTAGGCGGATACACTACTTTCGCACCAAAGTTACAAAGCTCCATAGCCTCCACATAACTTAATTCACTGATGGTGTAAGCCGAAGAAATAACCTTTGGATCGGCTGTCATAAAACCATCTACATCCGTCCATATTTCTAATATGGAAGCATCCAATGCCGCAGCAATAATAGCAGCAGTATGATCTGATCCTCCACGCCCTAAATTAGTAACATCCCCTGTTGTCTTATCACTTGAAATAAAACCCGGAACGAGAGAAATCTTAGGTAGTTCGGCAAAAGTCTCCTTTATTAGCCGATTAGTCAACTCCGTATCTACAATGTTTTTAGAATGTTTCAGCTCAGTCTTAATAAATTCCCGTGAATCAAACCATACCGCCCCATCAATCACATTACTGACAATCAGAGAAGAAAGGCGTTCACCATAGCTGACAATCGTATTTGATGTTTTTACAGACAAATCTTTTATCAAGTAAATACCATTAAATATGTTTTGCAGTTCATCAAGCAACGCACCGATTTCCGAAAGAAGTTTTGTTTGCTTTTCCCCTGAAGGTATTAATTCTTTTACCACACTGATATGACGGGTAGCTATTGCAATAAAAGATTCCTTAAACGAGGCATCCCCTATGGCAGCTACATTACCGGTCTTTATCAATTGATCGGTGATACCGCCCAAAGCGGACACTACTACAATTACCGGTTCATCAACCGACTCAACTATTCTTTTTACACTTAATATGCTGTTCACGGAACCTACGGATGTTCCGCCGAATTTCATTACTTTCATGTGAATGATAAATTAAGAACTCACTTCCTATTGAGAAACAAGTTATTGAAATTATAAATAAAATTGGTTGTTAAAATGCTTGCTCCTGCAAGCGTGAATCGCGTAGATACACAAATACTATCCTTAACCCCGAAGGGTCATGGTACACATGGATGTGGTGTAAAGATAGCATCTAATCATAATATTCTATCGTTCTCTTTTTTATTCGTGTCGCAAATGTAGCAATTATTTAGAACAATCTATCACTTTTTCCAAAAAAAATGTGATAATTGTATAGCTAAAGTAGTAAAACCGCAATATTTATTACGATCGACAGACAAGAACGCTTTAATATCCCCGCACACTTTTCTATCATTTTGTTAGGAAATACCAAATATTACCCTATCTTTGCAGCAGAAAAAGTGATAAAAACCGAATATGACAAAAGAAAATGCTTCCGTATTGTTAATCTACACCGGTGGAACCATCGGGATGATTGAAAATGTAGAAACAGGAGCTTTGGAGAATTTTGACTTTGAACAATTACAAAGGCACATCCCCGAACTTCAAAAGTTCTCTTTTGCCATTGATTCTTATCAATTCAATCCCCCGATAGACTCCTCGGATATGGAACCCGAAGCATGGGCGCGACTGGTAGACATCATATATGAAGCTTACGATCAATATGACGGTTTCGTTATTTTGCATGGAACCGACACCATGTCATACACAGCATCCGCATTAAGTTTCATGCTCGAAGGCTTGGGGAAACCGGTTATCCTAACAGGTTCTCAATTACCAATCGGGGTACTTCGTACAGATGGAAAAGAAAATCTACTGACAAGTATTGAAATTGCCGCTGATCAATATCTCGGCAGACCGTCTGTTCCGGAAGTCTGTATATTCTTTGAGAATCATTTGATGCGGGGAAACCGTACCACCAAGATTAACGCAGAAAACTTTAATGCTTTCCGTTCATTCAATTATCCGATACTGGCGGAAGCAGGAATACATATAAAATATGAACGGCAACTGATATACCTTCCGGAAAAAAACACGGTTCTAAAGCCCCATTTCCAATTGGATGCAAATGTAACCGTATTGAAGTTATTTCCCGGAATACAAGAGAGTGTCGTTGCTGCAACTTTAAACATTCCTAATTTAAAAGGGGTGATATTGGAAACATACGGTACGGGAAACGCTCCGCGTAAACCGTGGCTGATTCACTTATTAAAAGAGGCCGTAAGCCGGGGCATTACAATTGTCAATGTTACTCAGTGCAGTGCAGGGACAGTAGAAATGGACCGATACGAAACAGGTTTGCAGCTTCTTGAAGCAGGTGTGATATGCGGATATGACAGTACAACAGAATCTGCCATAACCAAATTAATGTTCTTGCAAGGACAAGGACTGTCCACCGAAGAAATACACAAGGCAATGAATTATTCATTAGCCGGAGAGATTAGTCAACCTAAATTTTAACGTTATATACCAACCTTGTTTATCTTGTAATACCTAATTACTATTGAAACACAAACGTAAAAAGCGAAGCCCACCCCAAAGGCTTCGCTTTTATTTTAATGCCCTTACATATATTATAAAATATACGTATCTTTGTAACCTAACTTTACAGAAGGTAGAAATGGCAAAAGATAAAACAGTATATGTATGTACTAACTGTGGTCAGGATTCCCCCAAATGGGTGGGAAAATGTCCGAGTTGCGGTGCATGGAACACCTATGTAGAAGAAGTTGTACGGAAGGAAGTGACCAACAAACGACCGGTATCGGGTATTGAAACTCCTAAAGCCAAACCAACAGCATTAAATGAAATCATAACGGGAGACGACCCACGCATCAATCTCGGTGATGAAGAACTGAACCGGGTTTTAGGTGGAGGACTCGTGCCGGGTTCATTAGTCTTAATTGGAGGTGAACCGGGAATCGGAAAGTCTACGCTCGTACTTCAAACCGTCCTACGATTGCCGGATTTACGGATATTGTACGTATCGGGCGAAGAAAGTGCACGACAGTTGAAACTGCGTGCAGACCGTATCCAACATAACTCATCCGACTGTCTGATTGTCTGCGAAACATCTTTGGAACAGATCTATGTCCACATAAAGAATACCCATCCGGATTTAGTTATTATTGATTCCATCCAAACCATTTCTACCGAAACCATCGAATCATCTCCCGGAAGCATTGCGCAAGTTAGAGAGTGTTCCGCTTCCATTCTTAAATTCGCCAAAGAGACAAATACTCCGGTTTTAATGATCGGGCATATAAATAAGGAAGGAAGCATTGCCGGCCCGAAAGTGTTGGAACACATCGTAGACACCGTGTTACAGTTCGAGGGCGACCAGCACTATATGTATCGCATCTTGCGCAGCATCAAAAACCGCTTCGGAAGTACTGCCGAACTGGGAATATACGAAATGAGACAAGATGGATTGCGACAAGTGAGTAATCCGTCCGAACTGTTGTTATCTCAGGACCATGTAGGAATGAGCGGCGTATCCATTGCTTCAGCCATTGAAGGCATACGTCCGTTCCTGATTGAGACACAGGCCCTCGTCAGTACTGCTGCTTACGGTACACCTCAACGTTCCGCTACCGGATTCGATATAAGAAGAATGAATATGTTACTCGCCGTACTGGAGAAGCGGGTCGGGTTCAAACTTGCACAAAAAGATGTATTCCTGAACATTGCCGGAGGCTTGAGAGTGAATGACCCAGCAATCGACCTGAGTGTAATCAGTGCAATTCTTTCTTCAAACATGGATACGGAAATAGACAGGCAAGTATGCCTTGCGGGAGAAGTAGGTCTATCCGGAGAAATTCGTCCGGTTAATCGTATAGAACAGCGAATAAGCGAAGCCGAGAAATTAGGATTCAACCAGATTATCCTACCAAAGCATAATTTGCAAGGATTGAATACAAAGAAAATAAAAATAGAATTAGTTCCAGTAAGGAAAGTAGAAGAAGCATTCCGATGTTTATTCGGATAAAAAAGAGATTTTATGATTCAAGAATATCAACTGAGGGTATTGCCTGAACTGGCTGCGAATGAGCAACAACTCAAAGCCTACGTCGCACGTGAGAAAGGCGTTAACATCAAAAGCATTAATGCCATACGCATACTGAAACGCAGCATAGACGCCCGGCAACGTACCATCTTTGTGAATCTGAAAATACGCACTTATATCAACGAAGTTCCCCAAGATGACGAATATACCCGCACTATTTACAATAAGGTAGACGGCAAGAAACAAGCGATTGTAGTAGGTGCCGGACCGGGAGGACTGTTTGCCGCACTGAAATTGATTGAGCTTGGCATCAAGCCCATCGTGGTAGAAAGAGGCAAGAACGTTCGTGAACGAAAAAAAGACATTGCTTTGATTTCACGCGAGCATATTGTCAACTCCGAATCCAATTACAGTTTTGGCGAAGGTGGCGCCGGAGCTTATTCCGACGGTAAGCTTTATACCCGGAGCAAGAAACGAGGAAATACCGAAAAGATTCTGAATGTCTTTTGTCAGCACGGTGCAAGCACCTCCATTCTTATAGATGCACATCCGCATATCGGTACGGACAAGTTGCCGCGTGTTATCGAAAATATGCGTAATACAATTCTTGAGTGTGGAGGAGAAGTTTATTTTGAGACACGAATGGATGCCCTTATCATTAAGGACAATGAAATAAAAGGCATTGAAACCAATACAGGGCAGACATTCTTAGGACCAGTTATTCTCGCTACCGGACACTCGGCACGGGATGTTTACCGTTGGCTAAAGACCAATAATGTTGCCATCGAAGCAAAAGGCATCGCCGTAGGAGTCCGCTTAGAGCATCCTCAACAGTTAATAGATCGGATACAATATCATAACCGGGATGGCAGAGGCTCTTTCTTGCCGGCTGCCGAATATAGTTTCGTAACTCAAGTGGACGGACGTGGAGTTTACAGTTTCTGTATGTGTCCGGGAGGGTTTGTCGTTCCGGCGGCAAGCGGACCGGAACAGGTCGTCGTAAACGGGATGTCACCATCCAACCGAGGTTCGCGCTGGTCTAATTCCGGCATGGTAGTAGAAATCCACCCGGAAGATTTTCCCGAATATGCTCAATTCGGCGAACTCTCTTTACTGCATTTCCAGGAAGATTTGGAACGGCAATGCTGGCTGCAAGGAGGAATGAAGCAGACTGCTCCTGCACAACGCATGGTCGACTTTACCCGTAAGAAACTTGGAAACGATCTTCCCGAAAGTTCTTACAGTCCGGGACTGATTGCCTCTCCGCTTCATTTTTGGTTGCCTTCTTTTATCAGTGACCGGTTAAGCAAAGGTTTTCAACAATTCGGTAAGATGTCTCACGGATTCCTTACTAACGAGGCTGTATTAATAGGAGTGGAAACGCGCACCTCTTCCCCGGTAAGAATCATACGTGACAGTGAAACACTGCAACATATCACCGTTCGTGGATTATTCCCCTGCGGAGAAGGAGCCGGATACGCCGGAGGCATTGTTTCTGCCGGAATAGACGGTGAACGTTGTGCCGAGAGTCTCGCAGAATATTTAAAATAAAAAAGAAATGGAAAAACAAGAGATTGCAATAATAGACCCTAACATATTGTGCTGTATAGGACTGCAAAGCATACTGGAAGAGCTTATCCCGACGGCTGTCATCCGTATATTCCGTTCGTTCGAGGAGTTAATAGACGACACTCCGGATATGTACGCCCATTATTTCGTTGCGGCACAAATATACTTTGAGCATACTGCTTTCTTCTTGCCTAAAATGCCCAAAGCCATAATCCTGTCAGGAGGAGATAATCAGCCTCAGCTATCGGGAATGCCGATGTTGAATATTTACCAAACGGAAGAAGCGCTGGTAAAGGACATCTTAAAGATGCACCAATACGGACATAGTAACCGACACGCTCCTATGCACCCGACACAAGGACACGACCTATCCGCCCGTGAAATAGAAGTGCTGATACTTATCACTAAAGGGCTTATCAACAAAGAGATTGCCGATAAATTGAACATCAGTCTGACCACCGTCATCTCCCATCGCAAGAATATCACGGAGAAACTTGGAATCAAATCCGTATCGGCACTGACTATCTATGCGGTAATGAACGGGTATATATCACCGGACAGTATATAATATCCTCATAAATTAGGATTGTAAGAACAGATAAATAGCGTTTACTTTGCAACCGAAATTAAATAAGAAACGCTTTTATTATGATGAAGAAGACTTATACATTCTTGGCTGCAATCCTATTTGCCATCCCTTTTAATGCAACGAATATCATTCCTAAGGATACTACAAAGGTTATCGATATCGAAGAGGTCGTTGTTATCGCATCGCCCAAAGAGAATACCAAGTTACGTCAGCTTCCGGTTGCCGCATCATTGATTTCACAAAAAGAGATGCAGGAATATCAGATTAATTCCCTGAAAGGAGTCAGCAACCTCGTACCCAATTTCTTCATTCCCGATTACGGTTCACGACTCACATCCGCTGTCTATATCCGTGGCATCGGAGCCAGAATCAATACTCCGTCGGTAGGTCTGTACGTAGACAATATACCTTATATAGATAAATCGGCTTTCGATTTCAACTTCTTTGATATCGAACGAATTGACGTGCTTCGCGGTCCGCAGGGAACTCTTTACGGGAGAAATACCATGGGCGGACTGGTAAAAGTACATACCCGCTCACCTTTCAGTTATCAGGGTACAGACATTAAATTAAGTGCCGCTACTTATAATAATTATAGTGCTTCACTCACCCATTACCATCGAATCAGCAATCAGTTAGCTTTCTCGGCAGGAGGCTTCTATGAGTACAAAGGAGGTTTTTTTAAGAACTATGCGCCAAGTGTCAATAAAAAAGCAGACGAACTAAGTGCAGGAGGCGGACGAATCCGTGCTATCTGGCTGCCCAATGAGAATCTGAAATTGGATTTCACCGTCAACTACGAATATGGCGATCAAGGCGGTTATGCTTACGGTCAGTATGACAAGGCCACACAACAGATTGCTCCCATTGCCTATAATGATGAAAGCACTTACCGCCGTGGATTACTGAATGCCGGGGTCAACATTGAATACCAAGCGAACAGTTTTATACTAAGTGCAGTGACCGGATACCAGAACCTAAACGACCGTATGTTTTTGGATCAGGACTTTACAGAAGCGGATATTTTCAATCTTACCCAAAAGCAGAAGCTCAATACTATTTCCGAAGAAATCATACTTAAATCCAAGCCCGGCAAGAACTGGCAATGGACTACCGGAGCTTTCGGATTCTATCAATGGCTGAATACCGACGGCCCTGTCACCTTTAAAGAAGAAGGAGTAAAAAATCAGATTGAATATAATATTAATAAGATTTTTCAAAATATAAAATCACCTATCATGAGTATGCAAATCAATAATCCTGAACTATATATTCCGGGAAACTTTGATACTCCTGTTTTAAGTGGGGCTATCTATCATCAATCAACCTATAATAATCTGTTTATTGAGGGACTTTCCGTAACAGCAGGATTACGTCTTGATTATGAAAAAACAAGTATGAAATATAGTTCATACAATGAACCAATGGACTTTGATTTCAGTCTATCTTTTGCACCCGGACGACCAGGTATGGAGTATAAGAATCTCCTTGCTAAGTCCAGACTATCAGGAGAAGAGAAAAATGATTATTTACAACTGCTTCCTAAGTTTGCATTGCAATATGATTTCAATAAGCAAAACAATATATACGCCTCTGTATCCAAAGGCTATCGTTCAGGAGGATATAATATTCAGATGTTTTCCGATTTAATACAAGGAGAGTTAAAAAATGCAATGATTGATGCTCTGAAAGAAAAAATGATTGATGCTGAAATGCCTGAAGAACGAGTAGACAATATATTAACCCAAAATATTACCGGTTACGGCGAAAGTGCAGATATCAAAGAGAGCACAATCTATAAACCGGAATATAGTTGGAACTACGAAATCGGAGCACACCTCACCTTGTTTAACAACAAGCTCCAAGCCGATCTTGCCGCTTTCTATATGGACACGCACGACCAGCAAATAGCCCAGTTCTCCGAAAATGGTTTCGGGCGGATGACGGTTAATGCAGGAAAAAGCAGAAGCATAGGTGCAGAAGCAGCACTGCGTACTCAAATAACAGATGCTTTCTCGGTACACGGAGCTTACGGACTTACACACGCCACTTTCCGCGACTATCAATCACGAGAGAAAAATGCAGACGGAGAATTGGTCACAGTAAGTTACAACGGTAATTTCGTACCCTTCGTTCCCCGCCATACCCTGACGGTAGGCGGAGAATATACTTTCCGGTTCAAAAAGACTGCTGCTTTTGACTATCTGTCACTGAATCTTTATTATAGCGGTGCCGGAAAAATCTACTGGACAGAGCAAAACGATATCGAACAAAAGTTCTACGGAACACTCAATGCCCGCGTATCCACTATGCTGAAAGGCATACAGATAGATGTATGGGCAAGTAATTTCCTGGACAAGCAATATACTGCTTTCTATTTTGAATCGATGGGCAGGTCGTTCATGCAGAAAGGCCGTCCCCGACAATTCGGTATCGACTTGAGATATAAATTCTAACTGATTAGAGCATACGGTCGATTGTTTATAAACGATAGGAGTTTGTGAACAAAGGACCGTATCTTTGTTTTCAATCGACCGTATGCTCATATTCAAACGTCCCGATGTTTTTTTCAATCAACCCGATGTTTTTTAAAAACATCGAGGTGTTTACAGGTAAAAAGCAGTATAAAATACGAATTACTCTCAAATATCCTTCAATCCTTCAGTTTATTGATTTTATATTGATTATCAGCTTTTTACCCAGAACCTTTCTCAGGAAAAAGATTCAGCCGATAAACTGTGGCTGAAATCTCGCTGAATGATTCCATCATTCAGGATAACTCATTATATGTCAATGAGAAATAAGTCCACTGAAGGATGAAACTTATAGAAGAAAACTGCTCTGAAGATCTACTTTCACACCTATCCCTCACTTCGGATTCATACCTTTGGGTCGAACAAACGATATAGACCGGAGAAAACATACCGGAATCCGATTCCGACAGAAATAAAATGGAAAACTCTCATAAAACGAGGCAAAAGAGATAAAATGATAAAAAAATGTATAACTTTGGAGATATTGTCATTAATAGATGCTACTGCTTACTCAAGAATTATGCAATATGAAATTGGGGTATTTTGTAAGCTGGAAGAAAAGGAATGATTTATAAAGCTATCAGATAATGAAAAAGAAGGTCTCATTACTATTCGTATTTATTATATTTACGCTTTCTCAATTCGACTCTTTTGCTTTTCGATAGCAAAAGAGAATAGATAAAGTCCTGCAAAATATAGAGTCTATTATAAAAACAAGTAATTAACTGTCCAACTGTTGGGATGCAGTTCAACCTTTATCGAACGCTATAAATAACAAGGATATGAAATATTTAATAATAATAATTATGTTACTTTCTAATATTGATTTATTAGGACAAGTACGAAGTTTTAATAATATTCCAAAAGAAGTTTTGGAACAGTTGGATAAAATGGGGAGTGATAGTTCTCCATTTTTAAACACCTATGAAAGTGAATACTTCAATATAATTTTTAAAGACAGCTTAAATGATTTTGATTTCACAAATAAAAAGATTGGATTTATTAAAGCTAGTATCAAACAAAATAAAAAAATATATTTTCAAGAAGAGAAAGAAAGATTTCAGAATAACTCTACAATCATCAGTAGTTATTTATATATTTTTGATATCAACCCCAAAAAGGAATCAGGAGGGTATGATGCAGCAATCATCTATTGGAGTAAATTTGCAATTCCAATAGACAAAATTGTTAAAATATTAAGAGAAGACAATTAAGACGTGTCACTTTTTAGCATTACTCAAGCCCATATCTTTATCAAGTTCCATAAAAGCTAAAATAATATGATTAGATTATTAATAATAGTGTCCTTAGAAATATTCATGTCAAGTTGTTCAATTATTCATAAATGCAATTCAAATGACAGGATGAAACAAATATATCAGTTGAAAGTGGATAATGATTTACTTCTGAATAGATCAGAAGGAGAATATCTCAATGTCATTTTTGAGACGATTCGAGAAGATTTCAATTTTATAGATAAAAAAATAGGGTTTTATACTGGAAGTTCCGGCAATAAAAAAAGTAATAAAGAACAGTATCTTGACATGCATAAAAGGCATTTAGCTGATAAAAATTATCCTTGTGATGATGGTACATTATATATTTTCGATGATGCCCCCAAAAAAGATGCGGGTGGATATGACGCTGTGATTGTATATTGGAGTAAATTTACAATTCCAATAGAAAAAGTCATTGAAAGATTGAAAAAACTGAATTGAATCATAATATATAGAGATTACTACTTATAATTATATTTTCGTTTCATCTAACCATATATTAAAAAAAGAGAACTATGAAACAAACATTAATAACCTTACTCTTACTATTCAGCTTCACCGCTTATTCACAAGAATGTATCCACATAAGCTATGCCAGTCATAAGTAATAGAATCAACCGTAGACTGATATACGTAGGTACACGCAAATCATAAATGATATTGGTTTAATAAAATGAAATTCTAAATATGAGGATATTAATTGTTCTAATAATATTGACAACTATTTCATGCATTAGTGATCGTTCTTCTTCTCCGAAACCCGTAGAAGATAGTCCTATAATCTACGAAATAAAGAATGACAACTTAAAAAAGGAGCTAAAACTTTTTTATAAAACAGAATGTGCTAACTTTGTGTCTGAAGATAGTATCGTACTTATTTTAATTACGAGAAAACCCCCTTTGGTATATTATACTATTCGCTATGAAGAAAAAGCATGGGTATTACAAGAAAACAAGAATCTATTCTTTGCAAAAATGGATGATAAAATAATTGCAGCATTACATGGTGAATATGAAGGTTACTACGAAATGACGAAAAGCGATCTTTTTATGCTCGAGAAATATGCATGGGGAGTTTATAAACAAATCTTTCCGTCACAATATTGGGATTATTTAAATAACGCTGAAAAAATATGCAACATTTATTATAATCAACCGAAATGGATTTTAACGTTTAAAGATGGTATCTGTATTGAGAAAAAACGATATATATAATGAAACACAGTTTATTAATAATTAGTTTACTATTTATATTATCATGTACAGAGGATATGATTTTCCAGCCACGAGAACCTGTGCCTGACAGTCCAATCTTATACGAAATAAGAAATAAAGACTTAAAAGAAGAATTACTTCTTTTTTCAAAGACAGAAGCTCCTTATTTTTTCAGTGCAGACAGTATAATTATAGTTTCAATCAAAAGACAACCTCCATTCACCTATTACAGAATCTTTTATGAAGAAAATGCCGATGTTGTTATGATGAATAAAAATGTTTTTTTCGCAAAGATAGACAATACTGTTATTGCTATACAATACGAAAACAGCATGAATGCCCTTTGTATCCAAGAAAAATATGCATGGGGAATATACAAACAGATATTTCCCGAACAATATGCTACTTATATAGAGGGATATGAAAACATACCCAATATGTATAGAGATAGACCGGTATGGCTATTAACATTTAAAGATGGCATATGTATTAAAAAGAAAAAATATTTTACCGAATAATTATGAAAAAGATTCTTATAATACTTACAACTCTTGTTATTTCAATATCTTGTACAAAGAAACAAACCGGTGATAATGATGTTATTATTGCCTATACAATTGAAGATGATAGTTTACGGCATGCTATCAATAAGTTTATCCCACAAATTAAAGATTCTGCGCTTATACCGGTTTTAGAAATCACTCCTAAAGATATCTATGTATATTACAAAATATATGGTGAAAACAATGCCTTTGCACTAATGAAGATTCCTGACCTTTTCTTTGCAAAAGCAGATGGACGTATTATTGCTGTAACATATGGAGAAAAACCTGAAAATTACTATGACAATCCTGATTTTAGTATTAAAGAAGAATATGGTTGGAGCGTTTTAAAAGATATATTTCCCGAACAATACACACTTTATAAACAAGGTAAAACAATTGAAACCCCTCAATACATACGACCTGTCCTGTCTTTAGATTATAGATATGGTATATGCAGAGGAAGTAAATATATTAAAGAAGTAAGATAAAAATACTATATAGATAGAAGAAACCGAGCCCAAATCAATCACGGGCAAACCATCCAAGTATATATAACTCAGAATACTCTCAAGATTCAACTCCTCTAAAATAACACAGTTATGAATATATATATTTTTATTACACTTCTATTTATCACCGAATATTCTATATCCCAATTAAGTCAGGATAGTAATCAATTTGAGCGAAAATATATAACCGGTTATGATTGGAACAATGTGACTTTAACTCTTTATTCCAATAACACATACCAATTAACAAGTCTTTGGAATGTTGATATGAATGAAGATGAAATCTCTAAAAATAGCCTTATCATCTGGTCAAGTGGCAAATACAATGATTCAAATGAAACAATCATTTGTACCAATTTTATTGATTTGAGAAAACTAATTCTGAGTAAAAATAGTTCTTCTGATATATTTAAAATAGTAGACAGTACAGATTTCCATGTTTTATCTAATGAGAATAATTTTCATAAAGGATGGGAGTATAAAAATGATTCTATAATGTTTATTGGAAGTCTATTAGATGAAGATACTTTATTCTATATTCATTCAGAAAGCTTATCTAAAAAGAATGAGCATGATTTTAAATACATATTATATAGGTGGGAAAATGGGGAAAAAAGGATTGTTTATCAAGTCTCCCCAAATAAAGATGATTACAAGTACAAACTTCCATGGAGAAAATAATCTTAAATTAGTTGTCTACATACCATATATTAATGTGATCCCTCCAAACAACTACTATTTTCTTTTAGACAGAATAGTTGTTTCACATATTATGAGTTAGCTACTTCACCCGGGTGAGACAGCTAACTCACATACTGTGAAACAGCTATTGCACCTGTTGTGAGACAACTACTTTATAACTACAAAAAGATTAATATCATGGGGAAAGGAGATTAGTTTTACTTATTCAATACAACAATTTCCCCTTAGGAATCACTGATTTACATCAAACAAAATTATTTATTAATGGCTCCACAGTGCGGACATTCCCCTTTATTACGGAGTTTCGCCCCACAATTACCGCAACGATAAGTGTAAAGGCCAATACTTCTCCTTGCCCTGACAACAAAGAGAAAGACAAGAAGCAGGAGGAAAAGATACCCGATATAAAAAGATGTGGTATAGATAAAAAACAAATAGCAGAAAATGCAAACAGCGGAGAGTCCCAGTAAATAGAAGAAAGCGTTGGCAATGGATACCTGATGAAAAAGATCATCGAGCAGAGCAAGGGACACAACGATGATGAGCCATATACTCGTAATAAACATACCCAACAATGGCGGTAGCTTAAAAGGATTAAGCGTAGGATTGAAGTAATAATGCTCCCAGGTATCCGGTATGAAACTTTGCATAGTACCGTAAAGGGTTGCGGCAAAAGCCAACAAAACACATAAAAGCATCGGGTAAATACTATCTATATCATTGAAATAGACAAGCCTTATCTGTTTCTTGCGTATCGCACGACAGAGAATATAAACTGCAAACAGCAAGAACACGACAATAAAATAGACGGCATGACGGTTGCTGAACAGATGAATGAACTGCGATACAGGATCTACCGGGACGATGTTCTCCAACAATGTACTTTCCCGTATCCATCCCTGTACCTCCTGATTATGGGCGACTTTTACCCAAAGGGAGTCAATACTGTCACCGGGCTGTGTCATAAATTCCGCCACTACAATCCGCTCACCTTTATACACATTGCGAAATACATCTTTCACCGGCAATTGCTCCAAAGGCAAAGAATCCGCCTCAACCTTGAAATTGGCATTTAAAGTATAATGATGCTCGGTCAGATAAGTCAAAGAATCTCTTGTCCGTTGCGGTATGTCCCAATCAGACATATCCGGACCGGGATAGTGGCAGGAAGTTACCATGCACAGTAAAAACAGTGCCGACAGCCCTATGATTCTCATTGCTTTACCCATCACATCAAGCCTCTTTTATAACCAGCATCTCACATTTACGGCAATCGAACTTCAAGCGGAAACGCTTACCATCACCCGCAACCAGATAATAGGGTTCCCGATAAGGCGAACGAACCTTTTGATGGGTAGGACACCATCCCATCTTATATCTCAAACAATGCTTGCAAAACATCACAACCGTCTCTCCTTCCGGTTGTTGCTGTTCGAAAGCCGGTTGAACCGCTTGCACGCCATGTTCTTTATAGAATGAAGCAGCCTCGACATTCATCACATTCCCCAAATAAGTTAATTCCTGCTTCGGGAACAGATGATGGGTCGGTTTTATTTTAATGACCGGACGGCGATAATTTATCCTCCGTGCTTCAAGCAGCTTGTCCACAGCCAGACGGCGGAAGTCCGCAAGTACAGAAGCCGGAATAAACCAATTTTCACTAAAATCCAGCTGAATGGCGCGAGGCTCAAAAGGCGTATTTCCCAGTTTGCCCAATTGGTTTTTCAGATTCTCCTCCTGTGGAGTACGCGCCGGTTCTTTATCTCGTTGCAACATTAAAGTGACTGCATTATCGTCCTCGTCACGCAATTCCAAAGTAAAACCAAAGTTATTCTCTGCAAGAAGTATATCCACAGCAATCTTTCGCTCGGCAGATGGGCGTGAAAGTTGTCTTTCAAACTCCTGATCATAATTACGGTAAAGCACCGTGCGAGGTTTCACTTTAGGCATCTCCTGCGGAAAAAGTTTATTACCGTCTACCCGGTTCACCCGGAAGCCGCACAGCTTCCCCTGTTCGTCCAAAAAGCAGACACCATCGCCATTATTAAACGACTTCACCCCTGCTACCGTAAGGTAATTGCCCCGCAGTTCTTTCACTGTCCCCATCTCCTCTCCCAGTGACTTCGGAGTATCCATAGAAGAAATATCTCCTTCACGACCATGCAAAAAATAGTTTGTAAAGCCACGGCTGAAACTCTTTTCCGGTTGAGGCATGAAATCATACTTACAACTTCCGGAAGAGGAACGGACATATTCCGCCCTGCGTTTAAAAACCGCATCCAGTTTCTTGCGGTAATAAGCCGTAACGTTCTTCACATAAGATACGTCTTTCAGCCTTCCCTCTATCTTCAATGAAGTGGCTCCCGCATCAAGAAGCTGTTCCAGATTATCGCTCTGGTTCAAGTCTTTCAACGAAAGCAAATGTTTATTACGCACAATCGTATTACCTTCAGCATCTTCCAAATTGAAAGCAAGCCGACAGAATTGCGCACACTCTCCCCGGTTGGCACTTCGTCCGTAACATGCCTGACTGACATAACATTGTCCGCTATAACTCACACAAAGTGCTCCATGCACAAATACCTCCAACGGCACATCACACGCCTCATGTATTCGTTGTATCTCCGCCAATGAAAGTTCGCGGGCAAGCACCACCTGCGTGAAACCTGCCTCTGCAAGAAAACGCACCTTCTCCGGAGTACGATTATCCATCTGCGTACTGGCGTGCAATGGGATAGGCGGCAAATTCAAGCGGAGTAATCCCATATCCTGAACAATCAATGCATCCACGCCTGCATGATAGAGTTCCCAAATCATTCGCTCTGTTTCGGCAAGCTCGTCATCACGAAGAATCGTGTTGACCGTCACATAAATACGGGCATTATATATATGTGCAAATTTCACCAGTTCCGCAATATCTTCCGGTGAATTACCGGCAGCAGCACGGGCACCGAACTTCGGCGCACCGATATAGACAGCATCCGCCCCATGACGTATTGCTTCAATGCCACACTCAAGATTCTTGGCCGGAGCCAGCAATTCTATCTTCCTAACCGTTTTCATCTATCTGATATCTTCAATATTATACGGTGTCTCCTGATATACATAATAGTTCAGCCAATTAGAAAATAACAGATTGGCATGTCCTCTCCAACGTACCAAAGGAGCATTGTCCGGGTTGTCTTCCCGATAATAATTCTTTGGCATCGGAATATCCAACCCCTTCGACAAATCACGTTTATATTCCGTATCAAGCGTATAAGGAGAGTATTCGGAATGTCCGGTCACAAAAAACTCACGCCCGCCACGCCCCATTACCATATAAACCCCCGACTCCTCACTCTCGGAGAGCAATTCCAGTTCAGGAACTTTCAGTATATCTTCACGCCTAACTTCCGTATGGCGGCTATGCGGAACAAAGAACACATCATCAAACCCTCTAAAAATACGATGATAAGGCGCATTTAAAGTATGCCGGAAGACTCCGAACATCTTTTCTTTTAATGAATACTTAGGCACACCGTAATGATGGTATAATCCGGCTTGGGCTGCCCAGCAAATATAGAAAGTAGAAGTAACATGCGTTTGCGCCCAATCAAAGATATCCTTAATTTCATCCCAATAGCCCACTTCTTCAAAGTCCATCAGTTCCACCGGAGCACCGGTTATAATCATCCCGTCATACTTCTCATGGCGCATCTTCTCGAAGTCTTCATAGAACGCTTTCATGTGCTCTATCGGGGTATTCTTTGGTGTATGGCTCTTTATTTTCATGAACGAGATTTCCAACTGCAACGGGGTGTTGGATAGCAAACGTATTAAGTCAGTTTCCGTCGTAATCTTTAACGGCATCAGGTTTAATATAACTATTCTCAGCGGACGAATATCCTGTTGGGTAGCACGTGAATTATCAATTACGAAGATGTTTTCCTCTTTTAAAAGCTCTATCGCAGGCAGTTTATCAGGTAAATTAAGTGGCATATCTCTATCTGTCTATTAATCTGTTAGTCTGCAAAGTTAAGCATTTTATTTCCCATTCTGCACTGGATCGGGTAATTTTAATACACTTTTTAAACAATCCGCCGGAAACAAACACTCCCGCAAAAGCCGGTTTCCGGTTCTGCGGGAGTGTTTATACTTTTAATCTTTCCGGTTTACTTTTTTATCAACTTATGCGTTTCAATCATTCCATTAGACAATTCGACATTAACCAAATACATACCGCCGGGATATGAAGATATATTTATAGGTCGATACTCTGAAGTGTGATACAATAATTTACCTTGTACATCACATATTTCCACATCGAGAATCGTTTCATTACTTTCAAGAGTAATCTGCTCCCCATCAAAAAACAAAGTCACATCTTGCTTGGGCGCCAATTCTTCTTCCACATCTGTCGGCAATTGCCCCTCCGTCAAGCCCTGAAAGAAAGCAGAAACTGGAATATCCCCCTGCTTATCGGCAAAGACCGCATCCGGAACAGATATTGTCAGTTTGTAATCACCGGCTTTCATTGCACCTAAGTTTATAATCCGATTGTCAATAACATCACCGGGACACCAATTACTAAAGGATTGCCAAGCCTCATCAGACTGCTTTGTCCGACCATAAATTCCGTTACCTTGTGTATTATATTTCCGGAAAGGTTCACAACTAGTACGCCCCGGCTTATAAGTCAGAACCAATTCTCTATCCTTAAACTTTCCGGCTTCATCCTTCCCCGTAATATAGACGTAATGCCAACGACGGTTATATTCTTCACCACCGGCATTAGCACCATGATTGGAAGTAATCAAAACAATCTGTCCGTCCGTTACATCTTTCGGTACATAAAAACTATAAGTTTTCACCGTCTTGCCTAATGTATCAGTAGCTATGCTATTATAATTATTCAGATTGTTTGCCATATATTCCGGCTTCTTGATAACAATCGGAACCAATACATTTTTATCGGTCAATCCTTTTGCCGGAGTATTAGTTGAAAACTCCAACGTTCCAAAGAACACATCACTACGTCCTGCACATCCCTTTATCTGCTCATTTGCGGCATAAGGAACTCCAAACAACTCAAACTCTAACCATAAATCGTACGTATCACGCAAGTCTTTATCTCTAAAAATAGAACTTAAATAATCCACCCGGTAAGAATAGGGGACGGTATCCGGCTGCTTATTCTTATCCATAAAAGGAGTAATAAAACGTCCCAGCTCAATGCGAGTAATGTTGTTGTAGGGATCATAACCGTTCTTATAGACAAATGCCAGATTAATATTACCGATACGGTCATAGTTATCACAACAAGCTTTTACCCAAACATTCATCACAATCGAATCACCAAACTGGTCTAATTGTTCCGGAGTCATTTTCACTGCATAAAGATAAGTATAGTTTCGAAGTATGCCATCTTCCTTAAACTTATCTTTATCCGGGTTATCCTTCACCCGATAACCATCATAGAAAACAACTTCATCAAAAAGTCTCATAGTTGTATGTTCCTGCGAATACACATAGTTCGCAAAAAAGGACAGGAAAACAAGTCCTCCTAAAAACACTTTTAGAGTAGAGTGTACTTTCATATACTGTATGTTTTAATGTGTGATTTACAAAGCTATAAAATAATTCCGATAATTATATAGCTATAATAAATTAATTTCAAACAAAAACATAGCAATATATATCTATCATATTCAAAAACATCACAACTTTGGCCCATCTAAGATATGAAGACGGCAACTAACAAAACAATATGGGAAGAAACTTATTAACGACTCATACTTGCAGTTGTAGTACAAGGTCACTAATGATATAAACGTAATATAAAGTAGAAATCTATGTTTAAAGGTAGGATAACATCCGGTATTGACAAAGATTAGCCCACATTTATCCCGTTCAAATCCGAGGCTCCGAATTTTATTAAAGATAATTTATAGCTAACTATGAAGTCTTTTATCTTTCCGATTACTATATTTTCGAATTGTGCAACTTCTTATAAACTTCAATACGAACTTCCCGTTCAGCCGGAGAAAGATGAGCCGGAAGTTCAATTGTAGTCCGCGGAGTAATTGCTACAAGAACCACCTCACCCACTTTCTTCTTATAGTCATTCAACATATTCTCTGCCTGTTGATTAGGCGAGATAACGCCTGTTTTCATAATATTACTTTTTGCCATACTTTGAATTATACTTTTTAGTTCGTATTTATCAAAAAAAACAACTCCAACTTACCAAACAACTCAACCCTAACTAATCCATTTGATCATAAAACGGTTCAGCATTATAAGCGCAAGCGCAAAATCAATCCGGAGAATTATTTTCTTGCAATTTACTTTCAAGACTGATATTTACAGCATTCATCCCTCTTACTCCTCGTTCAAGTTCAAATGTAACAATATCATTCTCCGATATATCAGTGAGCACATTATTGACATGGAAAAAGAACTTTTCATTTCCGGAAAGATCTTTTATAAAGCCATACCCTTTAGATGAATTAAAGAAGTCCACCTTTCCTCTTAAAATAGCCGGAGCCTCTTTTTCTCTTTTCGGAGTTGATATAACAATATCTTCCTGCTTTATTTCTTGCTTTTCAATATTATCTGTCGGTGGAGTAGAAGTAATCATGCCATTCTCGTCGACATAGGCAATCATATCATCAAAAGTACTCACCTTACCGGATAGTTTCTTCTCTTCTTTCTTTTTTTGTTTTTCAGCTCGTCGAGCTAGCCTTTTCTTTTCGTTCTCACGTTTGTCAACTGTTACGGATTTTGCCATATAATTTATTCTATTTATATTATTACTTTGAAATTATTAAGAGTTAAACAGGAAGCTCAGCTCTACATAGTTTTTTCCCTGTCAGCTTTTGAATATCATTTACCAGTTTACGTTCTTCCTGCGAACAGAAAGTCAGTGCCGTTCCTGCATTACCGGCTCTTCCTGTACGTCCTATACGATGCACATAAGTCTCGGGGACATCGGGAAGATCATAATTGATAACCAATGGCAATTCATTAATATCAATACCTCTGGAAGCAATATCAGTGGCAACCATTACTCGCGTCTTTCCTGATTTAAAATTGCACAGAGCCGTTTGCCTGGCGGACTGGCTCTTATTTCCATGAATAGCCTGACTCCCAATACCGGCTTTAACTAAAGTTCGGACAATTCTATCTGCATTATGCTTGGTACGCGAAAAAATAAGTACCGACTGTTCTACATTCTCTTGCAATATCGAAATTAACAAATGGCTTTTCTCCTTTTTCTCTACAAAATAAACGACCTGTTTTATTGCATCCACAGTTGGAGAATCCGGAGTTATACTGATTTTCACCGGTTTCTTTAGTAAAGAGTTGGTCAACGCAACGATACTGTCCGGCATTGTCGCTGAGAAAAATAAAGTCTGCTTATTCTTAGGGAGTTTAGGTAATATACGCTTTATATCATGAATAAATCCCATATCAAGCATACGGTCAGCTTCATCAAGTACAAAATATTGAATCTTATCCAAACTGAGGTGCTTTTGATTCATTAAATCTAGCAAACGTCCCGGAGTGGCAATCAGAATATCAATGCCTTTCCGTAGCATATCAACTTGCGGACGCTGATTTACACCTCCGAATATTACTCCATGACAAACTTTTGTATATTTGGTATAATCACTGATACATTCATTTATTTGCAATGCAAGTTCTCGTGTCGGAGTTAATATTAACGCTTTAATTCCCTGACGACTATTTCGCCCGGATTCGACCAATAGATGTTGAATAATAGGTATTGCAAATGAGGCGGTCTTACCGGTACCGGTTTGTGCACAACCTAATATATCTTTTTCTGCCAATGCAACGGGTATCGCTTTTTCCTGAATAGGTGTCGGACTTATATATCCTTTTTCTTCAATAGCCTTTAAAATAGGTTCGGCTATATTTAATTCTTTAAATGTCATAAATGTTATTTTGCTGTATCGATACAGCGTTTTTATTATTTGCTTTTATTCAAGCTAATTCTTATTATTGATTTATCGAAAAGAGTGTACATGACAATTTCTTTTCCATGATAAATACTAAATCGGTATGAGGAGGATGATTAAAAGAGAGATCTACTTAATAAATATATAGAAAGAAGACTATACAATAATGATTCATAACTCAAACTCGGATACAAAGGTAAGATAATAAATTTAAGAATCACCCTTTATTCCTCCATTTATTTAAAAGAAGTAATCATTGTCATTTATTTGCATATCACATAACGTCAATAAACTCACCCATATAAATAGAAAAACAGGCTAGTTATATCTTACAGATATTAGGACAAAATCAAGATTCAATAAGTATCCACAAAAGATATAACGTTTAACTTATCTCTAACATCCTGCATACTAAGTTGAGTTTGTACAGACACTGTAACACTCTCATTAGGAAACAAATCAATATAATTGTCCGAAATAAAATTGTCCGTATCTCCTATGATTGATAAGAATACAGCACGAGCAAAAGCATCGCTCTTTAATGTAATTTCGTACCCATCCTTTACAGGAATAATCGTTGTTGCAATATGAACTTTCGGATAATTCATCTCTTTTTGTTTTGCCAAAAAGCAACTGTTTGTATAAGCCTGTCCTTGATTGTCTTGCCAAGTAAAACGAAGTACAACATCTTCACGCTCCAAATTACCAAGTAGTTCTCTTATATCTCCTATCCATATTACTTTACTTGTATTAGCCGCTACATCTGCTCTTACGCAACGAGAAGTAACAACACCTTTCCTTAAATCTATAACATCTACAGTTAAACGCCCTATTGCTTTCTTCAATCGATCGGAAACCGCAAAGACTTTCAGTTTACCTTCCTCCTCAATCGGTGAAATCAATATATCTGAGAAAGATTTTACCGTAAAATAATGTTGAGCTTTCCAACGACCGTAATAATCCCGGCTTGACCATGATGCTACAGGCCAACAATCATTATGCTGCCACACCAGCGATCCCATACAATAAGGCATATCCCGACGATGTGCTTCCATTGCCATCTTCATAGCATCCGCCTGCAATAACTGACTCATATAGACAAAAGACGGAAAATCTTTGGGCTTGTGATATTCAGCTAATAAGAAATCATTTATACGCGTATTGGCATTTATCCCGCCACGTTGATGTGCCATCATAACCTCAGAAGTCAAAGCCCAATCAGACTCTATAGTATACCGCTTGATGGATTCAAACTCCGGGAAAGACTGAAAGCCATACTCGCTGAAAAAGCGACTCCGTGCATGATTAAACTCTGACAGAGATTTTAATCCTTGCCATACATCCCAATAATGATAATCCCCGACCGCTACATTTCTAGTTCCTTTCTCATCCGAATATGGAGAGGACTGACGATAATATGCTTCCGGATGGTGCTCTTTTACAATTTCCGGTAACACAACAGAATATTGTTTTTTGTACTGTTCCCAAATAACATCAGCAGCTTTTGGATTTTGTTTATCAAAATCACGTTTCCATCCCCAATTACACCAAGCATCTATACATTCATTATTTCCACACCATAAAGCAATGCAAGCATGATTTCGCAGACGGCGCACATTATCAATCGCCTCCTGTTTGATATTCTCCAAGAAATCACCATCAGCCGGGTACATAGAACAAGCAAACATAAAGTCCTGCCAAACTAAAATTCCGTTCTTATCACATAAATCATAAAAAATATCATTCTCATAAATACCTCCTCCCCACACACGAAGCATATTCATATTGGCACGAACAGCATCTTGAATGGTACGTTCATAAAGAGAATCAGTCACCCGAGGCAAGAAATTATCACAAGGAATATAATTTGAACCTTTTGCAAACAACGGCTGTCCATTCAGCTCGAAATAAAAGTTTTCACCATACTTATCCTTTTCCGTAGCAAGTTTTAGAGAGCGGAGGCCCACTTTCTGTTCATAAGCATCAACTTCCCTATTCTTTATTTTCACGTTCATTGCAAAATCATATAAGAAAGCCTCTCCCAAGCCATTTGTCCACCAGAGTTTAGGTTTAATAATACTAAACGGCAAAGATATCTTATTCGTTCCTTTTACTAACCGAATCGTTTTTTTTATCTCTGTCCGATTATCCGTTCGATTCAATATGAGAGTCTCTGCATCCATCTCTTTGTCAGCACAAATCTCCACAATGGCATCTATTCTTGCCTCCCGAGCCGTCACTGATTTCTGGGCATAATAAACATTAGTGATACGAACATCATCCCAAGCCTCTAAGAAAACCGGACGCCAGATTCCGGAAGTCACTAATCTAGGTCCCCAGTCCCAGCCATAATGATAGCCGGCCTTACGGGCATAAACACTAATCTGCCTATCTAATAATCCGCCATTTTCCGATTGGTCGTTTGAAGCCGGATAATGAAAAGGAGCTTTCTCCCATTTAGGAAGATCAACCTTTACAGGAGAATGAAAATAAACTTCCAACTCATTCTCCTTCTCGCCTAATAATTTTTTCACATCTACACTCCACCTCCGAAACATATTATCAGTAGAAAGAATCTTTACCCCATTCAGAATCACATCTGCATAAGTATCCAATCCGTCAAAACAAATCATAATATTGGATTTATCAAGTAGCTGTTTATCCACATCAAAAGTAGTGCGGTAAATCCAGTCCTCTTTATCTACCCATTGTACTCCTCTTTCATTCAAACGATAAAAAGGATCATCAATAAGTTCACTATTTATCAAATCCGTATGAATAGTTCCCGGTACCTCTGCCGTATACCAGTTTATCCCGCGAGCCTGACGATAAATCCATCCTTCATGAAGCTCCTGACGTAAAGGAGATGCCTGCACAATCACAAAAATTAATTGAACAATATAAAAAACAGTTATCAAGTTAATCCTTTTCATTGTTTTTCAAAATATTAGATTCTAACCATAGACATACAGCAAAGTTAAACGAATCTCTTTAAACGCCCAAATAAGACGTTCTAATTTCTCCGTTCTTCCAAACATAATTATTAGGAATAGTTTATTTCTAACAAAATCATTTCTTTTCTCTATTCTATCCCTTTTTTTTCTTATTTTTGCCAAGATATGCACATTATGCAGAACAAATCCGCATAAAAACAACAAGATGAAGGTTATAGATTTAATAAGAAGTAACGAAAAGACCGCTTTCTCTTTTGAAATCCTGCCACCTCTAAAAGGGACAGGCATTGAGAAACTATACAATACAATAGATACGCTACGAGAATTTGACCCTAAATATATCAATATCACTACCCATCGAAGTGAATACGTATATAAAGATTTAGAAAACGGATTATTCGAAAAACGCAAAATGCGCAGGCGTCCGGGGACAGTGGCGGTTGCTGCTGCCATTCAAAACAAATATAACATTACTGTTGTTCCCCATATCCTCTGTAGCGGGTTCACTCGTGAAGAGACTGAATATGTATTGCTGGATTTACAGTTTTTAGGCATTACCGACTTATTAGTATTGAGAGGTGACAAAGCGAAACATGAAGCAGCTTTCACCCCTGAAGGAAACGGCTATCACCATGCCATAGAACTTCAACAACAAATTAATGACTTCAACAAAGGGCTCTTTGTCGATGGTTCTCCCATCAAAGTAACCGGTACTCCATTTTCATACGGAGTTGCCTGCTATCCGGAGAAACACGAAGAAGCCCCCAATATAGAATCGGATATTCATTGGTTGAAGAAAAAAGTAGAAGCTGGGGCAGAATATGCTGTAACACAGTTATTTTATGATAACCGTAAATATTTTGACTTTGTCAAGCGTGTTCGTGAAGAAGGAATCAATGTACCCATCATTCCGGGAATAAAACCATTTGCTAAAATATCGCAACTGAGTATGGTTCCCAAAACTTTTAAAGTAGACCTTCCCGAACCATTAGCGCAAGAAGCGGCAAAATGCAAAACAGATGAGGAGGCAAAGCAAGTAGGTATAGAGTGGTGCATACAACAGTGTAAGGAACTAATGGCACATGGAGTACCAAGTATCCATTTCTATACTGTATCTGCCATAGAAAGTATCAAGCAAATAGCAAAGGAGATATATTAATATGTTTTTTAAAGATATAATAGGACAAGAAGAAGCCAAACAAAAATTCATCCTTGAAGTCAAAGAGGGAAGAATTCCACATGCACAACTACTCTGCGGACCTGAAGGAGTAGGGAAGTTGCCATTGGCTATTGCCTATGCCCGTTATATCTGTTGTACGGATAAAGGTGAAAACGATGCTTGCGGCAAATGTCCGTCTTGTATCAAATTCAACAAATTAGTGCATCCCGATCTTCATTTTGTTTATCCTGTAGTAAAAAAGAAATCAGGAAAAGACGTAGTTTCAGATGATTACATATCAGAGTGGAGAAGTTTTATATTAGCAAATCCTTATTTCGGGTTAAGCCATTGGCTTAACGAAATGGGAGCAGAGAACGCACAAGCACTGATTTATGCCAAAGAAAGTGATGAAATAGTACGTAAATTAAGTCTGAAATCCAGTGAAGGCGGATACAAAGTCATGATTATATGGTTACCGGAAAAGATGCATGTTGTATGTGCTAACAAGCTATTAAAGCTATTGGAAGAACCGCCTGAAAAGACTGTGTTTCTACTTATTTCCGAAGCTCCGGAACTTATTCTGCAAACGATTCTAAGCCGCACGCAACGACTCAACATCCGAAAACTGGATGAAAGCAGTATTACTGAAGCCCTACAATCTAAGTTCGGCCTACAACAACAGGATGCGGAAAACGTAGCGCGATTGTCTAACGGCAGTTTCGTAAAGGCAATGGAAACCATTCATTTAAGTGAAGACAATAAACTTTTCTTTGAGTTATTCGTCAACTTGATGCGTCTTTCCTACCAACGCAAACTACGTGAAATGAAGTTGTGGAGCGAGCAAGTAGCAGCTATGGGACGTGAACGTCAGAAGAACTTTCTGGAATATTGCCAACGTATGATACGGGAAAACTTTATCTATAATTTCCGGCAACGGGACTTAATTTATATGAGTAATGAAGAAATGAACTTCTCATCGCGTTTCGCACCATTCGTCAACGAGCGTAATGTAATGGGTATCATGAATGAACTGAGTGAGGCACAAGCCCATGTGGAACAAAATGTGAACCCCAAAATGATATTCTTCGATTTCTCGCTCAAAATGATTGTATTATTAAAACAATAACCGATAAAAATTATATAATGATATATGACAGATTTTAAACTAAAAAACGGGAGTGGCAATCTTTGTTGCAAAGGTTGCTCCCGACAAAATAATAAACTAAATACTTATGACTATATGGCGGATATTCCCGGTAATGGCGAAGAATCCGATATGGTAGAAGTGCAATTTAAGAATACCCGTAAAGGATATTTCCGTAACAGCAACAAATTAAAATTAGAAAAAGGAGATATCGTAGCGGTAGAAGCCAATCCGGGACACGACATAGGAACAGTCACTCTGACCGGACGACTTGTACCTCTGCAAATGAGAAAGGTTAACTTTAAAGCGGATACTGAAATCAAGCGTGTCTATCGTAAAGCAAAAGCCGTAGACATGGAAAAATATGATGAGGCCAAGGCTAAAGAACATGCAACCATGATACATGCGCGCCAAATAGCATTGAGCCTCAACCTCAACATGAAGATCGGTGATGTGGAATATCAGGGAGACGGCAATAAAGCTATCTTTTATTATATTGCCGACGAACGTGTCGATTTTCGCCAACTCATTAAAGTATTGGCAGAAGCCTTCAAAGTACGTATCGAAATGAAACAGATAGGTGCCCGTCAGGAAGCCGGACGTATCGGAGGTATTGGTCCATGCGGAAGAGAGCTTTGCTGTGCTACATGGATGACAAGCTTTGTTTCTGTCTCAACCAACGCCGCTCGCTTTCAGGATATATCTCTCAACCCTCAAAAACTTGCAGGACAATGTGCCAAACTAAAATGTTGCCTCAATTACGAAGTGGATGATTACGTAGAATCACAGAAGCGTTTGCCCTCACGGGAAATCGAACTGGAGACGAAAGACGGTACCTACTATTTCTTTAAAGCAGATATTCTAAAAGGAGTAATCACCTATTCTACCGACAAGAATTTTGTAGCGAACGCAGTTACCATTACGGGAAAAAGAGCCTTTGAGATTATCAATATGAACCGTAAAGGACAAAAGCCGGATACTCTCCTTCCATCCGAGCATAAACCGGAACCAAAACCGTCTGCCGATCTTTTGGAACAGGAAAGCCTTACCCGTTTTGATAAACGCAAAGGCGGCAACAATAACGGCGGAAATAATCCCAACCGTAAAAAGAAGAAGAAAAAGCCACAAGGTGCGGGACAGCAGGGCATTGAAAGCAATAATCGCAAGCCGGAACAACAAGGTAACGGGAACGACAATAATAATCGTCCTCAAAAGCCGCAAAGAAACAGCCAGTCTTCAAATGCTCCGAAAGAATAATCATCTATTCATTCTCATGCTGGCAGTTATCATACTGTCAGCATGTGATAATAAAAAAATATATCACTCTTTCTCATCAATACCGCTCGACGGATGGGGAAAAAGTGACACTCTTACTTTTACCGTACCTGTAAATGATACGGTAATGCCGATACATATATCTATTGAGACACGTAATTCGGAATATTACCCTTATACAAACCTTTTTTTATTTGTCAATATTAGTAAAAAAGGTTCCGACTTTTCTACTACCGATACCATAGAATATACACTTGCCAATAAAGAAGGGCGATGGACAGGTACAGGAATCGGAGCTATCTATCAAAATTCATTTTCCTACAAAGAAATACCACCGTTACTACACTTGGACACACTTATCTTCCGCATTAATCACGGCATGACGGATGCTTTACTTCAAGGTATCAACGATATAGGAATACGACTAGAAAGATAGATTACGACTCACCTGATATTCTAAATTTCTCTTTCTCTGTATCCCCTTTCAGAGCAATTATCTCCTATATGCTTCATCCTTCAGTCCGCCGATTTTGCATTGAAATAGAATGAGTTATCCTGAATGATGGAATCATTCAGCAAGACTTCAGGCACAGTTTATCGGCTGAATCTTTTTCCGGAGAAAGGTTCAGGACAACAAACTGATAATCAATCATAAATTAGTAGACTGAAAGATTGAAGGTTGTTTGAGGGTTATTTGTTTTTTATACTGTATTTCACCTATAAACACCTTGATGTTTTTAAAAAACATCGGGTTGATTGAAAAAAACATCGGGACGTTTGAAAACAAACATACGGTCGATTGTTTACGAACGTACGGTCCTCTGCTCACAAACTCCTATCGTTTGAAAACAAACGACCGTTACTCTCCTCTCGCCGCATCTATCCGCAGGAAAATAAATAATAATAAAGTAAAACCCCATAGCGAAGAGCCTCCATAACTAAAGAAGGGTAACGGAATACCGATCACAGGAGACAACCCCAACACCATTCCGATATTAATAAATAGGTGAAACAAGAAAATACTCACTATGGAATAACCATAAACTCGACCGAATGTGCCATGCTGTCGTTCTGCAAGAACAATTAAGCGTAAAATCAGCGTTAAGAACAGTAATAAGACAATGGATGATCCTATAAATCCTTTCTCCTCTCCTACCGTACAAAAAATAAAATCCGTATCTTGTTCCGGCACATATTTAAGTTTAGTCTGCGTCCCATTTAAAAAGCCTTTTCCTGTGAGTCCGCCGGAACCGATAGCTATCTTAGACTGGTTCACATTATAACCGGCTCCTGCCAAATCTTCCTCCATACCCAACACTACTTTAATACGCACCTGTTGGTGAGGCTCCAAGACCTTATTAAACACATAATCTCCGGAATAAAGAAAACCAATTGAGCCAATGGTAAAAAGAGCTATCAAACCAAAATTCTTATTACGTTTTACTATACTTAGATAAAAAAGGTATCCGATAAGGACAATACATAGTCCCCATAATATATAAACTAAATTGAAAACAACGATGAAACGTGACACTATCAATCCTAAGACTACCACCAACAAACTAATGCCAATGATATTACGTGCAGCAACATCCCTTTTACAATACACCCATACCATGCTCCCGGCAAACAATAGTATCATAGATAAAACGGCAAATTCACCGATGACAGTTGGCGTATTACCTATAAACTCATTACTAAAACGTATGGATACGATAAAATAAATCACCGCACAAACGCCGGAGAACAAAATAGCGCCCGGCATACCTTCTCTATACAACATGAGAAAGAATGCCAAATAAACTAAAGCAGATCCGGTTTCCCGTTGCATGATTATCAAACCCATCGGCAAGAGTATAAATAAAGCAAGCATGAGCATATTCTTCATCTTTCCTATATTAAAAGAATAGGCACTCATATATTTGGCAAGCACTAATGCGGTAGCAAACTTCGCAAATTCGGCCGGTTGTAAACTGACAGGTCCCATTACCAACCAAGAGCGTGAACCTTTGGTGTCCGGTGCAATGAAGATTGTGACAATCAACAACAGAATCATACCTATATATATAAGGTAGGAAAACATATCGTACATCTTTTCCTCTAACATCAACAGGACAAAGCCTAAGCCGAAAGAACATAATATCCAAACCAGCTGTTTACCGGAACGACTGCCAAAAGAAAAGAAGTCCATATCTCCATAGGTATAACTGGCTCCGCAGACGCTAAACCAACCACAGATGACGAGTATCAAATAAAGAATAATCGTCGTCCAGTCCACTGTCCTCCATACACTAACGTTCCTGGTTGCCATACATTATCGTCCTATTACTAAACTCTTCTGCTTTAATCTTACTGGATTCCGAAAGTTCGCCATTCAAATATTGTTCCATCATCAACGCACCGATCGGTACACCATATACAGCACCGAATCCACCATTTTCCACATATACGGCAATAGCAATCTTTGGTTTATCCATTGGTGCAAATCCCATAAATACCGAGTGGTCATGCCCACGGTTCTGTGCCGTACCTGTCTTTCCACATACTTCAATTCCCGGAATATTAGCAGCACGACACGTTCCTCCTAATACGGCATTACGCATTCCTTCCACAATTATATCGTAATATGCCTTATCCACATCCGTATATCTCCTTGCAGAGTACAAACTATCTAAAGATTCCCCTTCTACTTCCTTCACAATATGCGGGGTAACGAAATATCCCCGATTAGCGATTGTCGCACCTAAATTGGCAATTTGTAATGGAGTTAATAACACTTCTCCCTGTCCGATGGCAATACTGATAACAGTCAACCCATTCCAAGAACCTCTATATGCCTTATCATAAAACTGCGCATTAGGTATCAACCCTCTTTTCTCACCGGGCAAATCCACTCCCAGCTTATAACCGAATCCCATAGATACCATGTGGTCCTTCCATACAGTCATAGCATTCTGAACCTTACCATATTTTTTCATACCCATCATACGGTATAATCCCCAACAGAAATAAGAATTACAAGAAGTTGCTATCGCCGGGATCAAAGGTAACGGTGCAGGGTGAGCATGACAACCGACACGCAGTCCCGCATGTACAAATCCATGCGAACAAGGGAAAAGAGTATTCGCCTGAATCACCCCTTCCTGCAAGAAAGTCAATCCCTGCGCTGTCTTAAAAGTAGAACCGGGAGGATAAGCCCCCATAATCGCACGGTTAAGTAATGGTTTCTGAGGATTACGTTCTAATTCCAGGTGATTCTTACCACGCTGTCGCCCAATCATCACACGAGGATCAAACGTCGGGGACGAAACCATACAAAGAATTTCTCCTGTCTCCGGCTCAATGGCAACAATACTGCCGATTTTATTTTGCATTAAACGTTCACCTAGCATTTGAAGCTTGATATCCAAGCCTAAAGTCAAATCTTTACCCGGCGTAGGAGTCTGGTCTAGTTCGCCATCCATATATCGTCCTTGAATACGTCCATGAGCATCACGAAGCAGTATTTCGACTCCCTTTTCCCCACGCAATTGCTTTTCGTACGAACGTTCTATTCCTTGCTTCCCCACAAAGTCTCCACGTATATAATAATCATCCGATTCTATATCACGCATGGATACTTCACCAATATCGCCCAACACATGTGCCGCAGAATTATATGTGTATTGCCGAATGGTACGACGTTGAATATAGAAACCCGGGAATTTGAATAATTTCTCTTGAAAAACGCCACATTCTTCCGCCGATAATTGCGTCATAAAAACCTGATGCGTATAACGGGAATAACCCGGATTGATATGACGATCCCGAATATCTCTCATCCGGCGTTCAAAGTATCCACGGGTAATATTAAGTGCATTACACAAATCAAGCGTATCGAGATTCTCTATCTCTTTAGGAACCATTGTTATATCATAAGCAGGCTGGTTATATACCAGAAGCTCTCCTTGCCGATCGTACATTACACCTCTGGAAGGATACTGTATTTTTTTCAAGAAAGCATTACTATCGGCATTCTTCTTATAGTCATCCGTCAGGATTTGAAGCACAAAAAGACGAATTAGAAAGATCAACACGATAGAGACGGCTATCCCTCCAATCACATATTTCCGTTTCTCAAGATTATAATCCTTTGCCACAACTTATTTCCTTATTCCTTCAATACCCAAAATACACAATGTCGTAAGTAAACTGCTTGTAATAATCTTCAGTAATAACACGGGCAGATCAAAGAATGAGAATGCTTCAAGCGTTAATAACGCTGTGTGATGAAGTAAAACTCCTGCCACTACATATTTAATAAACGAACTGATTCCTATGCTTTTAAATGACGGTTCCACATCATCAAAGGTATCACGCGGAGAAAACAAACGAAAGATGAACGGCCTTGCAAAAGCCAATAAAACAGTAGCGGCAGCATTCATTCCCGGCGTATTGGAAAATATGTCTACGGATAATCCCAAGAAGAATCCCCATAACATCAACTCATTACGTGAAACTCCTGTGTCCAACTTCAGTATAAAATAAATATATAGAAAAGGAGTAGCATATCCGGCTATATGGATATAGTTCAAGACCAATACTTGAAGCAGTACCAATCCAATAAACCACGCAAACCTTTTTATATATACGTATACCATTATTTTTTAGATTTCTGTTCCAGTTTGTTTTGTTCGGCAAATGTATTATGTGAAATCACTCTCACCTCTCCAAGCTTCCCGAAATCCGTAGCAAGTTTTACCTTTAATAAATAAGAAAGACCATCATGCGAATCAGACATATCATCTACCGTGCCGACCATTATACCGGAAGGAAACACCGATGAATATCCATTCGTAACCACCGTATCTCCTAAAGCAAACTTAGCATGGCGAGGCAGATCTTTTACATAAGCATACTGCGAGTCTCCTCCTTCCCATTTCAAATAACCAAAGTAATTGCTTCCTTTTATCTTGCAATTAATGCTTGATTTACTGTTCAACACAGAAATAGCCACCGAATAATGAGCGGAAGTCATATAAATAATACCTACCACCCCGTTACCATCAATGACTCCCATCTCCGAACGAACACCATCATCCGCTCCCTTGTCTAATGTAATATAATTGTTCAGCCTGTTCAAGCTATTATTAATCACATTTGCTTTGATTACCTTATAATGAGACAAGACAGAATCACCGATATGTGTTATCGTTGCAGAGTCCATCTGCAAATCATGTAATTTCTGCTGCAAAGCTACCACCTGCTGTTCCAAATTTATATTCTTATCCAATAAGTCCGAGTTCACCGACTTCAGATGAAAATACGAAGTTACTCCGCTTGATATTTCATAAACCTTACCTACAGTCTTATTGCCGGAGGTAAAGAATACGCTACTCTGATAGTGATTGAAACGGAACAATAAGACAAAACTGATTACCTCTAACAAAAGAAAGAGGAACCAGTAATTATACTTAATAAGAAAATTCAGCAGATTCTTCATTACTACTTATCGCATCAGGAACGAGAACCGGTCTACGTTCTTCAACGCCACACCTGTACCTTTAGCAACAGAATGTAGAGGATCGTCCGCAATATGAAAAGGAATATTAATCTTATCCGTCAAACGTTTATCCAAACCGCGTAACAAGGCACCACCTCCTGCCAAATAGATTCCATTATGCACAATATCCGCATACAACTCCGGCGGAGTATGTTCCAAAGCACTCAGGATAGCAGTCTCTATCTTTGCAATCGACTTCTCCAAACAATGAGCTACCTCCTGATAGCAAACCGGTACTTCCATAGGCAAAGCGGTAATACGGTTAGGTCCATGTACAATATAATCTTCCGGAGCTTCTTCACCTAAATCGGTTAAAGCGGCACCCACGTTGATTTTAATACGTTCTGCCATACGTTCGCTGACTTTCACATTATGCTGACGGCTCATATACTCCTGAATGTCCGCAGTCAAGTCATCACCGGCAATACGGATAGAGTTATTTGAAACGATACCTCCTAAAGAGATAACGGCAATTTCGGTAGAACCACCACCTATATCTACAATCATATTACCTTCCGGTGCTTCCACATCTATACCGATACCAATAGCGGCAGCCATCGGTTCAAATATCAGATAGACATCACGCCCTCCGGCATGTTCCGCAGAGTCACGTACGGCACGAAGTTCCACTTCCGTACTTCCCGAAGGAACACCGATCACCATACGAAGAGACGGTGAGAACAGGCGACTACCTGTATTAACCATCTTAATAAGTCCGCGCATCATCTGTTCGCAAGCATAGAAATCCGCAATCACTCCATCACGCAACGGACGGATAGTACGGATATTATCATGCGTTTTCTCATGCATCATTTTTGCTTTATCACCAACGGCAATCATTTTATCGCTTCTCCTGTCCAAAGCTACAACAGAAGGCTCATCTACAACGATTTTACCGCCACTGATAATAATGGTATTGGCCGTGCCAAGGTCCATTGCTATTTCTTGTGTAAAAGAGAATAATCCCATAATTAATTAAGAATTAATAATCGAGATAGGAAAACAAGACTAAAAGATGAAACTTACTATAATTTCACTCCCGGTTTCCTAACTTAATTATATTTTAATGTTTAAAATGTCTTATACCGGTTACGACCATTGCCATACCATGTTGGTTGCAATATTCAAACGAAAGGTCATCTTTTACAGAGCCACCCGGTTGGATAACAGCCGTCACACCTTCTTTATCTGCAATCTCCACACAATCAGGGAATGGGAAGAAAGCATCACTTGCCATTACAGCACCATTAAGGTCAAAACCAAATGATTTCGCTTTCTCAATAGCCTGCTTCAATGCATCTACGCGTGAAGTCTGACCAACTCCACTGGCTAGCAGTTGCTTACCCTTTGCCAAAACAATGGCATTAGACTTGCTATTCTTTACTATTCTATTAGCAAACAACATATCTTCCACTTCCTGTTCCGTCGGAGCTTTGTCCGTAACAGTTTTTAGATCTGCAGCAGTTTCTATATCCGTGTCTTTCTCTTGTACCAATACACCATTCAGCAAAGAACGGAATTGTTTCTTCGGGAATTTAGCATCTTTGCGTACCAGGATGATACGGTTTTTCTTCTGACCGAGTATCTCCAATGCATCCACATCATAATCCGGTGCAATAATAACTTCAAAGAATATCTTGTTTACCTCCTCTGCAGTTTCCTTGTCTATAACGGCATTGGTTATCAAGACTCCGCCGAATGCAGAAACAGGATCACCCGCCAAGGCATCTTTCCATGCTTCCAAAACTGTAGGGCGTGAAGCCAGACCGCAAGCATTGTTATGTTTCAATACAGCAAAAGTCACATCTTCGAATTCATCAATCAAATCAACAGCTGCATTAATATCCAAAAGGTTATTATAGGAAATTTCCTTTCCGTGAATCTGATCGAAAACGGCATCCAAATCACCATAGAAAGCCCCCTTTTGATGAGGATTTTCACCATAGCGAAGTGTTTTTTCATTATCTCCCGCATAGCGGAAAGCAGAACCTTCTCCTTTATCAAAATAATTAAAGATAGCCGAATCATAGTGAGATGAAACAGCAAATGCCTCTTTAGCCATCCAACGACGTTCTTCAAGCGTAGAAGCCGCTCCGTTTTCCATCAGCATATCAAGCAATGGTTTATATTGCGCTTGGGAAGCCACAATAACCACATCATTGAAATTCTTGGCAGCGGCACGAATCAATGAGATGCCACCTATATCTATCTTCTCAATGATATCCGCTTCACTTGCACCGGAAGCAACTGTTGCTTCAAACGGATAAAGGTCCACGATTACTAAATCTATTTCCGGTATTTCGTATTTTTCTATTTGTTGAATGTCCTGCTCCAATCCTCTCCTACAAAGGATTCCTCCAAATACCTTCGGATGCAATGTTTTCACTCTACCTCCAAGGATAGAAGGATAAGTAGTCAGGTCTTCCACCGCTTTGCAGGGGATTCCCAATGATTCTATAAACTGACGTGTTCCTCCGGTAGAAAGGAATTCTACACCTTCTTCATGCAGTTTGGTTATAATTTCATCCAAACCTTCTTTATGGTAAACCGACACTAATGCGGTTTTAATCTTCTTCGTTTCAGACATTTACTTTGCAGATTAAGAATTTTGATGCGCAAAGTTACGAATTTCTACTTTATTGCACCTAATAAATACCCTATGATTTAAAATTATTTTAAGTACAAAACAAAAAATAATTATCTTCCTGTCGCTCAAACGTATATCGATGCAATTAAGATTTAAAGTATCATCAAGTATTTCTTCACGGAAGTTGCATAAATCCGTCCTGTGAATTGAATCGTTTCACCATGCTCATCCTGTCGTTTCACCATGGCAAGCCTGTCGTTCAGGCATGGTTAAACGATAGGATGTGCCGGGCTAAACGAATGAACGGAAAGGACCGGTCTGTTAAATCTTAACGGAAGAATCTCTCACTACCAAGTGAGTGGGAACAACAATACACTTCGGTTTGCTTTCTTCCTTTAGATGACGTAAAAGCAGATCGCAGGCAGAGGTACCCATTTTATAGGTTTGGTGAGTCATTGCCGTAAGAGCCGGCTCTACATAATTGGAATGCAACTCGTCTGTATAGCCTATCAAAGCTACATCTTGGGGTATATGCAGCTTGCGTTTCTTTATTTCTTTCATCGCAGCAAACGCCAATGTATCATTCATGGCAAGGATCGCATCCGGCGGGACAGGCAGAGCCAACAACCTGCAAGTGGCTTCACTACCTTCTTCATACGTCATTTTCTCACATATCACCAACTCCCGTTCTATCGGGACATGGTATTGCCTCAATGCTTCCAGATAGCCATGTTTACGTTGTTTCACAATCTCCAGATGGTTTGCGCCTCCTATAAATCCGATTCGCTTGGCTCCATTCGACAAAAGATGCTCGGTCGCAATACGACCGGATTCTACGTTATCAGCCACAACACAGGAGTAAATATCCTGAAGACAAACCCGGTCAAAAAACACAACCGGCACACGTTGTTTGGATAAGGCTTCAAAATGCGTATAATCCGTCGTCTCCTGAGAGATACACGCTATAATTCCCTCCACACGGATATTCACCAAATCTTCCACACACTGCTTTTCCAGCTCATACTGTTCATATGAAGAAGTAATAATGACCGAATAGTGATTACTGCGAGCCACATCACTAATACCGCTTATAATAGAAGAGTAAAAATGCGTTACTATATCGGGGACTATAATGCCGATAATGCGCGGACTGTTCTTCAGCAAGCTCACAGCAAACGGATTGGGACGATAATTCCGCTCTTTAGCCAGTTGTTTCACCCTCTCCCTCATTTCATACCCTACCTCCGGACTATCTTTCAATGCCCGTGAGACGGTGGAGACAGAGACTCCCAACTCTTCTGCCAAATCCCGTAAAGAAACATGCCTTTTATCCTTCATTCCTGCCAAATCATTACTTTCACAAATGTAATTCATCCGGATCATTTACGCAAAGGTTTGCGTGCTTTTTTCAGTAGTACAGAGGACTTTCTTACTCTTTATCATCCTATTTTTGAAACCGGAAGTACAATAAATAATAACTGTTAAGACTATGAATTACAATGAAATCGGGAAAACCGGCATGCGTGTATCCAACCTTAGTTTCGGAGCCTCTTCTTTAGGAGGAGTATTCCATGACATCCGTGAAGCAGAAGGTATTAAAGCCGTGTTCACAGCAGTAGAAAACGGAATGAACTTTATCGACGTTTCTCCTTACTACGGACATTATAAAGCTGAGACCGTACTGGGCAAAGCATTAAAAGATATTCCACGTGATAAATATTATCTTTCCACCAAAGTAGGACGTTACGGTAAAGACGGTGTTAACACATGGGATTATTCGGCAAAACGGGCAACGGAAAGTGTTTATGAAAGCCTGGAAAGACTGAACATAGATTATATTGATTTAATCAATGTGCACGATGTTGAATTTGCCGACCTAAATCAAGTTGTCGGTGAAACTTTGCCGGCTTTGGCAAAACTTAAAAAGAAAGGCATCGTGAAGCATGTGGGCATTACGGATTTGCAATTGGAAAACCTGCATTGGGTGGTAGAACATACAGAGCCGGGCACAGTTGAAAGTATTTTAAACTTCTGCCACTATTGCCTGAACGACGAGAAGTTAGCAGACTATCTGGATTTCTTCGAGTCAAAGAATATCGGTATTATCAACGCCTCTCCTCTTTCTATGGGTTTACTTTCACAGCGTGGCGTTCCGGCATGGCATCCCGCACCCAAACCTTTAGTTGAAGCATGTAGGAAAGCAGTTCAGCACTGCCAGTCTAAAAACTATCCGATAGAAAAACTTGCCATTCAATATTCCGTAAGCAATCCTCGTATCGCCACGACTCTGTTCAGTTCTGCCAATCCGGATAATGTATTGAAAAATATTGCATACGCAGAAGAACCGATCGACTGGAATTTGGTAAAAGAAGTTCAAGACATTATCGGTGACCAGAAACGCGTAGGATGGGCTAACTCATAACGATGGGAGGAGAAAGAATGAACTTTAAAATTATCGATGCCCACTCCCATCTGTGGTTACGCCAAGATACGGAAGTAAACGGATTACCCATCCGTACCCTAAAGAATGGACGTTCCTTATTCATGGGAGAAGAGCGGCAAATGATTCCTCCATTCATGATCGACGGGAAAAACAGTGCGGAAGTCTTTCTCTCGAATATGGATTATGCCCAAGTATCCGCAGCTGTAGTCACACAGGAATATATTGACGGTATCCAAAATGATTATCTGACAGAAGTCAAGAATCAGTACCCTAACCGTTTTTTTGTATGCGGTATGTGCGAGTTCCGTAAACCGGGCTATCTGCAACAAGCAAAGGAACTGATTGCCGCAGGGTTCGAAGCCATCAAAATTCCCGCTCACCGATTATTTCTAAAAGAAGGAAGAGTGATGCTGAACAGCCCCGAAATGATGGAAATGTTTCATTACATGGAAGAACATGACACCATTCTTTCCATTGATTTAGCCGACGGCGACACACAAGTGCAAGAAATGAAAGAAATTATTCAGGAATGTCCCCGACTAAAAATCGCTATCGGCCATTTCGGAATGGTAACAACCCGCAATTGGCAGGAGCAAATAAAATTAGCCCGCAATAAGCATGTGATGATTGAATCGGGAGGAATTACCTGGTTATTCAATGATGAATTTTACCCGTTCAACGGAGCTGTAAATGCCATTAAAGAAGCAGCAGACCTTGTGGGAATAGAGAAGTTGATGTGGGGTTCGGATTATCCTCGTACCATCACCGCCATCACTTATAAAATGTCTTACGACTTTATATTGAAAACAAAAGAACTGACACCGGAAGAAAAAGAATTGTTTTTAGGCAGAAATGCCGAAAGGTTCTATGGTTTTACAAACCTGATAACCCTTCCTTATATAAAGAATATGTCCGAATAACTAATTACGTCATTATCATTACCATGAAAAAAAATAACTATTTTATTCCCTTAGCACTCATTTTCTGCCTTTTCTTCTTATGGGCAATCAGCAGTAATCTGTTACCCACCATGATTAGACAGCTCATGAAAACCTGCGAGTTAAATGCATTCGAAGCCTCTTTTACCGAGAGTGCCTATTGGCTCGCCTACTTTATCTGCCCGATTCCCATTGCCATGTTTATGAAAAAATATAGCTATAAGTCAGGAATCGTCTTCGGATTATTATTGGCAGCCTGTGGAGGGTTGTTATTCTTTCCCGCAGCCATATTAAAAGAATACTGGGCTTATCTGTGCATCTTCTTCATCATTGCCACCGGTATGTGTTTCTTGGAAACAGCTGCCAATCCTTATGTAACAGCACTTGGTAATCCGGACACTGCACCACGCAGGCTGAATCTGGCTCAATCATTCAACGGTTTAGGGGCATTCATCGCCGCCATGTTTCTTAGCAAACTGATACTCAGCGGGAATCATTACACCCGTGAATCATTGCCTGCCGAGTTCCCCGGTGGATGGGACGGCTATATACAAATGGAAACAGATGCCATGAAACTTCCTTATCTGATGCTCGCACTATTATTAATCATAATCGCAGTCATCTTCATCTTTTCCAAATTGCCAAAGATAAAAGAAGGCGACAGCATAGAAGGAGAAGAGAAGAAAGGCGAGAAACTAATTGATTTTAAAGTATTAAAACGTTCACACTTGCGCTGGGGAGTTATCGCACAGTTCTTCTATAATGGTGGACAGACTGCGATTAACAGCTTGTTTCTGGTTTATTGTTGTACTTATGCCGGACTACCGGAAAATACCGCAACGACTTTCTTCGGTCTCTATATGCTCGCTTTCCTGTTAGGACGTTGGATAGGGACATTACTCATGATAAAATTCCGCCCGCAAGATATGTTGCTGATATATTCAATCGTCAACGTACTATTATGTATTATAGTAGCTTGTTTCGGCGGTTGGGTAGGATTATATGCCATGCTGGCTATCTCTTTCTTCATGTCTATCATGTACCCGACACAATTTTCATTGGCACTAAAAGACCTGGGGAGTAACACCAAAAGCGGCTCCGCCTTTCTGGTAATGGCTATCGTAGGGAATGCCTGCTTGCCTCAGCTCACAGCATATGTGATGCATTTAAATGAACATATCTACTATATAGCTTACCTCATCCCCATGATTTGCTTCTTGTTTTGCGCATATTATGGTTGGAAAGGATATAAAGTCATTGATTAAAACAACTTAAATTATAGATAATAAATGAAAGCAATTCAGATTACAGCTCCTTCTGAGATGAAGGTAGTCGATATTGAGAAACCGGTTTTGAATCCGGGAGAGGTTCTCGTTAAGATTAAATACGTAGGTTTTTGCGGTTCGGACTTAAACACGTTTTTAGGACGCAACCCCATGGTAAAACTACCCGTTATACCGGGACATGAGGTGGGAGCCGTTATCGAAGCCACAGGAGAAGGAGTTCCGGCATCCTTAAAACCGGGAATGAACGTGACCGTTAATCCATATACTAATTGCGGCAAGTGTGCTTCATGCCGTAATGGTAGGGTGAATGCTTGCGAGCATAATGAGACATTGGGCGTGCAACGCAATGGAGCCATGTGCGAATATGTTGTGCTGCCGTGGACTAAAGTTATCCCTGCTGCAAACATTTCGCCAAGAGATTGTGCTCTGATAGAACCGATGAGTGTAGGTTTCCATGCAGTTTCACGTGCTCAAGTTACCGACATTGACACAGTGATGGTCATCGGTTGCGGAATGATTGGAATCGGAGCCATCATTCGTGCCGCACTTCGCGGAGCAACAGTCATTGCCGTAGACCTTGATGATGAAAAATTAGAGTTAGCAAAACGGGTAGGTGCACACCACACCATCAATTCAAAAGCAGAAAACGTACATGAACGTTTATTGGAAATAACAGAAGGATTGGGTCCGGATGTAGTCATCGAAGCAGTAGGAAGTCCGGCTACTTACATAATGGCAATAGATGAAGTAGGCTTTACCGGAAGGGTCGTCTGTATAGGTTATGCGAAAACAGAAATAGCATTTCAAACTAAGTATTTCGTACAAAAAGAATTGGATATTCGTGGTTCACGCAATGCCTTACCTGCCGATTTTAGAGCAGTCATCCGCTATATGGAGCAAGAAACTTGTCCTAAAGATGAATTAATCAGTAAAATAGCTAAACCTGAAACTGCATTAAAGGCCATGCAGGAATGGGCAGCAGCCCCGGGAAAAGTATTCCGCATCTTAGTAGAATTCGACTAAGAATACTTCCTTTCATACAATATAAAATCGACGGTGATCGAAAAAGTCACCGTCGATTTTAGCATAAATACCAACTTGATTAAAATTAAAAGCCGTAATAAAATACAACTATTTACTTTTAAATAGAATATTATTGGGAAATATATACTTTACGTACAATTATATCACTTCCTCTTATTATCTGAACAAAATAAATTCCGTATTGCAAATTATCAGAACCTACTTCTATTCCATCCGAAGTAAATACGTGCAGATTATCATATGCCCCTTCTACACAGATACGACCATCTATTGCATAAACCTTCAATTCAGAAATTTCAGAATTCGTCATATCTAAAGGATTATACTCCCCGACTTTCACTCTATCAGCATTTATTATTTCTCCGGTATTAGTATCCAACAATAAAGCTACAATCAACAAATTCTCTTTATTATTGACTTTAGCACTCTTAAAAGAAGTCTTATCTATAGTATACGAAAATTTATATCCTACTCCTTTTTCGACAATATATGGCACACTATTCAAATTACCCACAAAAGATTTATAAATACCCCGTGCTACATTTTCATATACCATCTGATCGGCAGGTACCACATATGGAAGATTCTCAAAGCCACCCATTTCCATGCCGTCGAACTGACCTCCGCTTTCTTTTGTATAAGCGTTCAACTGTTCATATTGTTGTCCTGTCCCGGTAACACTGTCTTCAACAAGTACTAAAGCTATTCGGTAAGCTACATTTTCTTCCGAAAATCCAAATGTCGTGGTCGTTCTAATATCAATAGCGTCTTTATTATTAGATGTAAAACTTGCTGTAACTTCTATTCCAATATCCGAAGGTATGCATTCTTTTTTAAATGCCTTTTCAAGATTCTCAAGCGCAGGATCTACTACTAAGTTACTTTTACGATTCACTACACTATTGGGTAAACCGGCAGAGAAAAACTTAGAATGCAGTTGAGCATAAGAACTGGCAGCCATCACATCTCCTTTATGAGACACTATTCCAATAAAATTTTCAGGATATCGTTTTTTCATTTCCTGCATACCGACAATGCCCCGCACACAATATTTACACCAGGTACCGGAGCCCTCCTCTATCACAACTTTGCGTGGGAAAAGATATTCTTTGCAATGGATTAATGATTCCCACGTGTTATTATAAGTATTTGTATTCGCTACTCCATTTACTTTAGAAAGATTGACTTCAATTTTATAATCCTTGACTTCATTTAAAGAAGATAGTTCAATACGGAAAGTATCTCTATAGTTACTTGCCAACATTTTGTCGTTAAAGATTTGGCTCTTCGTTTCCCCATCATCTATTTTATAGGTAATTTCATAGTTATTCACATTCGTGACAGATAGATTTTCCACAATACCGGATATTATAAAACTCTTGTTTTGTTGAGCATAAATATCATCCAAGTTAAGGATTGACATAACATTGACAGGCATATTATCTCCATTAACAATTATCTCTACATTCAGTGCATTCCACGCATTCATTTGGGCATAATTTCCCCAAGAGCCATCGGACTCACGCAAAAACAATCCATTTTCCGAATAATTATCCGATAAAGCCAATGGATCTGTTCCTTTTGCTTCATACCCGATATAAAGCCCTTCCTCACCAATGATATATTCCAATTCTACTTCATTCCATCCCCGTGTAGCATCACCCACAGACTTTGTAACAACGTTATCTCCATTTAAATCTTTTTTTATAAATATAGAGGTTTCTGTCGTTGCCGACATTAGGCCGTAGCGGATAGTTTTAATCTTATTACCGATATACGGTTTCAACATAAGTGCAGGTATATAAATAGCAGCAGCAACTTCTGTGTTTTCTCCTTTTCCAACCTGCATAACAAGTTTTTCACTACAATACCCCAATACTACACCATCTGATTGATCTGATGCTTTTTGTTCATTAAGATAGCCAAGATTTACTTTATATGTTTGCGCATAAATCGCAGCCGTTAATATACTACATAAGGCAAATAACAATATATTTTTATTCATAATTATCTTTTTATTTAAGTGAAAGTATGCGCCAATATAAACGCATACTCTCCATTTTATAATTATTCACCTACAACAACTTTCGTCACCATCTCTCCAACTTTAACTATATATATACCCTTTTCTACAGAGAAATAGGCTTTATTCTTTATCACGTCAGATGCAATACACTTACCATCTACAGTATAAATATAAACCGGTTGAATACTTTCAGTTATAACTGCTATACGAGTGTTCTCCACAAAAACATTCACTCCTGCTCTTATATTATGTATACCGGTACCGGCAGTAACTTCAATCGCCTCTGAAGCATTAGACTCACCACGGTCATACACTACAGAAACTTGGTAATTATGCTTTCCTGTTGATACACCTGTATCTTTAAACATTGGTTCTATCAATAATTCATTGTTTATCTTTTGTCCATCACGGAATACATTAAATCCTTTCACTTTCAGTGCGAAAACAGCAGAAGTATAACTTATATCGTCAATCAAAATACCGTATTGGTCCTCGGCTATATAATGAATAGCAAAATAACGTGCATCAGCCGGCAAAGTAACTTCTACCTTTTCCCAATCGTAAGCAGCTGCCCCTTCTTGCAATACTTTAAACTCTTCTGGATCTTGAGTAGTAGTGGAATACATTACTTGATAATATTCTTCATCTGCATCTTCATCTATACGATGGATATAAAAACCAACTTTAGTCCCACCCAAGACCTCCGGAGAAATCAAATAATCATCATTGAAAGGACTTTCGCCGATATAAGAAGTATTTGCATACCAAGAAATAAAGCATTGGTCTCCTGTTCTGGCTTGTAAATACGGATAATCTTCAGCAGAAGCACCATCCAAATAGCCAAAAGCCCAAACCTGGAATGCCTGATTTTTCTCTCTATTCGGATAATCAGGAAGCCCTATTATTGTCCCGGCTCCACTTTGATCACCATCATAAGTAACCCAATTCCCAATATTATTGATGGCAAACGGTTCATAATCTTCTACTCCATCCAATGTTTCGGTTGGTGTAGTCGGAATAATAGGTGCAGTCCATGACAACATTATTTCATTTCCCTTTGCTGTGCCTTTAAGATCTTCAACGACAGGATACCAAGACTCTTTTATCGTCGTATTTACAAAAGGACTCTGATTATTATCAGTATTTCCATCTTTATCATAAACAATTTTTGCATAGAATACACTTTCTTGCCCAGCTTTAGCCGCACTCAATAAAGTTTTTAAATCTACTATCTTTATTTCATTAGGTTGGATATCCTCACCATTCAGGCTTTGTACTAATTGGTCATCCTGATATAATTCAATCTTATATCCAGAAGCAACTTTCAAACCACGGTTAAAATATTGTAATGTATAAACACACTCATCATTTATGTTTCCGCTTTCTGTTCCGTAGAATCCAGTTACAGCCAAATCATTATCTTCCTGTTCTTCTATACGAATATTATCCACATAATAATACATCCAAGTATTATCTGTATATCCCCTTAAACCGAATTGTACCTGTTTTGCATTTTTATATTCAGCCAAAGAAATACGATGTTCTACCCAGCCATCTCTTTCATAACCCGCCGTTATATCTTCACCTATTTGTTTAAATGCTCCACCATCTACGGATATTTCAATTGATATTTTAGTTTTTCCACCATCAGCCTCTACATCCTCATTCTTCCAGTGGAACATGAAGAAACTAAACGATGGATTTTTACTTCCACTTAAATCAAGCACAGGAGTTTTCAAACGACTATCTGCCTTTTCCGACCAAGTATTATAGAATTTAATAAATCCTTTATCATTATCTTGCGGATATACTTCAGCATCTCTGTCATCACGTAAACATTCCCAACTAAACGAGCCCTCGATTGGTTCTGTTGTCCACGGATAAATATGGAATTGACCATTCGGGAAAGATTCCCATGCAGGAAACTTATAGGGAGTACCTACTACTATAAATTTAGCATCTGCTTCGCTTACTCCACTCTTAGAGTCGGCAGTCACTGCATAATAGTAGCTGTCTTGTTTACCATTAAGTTCTTTTTCTATTTCGACATCGGTATAGGTCAACACTTTAAGATTTTTTTCTAACTGTGTATACTCCTTTCCATCATTGCTGCGCCATATAGAATAAGTGATATCATTAATATTAAAATAGCCACCGTTAGCACCTTTTTCAGGAGCCTTCCACGTCAATAACACGTGCATATTACCATCAATAGTTTTAGCTGTCGCATCTTTTACAGGTTCTGAGATATCCGGACCAATCCAAACAGTTTTGGAATTAGCAAATCCTTCCAATTCACCCAAAACTGCGACAAAACGGTAAGTACTACTACCCAAAACAGGTTTTTCATCTGTCCAATCTACAATTTGCCCTTGAGTAACTGAAAATTCTTTAGCAAGTTCATCATTCCGATAAACATTCACTTTAAATGAACTAGGAATAGGGGTACCATTTACCAGTGTCTTCGGTGCATTGAATGATATCTTAGCAGACGCCTCACCTTTTTCTGCCGGAACTATTTTCAAATTATAGATAGAATCAGGGATTTCTGAAGACACACCGGCTTCCAATTTTATATCAAACAAATTCATGTAAAAACTTTCTAAACCACTGTAAGCATAAAAACCTATATAATAGATCCCCTCGGAAGCTTTTAAGACAGTCGAATGATTAGTTTTATAAGTGTCATTGATATTATTTAAATCCAAAATAGTAGTATGGTCTTTCGGATCTGTCGATGTACCAATGGTTACTCTCAAATTAGAAGGTTTACCCATATTAATGTTAAAGTTCAGATCATATAAGTTTTTACCATCCAGATGAATAGCCGGAGTAATCAGCCAGTCATTGCCGACATGTACATTATCTGCACAGAATTGCATCAGTTTTTCATCTTCCTTCCAAAACCATTCGCTCTGATTATCATGTCCGTCTTCATCTAAATCCAGAAAAGTGTAAAGTGAAGTAGATAAGTCTCCGTCACTAAAATCATCATAGAATGGTAACTCATAAGCACCTACTGACAATACCTTATTAGATATTGCTGTGCCCCCTTCTTTATTATCATACATAGCTGTTACTGCATAAGAATACTTTGCCGTAGCATTAGGTACTATATCCGAACAAGTCGTAACACCAGCCGCTGTTGTAGTGACAAACGTACCTTCATCATCTCCCATATGACGTACAATTTTATAAGAGACTTGTGTCGGATCAATATAACCATCCTGCAATCCGATACGCGGGGCAATCCAAGTAAGTGTAGCCTGCTTTTCTTGAATACTAAGTGTCACATTACTAGGAGCACTAGCCACATCTTTACCCACATAAATGGTAATACTCTGTTTCGGACTTTCACCTTCCGAATTTGACGCTACTGCATAAAGCGTATACAGTTTATTTGCATCAAAAGTGTAATTATTTTTTCGTACCGTAGTTCCCGGGGTTACATCTTGTTCCAGAATCTTTTCCATTCCGGAATAAATCGTCACCTTGACGGTCCCAGAAAGGTTTTCTCCTTTTTTATTTTCTGTCGGAGCAACACAAGAAACAATGCCGTTCAAACTACCCTCTAAGCTTGGAGTAAATTTCAAATCTGTCACTGCCTCCGGCACCTTATCAGAAAAAGCGGGAGCCTCAATGAACATGCCTACTATTTCTTCAAAATGAGGCATATCATCAATTTTATAGGCTGTACCTGTCAAAGTATTTATTTCATAAAGTGCAGATTCCTGATCATTGATAAATGCCCAATATAATTTTCCGGTAATAGGATCACAGATCATAGATTGAGAGTATTTAGGAGTTAAGCCCGTTACTCCAATAAATGTTTCTGTCCCATCTTTGCCCAATTTGTAAAGCACTCCCTCTTCACTAATACCATATAATATCCCATCCGGTGCAACAGCAAGTGTAATAAATGCTCTACTTAAGTCACTTATTCTAGTAAAAGTACCATTCTCCTGATCCATTATACTTAAATAATACCCGGTCAGATCTGCATTATAAGTTACAGCATACACATTGTCGGTTGTCGCATCATAAGCCATCGCAGAAGATACCGGAATATTATTCCATACCGCCTCGTTAGAAGATACATTTTCTCTTTCCCACGTTTCGGTATTAAATATAGTACAAGAAACTTCAAGCAACATCCCCCAAAATTCCTGATAGCCAAAAGTATAATATTTTCCTTTAGCATAAACAGCCATTGGTGAATTTAATTCAGCTTTTTCAATAATAGGATCAATAGTAAAATCACCTTTTGCATTAAAGGAATAAACACCATAATGCAAATTATCCTCCGTCCAATTATTAGCAGCAATCACATTACCATTAATCATTGTACCATCTCCAACTGATTTAGCAAAGAATCTACCCAATGCACCCTTCTGCGATACCTTAAACGGCATAGAAGTTTTAAAACCATTAATCAACGACAATGGTCTGCGCTGTGTCCATCGAAGTGATTCAAAAGCTACATCTTTTTGTACCGGAACTTTGGCCTTACGAGAGGTTTGCGCACTCATATCTGCCACAAACAAGGCCACAAAAACAATTAAAAGCGTAAATAATCCCTTTTTCATAACTTATCTTATTATATTTATTAATAGGTGGTACATTTTTAACCAGCTTTAATAACTGCAATATTATTGTTTTTTTAAATAATTTCATAATAAATAGCCATGTTTAAAAACATATATAAACCAAAAGATAATAAATAACTCATAAATTTATACCTTGGGTATATATTAGGTCTGCTAATATTCACTGTTCTAGGAAATACTTTTTCGGGAGTATCCGGATATAAAGAAAGATTATTACTTATCTATGAGGTTAGGATTAATCTATCATCAATGTCGGTTTAAGGATATAGCTTTGACACGACTTGCCGGACGGTATGATGAAGTGGACAAATCGGGCTTTCTTACGTTTGGAAGAGTGGCGCGATCAATACAGACACACACTGCCTGAATATTATCAATTTCTTTGAAAGGCGTTCTACAAATGCTGCCTCCGAATCTTTTAATGCAAGGATAAAAGGGACCAACGTAAAAACCTGAGGGATTAAGTCTAAATTCTTATCTTTGCCTCCCAATTAT